>NZ_UGOZ01000001.1:0-686875 GCF_900452865.1 Legionella taurinensis
GTGTCTGCGAACGTTTGGCAGAAATGTCTGGGGCTTCTGGAAGAGGAATACCCCCCACAGCAATTTAATACCTGGTTACGTCCCTTGCATGCGAAAGTGCAGGACAACAGCCTTATTTTATTGGCACCCAACCGTTTTGTGGTCGACTGGGTCAATAAGCATTTTTTTGCACGAATAAGAGAACTGGCTACACAACTGGGTGGCGAGTTGATTTCCGCTGTCAGTATTGAGATCGGCAGTAAACCGTCTGCTCAACCGGCTACCGCCACCACCGAACGAGAAACACCGGTTGCAGCCCCTGTGAATAAAGTCATCCCCAAAAAAACCGCTGACTATAAAAACAGTTATTTAAATAAAAAATTTCATTTTGATACCTTTGTCGAGGGCAATTCAAACCAACTGGCTAGAGCCGCTTCCCTGCAAGTGGCAGAGCGTCCTGGCGACGCGTACAATCCGCTTTTTATTTATGGCGGTGTGGGCTTGGGTAAAACCCACCTGATGCATGCGATAGGCAATGCCATTTTAAAAAATAACCCTGAAGCCAAAGTGCTTTACCTTCATTCCGAACGGTTTGTGGCGGACATGGTAAAAGCCCTGCAAACCAATACCATCAATGAATTCAAACGGTTTTATCGTTCGTTGAATGCCCTGTTGATTGATGATATTCAGTTTTTTGCTGGAAAAGATCGTTCCCAGGAAGAATTTTTTCATACGTTCAATGCCTTACTTGAAGGGCAGCAACAAATCATTCTCACCAGTGACCGTTATCCTAAAGAAATCGAAGGGGTGGAAGAGCGGCTTAAATCTCGGTTTGGTTGGGGGTTGACCGTCGCTGTCGAACCACCCGAGCTTGAAACGCGAGTGGCCATTTTGATCAGTAAAGCGGAGCAATCCAATATTGAATTGCCCTACGAAGTGGCTTTTTTTATTGCCAAACGCATACGTTCCAATGTTCGTGAGTTGGAAGGTGCTCTGCGTCGTGTCATCGCGAATGCCCATTTTACCGGCAAGTGCATTACCATCGATTTTGTTCATGATGCCTTGCGTGATCTGCTTGCTTTACAGGATAAGCTGGTCACGATTGAAAACATCCAGAAAACTGTCGCTGAATACTACAAGGTCAAAGTGGCGGATTTATTATCCAAGCGTCGCAGCCGCTCCATTGCCAGACCAAGGCAGATGGCCATGGCTCTAGCTAAGGAATTAACCAATCACAGCCTCCCTGAAATAGGCGATCATTTTGGCGGCCGTGACCACACCACCGTCATTCATGCCTGCCGTAAAGTCAAAGAACTGGTGCAGATAGAAAATGATTTTGCTGAAGACTATAAAAATCTGTTACGTATTTTGTCTTCTTAACTGGAAAAAAACATGTTTCAACTGGCTATAGAAAAACGGAAATTACTTCCTGCGTTATTAACAGTGGCTGGCGCTGTGGATAAACGGCAATCCCTTGCTATTTTGTCCAATATCCTTCTTTCGGTATCCAACGGCCGCCTGGTATTGACAGCAACCGATTTGGAAATTGAAATGTCTGCTGTGTTGGATTGTGATTCGGTTGACACCGCATCACAAATCACGGTGCAGGCAAAAAAACTGATTGATATTATTCGCTCTCTGGATGATGATGCTGTTGCCGAGATTAAATTAGCCGCAGGTGCGGTTGCAATCAAATCGGGACGCAGCCAGTTTAAGTTGGCCACTTTGCCGGCGGATCAGTTCCCGGTGAATGATTTGGATAAAAGTGAGCTTGAGTTCATCATTCAGCGCGAGTCATTGATTCATCTGCTGCAATCCACCCATTTTGCCATGTCGCAGCAGGACGTTCGTGTTTTTCTTAACGGCTTGTTGCTGGATATCGATGGAGCCCATTTAACCACGGTGGCGACCGACGGTCACCGCATGGCCATTTGTAAGTTTCAATGTGATCATCATTTGCCTTCGCAGCGGTTTTTGTTGCCTCGCAAAGGTGTTCAGGAAATGCTCAGGTTGTTGGCTGCTGTTGCGGACGAGTCAATTGTCGTAACGGCTGGAAAAGGTCATTTTCGTTTAGTGACGGAACAATACACTTTTTCGACTAAACTGATTGAAGCGCGCTTCCCCCCTTACACCAAAGCGATTCCAACGGATCAGGACAAGTTTGTATTGATTGACCGGGACATCCTCAAACGATCGTTGTCTCGAATTGCTATTCTGGCTAATGAAAAATCACGTGCGGTGCTTATTCACATTCAAGCCAGTTCGCTCACGTTGATTGCCAATAATCAGGAGCAAGAAGAGGCCAGTGAATTGCTTGAAGCCCACGTGGATGGTCAGGAACTCAAGATTGGGATCAATGCGGGTTATTTATTGGATGTATTGGCTTATTTACCTGACGGACTTGTTCGATTATCCATGTCTACAACGGACAAGAGTATTCTGGTTGAGTCATTGCAGGACGCCAATTACCAATACATCATTATGCCCATGAAGTTATGATTCTCAGTGAATTGCATGTTCATAATCTTCGTAACCTGCAGCCGTTGCGTGTGAATTTGCATCCTCACCTCACTCTTGTTACTGGTCTCAACGGCAGTGGTAAAACCTCCTTCCTTGAGGCCCTCTATTTATTGGGTAATGGTCATTCATTCAGAGCCCGTGAAATTTCCAGTCTCGTAACTTATCAGCAGTCTGCTTTGTCTGTGTTTACTAAAACAGCCGATGAGCAGACGGTTTCGATCAGTAAATCCCTGTCCGCACCCACCGTCGTAAAGATCAATGGCACCCCCTGTTTGGCCAGTAGTCAGCTCGCCTACCTTTTACCAACGCAAATTTTTTATCAGGACATCTTTCAAATCATTGATTCAGGTCCAGCGGTTCGCCGCACTGTGTTGGATTGGGGATTGTTTCACGTGGAACACACTTACCATGGGTTATGGAAAAATTATCGTCGGGCTTTAAAACAAAGGAACAGTTTACTCAAACAGCAGGCTTCCGTGCAGCAATTTGCTCCCTGGGATAAGCTTTTATCTGATTTGGCGAATGACTTGCATGATTTACGCACCCGTTATGTGCTTAAGCTCAATGAGCGCTTCAAATCAATATTAGCTGCGTTTTCCGATCTGTCCTGTCAACTGAATTATTACAAGGGGTGGGATAGAAAGCAGGAGGATATACCGCTGAGTTCTATTCTCGAAGCGACATTAGCGGCTGATCGTCAGCGGCAGTTTACCCATTACGGGCCGCACCATGCCGACATGATGCTGACTATTGATGAGCACAAAGCGCGGTTCCATCTTTCACGGGGACAGCAAAAGATGGTTCTTTTTGCACTAAAACTGGCTCAGGCTGAATTGGTATCCCGGCATTGCATTCATCTGATTGATGACATCAACGCCGAACTGGATCCAACCCACCTCTCCCGGCTTATTGAGTACATCAAAACCAATGGCTCACAATTTATTATTACTTCAAACACGTCGGGATGGTTTACCGATTTTTTTCAAGAACATCATTATCAACTCATTACTCTCCAACAAGGTCAGCAGATATAGACACGGTGTAGTCAATTGACGGTGCCTCTTGCAACGCCATGTTTCACGTGAAACAAATCAACGCAACGCTGTAAAGAAACGGTACGAAAGTATAATCCTTCGGTGAAAAGTGCTATAATCCAAGGTTTGCACAGGCAGGATTCGTAACAGAGGAAAACTTATGACTGTTAATGCTAGCTATGATTCGACCAATATTAAAGTCTTAAAAGGTTTGGATGCCGTCAGAAAAAGACCGGGAATGTATATTGGCGATACCGATGATGGCACTGGCTTGCATCATATGGTTTTTGAAGTTGTCGATAACTCCATTGACGAAGCCCTGGCGGGTCACTGCAAGGAAATATTTGTCACCATTCACGCCGATGAATCCATCACAGTAAAAGATGATGGTCGCGGTATTCCGGTCGATATTCATAAAGAAGAAGGCCGGTCAGCGGCGGAAGTCATCATGACTATTCTGCACGCGGGTGGGAAATTTGATGATAACTCCTATAAAGTCTCAGGCGGTTTGCATGGGGTCGGTGTGTCGGTGGTCAATGCCTTGTCTGAAGAATTGCATTTAACCATTCGCCGTCATGGCAAGGTGCATGAGCAGCACTACCGGAATGGTGTTCCAGATGCACCGTTAGCCATCACCGGCGATGCCAATGCCACAGGCACCCAGGTGTGGTTTAAGCCCAGTGCCAATACCTTCAGTAACATTGAGTTTCATTACGATATTTTAGCCAAACGACTAAGAGAGTTGTCTTTCCTTAATTCCGGTGTGTGCATTCATCTCTTTGATGAGCGTACCCAAAAACAGGATACCTTCCGCTATGAAGGGGGTATTCAGGCCTTTGTTGAGCATCTTAATCGCAATAAAACCCCGATTATGCCCGTCGTATTCAGTTTAACGGCTGAAAAAGACAACATCACGGTCGATTTATCCATGCAGTGGAATGACTCGTTCCAGGAAACGTTTTTCTGCTTCACCAACAATATCCCGCAACGTGACGGTGGGACACATCTGGCCGGATTCAGAGCGGCACTGACACGTACGTTAAATACCTACATTGAAAATGAAGGGTATGCCAAAAAAGCCAAAGTGACGACGACCGGGGATGACGCACGAGAAGGGTTGACGGCGGTGTTGTCAGTTAAGGTACCCGATCCTAAATTCTCTTCGCAAACAAAAGACAAATTGGTTTCTTCCGAAGTCAAATCGGTTGTGGAGTCCGTGGTCGCTGAAAAATTAAACGATTTTCTGCTCGAGAATCCCAGCGTCGCGAAAGCGATTGTGGGTAAAATCATCGATGCGGCGCGGGCACGTGAAGCGGCAAGGCGGGCAAGAGAAATGACGCGACGTAAAGGCGCTCTCGATATTGCCGGTCTTCCAGGGAAACTGGCTGACTGTCAGGAAAAAGATCCTGCGCTTTCAGAACTGTACATCGTTGAGGGAGATTCGGCCGGTGGCTCTGCCAAGCAGGGACGCGATCGTAAATTCCAGGCCATTTTGCCCCTTAAAGGTAAAATTCTCAATGTTGAAAAGGCACGTTTTGATAAGATGTTGTCGTCACAGGAAGTGGCGACTTTAATTACGGCCCTAGGTTGCGGAATTGGACCTGATGAATACGATCCCGATAAGATACGTTATCACCGTATTATCATCATGACTGACGCCGACGTTGACGGTTCGCATATTCGTACCTTGTTGCTTACTTTCTTTTACAGGCAAACACCTGAATTAATCGAACGCGGCTATATTTACATCGCGCAGCCGCCACTCTACAAAGTTAAGCGTGGAAAACAAGAGCAGTATGTAAAAGATGATGAGGCTTTGTTTGAATATTTAACACAGGCTGCCCTGGATGAAGCGGCTTTTTATCCGGATAAAGAAGCGCCTGCCATTACGGCCAAAGCCCTTGAGGAATTGGTATTGCAATATCGACGTGTAGAAAAAATAATCAAACGCCTGTCACGCCGTTATAACCAGAACGTACTGAAACGCATCATGTATTTACCTGCTTTGCAAAGTGATGATTTCAACCATCAGGAAATCATCGCTGGGTGGGCTCAACAACTGCATTTAAGTCTGCAGCAACTCGACAACAAGAGTCAGCAGTATGCGGTGGATACACAATACCATCAAGACGGCAATTATTACTTCCCTCGAGTCAGCATTGCGCAACACGGCATTGAAAACTTCCTTCCCCTGAGCCCTGAATTCTTTGCTTCGAAAGATTACAAAGAAATCAACAGCTTAGGCACCAAACTGGCTAATCTCATTGACGAAGGTGCTTATGTTCAGCGCGGTGAGAAAAAGCAAGTGGTTGAAACGTTTGAGGATGCGCTTAACTGGTTAATGGACGAAGCCAAACGCGGCCAAAGCATCCAGCGTTATAAAGGGTTGGGTGAAATGAATCCTGAGCAACTCTGGGAAACAACCATGGATCCAGAAGTCAGGCGCATGCTGCAAGTCAGCATTGAAGACGCTGTGGCGGCAGACCAGATCTTTACTACCTTGATGGGTGATCAAGTCGAACCACGACGTGATTTCATCGAGTCGAATGCACTGGAAGCTGAAAATATTGATGTGTAGAGGGAAGAGGTAACACAGACAGTGTGAAGGGGATAGGTGAATCACTCGGAGGAAGCCAGAATCACCTATTCCTTTCCAAAAAAGCCGCATCCTTACGGCGAAGCACATCCATTGTGCTGGTCCCTTGTTTGACTTCCTGTCAGACAATCCGTGTCATCCTTTGAATCAAGTATTACCCAGGACACTAAAAAAGTCTTGATGTTTACTTCTCTATCCGTTGTAAGAAATATCTCAAAAAACAGTTTGTTCCATCTTAGGGCAGCAGTGATTAACTGCATTGATTTGATTAAAGTTGTTTGAAGGCAGCATTGCAGGGAAAACAGTACAGGAGTGAGTGGGTAGATACCGCGGCAAGCCGCGGTATCCCTGCGGAGAGGGGATTAAATCAAAATGCAACAACCCTTTTGATGTTCATCGTCAGATGAAGGGTTGTCGTCAAGTAAACTCACCTCTTCCTCTTCCTGTTTGGATTTTGCAACCATGAGCTTGCCAAATTTTTGATTAATCGTTTTAAAAACATCGCCCGTGGGTTGAACGGATAAAATCCTGAGGCCTTTGGCAATCTCGGTATGAGACGCAGGGGAGTTGACGAGGCAATGGGCAATTTGCTCTTCCTTACCGGCAAGGCGGTGTTGCACGAGGGCGGCATGTTCATTGTATAAATCAACATTCAGTTCGTCACCGATAAATACCCGTCCGGGGTTTTTGTTTCTAGTGTCTGTAATGGAGTCAAGACGACGACAGACTTCCAGTGCTCTTGAAAAAGAAGCATGAAAACAGTGGGTGGTTTGCAGGGTGGGGTTACGCAGCGCGTCGCTCAAGTGGGTTAACTCTTTAAGATCGGTTCGGTTCGACAACATATGAAAAATCAGTTGTCGTTGTTCACCATCAGACAGCGTGTCCAACGATTCCCGGCTGGCAATCAGTGAATCCTCATCATCCAGAAGCGCCGTGGCGTCAGTGGGCTTAAAATTGCGTAATTGTTCTGGTGTGTACTTTGGCATGGAATACTCCTTGTATTGATGCACAGATGGTAGATTAACGGTCAACAACGAGTGTAGCAGGCGAAACTGGTCTATCCAACAGGCCATAAAAATTAATCCCTGTCGATGCCTTATTAACAAACCGGTCGCTCATAATTAATTCATTTAGTCTTAAAGTATTCTTAGTGAATGCCGACTATACTTGTGAATGTGGTTGCCTTAAAAAACAAGAACAAGGAGAAGGCAATGTCTAATAAAAATCACTTACTGCAGGATCCCTTTCTGAATGAACTTCGTAAGGAAAAGGTGCCGGTGTCGGTTTTTTTAGTCAATGGCATTAAATTACATGGACTGATTGATTCTTTTGATCAATACGTGGTGATGTTAAAAAACTCCGTCACGCAAATGGTTTATAAACACGCTATTTCGACGGTGGTTCCGTCACGAATGGTTAAAGTGCCCACTGGTGATGAGGATGAAAATGTGGCAGACTGACACCCTTTCAACGTGGTGGAATTGACGTATTGTTTGAACGACCGCAAGGTGGCGAGCGCGCTATTCTGGTGCAACTGGCGCTTCCCGGGGTGGATGCCGGCAGGGCTTTAGATGAATTTAAAGAGTTGGCGGTATCGGCTCAGGCTGAAGTGATCGCTTGCGTAACCGGCGCCCGCGCTACCCCTGAGGCCCGGTATTATGTTGGCCTTGGCAAAGCGGAAGAAATTCAGGAGTTGGTTCAGGCCGAACAAGCGGAACTGGTTTTAGTCAATCATGAGTTGTCGCCATCCCAGGAACGAAATCTTGAACGGCTTTTTCAATGCCGGGTCGTGGACAGGAGCGGTTTGATCCTTGATATTTTTGCTCAACGCGCTCGTACCTTTGAAGGGAAGCTTCAGGTTGAACTCGCGCAATTACAGCATATTTCGACACGGCTCATCCGCGGCTGGACCCACCTTGAGCGCCAAAAGGGCGGTATCGGTTTGCGTGGCCCAGGTGAGACTCAGCTTGAAACCGATCGGCGCTTGTTGCGTGAGCGCATCAAATACATTAATAAACGCCTTGAAAAGGTCAGACGCAGCCGCGATCAGAACCGTCGCGCTCGTCAAAAAGCAGCGCTTAAAACCGTTTCCCTGGTGGGTTATACCAATGCAGGCAAATCCACCCTGTTCAATGCGCTGACGGGCGGCCACAGTTATGCAGCCGATCAGTTGTTTGCGACCCTGGATCCGACCATGCGTAAATTGGATATCCCGGGCTCCTCACCCATTATCCTGGCCGATACGGTCGGATTTATCCGTGACCTACCCCATGATCTGGTGGAAGCATTCCGTGCTACGCTGGAGGAGACGGCGGAAGCTGATTTATTACTGCATGTGATTGATATTGCCGATCCGAATTGGCGCGATACCGTGTTTGCCGTGCAGCAGGTTTTGAAAGAAATCGGTGTTGATGACATTCCCATTATCCAGGTCTTTAATAAAATTGACCAGCATGAAGACTGGCAGCCGAAACTGGATATGCAGGAAGGCAATTGCAAAGTCTGGCTTTCAGCTAAAACCGGTGAAGGATTGGATTTAGTGATCAAAGCCGTGGCTACCCTGTTGCATGGGGATATTATTGAAGAAACGGTCAGTCTTGGACCGGACCAGGCCAAATTGCGTGCCCAACTCTATCAGATGGGCGCGGTGACAGATGAAATAAGCAAGGAAGAAGGGGGATGGCAACTGACCATCAAAATGACGCAAAGCCAGAAAGAGCGTTTGTTTACCCCCAAAAGTGATAACCTGGAAGCAGAGTATTAGCTGCCACGGATGATTTCCCTTAAGGTATCTAGGGTTTGACTGCCGTACAAGGCGGTCATGAATTCGCCTCGGGGATTAAAAACAAACGTCACCGGCACGCCGCGAATATCACCCAGTTCGAGGGAGTGGCGCGGATCCTTTTGCAGGCTGGGGTAATGAATACGGTATTGTTTGATTAAAAGCCGCTGTTCAGCCAGAGATAAGCCCTCATAATTGACTGCAAACAGAGCCACCCGGTCTTTTTCTATCCGGTAAAACCGATTGAATTCCTGAATTTCGTCGACGCAGGGCTGGCACCAGCTCGCCCAGTAGTTAATCATGATCCACTTGCCTTTAAGATCATTAAAGGAAATGTTTCTGCCTTGAATATCGGTTAATACGACGCCCGCCTGTACCCAGTGACTTAAAAGCAATAGGACAAGAACAAGGGATTTTTTGAGTGACATGGCCAAAATTCCGGGATAAAAAAACATCTTATCATAATTTTTCAACAGGCATTCAAGGGGAAAAAAACGCGCATCAGTTTGAATGATGTTGTACGAAGTCTCACAAGCAAGCGATGGCCTGAGGTACCTGTGCAACTAACCCGGATTACCCATTTAATAATCCATTAAGGTTCCCGATTTATAATTGAGCTAATTTAACTCCTTGTCTGCCGATATGCCTGCTATTGAAATCACTAAAGGTCTGTTTGATGCTCTGAATCATTCAACCAATCTGAATCAAGTTAAAAACAAACCCAATGAACGCAAAAATAAAATGAAGGGCGCTCTGGTCGCTGAAGTTCCCGCTAAACCCATCGATTATGATAACCCACTTGACAAGGACGGTGAGTTCGAGCGGATAAAAAGCGGGGAATATCAAACGAAACTGTATCAATTTACTTACGACAATTACGCGGCTATCTTTCAATATAAGAATCAGCCTGTTTCCGATTATGAGGTTCATCCGTTACTCAATAGACCAGGGCTTCGTTGTTCCGCTGCGGTCGCCACTGATCGGTCAGGGGACACCATAGAGCTTCATATCAATTTCGTAGGCACCATCGATTTTGCTTCCAAACACGCTGATATTGACGATGGTGGCCCAGGACAGGAAACATTAAAGAAACATGAAAAAGAGTTGATTAATAAAGTCAATGACATGGTGTTGGCGCTTTCCAAGCAACACCCCGACAAGAAAATACGATTAAGGGTAGCCGGACATAGTCTTGGCGGTGCCTTAGCCAAAGGGTTTGTTCACACCATTCAACGAGCCTGCATTGCCCAGGAAGAAGGCGGTCGGGATGCAATTATGACCAGGATTAGTGATGCTGGATTTAAACACAGCGATGAGGCGCGATTAAGGAAAAAATTAAATTCGGATAAAGAAAAATTTAAAAATATGACAGGGTTAAGCCAAATCTCTGGTGTAACATTGTATGCCCTAGGCTCCCCGGGTGTCAGTAGGGCCACCGATGAAGATGCGACGGCATTAAGCCATGCTCATGATCGTGATTTTATAAGGGTTTATAACCACTGCGAAGAGGGTGACATCACCCGTCGATTTGGTGAGTCTGAATTCTTATCAGGCCGATACGGCAAACCCAATGTCAAAGTTAATAAAGCCATCCGCTATGAAGGCGAGGTGGACGAATACCGGAAAGGAAAAGTGCAGTCCCTGCCTTTTCCTGGTATGACCAGAACCGTAATGGCTAAACATAATCTGACGGTGTTGGCTGAAAATCATAAACGAGCGCTGGATATTACCGCTTTAATGTCTGAGAAAGCCGAAGAGAAATTTGATTTTTCCGTGTTACACTGGGCACTTTTTAAAGAGGCTTTTACCTTGGCGAGCATTATTTCAGTGATAATTAATAAAACGCCGCTGGCACAGGAAGAGTCATTCTTTTATTCCTACCCTGAAGAAGATGTTGCTTTACCAGTGTTTGGCAAGCCTTAAGCTGGCTGCCTGACAGAAGGGCGATGCAGGCATCGCCCTTTCGGTATGCAGGTGCCGCTCGCAGATTATAGTTCCATAACCATTATCGGCTCATGACTCGCTTCTTTTTCATGATGAGGAACCGCTTTGGCCAACAGACCGTGTCTGAGCAAGGCCTGCTGTAGCGCTTCCCCATTGACAGGGGTGCGCCAGCTGAGATTACTTTGCAGTGCGGGTGTGCTGCAGGGTGGTACAGGGATAGGCTGGCGTTCAGGATTCAACGCCTGTTCTTCGTTTTCAATGCGCAATAAATCCAGGGGTGCGAGGGGCTGCAATTGGCCATGATAGAGGTAAGGGAAAAGCCTTAATTTGGCTGCCAGTTTGAATGCACCCCATGAGCTGGTTAATTGCGAATAACCGTGCGCACCAGGATTCTCACGCAGTTGCTGGTAATCGGAAGGCGATAATAAACGGATTTGGTTTAAATCGTTGCGATAAAAAATTCTTTCGTTTGCATCCAGTATAAATAAGGGTTGCGGCTGTCGGTAGGTTTTGTCAACATCGGGCAGGTCTTCAAGTCCCGCATAATTTTCCTGTGTGGGCAGTTCGCCGCCCTGGGAAACCCTTTCCAGATCGCCCAGTGATTTTTGCATGCCGCTAAGGCAGGCCACCTTATTGAAATAATTAATGCACTCATCAAAATCACTGTCGCCCCGTGCTGCATTCGGCGCCTCTGACGGCATCGGGGTTGGGTCATAAGCCCGGGTCGTGTAGACACCGACACGGTTCAGCTCATTGTGCAGATCATTGGCAAGAATACTTCCCCATACACCAAACCGCTCCTGCAGCAGGACACGTAAATCACTGACCATGGACATATGGCCTGCCGCGAAGTGATCGGAATAATAATGGAAAGTGAATAACTCCAGTCCCAACCCCATGGCCTGATAACGGCAGGCCAGATCATTCAGTTCATCGGCAGTATAGGTTTTCTCCGCTTTCAGGGTTTCCCATAACAGGCGAGCTGACTCCTGTTTGGGAATATAATCCTGGCGGGCCGCCAATTGCTGAAACTCATAAGCAATGCGGGAAAATTCCAGAGCGAGGTGATGGCCAATGGTGTAGACGCGCACGGACCAGGGAGTAAAATGCGTTTGATTACGGTTTAACATTTCCCCATAATCTTTCACGCGTAAATAAAACATTAACTGTTTGACATAATCATTTAAAGTGTCAGAAAAGGACACATACCGTGTATTGTCAATGCGATAAATTTTATCGATATCACTGTTTTGAACGTCGGGGGAAGCCAGATTATTATAAGCGCGCAGTAAAGCCTCTTTGTCTTCGGGCCTGACTGGTTGGCGTATCAGTTTTTTGCCTACGGATTTGGCTTTCTGCCCATGGCATTTGGGTAAATTTAACGCCATAGACCAGGTTGGATCAGTGAAAAAATCCCCTGCCATGGCGATGACATTGCCAAAGGATAAATTCAGATTCATGGGTTCAGGAATACCCCTATCGGAAAAGCGCATCATCTGCAAGGATAATTCCCCCTGCTTGCCTGTTTTCAGGTAAGGGTTGTTCTTAAAGCCGTTAAATTTTAAGGCATTCCCCAATTCTGTATGTTCCTTGGTATCCACAGACAAACTCCTTTTGTTGTTGAATAAAATAACCGCCGGTGATGCGGTTGGGATGGGTGGGCGACTCCCAGATAAGTAAGCATAGAACAGGCTCTTTAAAACGGCAAAAGGACAAGGATGAATAAATCAGCGCTCAGGGATCCCTAAATGGATGTTTTTAAACTATGCTAAAGTCATTTGGATTGAAGCGAGAAACCAATGAATCAAATCGCAGTAAAAGAACGCCTGCAGGGCACGTTGATGCGAGAGGGTGCGGGAGTTAAACTGTTTCGTTATATCGGGGCTGACAGACAAAACCCGTACGAACCGTTTTTATTATTTGATTTTTTTGACAGCGACAATCCCCTGGATTTTATCGCGGGGTTTCCGCCTCACCCTCACCGCGGCTTTGAAACCGTGACCTACCTGCTCGACGGACAGATTGCCCATGAAGACAATCATGGCCGGCGCGGCTTGATTGGGCCTGGTGATGTGCAATGGATGACCGCCGGTAAAGGCATCATTCATTCGGAGATGCCTCAACAGGGCAATGGCCGCCTGACAGGTTTACAGTTGTGGCTTAATCTGCCGGCGGCCAGTAAGTGGGTTGAGCCGAATTATCAGGAGTTTACTGCTGACGAACTGCCTGTGGAAGCGTTGCCGGCAGGCGGACAAATCAAAGTGATTGCCGGAGAAACCCTGCGCGGTAGCCGATCGCCTATCCACGGCATAGCCACCCAGCCTTTGTTTCTTGATATTTCCCTCGCGGCGGGACAAGCGGTGAATGAGGTCGTTGCAGAAGACCATCAGGCGTTGCTTTTTGTTTTGAAAGGCCAATTGGCTGTCGACAGCGAGACGGTGGCCGCTCATACCCTGGCTGTATTAAGTGAAGGGACGGCATTGCGGTTGCAGGCGATGGATGAAGAGACACGCTGTTTACTCATCACCGCAAAAAAACTGCATGAGCCAATTGCCCGACTAGGGCCTTTTGTAATGAACACCCAGGAGGAAGTCATGCAGGCCCTTGATGATTTCCGCAATCAGCGTTTTTAACTCAGGAGGAGTGAATGGCAAAGGTATTGATTCTTTATTATTCCAGTTACGGTCATGTTGAAACCATGGCTTACGAAGTGGAAAAGGGCGTTAAGGAGGTGGATGGGGTTACGGTGGTTGTCAAACGTGTCCCGGAAACCATGCCGGAGGAGGTAGCTAAAAAAGCCGGTGTCAAACTGAATCAGGCAGCTCCCGTGGCTACACCCCAGGAACTGACGGATTACGATGCCATTATTTTTGGTAGCCCAACCCGTTTTGGTAATATGGCGGCGCAGATGCGCAATTTTCTTGACCAGACCGGCGGCATGTGGGTAAAAGGCGGCTTGATTGGAAAAGTCGGCAGCGTGTTTGTGTCGACAGGCACGGGCGGCGGCAATGAGTCGACCATTATGTCGTTCTGGAATACCCTGGTGCATCACGGCATGGTCCTCGTGGGGGTGCCCTACTCGGAATCGGCTTTGACCGACTTAAGCCAGATGCGCGGCGGTTCGCCCTTTGGCGCCGGAACCATTGCCGGTTCGGATGGTAAATTGACACCCAACGCCATTGAACTGACAATTGCACGCGCCCAGGGACGGCATGTGGCCTCGCTGGCCAAGCGCCTGTTTGGCTGAAGAACGGGTTGTTTTTTGCATTTATCGCGCACAATTTGCCCATTAGGTTATTTGCTGGCATGGCCAAATGATGTATAATCACTGGTCATTCCGGCATATCAATGGCTAATTTAGCTTTTCTTTGCCAATTGATAAGGCTTAAGTTAACTTTTTAATGGCTTTGTGCGTCTGATGGCAATTCCTTTTATTATTTTTACCATTCTACTTTTAAGCGTGATTTGCGTTGCCGCCATGCTGTATCGTCTGTATACCCAGCCTAAAGTCTCTCTGTCCATCCTGGATTACATCAAACTGCTGGCAAGCGGGATTATTGCCTTCATTGCCGATACCCTGGGAGTGGGCAGCTTTGCGGTGAATGTGGCTCTTGCCAAGTTTTTAGGCACTTTTCCCGACGATGAATTACCCGCGGTGAACAATGGCGCCCAGGTTATTCCGGGTACTATTGAATCGCTGTTTTTCATGCAGATGATTGATGTCAATCTGACGACCTTAATCACCCTCGTTTCCGGCGCCTGTTTAGGCGGATTAATCGGCGGTGCGGTGGTAAGCCGGCTCAGTAAACAAGCCATTCGTCTTGCCATGATGTGTTGCTTTCCCTTATTAATCGCGCTGCTGATTTGCCATCAATTGCGCCTTATTCCTTTTGGCGGGGATGCGGTGGATTTACATACCTATAAGTTGTTTATCGGCTTTCTGGCCATGATTGTCTGCGGCGCGTTGACTTCCGTAGGCATTGGCCTCTTTGTCATGGTGCAAAGCGTGTTATTTTTATTGAATGTTTCACCGGTGGTCGCCTTCCCCATCATGACCACGGCCGGAGCAATGCAGCAGCCTCTTACCACGCTGGTTTTTTTGCAACACGATAAAATTCCGATGAAAAAGACGCTGGTGTTAAGTTTAGCCGGTTGCATTGGGGTTCTTGTCACCATTCCGGTATTTACGTCGCTAACGGTGACCTGGCTGCATTCATTATTGCTGGTTATTTTAATTTATAATCTTTATGCTATCAGCCGTACCTATTTTCAAAACCGCACGCAGGCGCGCAGCCAGGAATTGCTGATGTCGTGCACCTGAGCCCGTTAATTTTGGATACGCTTTAAGGACGAAGTCATGAAAAAAATTGCAAGCATTGTAGCCGCTATCCTGTTAAGTTTTTCCAGTCATGCCCTAAATAACCGCTTCGATACCATGGTTATTTTTGGGGACAGCATGTCTGACAATGGCAATATTTACCGCTTTCTCTGGCACTATCTGCCGGCATCCCCCCCTTATTATGACGGCCGCTTTTCCAATGGACCTTTATGGGTGGAATACCTCTATCAACATTATTTCCCCACGGACTACACCGCAGGCTTTCAGGATTACGCCGTTGGCGGTGCGGGGGCGGTCTTGTCCTACAAGGAAAACCTGCCGTTCACCTTGACGTTTGAGCTCGATAATTACCTGTATTGGCATACCTATGGGCGTAAGGAAACCACGTTGTATACCTTGTGGATTGGTGCGAATAATTATTTGAATGGCCCGACCAATGTCGAACCATTAACGGATGGGGTGGTGGCAGCCATTGGTTCGGTAGCCGAGCGGCTTATCAGCTATGGCGGCAACAAATTTTTAATCGTGAACCTGCCAGACATCGGTCATGCCCCGTTTGCCCGGGAAAACAGCAATGAAGAGTTACTGACGTTATTGACCGTGACTCACAACCGCAAATTGAAAGCGGAAGTGGAGCGGTTGAAAGCAAAATACCCGGATGTGACGTTCATCTATTTTGATATTTACAGCTATTTTGTTGATGCCACCCAGCATGCCAATGATTATGGATTAACCAATACCGAGGAGCCCTGTTATCTGGGGGGGTATACCGGCTGGGTGAAGGCTTTGCTGCCTGATGAGGATGAATTACTTGAAAACATGAGGAAACGTTATCCTAAGCTTACCGAACAGCAGTGGTTAATGATAAACTCCAATCCCGAGTTGCATGAAGCCATGCTAACCGATTATGTGCATGCGTTACTTCCCGCTCGACTTCAGGATGAACCTTTACAATGCGACGGCTACCTTTTCTGGGATCGTGTTCATCCGACCACGACTGTGCACCGTTTTATTGCTGACAAGGTAAAGGAACTCATTGATGATGCGGGTTTGTTGGCGGTATTGCCTGACAACGAGATGAAGAAGGCCAGTTGATGGAAGAGTCGAAAAGTAAATCACAAAAAAAACGCGAGGCGGATGCATTACAGAAATTGGGTGTGGAATTAATTGGCTTAAGCCAGGCCAAACTGGATCAATTGCCCCTGCCGCCCAATTTGCGGCAGGCCATTATGGACGCCAAAACGATCAGGAGCCATGGGGCAATCCGCCGTCAGGCCCAACTGATTGGTAAATTAATGCGTGCGGCGGACAATGAAGCCATTGCCACGGCCTATAATCAATTTATTGAGGAAGACAATGCCAGGACGGCTGCGTTTCACGAGTTGGAGCAATGGCGCGATCGCTTGATTACGGAAGGCAAGGACGCCCTTACGCAATTTATTGATTGCTACCATCCAGAGGATGTACAGCAGCTTCGCCAATTGGTTAAAAAAGCCATTGAAGAACGGGATAAGGACACCCATGCCGGTGCATCGAAAGCATTATTTCGTTTTCTAAGGTCCTGTTTATAATGAATTATTCTCTTTTTATCAGCTGTGCGAAAGGGCTTGAATACCTGCTTGAAGACGAAGTCCGTCAGCTGGGTTTGCACGTGGAGCGTGTGAGTCCCCAGGGGGTTTTTGGTGAGGGCAGTCTCGCGGTGATTTATCAGCTGTGCATCTGGTCACGTCTTGCCAACCGCGTGCATTTGCTGCTTTTTAGCGGGGAAGCTCATAATGAGCAAAGCCTGTATCAATTGTGCTATCAATTCCCCTGGCAGACAGTATTTACCGTGGATAAAACGCTGGCCATAGAATTTCATGGTTCCTCCGCCCACATCCGTAATTCCATGTTTGGCGCGCAGGTGATTAAAGATGCCATTGTCGATCATTTCCGCAAACAACAGGGTCAACGTCCATCCATAGACCGGGAGCAGGCTCATATTCGCCTGCAGGCTCACTTAAAACAGGATCAGGTGACAGTGAGCCTGGATTTAACCGGTTACAGCCTTCATCAGCGCGGTTACCGGACTCAGGCTGGGGAAGCGCCGCTGAAGGAAACGGTGGCTGCCGCCATGCTGCTTCGCGCCAAGTGGCCGCAGCTTGCAGCAAAAGGCTATGCGTTCCATGATCCTTTTTGCGGCTCAGGCACATTGGTGATCGAAGCCGCCATGATGGCCAGCCACATTGCCCCCGGCTTATTAAGGCAGGATCAATCCTTAATTCATTGGGTTCAACACCAGCCGTCCCTGTGGGATAAGTTGCGGGCCCAGGCCCTGCAGCAGGTTAAACCGCCTAAAGTAAGCATCAAGGGAACGGATAACAGCAGTAAAATGATTAACCTCGCTCGTGCCAATGCCGAGCATGCGGGCGTGTCACGCCTGGTAGAGTTTGCGGTGCAGGCTATTGCGGAGATTCGTCCGGCCAGCAGCAATGGCTTATTATTATGTAACCCGCCCTATGGTGAGCGTTTAGGAGAAAGCACGCAGCTTATTCCCCTTTATCAACAACTAGGGGCAACCTGGCATGCTCATTTCAAGGGATGGGAAGCGGCGTTGATTACATCCAATCCCTTACTGGCTAAGGCGACGGGATTGCGCTCCAGTAAGCAATACACGCTTTTCAATGGCGCGCTCGAATGCAAACTGTACTGCATGAGCTTAAGCGAGAGCAACCTGCTTAAAAAGACTACCGGGGATGAACTTTCCGGTGGGGCGCAAATGTTCGCCAACCGCTTAAAAAAGAATGCACAACACCTGCAAAAATGGGCAAAGCGCAATCACATCAGTTGTTACCGAGTGTATGATGCCGATTTGCCGGAATACAATTTTGGCATTGATTTATACAATGACTATGCCGTTTTGCAGGAGTATGCTGCGCCAGCTTCTATCGCTGCCCACAAGGCTGAAAAGCGGGGGCTCGAAGTCATGCAGGTTGTGCCGCAGGTTTTGAATGTGTCCAATGACAAACTGATTGTTAAACAGCGCAAACAGCAAAAAGGCAGTAACCAGTATCAAAAAATGGGTGAGTTTAAGCGAACCCTGACCGTCACCGAAGGACGGGCAAAATTCATTGTCAATTTATACGATTACCTCGATACCGGATTATTTCTGGATCATCGTCCGTTACGACTGCGTTTTTCCCAGCTGCCGGCAGGTACGCGTTTCCTAAACTGTTTTTGTTACACGGCCACGGCCAGTGTGCAGGCGGCCTTAGCTGGCGCCATCACCACCAGCGTGGATTTATCCAATACCTATCTGAAATGGGCGCAGGACAATTTTAAGCTCAACCACCTTGATCTGTCCCGGCATCAACTGGTGCAATTTGATTGCCTTGAATGGTTGAAAATGGCCCGGGATCGCTATGATGTGATTTTCCTTGATCCGCCGAGTTTTTCCAATTCCAAACGCATGGCGACGACCCTGGATATCCAGCGCGATCACGAGATGCTGATTCATGCTGCCATGCGCCTGTTAAACCCGGGGGGAAGCCTCTATTTTTCCACCAATTTAAGGCAATTTAAATTGTCGCCCATGCTAAACGGCCAGTATGCGGTAAGGGACATTTCCACTGAAACCATTGATGAGGATTTCAAGCGGAACAAACGCATTCATCAATGCTTCCTGATTGAAAAAAAGCAGGCTTGATGCCTTTCGCATCGGATTATTTATCCCCTGCGCCGGTTTTCTGTTTACACGGCTTGCAGGGGCAGGGTGTAAGGTGTGCAGTAGCAAAAAAGCGCACTTTTGCCTTGAGTTCTTCAACAATCGCTTGCGCATGCAAGGTATTGAGGGCTATTTGCGTGGTTGTTTGTTCGCGTTGATTGACTAAAAAAAGCGTGCTATCACCCTCATAAAATTTTTTGGCTTCGCCCTGTTGTACTTTTTGCGCCAGTCTCAATTCCCGGGTTAAAAGTGTGATTTGTTGAATTCCCCGCCGAATGCCAATGCGCATGTTTAAATAATCATTGTGCAACTGGTCATAAAAAAAACGTCTTGCGACTCTGATCTGGCGTAATTCGCTTTCCGCCTGAATTAAATCGCCCTTAGCCTGCCTTTGCAACAAGGGAAATTTAAAGGAGACGCCGACCATGGCGGCCTGGGGAATCAATAAAGGGTCTCCGCCGGTGCCGTTTTGCTTGAACGTGTAGGCGGTGGCATCCAGCTGGGGTAACAGTGCATTTCTTGCCAAATCACGCTTTAATTTGACGATATGGGAGTAATTAGTGAGCTTTTTAAGCTCAGGATGTTGGTGAAGCGGTACGGGGCTTTTAGTCAGCGGTGTAGAGGCCTGGACCAACGAAGGCACGGTGTATTCTCTCGGAATGACTGGTTTGCCCTTGTCATTGCGATAATAAAGCGACAGATTCACGCTGGCCTGTTCGAATAACATTCGGCCCTGGTTCAGCAGTTGCTCCCTTTGGAGTATCTGCTGTCGATTTTCACTGATGGCCAGCGTGGGCAAATCGCCCTGTTGTGCCTGCTGCTCAATGGCATGCTGGCGTTGTTTTGCCAAGTGCAGCAGTTGTTCAAATGTCTTTAATTGCAGTCCTGCTTCTACCCATTGCCAGTAAGCCTGGATGGCTTCCTGGTAGATTTTAATTCTTACAGCTTCAGCATCCTGTTGTTTCATGAGAATCAATTCGGCGGAGGAAAGTAAGGCCGTGCGCTGTTTATCAATTAACCGATCACGAAGCAAAGGCAGTGATAATCCTGCCCGGTATTCACCGCCTGAGTTGGTTAAATAATTTTTATAGTAAATGGGCCAATCCCCCTCCCCCTTACGGTAGCCCGCAAAAAGTTTGACGCCATTGTAAAAGGTAGGCACGGTAAACTGCGTATCGCCATAATTGTTGATGTAGCCGCCAGCCGGTTGGGAGCGGGTGATGGCTTTAAGCTCCGGATCAAATTGACCATGGGCTTTGATTAACTCACCCTGTGCTTTTGCGATGTCAAGGCGGGCAATTTTCACCTGCGGGTAATGGTGATTAATGCTTTGCAGTACGTCAACTAAATGGAGCATGCGGGGTTTTTGCAACGCATGGGCGCCGTGGGGAATTAGAAGGACACCTAGTCCTGCCAACGCTAATAGAACCTGATTCTTAACGATCATGGGTTTGTTTTCCCCGCTACGCTTTCAGGCGGAAAGCCATTAAACTGGCGCCATAATTCATACCAAAGCGGAACTTCCCCTAATTGAACCCAGCCATGAACGCGGACCCCTTGCCTGAGAAATTGCGGTGAAGGCCACTGCTCATCAGGCACAATCACTGCGCGGAAAAGGCCCAGTCCATTGTCTGTGGGATCAATGAACGCCACCTTTCCCCCAAAAGTACCCACGGCAATCTGAGGCCATCCGCGGAATTGAATGGCAGGCCATCCTTCAAATTGTAAGCGTGCTTTCTGATGTAAGTGGACAAAAGGAATGTCATTGCCGTCAATCCATAGTTCCACCGCGCGCGACTCGGTCTCTGGAATAATCTGCGCCAATATGTCCCCTTCCTTGACAACCACGCTCTCCTGTCCGGTTAACCGTTTAAAAATGATGCCTTTGACATGGGCTTTAATGAGCTGGGATTGCTGTCTTGCAATGCGAACATCAATAGTGACCTTATCAATATTGGCCTGTGCCAATTCATTCTGGTATTTCGTGTATTCAATTTGCGCGAGTTCGTACTGACGTTTGGAATTAATGCCTTGCTGATAGAGATTTTTTTGCCGCTTAAGGTTTGCTTCTCCAGCCAGCAACGCTCTCTCTGCGGCATCAATGCGAAGCAGGATGGCCTTTTTCTCAAGCGCCAGACGTTTCAGTAATTGCGGATCATTGTCGTTGATATCCACCAGCGGATCGCCGGGATTAACGCGCATGCCCTCATCAACATACCATTTTTTTATGCGGCCATTGATGGGCGAATTGACCGTGTGGGGCCGTTCAGTGGGAGAGAAGGCAATCACTTTGCCGCTTCCTAAAGCGAATTGTTGCCAGGGAGTGACGCTTAAAAACAAAAACAGAATCAACAGGATTAAAAAAATAACCCTGGCAATTTTGCGCGGGTTCGGTAACTTACCAATCATCTTGTCGGCATGTAACTTCATGAGAGCACCAGGCGGTTAGCAAGCGGAATAAGCTCAGGGTAACGTGTTATGATAATCAGAATGGTGTCATTCATCGCGGCTAAATGCGACAGGATGCGCTCGATGTCTTTTCGGTTTAGCTTATCCAGGGTGCCATCAATGATGAGAAGCTGAGGCCTTGCCAGCATGGCACGAATAACCATGAGTTGAACAAGCTCAAGTGGGGTAAATACGCCTTCCCAATCAAAAATAATGCTTTTTAAGCCATGAGGCTGCCGCATGATTTTATCCATGAGTCCGAAGGCGATTAACAGATCTTTGAGTCGCTCAGTGGAAAAAGACGGATGATTCAGCCTGAGGTTATCGTAAATGCTGCCGGCAAACCATTCATTATCGCGAATTAACAAGGCATGCTCGCGAAGGGAGCGTCGATGCTCTTCCAGGCAGAGGATGTTGTTGACGAGAATGGTGATTGGGAGACTGTTTTTAAATCCCAGAATTAATTCCGCGATGTATTGACCCGGTTTTGATTCATCCACACCAATCACAAGCGGCTCTCCCATGCGGCTTGACGCTTCTTTTTTATCTTGAGTCATGAGGGTAAGGCTTTGCATGGGGATAATCAATTCACTGAGTTCTGTTTTTATGGTTTCGCAGGGCAGATTTAACACGGTATCAATTTTATCTTCAGAGGCCACCAGGTCATAGTAATTTTCCAGTAAGACGCTAAAGCGTTTGAAGGTGTAGATTAAAGCCCCAAGGACAATCTCGGCGGCAACCAATTGCCCTAAACTTAATTGGTTATTGATAATTAAATACCCACCCAGGCCCAACAGCAGACTACTGGCAAAAGCGGAAAGCAGGTAAAACCCGAACTGATGTTTAATCAGCTGCCTAAAATGGGTGTTGCGCGCTTTTAAAAAGGAAACCAGACGTTTATCCACCTGATGGACGGCGTATTGATGGTAATCGTTAAAGCGGAATAAAAAGCGATTGGTGAGCAGTTCTTCCAACCAGGCACCCACCTGGTGTTTCTGCGCACACTCCTCCTTGGCACTCCGTAGCCCCCGGCGATAGGGAATGAAAACGATAAGCAGGATGCCCAGAATGATAAAACCATCAAACACCAGAAAGAGCGGATGGTAAAACAGGAGCAGGACTAGACCAAAAAACAGCTGCAGGCTTAGATTGACCCCGTACAGTAACAGGCTGGCCAATGCTTTATTCAGCGTGGTTATCTCGAAAAAGCGGTTGACCAGCTCCGGTCCATGATGAACGGAGAAATTCGCCAGTGAGAGATGAGTAAACTGCCGGGTGAGATTCAGACTGATTTTGACCATCAATTTCTGCTGAAGGACTTCTATGATGACACTCTGCCAAATGGTTAACGCGCCCAGGGCAAGCATTAACACCAGGACGATGAGACTTAAGGTCACCACCGGCTGGAGTAATTTGCCAAAGGCAATGAGGTTAATTAATGTCTGGGCGGCAATGGGGATGCTTAAGGTCAGTAAGCTCACCAGGACGCTGATCATGACGATGGAAGCAATCGTCGCTTTGTCCAATACTTCCGTAATGGAATTCATACCCTTTCTACTCATGGGATAGCTTACCTTCGCCTAATGTTTCAATTTATCCATAATAAAGAACTCTAACGACTCAATGGCCTTATTCTCTTCTTCCCTTTTTAATAGCGATACATGAATGTCATCCAACGAGGGTAAAACAGTATTATCCAATCGATCCAGATCATTTGGAATCATGCTGCGCTGGATCGCGGTAATGCCTAAGCCTGCCCGAACAGCTGCCATTTTACCTGCATAACTGGGACTACTGAAGGCCAGACGCCATTTTAAATGATGCTCGTTCAAGGATTTGATGACATTGCCACGATAAACGCAGGGAGACGGGGAGAGGACTAAAGGAATAACCGATTGATGATTAAGGGTTGGGAGCAGATCTTTTTTTCCTACCCATTCAACCGGTTCATTCCATACATTCACCCCTTTTGCCGTGTTTTTTTCATTGGTTTTTATCAAAATCAAATCAAACTCGCCTTGATGAAAGCGCTCAACCAGACGAAGGGTTAAATCGCACTCCACATTGAGCATGACTCGAGGGTGGAGTCTTGAAAATTCGACCAGGATGTCTGAAAGCATCATGGAAGCAAAATCTTCAGGCAATCCAAAACGAAGCTCACCCTGAAGCTCAGGCGCCTTGAAGCGATCGAGCGATTCACGGTGAAGTTCATAAATGCGTTTGGCATAGCCTAAAAAAAGTTCCCCATCAGGGGTTAACGACAGGTCACGTCCACGGGTAATGAGTTGTTTCTCAACCAATTGTTCAAGTTTGGCAATTTGCTGGCTAATCGCCGATTGTGTGCGGCCGACGCGCAGCGCAGCTTTGGTAAAACTGTGTGTTTCCGCCACAGCGAGAAAGCATTGCAGGGTGACTGTATCGAGAGACATTAGAATCCCTAATAATATAAATAATAATTTTTAATTTTACTTATATCAGTATATCTAATATTTTTCCTTTTAACAAAAGAAATTCTAATGATAATGGTGGTTTTGATGATTCTCTTTTTTTTAAGCTTGTTATTAGGCTGTCCGATGATGGCATTGGGTCTTCACCTCGTTTTAGCGTCTCGTCCCCTGGTGAGTGCACAGTATGCGGGCTACTTGATGGGGGTGGCCTTTTTAGCTGCCGTGGGATTGCTGGGTTATTTATCCTGGCTTGGGAAGTCGGTTCTCTGTTTCTGGGTCAACATCGATACGTTAAATGCCTTGTTAGGCAGCTTGGTTTTGTTCATCAGTTTTGCCGTGCATCGCTTTTCATACCGGTACATGCAGGGAGACAGGCTTTACCGGCGTTTTTTTATTCTGATGTCGTCCTTGACCCTAAGTCTGCTGTTGATGGTTCTTGCAGACCACCTCGCCCTGCTTTGGGTGTCCTGGTTCCTGTCCAATGGCCTGCTGGTGATGTTGATGGTTCATAAAAAGGAATGGCGCGCCGCGAAAAATGCCGGCATGCTGGCCTTTTATACGTTGGCCTTTGGTTCGCTCGCCTTACTTATGGCTTTTGTACTTTTCTATTTAAGCAGTTTAACGGACTCTCTTCAGACCCTCATGCAACAAGCCCCATCGCCGGACTTGCCGCTGACGCAGGTGGCGATGAGCTTTCTGTTGGTTGCTGTGCTGATTCAATCCGCATTATTCCCGTTTCATCGCTGGCTGCTTAGCTCCTTGAACTCCCCAACCCCGGTGTCTGCATTCATGCACGCAGGCCTTATCAATGGTGGGGGAATACTCATGGTTAAATTTGCGCCAATGATGGCTCAGCATCCGGCACTGCTGACGGGTTTATTTGTATTGGGGACTCTTTCGGCGTTGTCAGGCACCCTCTTTAAACTGATGCAGCATGACATTAAACGAATGTTAGCCTGTTCAACCATGGCGCAAATGGGTTTTATGATGATGCAATGCGGGTTGGGGTTGTATGCTGCCGCCATCGCTCATCTGTGTTGGCATGGTTTATTTAAAGCCTCTCTTTTTTTAGGCTCGGGTGCCGCGATTGCGCAATCTTCGCCAGAAAGCAACACCCTGCGGCCGTCCTTTATTTCGCTGCTTGCCGCCGTTTTGGGCGGGTTTATCGCCGTCTGCGCGTTTGCTCTGATTACCCATAAAGCCATGTCCTGGATGCAAGCATCTGCTTTTGTGCTGTTTTTTGCATTCATTGCCGGTGCCCAGTTGATGCTGACCTGGGTTTGTCATCCTAAAAGCCGGGGAAGCCTGGTTACCGGGTTAGTCGCGGCGGCTTTGGCTGGGCTTTTATATGGCGTCAGCGTTCATGGCATCGAACTGCTGCTTCCCCGCCTGATGGCGATCCAGACGCTGTCGCTGTCATGGTTGCATTGGACAATCATGATCCTGTTTGGCGCCTTATGGGTTGGATTTAATGGGGGCCTTCCTGAGAAATTAAACGCAACAAGGTTGGGCTGTTGGCTTTATATGACGCTGTTTAATGCCAGTCAGCCTTCTGCAAAGACGGTGACGGCGTTACGGACCGATTATAGCTACTAAAACGCATTGAGGAGTAAAGATGACCACTGCAAAAATGGCTTTGGCACAAGATCATGAATGGGGCAATCAACAGACGGTTCTTCCCCTTCGAACATTCAATAAGGCGCCTGATATCCGAGCGCTGGTTGAAAAAGCGGCCGAGGTGCTGGCGCCGGTGTGGCCGCTTGAAACCTTTATTGCCTGCAATCCGCTTCATGGCTATGAATCGCTTGATTTTGAGGACGCACTGGTCTTAAGGCAATGGCAATCGCCAAAAGCAGAGCCTGATTCGCTATTGGCGGTAAACCGGCAAATGATAAAGTGGTGCAGCGGTTTTTTTGATGAAGGACAAAGCCGTATTGCCATGCCGCATCGGGCAAGCGGGTTTTACCTCGCTTTTTTAAAATTAGCCTGCTTTGATAAACAACTCCACCAGAACAACCAGACATCAAAGCAGTTTCTGCGAGGATTGCCAGAGTCGGCTGAAGAAGCAATTAAGCGCTGTCTGTTAACGCTTGGGGTGCCTGCCGGTCAAGAAGAATGCTTTTTTTCGCGCACCTTTCTTGCTCTGCCCGGATGGGGTGGGTTTGTGAAACGGCATACCGAATGGCGCAGCGTCACCGCATCAGAAAAGCCCGTGACCCTGATTGATTTTCTTGCTGTTCGCCTGGTGCTGACCTGTTTACTGTGGCCTTTGGCGGCTAAAGAACAAACCCATCTGCAGGACAATGACGCGATGAAAGCCTTTGTTTCGCCATTGAAAGCCAATGAGGCGGCCTATCGGCAGACACTGCTTAGCCGGCTTTTGCCGCAAGTAAAAACACCCGCAATCAAAACAGGAAGAAAAACCGCGCAATGGGTGTTTTGTATCGATGTTCGCTCAGAGCCTCTCCGTCGCGCCATTGAAGCATCAGAACACTACGAAACAGTGGGTTTTGCAGGATTTTTTGGAATGCCTGTGCGCGTCAGTGAGTTTGAAACCGGCAAAACCAAAGCCTGTTGTCCGGTTTTATTAGAGCCCCGGTTTGCGATTAAAGAAACGCCCATCGCCGCCAATGAAAAAACCTTAAAGCGTTCTCAGAAAGGGAAATCGTTTATCCGCCGTTTAAGGAGCCTCTACACGCAGTTGAAGCATAATATTTCATCTCCCTTTGCTTTAGCGGAGTGTTTAGGCCCCTGGTGCGGTGTCAGCCTGGCGTTTAAATCCCTGGCGCCCCATCTAAGCCAGCGTGCGGTTCAAACCATGAAGCATTGGTTTGCTCCTTCCCTGCCCACTCGGGTTGCCTATGAATCGAGTGACGCGGATTGGCAACATGGCCTGTCCCAGCACGAGCAGATTACTTATGCTGAAACAGCGTTGCGCCTCATGGGACTGACTTCGGATTTTGCCAAACTCATTATTCTCTGCGGTCACGGGAGTGCGACTGAGAATAATCCCTATGCTTCGGCGTTGGACTGCGGGGCCTGTGGCGGTAATCATGGCGGCTTTAATGCACAACTACTCGCCGCCATTCTCAATCAGCCCAGGGTGCGATGGGGTTTGGAAGAGCGCGGCATCCACCTGCCTCTGGATACCCTTGTTTATGCAGCGCTTCATAATACCACCACGGATGCGGTTGAAATTCATCATCAGGATGCGCCTGCGCCCATTTATCCTGCGCTTTTAAAGCAACTTCAGGATGATTTAAGGGCGGCTCAGTTTAAAACCAATCAAGAACGCGGATTGACCTTGGGAAGCAAAAATCCGCATCAGGATGTTATCCGCAGAAGCGTGGACTGGTCTGAAACACGTCCTGAATGGGGACTGGCACGAAACGCGGCGTTTATTGCCGCACCGCGTCAGTTGACTAAGAACATTCCGTTGGACGGACGTTGTTTTCTTCATTCCTATCATTGGCAGGAGGATGATAAGGGGACCTTGCTGGAGACGATTTTAACTGCCCCCATGGTGGTCGCTGAATGGATCAACACGCAATATTTGTTTTCCACGCTGGATAATGTCGCCTTCGGAAGCGGCAGCAAAATCACGCACAATGTCGTTGGACGAGTGGGTGTTATGCAGGGCAATGGCAGCGATTTAATGCACGGTCTGCCGCTGCAATCGGTGATGAGCAGCGATGAACAGCCGTATCATCAACCCCAACGGTTGCTCACAGTGGTTTATGCGCCCAGAGAAAGGGTGTTGTCGATCATTGCCAGGCATGAGCGGCTAAAAAATCTGTTCTTTAACCAATGGGTGCACCTGCTGGTCATTGATCCAGTCAACCAGTTGCCCTATCAGCTTAATCCTCAGGGCCATTGGACTTTATTAAGCGACACGCAGACTGCGTCATGCAATCAAGGAGAGCAACAACATGCTGTATGAGCATCACTCCGTGCTTCTGGCCTCCATGCATGAAAAAGAACGGGCCATCGCCAGACCCTTTTTCGAGCACTTGTCCTGCACGCTCGCGATCCATGATTTTAACACGGATCAGTTTGGTACCTTCACCGGTGAGATTGAACGCCGTTTAAGTCCCTATGAAACAGGCCTGCTCAAGGCTGAAACGGCAGCAGCGCAGTATGGGTATCGGTTGGCTGTGGCGAGCGAAGGCAGTTTCGGACCCCATCCGCTCATCCCTTTTGTTGCCAGTGCGCAAGAATGGATGGTGTTCATTGATAGAGAGCCGGGTTTAGTCATTGCCGAGCAGGTGATAAGTCAAAAAACCAACTACGCCATGATGACCATCCAGAAGACAACCGATATCACCGCCTTTCTTAAACGAACCGGTTTCCCTTCTCATGCCCTGACGTTGCAGGCCGGTTCCGATAAAGGGGTGCTGGCTAAAGGCATTCGCGATTGGGATTGTTTACATGCTTCTCTGGAACTCGGTTTCCAAAACGAAAATGAATTGCTTTTAGGCACGGACATGCGGGCCATGATGAACCCCACCCGGATGGAGGTGCTTGGCGAGCTGGCGGATAAATTGGCACAACGGATTGCAACCTTGTGTCCGGAGTGCCGTATCCCTGGGTTTGGCTTCAAGACAACCCAGGGTTCCCTTCCCTGTCGTCTCTGTGAAGCCTCAACCTCGTTTTATAAGCACGAAGTCTGGGCCTGTGTGCGGTGCGATTATCAGGAATTAAAGGAGCGAAACGATGGGCTTTTGGAGGCTGAGCCCACCTATTGTGACTATTGTAATCCGTAAGCAATCAATGAAAGGCGGGTGAATTAGTCCTGACGCGCGCCTTACACAACGTCCTGACCACCGGCGGCCTTGAGGTCAGGACGGGAATTGTCAGGATTCGTATTATTCGGGCGCTTTGGTGACTATCTCGGTATTATCGGACGCGCCGTGCATCGCTTGTTTTAAGGGCTGCATGTAGCCAGCCATAAAGCAGACTTCGGCTGTTAAATACAAGGGCGCTACCAGAGCCTGATAAAAATTATCGATTAGAGCGGGACGGCGACCTTCAATGAAATGCCCTGCCAATTGCAACAGCCAACCCAACACGAACAGGACCACGAAAGTCCAGAATGCGCCGCTGGTGAGTCCGGCATAAGTTATCAGGTTCGCAATCCAGAGTAGAATCACCAGAACCGGGAGAATAAGCAGACCCAGACGCCAATGGAGGCGCATGTAATAAATCCACAACAGCAGGGTGGCGATGTCGGCGAAACTGATGTTCAGCACATTGGGTGGTATGACCAGTCTTACAAATCCGAGCAGGATCATCAGCGACAGGATGATGAGCGGAACCCCAATGATATGGGTATAAAAAGTGGCTGTTTTTTGATGGTATTGAGCGTAAAAGCGGGCTTGTTCTATAAAGGTTTTCATCCTGAAGTCCTTGCTTTCTTTTCTTAAAAAGTTAGCACATACTGCCTGAAAGCTCCACTTTTGTATTAACAGGTGGACCAGCGGAAACAGTCGGTTACATGATCATTGACCATCCCCACGGCCTGCATAAAGGCATAGCAGGTGGTTGGTCCCAGGAAGGCAAAGCCGTCTTTTTTGAGTTGTCTGGCCATGCGGGTCGATTCTTCCGTTACTGCTGGAATCTGGCTTAAGGTTTCCCACCGATTTTTTTTCACCTCGCCATCGGTAAATTGCCAGAAGTACGCCGCGACATTTTCCCGCTCCGCGACCCGTAAAAACGCCTGGGCATTGGTGCGTACTGATTGAATCTTTAATCGGTTACGAATGATTTCGGGATTCAGGAGCATGACTGCAAGATCAGAATCCGATGCCTGAGCTAAATGCTGTGGCGAGAATTGCATAAAGGCTTGACGCATGGCGTCTCGCTTTCTAAGTACGGTAATCCAGCTCAGTCCGGCCTGCATGCTTTCCAGGACAAGCATTTCAAACAGTTTTTGAGGGTTTCGGACGGGAACGCCCCACTCCTCATCATGGTAAGCGGTGTACAGGGGATCCTGTTTACACCATCCGCAACGTGTGACCACAATGGACTCCAATGGGCATGGACGCTTTTGAAATCCATGCCCTGTCTTGACTTATTTGTGCAGGAATTTTTTAAGCTGGTGAATGGATTTCATGTCGGCGGCGCGCAGTGCAAAGGCCTGGACATTATCAGAACCCAGATCATAAATACAGTAACTGTACCCTTCGCCATCATCTTCTGGAGAGGGGCGGCCGGATAAATGATAAAGCAGGGCATTGCCTTCTTCCAGGGCTTGTTCTTCATCACTTGCCTGAACAGGACCAATACCAAATACCCAGGTGTTATCGGTATTGTATTGACTGATGTGGTAAGTCAGGTAGGTGTTGGACATGATGACCTGAGCCATGCTTAACCCTTCGTTTTTAATTACGCTAACGTCAGGGCAGGATTCCACGGTGTGACTGGCAGCCCAGGTGGCGCTGGCCAAAAATAAAGCGCTCGCAAAGGCAGCAAGTTTGGCAGTAAACTTCATGTAAGACTCTCCTTTAGGTTGCAAAAATGCCGGGTCAGCGTAGCAAGGGGAGTGAGAAGATGCAAGACGTCAGGAAATAAATTTTATGCCTTGTCAAAGGTCAGGCGTGCAAAAACAAAGAGCACATTGCCAATATTAGTTCCGCCCGGTACGTAGGCTGCGGACAGTGACACCTGCTTGTAGGTCAGGCTTATCCAGGGTGCTGCGCCGGGAAAAGGGTAGCCGTCAAAAATATCCGGTCGCATGGTAACCAGCACGGAATAGCCGCCGCCGATTCTGGCATTGGGGGACAGTTGCAGGTTTTTTAAAAAAGCATAACCCGCCACGGGTTGCACATGTTTGTGGGAGTCTAGAAAGGCCATGGCGTAGAGGCCGTGCCAATCCCCGTCTTCATCGTAAAAGCCTTTGCCCATGCCGCCGCCCCAGGCGTTTTCATTGTAACGGGTTGTACGCAGTTTTTCTTCAGTGTACATGAACCGGTTATGCCAGGCATAAAAGGGCAAGTACATTTCATTACTGCCTTCATACCAGATCTGATGAAGCCGTAAACACAGTTTTCTTAACAACCAGGGTTTGCTGGCGCAGGGGGTGGCCTCATGGGCATAGGCCGGTTGCCATATTAATAGGGAAGTGAAGACAAAAATGAGTGATGAATTTTTCATTAATTTCTGTGTTTCCGTATTCTCAGCAACTGATTAAGGCAATCAGCGAGATTGGATCGCTTATTGCTTTCAACATTCAAACGGCACAAAGAGCATACTAACATGGACTTGTTTCGCAAAAAAGCCATACATGAATCGATGAATGGGGCGCCCCGTCTGGCTCAATGCCTGACAGCCTTTGACCTGATGTTTCTCGGCGTCGGGGCAATCATCGGCGCAGGGATTTTTGTGCTGACAGGCATTGTTGCAGCAACGCATGCCGGGCCTGCGATTATTCTTTCTTATGTAGTTGCTGGCTTTGCCTGTGCTTTTTCAGCGCTCTCTTATGCGGAGCTTGCAGCATCGATTGGCGGTTGTGGCAGTGCCTATGGGTATGCCTATGCTGGTTTTGGTGAATTGATAGCCTGGATTGTCGGATGGGATCTTATTCTTGAATACTCCATTTCGGTTTCTGCTGTTTCCGTGGGCTTCAGCGGCTATTTTAATGACATGCTTAAAATAGTAAAACTGGATTTGCCTCCCTCTCTTTTGCATGGGCCTTTAAATGATGGCTGGCTCAATGTCTTTGCCATGGGCATTATTCTCTTTTTAACCGCCTTGCTGATATTGGGTGTCAAGTCGAGTTCCCGGACCAATAATGTGATGGTTTTTATTAAGCTCACCGTAATTCTCCTATTCATTATCATTGCCAGCATGAATGTGAATCCGGTCAATTGGTCGCCCTTTATGCCCTTTGGCTGGACGGGCGTGATGAGTGGTGCTGCCTTGATTTTTTTCGCCTACATTGGTTTTGATGCCGTTTCGACGGCGGCTGAAGAAGCCATCAATCCGCAGCGTGACTTGCCGCGCGGTATACTCGGTTCATTGATCATCTGTACCATCCTTTATATGATCGTGGCGGCTCTGCTGACAGGCATAGCCCATTACAGTACGCTGAATGTGTCTTCGCCAATTAGCCATGCGCTCATCATGCTCAATTACAAGGTGGCGGCAGGGCTTATTGGTGTGGGCGCAATTGCCGGGCTGACCACGGTCATGCTGGTGTTGTTTTATGGATTAACCCGGGTATTCTTTGCCATGGCGCGGGACGGCCTGCTGCCCCAGTACTTTGCCCAAACGCATCCGGTGACCAAAACGCCGGTGCGCATCGTACTGCTGTGCGGTAGCGTGATGGCACTGATTTCCGCCCTGATTCCGATTTCCGATTTGGCTGAACTGGTGAACATCGGCACTCTGTTTGCCTTTGTCATCGTCTGCCTTGGTGTTATTATTCTGCGCTATACTCATCCTGAGATGCCGCGGCCGTTTAAAACACCGTGGATGCCGGTGGTTCCTATTCTTGGCATCGTGAGCTGCGCTTATCTCATCATCAATCTTCCCTGGGTTACCCAGTTGCGGTTTTTAATCTGGATGCTGGTGGGGGTTGTGATTTACTTTAGCTACAGTCAATTTGCCAGCCGCTTAAATCCCGTGAAACAGGAAAAGCCATGAGGTCAGGAGTTGCTTTTGAACAAAAAAGAGTTAAAGAAAAGCAGAAAACAGTCAATTTCCCATCTGCTTAAAAAAATTGCGATGAAACATGAAAAGGAGAGCCGTGTTTGTTTTCGTGAATTGGTTAAGGAATTGGGTGATCAGGCGTTTGGTCTTATTATGATTTTGTTTGCTCTGCCCAGTGCCTTGCCTGTCTCTGCCATTCCCGGTATTTCCTTTATTTTTGGCTTACCCATCCTGTTTATCGCCATTCATTTACTGATAGGCCGCCGAATCCTGTGGTTGCCGAGGCAATTGGCCGATCGCAGCATTGAGCGCGGCACCCTGCTCGATGTGGTGACTAAAACCCGGCCCTATTTAATGTACGTTGAGCGCTTGCTGAAGCCGCGGCTGACTTTTTTTTCTACGCCCTTCATGGAGAGGATGCATGGCGTGATTCTGCTGTTGTTAAGCATTTTATTGTTGCTGCCCATTCCCTTTAGCAATTTTATTTTTGCCATGCTAATCATTCTGTTTGGCTTGGGAATTGCCGAGAAGGACGGCCTTTTTCTGGTCTTAGCCTACGCTGGTACGGTAGTGTATGCCTTAGCGCTCATCGGATTGACACGCGGCATGATTCATTATTTCACTGGATAGTTAACATGATGCCGGCAGCCACGATGCCGGCTGCTGGAATGGTCAGTAACCACGCTAAAAAAATGCGCCTTAAAACCGGCCAATGCATGAGACTCGGTCCATTGACGAAACCGACACCCGCGATGGCACCGGTGACCGTGTGTGTGGTGGAAATTGGCACTCCCAGTTCTGTCGCAGCAAAAATCATGGCAGCGGCTCCGGTCTCAGCGGCACAGCCGCGAAGGGTCGTCAGTTCAGTGATTTTTTTTCCCATGGTGTCGACAATGCGCCATCCCCCCGCTAATGTACCCAGGGCAATGACGGTATGGCATGAAATGACGACCCAGAAGGGCACATGAAAGTCTCCTTTAAGCCAGGAGGCGGAATAAAGCAGGATGGCGATAATTCCCATGGTCTTTTGGGCGTCATTGCCGCCGTGAGTCAGGCTGAGTAATGCCGAGGAAGCGAGTTGGAGTCGTTTAAACAGGCGCTCCGTCCGCTCCCGAGGATACCGTTTGGCCAACCGCGTCATGCCTAAGGTTAACCAATAGCCAATCAGCATGCCCACAAGTGGTGAGATAAAAATTCCCGCCACGACCTTGCTAAAGCCGGCTGGGATCAAGGCTGAAAAGCCCGCTTTAGCCACCGCAGCCCCAGCCAACCCGCCAATTAAGGCATGGGAGGAGCTGGAAGGAAGACCATAATACCAGGTGGCTAAATTCCAGAAAATGGCACCCATTAAGGCGGCGAAAATTAACTGCGGATCCACCAAACCAGGATTGACGAGGCCGCTGCCTATGGTTTTGGCCACCGACAAGCTAAAGACTAAAAAGGCAATGAGATTAAAAAACGCAGCCCAGAGTACCGCTTTTTTCGGGGTTAAAACGCCGGTGGTGACAATGGTGGCTATGGCGTTGGCAGCATCATGAAAGCCATTGATAAAATCAAAAACAAAGGCAATGACAATCACAAAAAGGATAAAGAAAGTGCCGGTGTCCATGGTTATCCTTATTCCTTATCGACCGTATCCTCAAATTCATTTTTGCGAGGAACAATGCGGATCTGAGTAATCCGTGCACCCTGAATGCTTTCTATAGTAGCGGAAAAATCAGTAAATTGAACCGTCTGTCCTTCTTTGGGCAGTGAGCCAAGCTTATAGAGAATCAAACCGGTGACCGTGGATACTTCCTCTTCTTCCTCACTGTTTAGGATGATTTCAATATTAAGGGCTCTTTCCAATGCGTAAAGAGGGCAATCGCCTTTTACCGTGAGGGAGCCGTCACCATGTTGAATCCAGGCATCCTGCGTTTTATGGAATTCATCCTTAATCACGCCAATGACCAGATGCAGTAAATTATCGAGGGTAATGAAGCCGATAATGTTTTTCTGACGGCCATACACCAGCGCAAAATGAGGGATTTCCCTTTGGAATTGCCTGAGCAAAGCCAGAGCCGGCAGCCGGTAGGACACCTTGGGAATCGGACGAATCACGTCCTGCAAAGGCAGCGTGTCGTCACTGTGATGGTTCTCCAGAAGCATCTGGATGTCTTTTACGTGCAACAAGCCGATAATCTGTTTTTTCTTGCGATCATAGACGGGGTAGCGGCTGAAGCGCGTGCGGGTGATGGTTTCAACCAGTTGGCGTTTGATGATGGGGGTATGAATCATGACGATGTCATCGGAAGAGCGCATGACATCCATGGCCTGCAGGTCAGCCAGTTCAAGCGTATGTGCAAGGATACTGCTGGCCTGAGGGGTTAACTCGCCGTGAATCTGGCTTGAGCGCAGAATTAACTTGATTTCATCATTGGAGTACGCCTGCTCACTGGGGTGAATGACATCCAGATCGAGTAACGTCAATAAAAAATTAGAGCAGGAGTTTAGAATCCAGATGATGGGATACATCAGCCAGTAAAACCCATAAAGCGGCACGGCAGTCCACAGGGAAATCTGTTCGCTTTGTCGGATTGCCAGCGACTTGGGCATCAGCTCGCCAACCACGATGTGGAGAAACGAAATCAGGGAAAAAGCAAAAATAAAACTGAGGAATTCGATAACGGTATCGCTCATAAACCCCATGGCATGCAGCAAAGGGGTCAAAAGCCTTGAAAAAGCAGGCTCCCCTATCCAGCCTAATCCCAGGGAGGCTAAGGTAATGCCCAATTGACAGGCCGAGAGGTAGGCATCAAGCTGCTCATGGACTTTGGCGAGAATTTTGCCGCGGATAGGGTATTCATCCAACAGGGCAGCCACGCGGGTATTACGCAGTTTAACCATGCCGAATTCCGCCGCCACAAAAAAGCCGTTGAGCAGAACTAGCGCCAGGCCGACAAGAATGAGAAACAGGTTAAAGAGACTCACAGGTAATAGCTCGTTTTAGTCATTAATTTGGACACGGTCGACATCATGGCCTGAATGGGGGAGGGCAATGCGGCTGCACCTGCTGCTTCGGCCATGGCCGCGTGATGGCTTTCTTCCTCGTGCATCTGCTGAAGGATGGCTTTGGTTTTTAAATCAGCCGCCGGCAGGTTATCCAGGTGATCCCGCAGATGAGCGCCGACCTGACGTTCTGTTTCAGCCACAAAGCCTAAGCTCCATTTATCCCCGGCCAGCCCCGCTAAGGCGCCTATGCACAGAGAACCCAGGTACCATAAGGGGTTGAGTACGCTCGGCCGGCTGTTTAATTCCAGAAGACGCCTTTCACACCAGGCCAGATGATCCACTTCTTCAGCCGCGGCCTGTTCCATTTGCTGACGGACTTCCGTTAAGCGTGCCGTCATCGCCTGTCCCTGATACAGGGCTTGAGCGCAGACTTCACCAGCATGGTTAACCCGCATCAAGCCGGCGACGTGCTGTTTTTCCCTGTCGGTCAAAGGGGCTGCGTTAACGATGCCTTCATTGGGTAGAGGGCGGCTGCATACCCGCTGTTGCGGCGGACAAAGGGTGCGCAGCGCGGTATCTGCATGGTGTAGCAGCTTGTCGATAAAATTCTGAGCCATACGCGTCATGTCATTTACAATGAGTAAGGTAATGGTAGCCTGATTAGTCAGGAGTTTGAAGCAGAATTGCACATTTCTGACTAAACTTTGAATACGTTTCGCAGAAGACAACAGTCATGCCTGGTTTAAATAAAGAGTCATTGCAGGAGTGGAAAAAAAATCATCAGAATGCCCGTCAGGAAAAACAAGAGCATGTCGTGGCGGAGCAACCCAAAGAGAACCCTTCTCACGGGGAGCAGGTGGATCAGTACAGTTCATTAACCGAGGGCGATTTTGAAACCTTTGATCCCAATGCCGATTAGCCAGCTTAACGCCGCTTTTTTTTTATTCCCTTGATTATTGGCAAAATTTCCAAACATTATCTATAAATTAGAAAGCTGAAACCATTAAATAAGGTCATATCATGGAGATGAAAAAGAGCCTTTTAGCTGTTTCTCTTGCCGCGTTAATGAGCAGTTTTCCTGTGTTTGCAACCACCGCTGAGGGTGAGGAAGCCTATAATCAGCAACGTTATGACAAAGCGTACATGCTCCTTTCTGAAGAGGCGGCAAAAGGCGATGCCAAGGCTCAATACCTTCTTGGTTCCATGTATTATCACGCCCAGGGCGTTCCCTACAGCGCGGAAAAAACGGAACAATGGCTGCTGGCATCAGCCAACCAGGGCAATGTGGATGCTCAGGTTTTACTGGCAGACTTTTATTGGTATCAAAAAACACCGGAAGGCTATACCAAGGCGTTAAGCTGGTATGAAAAAGCGGCCGCGCAAGGCAACGCCAATGCCGAATATGCCATCGGCTACATGTACAATTTTGGCGCCGGGGTGGCACAAAATTATGACACGGCGATGATGTGGTATCAAAAAGCGGCTGCCAAAGGCAATGCCGACGCCATGATGTCCATTGGTTACATGTACGACATGGGGACCGGGGTAAGCAAGAGTATCCCTGAGGCGGTCAAATGGTATACCAAGGCCGCTGACCTGGGGAATACCAGCGCGCAATTCAACCTCGGCACCATCTATGAATACGGAGACGGTATACCGAAAGACATGAATAAAGCCTTTGAGTATTTAAGCAAGGCAGCTGAGAAAGGACACGCCAAATCACAATTGGAGCTGGGTAATATCTACGACACGGGTAAATACGGCGGCGTGGATTTGAAGAAAGCGGCTTATTGGTATCAAAAAAGCGCCGATCAGGGCAATGCCACTGCCCAATACGACATCGGCGACATGTATTTTTATGGCGATGGCGTTGAAAAGAATTTAGCCACAGCGGTGGATTGGATTTCCAAGGCTGCGCGTCAGGGATACGGTCGAGCCCAAAACCGCTTAGGCGTGTTTTACCGTGATGGCATTGGTGTGGCGGCAGATCCAGTCGAAGCCTATGCCTGGTTTAGTGCCGCCGTCAATAACAAATTTGCGGACGCAACCAAAAACCGTGACGATTTAGAAAAGAACTTAACGCCGGAACAATTGCAGAAGGCGAAAGACCTGGCTAAAACCTATTCCGAAGAATACGCACCGAAAGAGCAATAACGCATTGACAATCCGGGGAGGCGGTGCTCATGCCGCCTCCGGATTGGTTTAAAAGAAGACACCTCCCCTCCCTGCTTATTTTACATCCTTGTTTTTTTAGGCTATTTTAGGCCTGAAAAAATTCGCAAGACGGGTTTTTTCATGTTGTAGTTTTCCCGAAGATTGATTGATTAAAAGGAAGCAACATTCATGAAATATCCTCTATTGGGTTTAATCCCCTTTCTGGCCGTGACGCAAGCCGCTGTCACACAGCCTGTCGCTGTCGCCGCCGCACAACCCACCGCCTGCATCACGTCACAATTCAGCGCGCAAGGAAACCAGCATTGGAAAACGGTGAATTTGAAATTAACCAACCAGTGCACTCAGGCGGTGGATTTTCAGGATTCGACGATTACCTTTAAAAGTACAACCCCGATTTCCACGACATTTTGGGGTGAATTTTCCCCCTTGTCTTACCCTGATAATGCACTGACTATCAGTTCCCAGCCTCAGGTTGATGGGCGGTTTCTGGCCACCCTGACCCTGCATTTCCCTTCTTATCCCGGCGCTAACTCCAAATTGCCGGCAGGAAGCGCTTTTCAAATCAATTATGGCGTCAGCAGCGACAATCATGTTGAGGGCAGCGTCAATGTGTACACCGGGTCTGTGGTGGAGTCCGGCACCCTGATTTTAACGAATAGCTCGGAAAAGCCCGCGAACGTGGCGGAAAATTATGCCCTGGTTCACCTGTCGATGAATGGCCAGATCGTCAATAGCATCCAACTGCCCTGGTCCTCACCCAAAACCTTATCCGGATTGGCGGTTGGCAATTATTCACTGGCAGCAGAAACCATCACCGCCAGCAATGGTGACGTTTACCAGGGTAGCGTGGTGCCGAGTACCCTGACGTTGACAGCCAATCAGTCCGTCCATGCGTCGGTCAGTTACGCACGGGTACAACCCAATGGCAAACTGGCCATTCAACTGCAGGCACTGCCTGCCGAATTGTCGGGGTATGGCAGCAATCCCACCGCGTTGATCACGCAAAGTCAAACGGGGCAATCCACGACGCAAGCCTTAAATTGGAATGCGTCCTCCACCGTCTCAAACTTAAGAGAGGGAGCGGCCTACACGTTCTCGACCGCATTGATTGAATACAATGGCTACCGCTGCACGCCGGGATTCCAACCCGCGAGTGTGACTGCCAGTGCGTCGACCACGCCGGTTACCCAATTGACGTATCAGTGCCTCAGGGTTGCAGAGGACACCGTCACCATGAATGTCAGCGGCGCGCCGGATACATTGGCCGCGTTAACGGTTCATCTCACGCCAAATAATGGTTCTGAAGCCCTGTCGACCGTCATTGACTTAAGCAATGGCAGCGGCTCTCTGACCATGAATTTAACGGATGGGGTCATTTACACGCTCTCGGCCGATGCCGTACCCGGGTACGCCATTCATTTTTCACCGCAACCCCTAACTGCGACGGCAAATGCCATTGAAACCATCACGTTAACGCCGGTGAATGCCAGTACACCAGTCGGCGCCAATGGTCAGCTTACGGTCTGCGGAACAAAACTGTGTAATGAGCACGGTTCACCCATTCAACTGAAGGGCATGAGTACGCATGGTCTGCAGTGGTTTGCAAACTGCGCTACGCCAGCGTCCCTGGACTATCTGACCAATCAGATGAAAGCCAACGTCGTCAGAGTTTCCCTGTATGTCCAGGAAGGGGGGTATGAAACCAACCCGACGCAATTCACCAATCAGGTCAGTCAACTGATTGATGAGGCCTATGACCGCGGAATCTATGTGATTGTGGATTGGCATATATTAAACCCGGGTGATCCGAACTATAACCTGGCCCGCGCCAAGACTTTCTTCACCGCCATTGCCACGGCCCATAAGAACAAAAACAATATTCTTTATGAAATTGCCAATGAGCCCAATGGCGTGAGCTGGAGTACGATTAAAAGCTATGCCAATGAAATCATTCCAGTCATTCGGGCAATTGACGCCAAAGCGCCAGTCATTGTCGGTACGCGCGCCTGGAGTTCTTTGGGGGTATCGGAGGGGGGCTCGTATCAGGAAATAGTCAATAATCCGGTCCAGTTTTCCAATATCATGTACTCCTTCCACTTTTATGCGGCATCCCATCGCGATAATTACCTGGCGGCACTGGACAATGCATCGCAGGTCCTGCCGATTTTTGTAACCGAGTTTGGTACGCAAACCTTCACCGGCGACGGGGCCAATGATTTTGATATGTCCAATCGCTACATGGCGTTGATGGCGGCTAAAAAAATCGGCTGGACGAATTGGAATTATTCCGATGATTTTCGCTCGGGAGCCATTTGGAAGACCAATACCTGCGCCAATGGCGCCTGGGTTGACAGCAACCTAAAGCCGGCCGGTATCTACATTAAAGATCAGATCCAGGCTCCTTAACCCATCGCGCTGCCAGAAATCGACTTCTGGCAGCGTCATTGCCGGGAAATTGCATAAAAAATACCAATTAGATTAAAATTACAACAAATAGGCCTAATTTTTGTCTATAGTTTAAACATAAGATTCTCATGGATGGTGAACTTATGTTTGACTTACTCCCCGTCGAAGGCGGCTTGCTTAGCCAAAAAAGAAAACAGATTGTTCTTCTGAATGATATTCTTAAGAAGATGAATCACAGCAAAAAAAGCGACCCTGAACGATTACCCTATTATTACGGCAAACTCGAAGCGCTGCATCGCAAGATCATGGGCAAAGGCGAGGCCGATACCATCATTAAAAATTGGTTTCTTGCTCACCCCCTTTACAAAACCCACCAGCAGATTATCGACCTGGTCAAACACCGTCAACTTGAAAAAAAGGTCAAAAAAATCGCTAAACGGATGGATCTTGATAATTTGTACAGTAAATACACCAGCAAGGACAGTTTTAAAGGCCTGGTCCAGGATCGGCTGATGGCGATTGATTCCAGTTATAAAGTAACGTCCCTGGGAGGCGGCAACAACCCCATTCTCCATGTGACGCTCAATAAGGATCAGCAATTCATTATGCGGTTTGTCCGGGTGGATAGTCAGGATGAAGAACGGGGGGTATCGCCAAAACAGGCCCGGGAGCAAGTCAGCGGCATGCCCCAGGTTCCCCAACCGTTGCTGATGCATTATGTGGCCAATGATTTTCAGGAGAAAACATACATTGAATTCGGCCATTATTATCCCCAGGGGAATATTGAGGAATTATTCAAACAACTGGACGACCACAAGAAGGATTCTCCCAACAGGGAGACCATGGTGTTGCTTTATGCGCAGAAATTCCTTGAATTTTATCTGGAATTAAACAGGCGGGGCGTCTGGTATACTGATCTTAAGCCCAGCAATATCCTTCTCGATAGTCAGGGCGGCCTTGTGATAAGCGATCTCAAAGGGTTGCTGATGTCTCATGAAAGCAAAATGCCCTCTGCAAAAACCAACACCTCAAAAGCGTATTATCAATCGTCCGTGTTCGAAGGCAAATCAGTCAATCTCGAGCGCCTGCAACGACAAACCCTGGCCAATACCCTCTATCAGTTAATGACCGGGAAGTTACCTGTCTCTGTCAAAGGGCATTACATCGATTGGAAATACAAATACAATTTTAATCAGGATTGCTTTAAATCAGTGGAGGGCGAGCTAATTAAATCGTTAATTCTGGCTTTAAACATGTCAAGGCCTAAACCACTGACGCATTATTTAACCCTGATTAATGATCACTTGCATCAGGAACAGTTACAGCCTCAGGAAGAGGCTGCGCGTGTGGCTACTCGTGACCGCGATGATTCCCAGGCTTCAATTACTCTTTAAGGGAGTGACAGAATTAAAAATCCGGCTGTAATGGGCATTGTCCGGATGATGATCGCCGCGCGGGTTAAACGCGTGGTCGGCCACCACCAGATTGTTTATTCCCGATAGTCTGAAATTGCGCCATTGCGGAAGATGGCCGCTGGCGCTGCCATTCGATACCTGGTAAGCATGCAGTTGTTTTATGCCATTCAGGAGCCCATAATGATGGGGCTCCGCGCAACGCGAATGCCCATCGTAATGAAAGATGACACGATGGCGACGGGTAATCGCTTCATTGATTTTGCGTTCAACGCTGTCCATGGTGATGCCTTCCTGTTTATAACAAGTATAGACAGTACCTCATAGTGCACGATCAGTTGCCCATGCGGCCAGATTGTTCGAAATATTGCAACTTGCTCGTTCACTGAGTACTCTGTAATTGTCTTATAGAAAAGGAGTGATTATGCGTAAAGAAGTCAAGCAATCCGTTGAAGATAAAGCGCTGAAGACCGGGAAAGTCGTTGTGGCGGCAAATCTTATTGTTCTGCCGTTTTATTGCATCGATTCTACCTTGGGTCTTGCCGTCTCTGTTGCGGTAAATGCTGTCCTGCTGAAGGTGCTTCATGATTTGGGACAATCACGGCGTCCGGGTTCTAATCTGCTGAATGCAGCCAATCGCTTCTTTTCAAACATGACGGGCAGTGAGAATCATGAGGAGTTGAATAACACCTTCCGCAACATCATCAATGGCGGTGCGGCGGTTTATGATGAAATGAACTGTGTTTATGCCCAAACATTTGGCCGGTAATTGGCAGGCCTAGGGTTCATCCCTCATTCATTTGAGTCGAAGATGAAAATCTTCGACTGTATCGGCAGGGGAATAGCCCTTCCGGTAGGCAAAGGATTCACACACATGAGAAATGATTAACAACGGCGAGTCCGCCCCTTGACGCGACAAAATCCAGGTGTGGGTCATGTCGGCGATCAATTGCTGGCTGTAAGCCGCTGGCGATTGCCAAAGCCTGGCATGCCAGGCCCCTTTGGTGTGAACAGTGACTTGATTGCCCTCCTGCTCACTGCCCACCAATTCACAATCAAAATGCTGATCAAAATAAATCAGCTTCCCAATCTGATGATCAGCGAACCCGGCAATGCCTTTAAAATGAATATCACTGCCCCGCAGGCGAATTTCGAAGCGCTCCGCATCAATGATCTTCAGGAATTCAACCATGGGCGCGCGCGACGCATTGAGATGGTTAAATTGCTGAATAATAGTAAACGCTTCGTCGGTCACGGTTTGAGTCATAGGGGCTCCGTAAGGATTAACGCTGCGGAAGCATTAATCCGCTTTTTTCCATTTCTTCCAGGTATTTTAATAGCATCAGCCTGAAGTCGCTATTTAATTTATTCAGACGTTGCTGGGTGGCAATAAAATCCCCTACATCGCCATTCAGGCTTGCTCTGACCGAGGATGCTTCAATGTTCCTGAGAATAGAATCCATTTTCTTCATTTCATTCAACATGATAACTCCCATTCAATCCGCAGGGATTCATTTTTAGTATAGTTCAGGATGCCGTGATTAGTGTTTAACTGCGGGAGGCGCCACGCGAACTTTTTCATCCTTATCGGTCAGCATATAATGTTTTGCTTGCTGACTCAGGCGTTCTAACTCGTCAATCAGTTCCCTGGTTTTGCTTTTTCCAAGGCTTGCAGAAACATCCTGCGTGCGGTAACTCGTTACTGCCGCTCTGAATGCCCCGGCATCAAAAGAATGATCCTTGAATTTTTCAGCAATGTTTTTCAGCGCCCCAATTTTGGCATGCAAGGGATATTGGCGGTCATGAGAAACCAAGAGAGCGTGTTTTAAGTCTGGATGAAATCAAATCTCTCTGGCTATTTCTAGATGGTAACGACTCACAAATGGCACCTCAAACCCGCATCGCCATTAAGATTATTTTACTGACTGGTGTTCGTACTGCTGAACTGCGTTTGGCAAAGTGGAGTGAAATTAATTTTGATGAGTCACTTTGGACAATTCCCGCCTTGCATTCCAAGGCTAGCATGGTTCACAAAGTACATCTTAGTGATTTGACCGAACAATTATTTTTGCAGCTAAAATCACTTAGTAGATCAGATTATGTTTTAACAGGTATAGACTATTGTCATCCATTGACAGAAAATGCTTTACCAGAGCTATTAAACGTATTCAAGAACGTGTGGGCATTTCGGAGTGGACTGCACATGATCTACGTCGTACTTTCGCCAATCAACTTGGAGAGGCTTTACAAATTGATCCTGTAGTTATGAGAAATGTCTGGGACATAAAATGCCACGAATCATGGCAACTTATAATAAATGAAATGTTGCCCCAAAGAAAAGAAGCTTTAGAACAATGGTCTCACTATATTCACAATTTAATGGCTAATAACATTGTGTATTTAAATATTAAAGCAAAGTGATGGCATAAATACATATGATATGGTTTCCTAATGAATGGAATTATGATGAATGAACTGATAAATATATACTGTGATGAAAGTTGCCATTTAGAATCCTCAGCAATTACCGTAAATAATAGATACATGGTACTTGGTGCCATCGCCTGTCCTATTAAAGATAAAGATGCAATATTTCAAGAAATTAAAGAGATTAAACGTCAAAATAAGCTTAAAGAATTCTCAGAAATAAAATGGACAAAGGTTACACGTAATAAGCTCCCAGCATATGAAGCTTTAACAAATTATTTTTTTAGTTGTGAGCAACTCTCTTTTAGAGCAATTATCATTGATAAAAATCAACTCCAACACGACAAATTTAACCATACTCATGATCAGTTTTATTACAAAATGTATTGGCAAATGTTGGAGTGGTTCATTGATCCTAAAAATTCCTATCATATCTATCTTGATATTAAAGATACTCAAGGCTATTTAAAAATAGAAAAACTCCATGAAGTGCTTTGTAACTCCCACCATGATTTTAATAAACAGGTGGTCGCAAGAATCCAAGAAGTAAGATCACATGAAAATGTATTAATCCAACTAGCTGATTTATTGATTGGTTCCATATCCTATGCCAACCGTTATCCTCAAGGTGGGCAAAGTGATGCAAAGCAAAGAATTGTAGATCTAATCAAATCACGTACTGGTCTATCTCTTGTTCGCAGTACCTCTCTCGGCGCACGTAAATTTAACTTATTTAATTGGGAGGGGCGTTTGTGAGTTTGTATCCCTTACCTGATCTTGTATTGTTTGAAAGTTTTGGTAGTGATTGGAACAACTACCAAAATGCTTTATATCAACTATTCCTTGATAAAATTGATCGTAAATTATCATTTCTGGGATTACCAATTAGATGCCGCTATTTAGAACCAGTTTCTGAAATGCATGGAAGTTTTTGGCATTTGATCACATCAGGTCCTGGGGTTGATGAAGATCGAATTGTAGATTTTCGTCGTTGTGAACGAATTAGTTGGATCCCACACATAATCCAACATAGTGGTTACTCTGAAATTTTATGTTGGGAGAACAAAAGAGAATCGAATATGAATACTGTACTCTGGCTTCCTCCAGAACAATATATGATTATTCTTTCAAAGCGTAAAGACTACTATTCGTTAACTACTGCCTATGTGCATGATGAAAGAAAAGGTAGGACAAATCAGAAAGAGTCAAGTGTGAATAGGGATCCTAGAAAAAGCTGAGGCCGCCTAAGCGACCTCGAATGCTCCTTCTACACTGAAGGTAGATGAGTTAATAGTATTATAGCAGATTATACAGCCTGTGTGTCAAATAATTGGAGACCAAAATAAGTTGTGTCCGATTTTTTTGATTTTACTGTACACAAGCCTCGTTGTGTACGCCTTACCATACACAAAAAAATATCATTTAATATCAATCAATATCAGCATTTTGGATGCTATTCGAGTAGAGTCAATTTGGACTAAAACCAAAGCTTATTTTAAAACAAATGGTGGAGTAATGATTTTCGAGACAATTCAATTAAAGAGGTAGCATTAAATATGCTCAGTAATAATTAACTAATGGTTCAGTTGATGTATTAATTGAACGATGTTCTTCACTATACTCAAACAAATTTAAAGTTAAAAATTTGCTAACGCTAATAAAAGAGCATCGAAATAATTTTGTTCATAATGGTAAAGAGAACATTAAATTAACAAAACTATTTCTGATTGAACTTGAAAAAATACACAGGGATTTGTTTTACTTTCATTTAAATAATGCTTTATCAGGCGGTACTTTTGAAAAAGGGATTCAACAGCTTTCTTCTTAGGGTTGTGATCATAATTGGAAAATACCCACACTTTCGTTATTTTGTATTTTAAAATCGGTACCAAAACTGGTACCAAGCTTCAGGAAGGGAAAACTTGGAATTCGCCAAAACCCAGACTGGATTTGGCTCCCCGGACAGGACTCGAACCTGTGACCTAATGATTAACAGTCATCCGCTCTACCGGCTGAGCTACCGGGGAATAGGGCGGAATCTTAAATTGATTCCGCCTGGTGGTCAAGGGATTACGGAACTTTTTTTCGTTTATTTACAAAAACGGGCTAAACGATCCATGGCATCGCGGATGATGTCCATGCTGGTGGCAAAGGACAGGCGGATACAACCCTCATTGCCGAAGGCGGAACCGGGAACTAAGGCGACGCCGGTCTCTTTTAACAGTTTTTCAGAAAATTCCATGTCATTGACAAAGCCCTTTCGTTCGATAACCGCCTGCACATTGGGGAAGATATAAAATGTCCCATCGGCAGGAATGGTTTCTATGCCGGGAATGGCTTCAAGGCGTTCAACAATGTAGTTGTGGCGTTGATGGAAGGCTTTGACCATCGCCTGCACGGTTTCCAACCCGCCATTTAAAGCAGCGACTGATGCACGCTGGGCGATGGAGCAGGGGTTGGACGTTGATTGCGATTGCACGGTTTTCATGGCGTTGATGAGCACAGCGGGTCCGGCGGCATAGCCTATGCGCCAACCGGTCATGGAATAGGCTTTCGATACGCCATTCAGCACGATGGTGCGTTCATACAATTCCGGGCAGGCATTCAAAATATTGCAGAAAGGCTGTGACCAGAGAATGTGTTCATACATGTCGTCTGTCGCAATGAGAATCTGTGGATGTTGTTTCAAAACCTCACCCAGGGCTTTTAATTCCGCTAAACTATAAGCAACACCCGATGGATTGGATGGGCTGTTGATAAAAATCATTTTGGTTTTTGGCGTGATGGCTTGTTTGAGCTGGTCTGCCGTGATTTTAAAGCGCTGGGCGGGCGTCGAGGGGATAATCACCGGTGTGCCGCCCGCGAGCAGGACGATGTCCGGGTAGGAAACCCAATAGGGGCCTGGAATTAAAACCTCGTCGCCTTCGTCGATGAAGGCCTGGCAAAGGTTAAAAATGCTTTGTTTGCCGCCGACAGAAACTAAAATCTGATTGAGTTGGTAATCCAGGTTGTTGTCGCGTTTGAACTTGTCGCGTATGGCCTGCTTGAGTTCGGGAATGCCGTCCACGGCGGTGTATTTGGTGAAGCCGGCCTCAATGGCGGCAATGGCGGCTTCCTTGATGTGCATTGGGGTATCAAAATCAGGTTCGCCGGCGCCCAGGCCAATGACATCAAGCCCATCGGCTTTCATCTGCGCTGCTTTGGCCGCGACAGCCAATGTCGGTGACGGCTTGACTTGCTGCACACGGCCGGCTAGTGTGATATTCATTTTTAAACTCCTATGCTAGGATGTTAACTGTCTGCCTTAATTTTAGGCAATTACAACACCCGGTTACTCGTATGAAAAACGTTTTTAAACTCTATGCCGATTATCAACCCGCCGGCGATCAACCCACCGCCATTGCCTCACTGATCGATGGGCTGCAATCGGGATTGGCCCGCCAGACGCTGCTTGGGGTGACCGGTTCGGGTAAAACCTTTACCATTGCCCATGTTATCCAGGCCATGAAACGGCCGGCATTGATCATGGCGCCCAACAAGACACTGGCAGCGCAGCTGTACGGCGAATTCAAAGCGTATTTTCCCGATAATGCCGTTGAGTATTTCGTCTCGTATTATGACTATTATCAACCGGAAGCGTATGTCCCTTCCTCCGATACCTTCATCGAAAAAGACGCCTCCATCAATGAGCACATTGAACAAATGCGCTTATCGGCGACCAAAGCACTGATTGAGCGTCGGGATGCAATTATCGTCGCCACCGTATCGGCGATTTACGGTCTGGGTGATCCGGATTCTTACCTGCGTATGTTATTACATCTCTCTCGCGGAGAACAATGCGATCAACGTAAAATATTAAAACGACTTGCTGAAATGCAATACATTCGCAGCCAGGTTTCTCTGGAGCGGGGACAATTTCGAGTGCACGGCGACATCATCGATGTGTTCCCTGCCGACTCTGAAAAAAGCGCGGTGCGCATTGAGTTGTTTGACGACGAAGTCGAAAACCTGTCCTTTTTTGACCCTCTGACCGGCGAAGTGCTGCAGCGTGTGCCGAGGGTGACGATTTTCCCTAAAACCCACTATGTCACTCCAAGAGAACGTATTCTGCAAACGGTTGACTGGGTGAAGGAGGAGCTCAAGGAACGGGTTGACTACTTTACCCGCGAAAACAAACTGCTGGAGGCACAGCGCCTGCAGCAGCGCACCTGTTTTGACATTGAAATGATGCTTGAGCTGGGTTATTGCTCAGGCATTGAAAATTATTCCCGCTATTTATCGGGACGAAGCGAAGGTGAACCGCCGCCGACCTTGTTTGATTACCTGCCGCCGGACGCGCTGTTGATTATCGACGAGTCGCATGTCACGGTGCCGCAGATTGGCGGCATGTACCGTGGCGATCGCGCCAGAAAGGAAACGCTGGTCAATTATGGTTTTCGTCTTCCCTCAGCCCTCGATAACCGGCCGCTGCGCTTCGAAGAGTTCGACCACCGTTCGCCCCAGACCATTTACGTGTCGGCGACCCCGGGCCCCTTTGAACAGGAGCAGGCCGGCAATGTCGCCGAGCAGGTGGTCAGGCCCACTGGCTTGGTGGATCCTCAGGTGGAGATTCGCCCGGTGAGAAATCAGGTGGATGATTTGCTGTCTGAAATCCATACGGTTGTAAGCCAGGGTGAGCGCGTGCTGGTGACCACATTGACGAAACGGATGGCGGAGGATTTGACGGATTACCTGCGCGAGCACGGCATTAAAGTCCGCTACCTGCATGCGGACATCGACACGGTTGAACGGGTTGAAATCATCCGCGATCTTCGTCTTGGCGAATTTGATGTGCTGGTGGGCATTAACCTTCTGCGCGAAGGGTTGGACATGCCGGAAGTGGCGCTGGTGGCGATTCTTGACGCCGACAAGGAAGGCTTTTTGCGTTCTGATCGCTCCCTGATTCAGACCATAGGCCGGGCGGCGCGTAATATCAACGGACGCGCACTGCTCTACGCTGACCGCATCACGGGCTCCATGCAGCGGGCCATTGACGAAACGGAACGCCGCCGAACAAAACAGATGTACTTTAATGAACAGCACGGCATAACCCCGAAAGGGATTCGCAAATCCGTAGCGGATATCATGGAGGGTGCTTATGCCATTAAACGCAGGAGCAGTGAGAAAAAAGCAGGGTATGAACATTTGCCGCCGGATCAGTTGGCTAAACAGATTAAATTGCTGGAAAAGCGGATGCACGCCCACGCAGAGAACATGGAATTTGAACAGGCCGCGCAGGTGCGGGATCAATTACTGGCGTTAAAAGAACAACTAAAGACTGGATAGGGCACGAATCAACAAGACCAAGGAGCGTTTATGACGGTAGGTGAATTAAAAAAGGCGTTGCAGGAACTGATTGAAGCGTATCAGCAGTTGAAGTGGCCATTGGGGGTGGACAGGGCAACGGGGATTTTAGGCGCGTTGAGCGAGCTTGATGAAACCTCCACGGTGGGGGAGGATGAAAAAAAGCTCTTAAGGCAGATGATTAAAAACAATTGGCAGGATGTGATTGTCACGTTAAAGCCGGATCAATGGGAAAGTGATGCAAAAGCTCTGCCGCTTATCCGGTTTCAAGAGAAACTCGAAACCCAGCAAATGATCCCCGTCAATGACCACCACAGCCTCTGTTTTAAAGAAATTGTTGACCGCTTTAATGGATCGCCGGGGCTTTTTAAAGCGGAGACCCTTTCTGCACTCATGCAATCAACCTGTCGGGTTATTGGTTATGCGGAACACGAGGAAATGGGTTGTTACCCGTCAGCGAGGCTTAAAAAGCGGGCAAAGAGTACTTCTCCGGGAGCCAAAGCCAATCTCGACATGTCCATTTCGTCCATGGCCGCTCTTTTTTATCTGCTGTATTACCAAACGTCCGAGGAGCGGGCGGCGTTGATTCCTTTTCTTATTTATTACCGGGACCGTACGACGGATGAAGAGCGGCGCTCTGAATCAGCGATGCTTCGTCTTTTAAGAAACACCCCCTACCGCGCTGTCGAACTCATCAACCAAATGGAGAGTTGCATCAGCTACCATATTCTATTGAAAGAGAAGGAATTTGAAGCCATCCGCCCGTTGTTGCCGGCTCTGCGCAAGGGGTTATTAAAAGCCCTTGCGCCTGACTTATGGCATTTTAGAGCCAACCAGGATCGCTGGATTGACGATGCCATCACGCGCAAAGTGGCCTTATGCAATGCGATAACCGCGCAATTTAAAGCCATGGCTGTGCCGTACGAAAGGATAGAAACCTTTTGTCAACAGATTAAAGGGCAAGAGGGATGGTTGTTGTCTCCAAAAGACAGGGAATTACTCGATGAAAGCCTGGTGCTGTTTAAGCTGCAGCAATATAGAGAGCAGCGAGAGAGCGAAGGCCTGAGTCATACGTTTTTTTCAAGTGAGGTGAAATACCGTACCGCAAAAAAACAGGAACAAATAATTTTAGGCGTCCCTGAAAAATTAGGGTTACTGGAATGGTTGGCAGCTCATCAGGGTCGGTTGGGGGATTTACAGGAAAAAACAAAACCAGGCGAGCAGTTAAGCGTATAAGCAGCCCGACAGGCCAAGATTTTGAACCCTGGGGTTCAAGTGGGGGGCGGATGAGACAGTTCAGGCTTCCCACTCAGGGTGGGCTTGCACAACACTGTGCTGCAGGATGCTCCCCTGTCAGTGAGTGTTGGTTCATAAATCACTCGCTGCCGGGTTAATTGCAGTATAGCACCGAAGGCCTGTTCGTCACCAGAGGAAAGTAAAATTTACTCTCTTTTTACGGTCAGTCGGGCTGCAGCTCAGGACTGCCATTCACCACCTGATTGATTTTATTTTCAAGGGAACTGATGAATTGCGTGACCTGATGGCGTTGCTGTTCCTGTAGACGCTGGTAGTTAATCAACTCATGGGAGATGTGCAACGCGGCCAGTAATAAATTATTAAAGTCATCCAGCTGCTTGAATTTTCGTTTATTGGCAAGCAATTGATCCTGCAGCTTCTGGGCAGCTAATTGCAGGTTGTCAGTTTCATGCTCAGGGCATTTGATGTCATAGGTTTTACTTAATAACCTAATTGAACACGTTTTGGATGTACTCATGTCAGCGAGCCTTTCTGGTTACAGCAATGAGTAAATGGTAACAATTTTGGCTTGTTGGGGCAAATCAGTTATTATTAGCCATTTGTTTTAACGAGTTTACCATGCCGGTTGAAAACCATCTGACGAAGCTGCCTGATTACCAGGCTTTTACTGAAACCATTGCGGTGTTGGCTTTGCCGATTTCCAGCAGCGAATTGCACGGCATGATGTGCGGTTACCTGTGCGCCGGCGCTCCGCAGCAGGGGGAGGCTTACCTGCGCGCATTAGCGGTGAACAGCCGTAAGGATGACGCCACCCGCGTGGCGGCTATGGCCATGTTCAGCGTCTATGCTTTAAGTGAACAGCAGATCAACACGCTGGATTTTGATTTTCAGCTGCTGCTGCCAGACGATCACGAGCCGCTGCTTTATCGCGCCCAGGCGTTCAGTGAATGGTGTGAGGGATTTACCCAGGGCATGACTCTCGCGGGTGTGGGGTTTGAACAATTTGCCGAGGAAGATTCTCAGGATACCCTGCAACACATCACCGAATTTGCCGAGCTCGATTACCAATCCCTGGATGTCGATGAAGAGGACGAAAAAGCCTTAATGGAAGTCAGTGAATACACGCGCATGGCCGTGCTTCGACTACACAGCGATTTACAGGAAGGCAGCGATAAGGATAATCCTGATGCGGCTCATTAGAGTTTGAGCGTTAGTCCAGTTAAACAAGGAATAGATGATGATTACCCAGCAAGAATACCGTGCGAGACGACAACAACTGGCCCAATCCCTGCCTTTGGGCGCCGTGGCCATTGTTCCGGCGGCCGATGAAGTCCTGCGTAATGGCGATGCCCATTACCGTTTTCGCCAGGCCAGCGATTTCTACTACCTGACCGGTTTTAATGAGCCTGAGGCAGTGCTGGTGATTGTTGCCGGTCAGGAAGGCGACAGTTATTTGTTTAACCGGCCGCGTAACCCTGCCCAGGAGCAATGGACAGGCAAACGCCTGGGTCAGGAAGACGCGTGCAGCCGCCTGGGTATGAAAGAAGCATTTGCCATTGAAACCCTGGATATCCATTTGCCGCAGTTGCTGGCGGATAAAACTGCCATTTATTATGCGCTGGGTAAACATCCGGCCTACGAAGAAAAAATCATCCATGTACTGAATGAGTTGAAAGGTCAGATTCGTCGAGGGGTGAAGGCGCCTGGCGCACTCTGTGATCTTGACCCACTGTTAAGCGAGATGCGCTTGTTTAAAAGCGAGGTGGAGCTCAATTTGATGCGGCGGGCGGCGGGCATCTCCGTCAATGCCCATGTCCGCGCCATGCAGGCTTGCCGCGAAGCGGAATACGAATACCAGCTGGAAGCCGAATTAATGCATGAGTTTTTCAGTCAGGGATGCCGTGGCCCGGCTTATGATCCCATCGTGGGCGGCGGTGCCAATGCTTGTGTTCTCCATTACACCGACAATAATCAACGCTTGCGAGATGGCGATCTGGTGTTGATTGATGCCGGGGGAGAGTATGAAAATTACGCTGCGGACATCACCCGTACTTTTCCGGTGAATGGCCGCTTCAGTGCAGAGCAACGTGCCATTTATCAACTGGTATTAGAGGCTCAGCGTGCAGGCATTGCCTGCATTAAACCAGGCCTGCCCTGGAATGCGGTGCAGAAAACCATGGTCAGGATTTTAACCCAGGGGCTTTGTGAGTTGGGGCTATTGCAGGGGGATGTCGATTCGTTGGTGACGACTGAAGCATATAAGCCGTTTTACATGCACAATTCCGGGCATTGGCTGGGTCTTGATGTGCATGACAGCGGCAGTTATAAAGTGGACAATGACTGGCGGCCCCTGAAGGCCGGGATGGTTCTGACAGTTGAACCGGGTCTTTATATCCGTGCTGGAATGCCGGGGGTGGATGAGCGCTGGTGGAACATCGGGGTTCGTATCGAGGATGATATTGTGGTAACGGCAGACGGCTATGAAAACCTGACTGCCGCGCTGCCAGTAGAAATTGATGAAATAGAGGCGTTGATGCGTGGTTGATGAACAGGTTGATATTTTAATCGTCGGCGGTGGCTTGATTGGTGCCGCCCTGATGCTGGCTTTGGCGAACAGTCCTTATCGCGTTTTGATGATTGAAGCGCTGCCTTACAGCACCCTGCTTAAGGACGATTTTGATACGCGAACCCTGGCCCTTTCACCGGCGAGCGTCACCATTCTGAACATGCTCAAACTCTGGCCATCGATTGCTCCGGATGCCACGTCGATTACCACCATCCATGTTTCTGAACAGGGCCGTTTTGCCACGACGCGATTACAGGGCGGAGAAGACAATCCCTTGGGTTATGTCGTGCCGTTGCAGGCCATCCAACGTGCCGTGTACCCCTTGTTGACGCCGCAGCAGGTGGCTGCACCGGCAAAATTGATTTCCTGGGATAATGATGAGCGTCTGGCAGTCATTGACGATGGGCAGGGATTGCGCCGGATCACGACGCAATTGCTTATCGCTGCAGACGGCGGGCAATCCACGGTGAGGCAATTATTGAATTTACCGGCGCATGGCAAGGATTATCATCAGCACGCGGTCATTGCCAATATTGGATTGAATCGCGACCATCATCACGTTGCCTATGAGCGTTTTACCCGCAATGGCCCCCTGGCGCTGTTACCGATGACAAACCGCCGCTCGGCGCTGGTTTGGTGTCTTCCTCCTGCCGAAGCCAAAGCCGTCAGTGCCTTGCCTGAGCCGCAGTTTTTACGACGGTTGCAACAGGTATTCGGGTACAAACTGGGACGCTTTATCAAAGTGGGCGAGCGTGCGGTTTATCCCTTAAAACAGATCGTCATGCCTGAAACGGTCCAGTGGCCGGTTATTTTTGTCGGCAATGCTGCCCGGACCCTGCATCCTGTGGCCGGACAGGGGTTTAATCTCGGGCTTCGCGACATGGCGGCCTTAGCCCAGGTCATTGTTGAGCAAGGCATCAATCCCGCCATGGTGGAACAATACCAGGCCATGCGCCTCCACGATCAGCAGGCGATCATTCATTTTACCGATGGGCTGGTGACGCTTTTCGGCAGTCGTATTCCGGGTCTTGGCGCCGGACGCAACCTGGGCATGATGGTGATGGACAATGCCCCCCTGTTAAAGTTCATTCTGTCGCATTATGCCCGCGGCTATGCCGGTGTAGTGTCTGATCTGGCCTGCGGTATCACTCTTACTTAAGGAACAACGCATGCAAGTGATTTATGATGGAATCGTGGTTGGCGGTGGCGTCGTTGGCCTGACAGCGGCTTTGGCAATGGCCGAACGCGGTTTGGATATGGCGGTTATCGATGCGGGTTCACTGACAGCGGGCAGCCCCGCGCCCGATGTTCGTGTTTATGCCATTAATCAGGCTTCGGAATCCCTGCTGCGCGAACTGAAGGTCTGGGAATTAATGGTCCCGTCCCGCCTTTCGCCTTACCAGCATATGCACGTGTGGGATGCCGCCAATGGCGCCAGCATTGACTTTGACGCCCGAATGATTGCAGAGAACAAGCTCGGGACGATCATTGAGGAGTCCGTCATTAAACAGGCGCTGTTGTTGCGTCTGCAGGAGCAGGGTAAAGTCGTGCTTCTGCCACATCAGGAAATCGTTAAAGTCAATACCGATGGGCCGCAGGTCACTGTCGCGAGTTCGAGCATGGAATGGCAAAGCCGCTTACTGCTTGTTGCCGACGGTGCCAATTCCGCTACACGTCAAAAATTACGGGTAGGCTTAACCCGTTGGCCCTACCATCAACACGCGGTGATTGCCACGGTAGAAACCGAAAAGCCGCACCAACAAACGGCGTATCAGGTGTTCAACAGCGATGGTCCCCTGGCGTTTTTGCCTTTGGCTGACAGTAGGCATTGCTCGATTGTCTGGTCTACGAGTCCTGCCCGGGCGCAGCAATTGCTTGACCTGGATAAAGACGGTTTCAATCAGCAATTGGCCAAGGCGTTTGCCCATAAACTTGGAACCGTTACGTTACGCAGTGAGCGATATCAATTTCCACTCATCATGCGTCATGCCAAACATTACACCGGTAAAAACTGGCTATTGTTAGGCGATGCCGCCCATACTATCCATCCTTTAGCCGGGCTGGGGTTAAATATCGGCCTTGCGGATGTCCGTGCCTGGCTTGATTGCCTGACCAGCGGACGCTCGCTTAACTCGCCGCGCCTGCTTGCCGCCTATCAGCGTCACCGTCGGCATGCGGTGTGGCAAAGTGTCGCCTTGATGGACGCATTGAAGGGCTTGTTTGCCAACCCTTTGCCGCCCGTGCGGTGGATCCGCGGCCTGGGGCTTTCGTGCTGCGATCGCCTTCTGCTGGTCAAAAGGTTGTTTATTGCTCATGCGGCGGGTAAACGTCTGGTCAGTTGACGCGTGAGAGCGTATCTGCCTCTTTAGTATTGAGGTAAAATGTGGTTTAATTTTAAACATGATTGTTATCAAGGTTACATTTCTGTGTCACTTAGGATAAGTTGGCGTCAAATACGACCAGCCTGCGCGTTGCTCTTCCTGCTGATGTCCGGGTTAACATGGGCCGCTGCGGCGCCCGCAGTGAACGGGACATCACTTAATCGCTGGGGGGATAAACCCGGTGAGGAAGCCATTCGTCTTGATGAAGCGGAGCAGCGTCTGGCCCTGGCAATCGCTAACCCCGAATACATGCTCCATCACTGGGTGGAACTGCCCTCCGCACCGGATGCCAAAACCAGAAAAACCCGGCATTTGACCCTGCGTGAAGCCATTCTTTTAGCGCTGCGCTACAATCCGAACATCAAAAATGCAGAACTCGATCGCATTATCCAGCGTTATCAATTGCGTCTCGCCCACAATGAATTTGAGTTGCAATATGCCCTGGCGGGTTCGGCAGCCGTGCAGCGCAACCGTTTCGAGGACATTGGTAAAAGCACCAATAAGAGTTTTTTATTAACCCCGGAAGTGGACCTGAAAACCAAATTAGGCACGCAGTTGTCCCTAAACCTCGAGAACAATGCCACTGCATTTAACAACAACAGCCCAGTCCTTAATTTTTCAGTGACCCAGCCCTTGCTCAGGGGGTTTGGCAAAAGTGTGAACGAGGCCGCCTTGCGGGATGCCATCGACAGTGAATGGTTAAATAAAATCAATTTGCAACAGGCGGTCAGCGATCAGATCACCCAGGTCATCAGCGCCTACCGCGCGTTGATATTAAGCGGCAATAACCTTGAAAATCAGCGTCGTCAATTGGATGAGGCCCAAAAAACCTATGCGATCAATGAAAAGAAAATCAAGGCTGGCCAGCTGGAACCCACCGCCAATATTCAACAATCCTATCAAATCGAATCCTTAAGTCTCCTGGTGGAGCAGGCGGAAAATGATTTTAAGATTGCCGCACAGGATTTGCTGCAGACCATTGGTCTGGACCCGCAAATGCGCCTGGCTGTCCCCAGTGATGTGATTGTGGATAAGATAACCATTCCTGATTTAAACCAATCGATCGAGATGGCCTTAAATCATAATGCCCAGTTCCTCGCTCAGAAGATGCTGCTGCGGGCAGATAAGCGGGCATATGACGTCGCCAAAAACCAGCAGTTATGGCAGCTTGATGTGGGCGCTAACGTGCAGAGCGGCATGGTGACGGATGTCGATGGCAATAATGGTTTGAAGGGGATTTACAATGGCCGCAATACCAGCGAATCGGCCAATATTACCCTCACGGTCCCCATTCACGACGTGAATCGCCGCAGTCAATTGATTAACGCCAAGGTAAAGCTTGAAAAAGACAGGCTTAATCTCATCGCCATGCGCCGGGCGCTGATTACTACCATTACCAATACCATTAATAACATTCAAAGCCAGGCTAAACGCTATGTGCTGGCTGAAAAGCAGGTCAAACTGGCAGCGCAATCCTATGCACTGGAAAAGAAAAAACAGCAGGCGGGCATTGCCAGCGCCCTTGATGTGAGCAACACGCAAAACCAGCTTATTCAGGCGCAGGCGGGCCTTATCAATGCCAAAATTGCTTACCTTAATCAACTGTCCGATCTGCAGCGTGTCCTTGGCACCACGCTGGATCATTGGCAAATTAAACTCAGGTACGGGGAATGAAGATTAGTCTAAAATTACTGGGGCTTTTACTGGCCGCGCTATTGCTTTCAGCCTGCGGCAAAAAAGAGATAAAACAAGACCATACACAGCGTTACGTGGTCAAACCCGAGGTCCTGCACAAGTCGCTCTATTTCACCGGCAATATTCAGCCGCTGCATGAAAGCACTTTAAGCAGTCCCATGGATGCAGTCGTTGAAACCATGAACTATCACTATGGTCAACTGGTGGATAAAGAGGAGGTCGTTGTTGTCTTAAATTCCAGTGAATTGCAAAAACAGTACAATGAAACCTTGACCGATTACCTTAAAGCCAAAGACAGTTTCAGCATTGCCAAGGCCAAATTCACCGGCACTCAGGACCTCTGGGACGCAGGTCTGCTCTCAAAGAACAATTATTTGAGTGAAAAATCCAGCCTGGATACCGCACGGGTGACCTTAATGCAGGCGACGCGCAAATTGACCGAAATGCTTGAAAAAATGGATGATCAAAAGGAGCCGAACCTGTCGACTTTAAGCATCTCCCAATTTGATAAGGTGCGTCAGGCGTTGACCAGCCAACACAACCGCATTCATCTCAAGGCTCCTGCGACAGGGGTTCTGCTTTACCCGCCAAAATCCTCGGATGAAAAAAGCAACCGTATTGCCGTGGGCGCGAATGTCAAAGCCGGGCAGGTCATTGCCCTGGTGGGTGATTTAAGCGGCATCAGTGTGGAAATTGATGTACCCGAAATTGATATTGATAAAATTCATACCGGCATGGAGGCAACGATTACCGGTGTCGCTTTGGGTAAACAGAGTTTGCATGGCCAACTGGTGGCTGTTAATGCCCAGGCGTCATTAACCAGCGGGGGCGGTCTACCTTCCTTTAATGCCATCGTGGAAGTGAAAAATTTAACGCCGGAACAACGCCGCTGGATCAAGGTGGGCATGAGCGCCAACATCCAGTTGAGTGTCGACAGCGACACCAGCCTGATGGTTCCCATAGCGGCCGTGAAACGGGAAAAAGGCGCCAGTGTCGTGATGGTTCGCACACCGAAGGGGGAACTTGAAAAACGCGTGATCACCACCGGTGCGGCCGAAGCAGACAAGGTGATTGTCAATGATGGATTGAAAGAAGGCGATGTCGTTGAATATGGCTAATCAACCGTTAATTGACATCCGTCATCTGGTCAAAACCTATCAGATTGGCGATGTGGTCAGTCAGGTGCTCAAACGCGTTTCCCTGAGAGTGGAACACGGCGATTTGTTGGCCATTGTCGGTGCTTCGGGTTCAGGAAAATCAACGTTGATGAACATCATTGGTTTACTGGATAAAGCCGATGAAGGCGAGTATTGGCTTAATCAGCGCAACATCGCCGGTCTCGATGAGGATGAGTTGGCGGCGCTGCGTAATCTGAAAATCGGGTTTGTTTTTCAGCAGTTTAATTTATTGCCGCGATTTACGGCACGCCAGAATGTCGCACTGCCCCTGATTTACCGCCATGTGCCAGCGCATGAGATCGAGGAGCGGGTGATGGTTGCACTGGCGAAGGTGTCCATGCAGGATTTTGCCCTGCATCGTCCGACGCAATTATCCGGCGGACAGCAGCAACGGGTGGCGATTGCCCGTGCTCTGGTGGGCGAGCCGCAGGTCATTCTCGCGGATGAACCGACCGGCGCCCTCGATTCGCGCACCGGGACCGATGTCATGAATTTATTTTTAAATCTTCACCGCGAAGGGCGCACCATCATTATGGTGACTCATGATGAGCAGGTGGCGGCACAATGCGCCCGGCGCATTACCCTTGCCGATGGGCAAATTGTTTCCGAGAGCCGCCAATGAGCATTGTCAATCACGGTCAACAGGCTTTAATTAATCTCGGTGCTGCCAAACTGCGGGCTTTTCTGGCCGTGTTGGGTATTTTGGTGGGCACCGCCGCTGTGGTTGCCTTAATCAGTTGCGGCCAGTTGGCCACGGAAAAAGCCTTAGCCCAGTTTAAAGCCCTGGGCACGGATTTGTTAGCCATCGCCGTTTACCAGAAAGAACAAAGCAAATCCCATAGCGAGACCAGCGAGGTTCCCTTGCCGGTTTGGCGGCAACTGCCTGATCGTATTCCAGATATCCTGCAGATTGCCCCCTATGCCACAGCGTATCAACCCATGAGCTTTGCCGGCCAGACCCTGCAGGGGGCGATCATCGGCGCGGATGAGTCGCTGAAAGACATCATTCATATTGAATTGACGCAGGGCCATTTTGTTTCCTTTGTCGAATCGTTTGAACATTACTGTGTGATTGGCGATGGCATCGCCAGGCAAATGAGGCAAGTCACGCAGGATGATCCCATTGGCAAACAACTGCAGATTGGACGGGCGCTGTATACCATCATCGGCGTGGCCAAGCCGTGGCAGGAAAATGGCTTTTTTAATGAAGACATCAATCAGGCCGTGATTGTGCCGATAGCCGGCATGCCTTTAATCAGCAAAGACAGCAAAGTCACTAATGCCGTGTTATTGCTTAAACCCGAAAGCCCGATTGATGAGATCATTGATGACATCAAACAAGTGATTACCGCGCAATCGCCAAAATTGCAGGTGTTTCCGCGCAGTGCAAAACAAATCATTGCCAGCATGGAAAGCCAGGGGCAGATTTTTACGCTCCTGCTCGCCGTCATCGGCAGCATTTCTCTGCTGGTGGGCGGCATCGGCGTCATGAATGTCATGCTGGTTTCTGTCAGCGAACGCAAAAAAGAGATTGGGATACGCAAGGCGGTGGGAGCTAAAAACCGTGAGATTCAGGCGCTTTTTCTGATGGAATCGGTGATGCTGTCTTTACTGGGCGGGATTCTTGGCGTCATTCTTGGCCTGTTGTTCACCCGCGTCATGGCTTATTTCAGCGATTGGCCCTTCCTGTTTTATTGGATGCCGCCTTTCGCCGGATTTCTCGTTTCGGTGGCGACAGGTGTCTTTTTTGGCTTTTATCCCGCTAAACGGGCGGCGAAGCTTGAGCCTATTGTTTCATTGCGCAGTGATTAAATGCAGCTTCTTCACTGTTTTGGAGCGTCACGCCGGTTTTTTCCTGGATTACCTTAAGAATACGAGTAAGATCACCATCACAGGCGAGCCTTTTACCGTCGAGTTTCTTTTTAAGGATAGTCATTAACAAGGGAATGGAGCGTTGGTTCGTCGCCATTTTTTCCATGTCAGACAGTGCTTCCCTCACTGCATTGCCATGATGGGTACCCCAGCGTCCGGCCCAAAATCGATTAATCCCATAGCCGCCTTCCAGTCCCGCGGTACTTTGACGGAAGCTTGCGGAGTAGTCACACAAGAGTTTGATGGCGGCCATGCAGGCAAACCAGGTCGAGGGCACGGTGCCCTGAATGCGTGCCTTGGCCTCTGATTTATGATTCCAGGAGGAATAGATTTCAAACTCCTTTCGCCAATAGTCTACGGGTTTACCCGCCACGGTCCTCTCCCCTGCGCTTACAATCGGGTTGACTAAACTCTTTTTTCAGGAAATAAAGTGTCGAATGATTGAGGTAACCTGAACGTTTGTATTCTACGTCGTAGCCCAGCTTCTGATAAAAACCGAGTGCTTCCCAATCCATGGTATTGACTGTTGAGAACAGACAACCCTGGGCTTTGCCCAATTCTTCCGCGGATTGCATGAGCTGGGTTCCCCATTTGTTATTTCTTAAGCTTTCGTCAATCCATAAAAGATCGATGTATAAACAGCCATAGTACATGGAGCCATGGCAGCCCCCGTGGATCGTGCCGGTTTCATCGCGCAGGAAAAAAGCGAAAGGGGTAATCGTGGGTTGGTCTTTTTTTAATTTCGCGTAAGCGACGATGCCATCGCCCAAAATCCGGATGTCCTGTGGTGCTGGATTGCTCTCATAATGGATGTGAATACATTCTGTCATGGATGCCCTACCTGGGGTTTAAAATGATACGAGTCAGGGCTTAAGTTTTGCACACGCTTCCCTTTTTGCAAAGTGAGTAACGTCACTACTTGTTGAAGCATCGCAATGGTGACAGAATATAGGGGTTTCCCATTACCATGCCTGGTTTGGATTGAAAATGAAGCCTCTGACACGCGACATATCCATTACACTGCTTGTTAAATTCATACTGCTTGTGCTGTTGTGGTGGGTGTGTTTCAGGCCTGTTGAAAAACCGGTTATGGATGCGCGGCAATGGTTACTGGGAGCCTCTGTACCTGATGAGACGCAGTCGATGAAATAATTCGTACCCCATTAACCATCCGTTGAGGTTATCATGATTCCTGGTAGTGATGTCGTTGATCTCTCCCGCCTGCAGTTTGCCCTGACTGCCCTTTATCATTTTCTCTTTGTTCCACTGACTCTGGGTCTTTCCCTGTTGCTGGCCATTATGGAAACCGTCTACGTGATGACCGGGCGCGAAATCTGGCGGCAACTGGTCAAATACTGGGGGATTTTGTTCGGCATCAATTTTGTGCTGGGTGTGGCGACTGGCTTGACCATGGAATTTCAATTTGGCACCAACTGGTCTTATTACTCGCACTATGTCGGCGACGTTTTTGGTGCGCCGCTGGCCATTGAAGGCTTAATGGCCTTCTTTCTGGAAGCCACCTTTGTGGGGCTCTTCTTCTTTGGCTGGGACAAGCTCAGCAAATTTCAACACATGATCTGCACCTGGCTTTTGGCCTTGGGCACCAACCTGTCGGCCTTGTGGATCCTGATTGCCAATGGCTGGATGCAAAACCCGGTCGGCGCTGTCTTTAATTTTCAAACCATGCGCATGGAGGTCAGTGATTTCAGCGAAGTCATCTTCAACCCGGTGGCCCAGGCCAAATTTGTTCACACCATCAGCGCCGGGTATGTGACCGGGGCGATTTTCGTCCTGTCAATCAGCGCCTATTTCCTTTTGCGCGGGCGGAATGTCGATTTTGCCAAACGGTCCATGACGGTGGCGGTGTCGTTTGGTCTGGCGTCTGCGCTGTCAGTGGTGGTTCTAGGGGATGAAAGCGGTTATCTCACCAACAGTAACCAGAAGATGAAGCTTGCTGCCATTGAGGCCATGTGGCACAACGAAAAAGCGCCTGCGGATTTGACGCTATTCGGCATACCCAATGAGGCCATGCAACGCACCGATTATGAAATAAAAATCCCTTATGTTCTTGGCATCATTGCCACCCGTTCATTCAATGAGCAGCTGGAGGGCATTGACGAATTAATTGAGCAGGGGAAAGCAAAAATTCGTCAAGGCATGTTAGCGTATGATGCTTTGTCGCGTTTGCAGAAAAATCCTGCCGATGAAACCGCCAAGACCGATTTTGCCATGCACGGCGACGCATTGGGTTATGGCCTTTTATTGAAAAAATACACCGAGAATGTGGTGGATGCGACAGAGGAGCAGATCAACCAGGCGGCCCATGATCTCAAGCCCAGTGTCATGCCCCTGTTTTTCTCTTTCCGCATCATGGCGGCTTGTGGCATTTTTCTGATTCTCTTATTCGCCGTGGGGTTTTATTTGTCCGTCAAACGCCGCCTCCATACCACCCGCTGGTATTGGCATGTTGCGCTGTGGTCTTTACCGTTACCCTGGATTGCCGCGGAGTTAGGTTGGGTTGTGGCGGAATATGGCCGTCAACCCTGGGCAGTACAAGGCATTCTACCCACGATGATGGGGACTTCGTCGATCAGTGCGGGTCAGGTTTTAACGTCAATCGGCGGTTTCGTGCTCTTTTATACCATTCTTGCCATCATCGAAGTCTTTCTGATGCTTAAATACATCCGTCTTGGTCCCGATAACCTTCTACGAGGAGAACATTGATGCCTTTGGATTACGAAACGCTGCGAGTGATCTGGTGGATGCTGCTCGGTGTCTTGCTCATCGGGTTTGCGGTGATGGATGGTTTTGATCTCGGTGTTGCCATGTGGCTGCCCTGGTTGGCTAAAACTGACATGGAAAGACGGGTACTGATTAACAGCATTGCGCCCACCTGGGAGGGCAATCAAGTCTGGTTTATTCTTGGGGGCGGGGCGATTTTTGCCGCCTGGCCGGCGTTGTATGCCCTGTCGTTCTCTGGATTTTATCTGGCCATGCTGCTGGTTTTGCTGGCGCTGATTTTACGTCCGGTCGGGTTTAAATACCGCTCGAAATTGAGCAGTCCGGTCTGGCGTAACACCTGGGACAAGGCATTGTTTATCGGGGGTGCCGTGCCGGCCTTGATTTTCGGGGTGGCTGTCGGCAATGTGTTGCAGGGTGTCCCCTTTCACTACGATGAAAGCTTGAGGCCCTTTTACACGGGGAGCTTTTTGGCCCTGTTAAATCCCTTCGCCCTGTTGTGCGGCTTGCTGTCAGTCAGCATGCTGGCCATGCACGGCGCTTTCTTTTTAAATGTAAAGACGACAAGCCTTTTGCAGGAGCGCGCGCGCAAAGCGGCGAGAGCCACTGCCTTACTGACGGTCGTACTCTTTGTTGCTGGTGGCATTGCCCTCTACAGTGGGATTGATGGTTATGTGTTGACCAGTCCGGTTGTTCACGACGGTCCTTCCAACCCGTTTTATAAAACCGTGATCAAGGCTCCGGCAGCCTGGTTTGCCAATTACAGTAATTACCCGGTCTTGGTGGCTGTTCCCTTGTTAGGGATTGCAGGGGCAATCATGGCGTTTGTGCTAGCTTCCCGCCGCGTCGCCGCTTTTGTATTCAGCGCCCTGTCTTTAGTCGGGATTATTGCGACGGTAGGCATTAGCATGTTTCCGTTTATTCTGCCGTCCATCACCAATCCGGCACAGAGTCTGACCGTCTGGGACAGTTCGTCAAGCCATTTAACCCTCTTCATCATGCTGGTGGCCACCGTTGTCTTTATGCCGGTTATCCTGCTTTACACCGCCTGGGTCTATCGCGTTTTGCGCGGCAAGGTCACGGAAGAAACGGTAATTCAAAATCGTGAAACGGCTTATTAGGAGACAAGAATGTGGTATTTTTCCTGGATTTTAGGCACGGCCATGGCTTGTATTTTTGCCATCATGAACGCCGTATGGCTGGAACTGCGAGACGATGGATTAAGAACAACACAAGCCGACGAGCGCCAACCCCTGCCGTAATCAATCGGCTTGCCAGAGTGAGTTGATAAAATAGCCCCGATGATCGGTGTAATTTTTCACGATCTTAAATCGGGCATCGGCGGCTAGTTTTTCAACCTGCGAGCGAAGGTATTTGTAAGATGTCTCCACGTGGATGGGTTCAAATTTCCGGAAGGTAAACGCCGTATTTAAATCATCAATTTCCACGGTTTGTTCTTCAAGACTCAAGAGATAACTCTCCATCGCGCCGGTATGCACATTGTAGGTGCCATAATGATAGAAGGCATCGACATTAAAATGGCCATGCAAATCATGGTTAATGCGCTTTAACAGATTGAGATTGAATTCACGGGTTAAACCATCGCTGTCATTATAGGCCTTCATAAGGATATCAATGTCCTTGCGCAGGTCGAAGCCGATAAGAACATAGTCTCCCGATCGCAAAAAAGTGCGCAGACTATCCAGAAAAAAGGCGGTACTTTGCAGGTCAAAATTACCAATGCTTGAGCCAAGAAACAAGACCACATTGCGTTCGCTGGAATTGTTCATCAGCCACCCCATCCCCACCAGGTAATCGGAGTTTAAGGCAATGGTTTCAAGACCAGCAAATTGAGCACGGACCCGATCAATGACATGATCGAGGAATTTTTGGGATATATCGATGGGCACGTAAGTGAAGGCGTGGTTGTCGTTGATGAACTGCTCAATTAAAAGCCCGGTCTTGATGCCTTCCCCCGGCCCGAGGTCAATCAGATTGAATGTGTCGCTGCCTACCCGTGTGGAAATGTCGTCCTTGTAGCGACGCAGGATTTCCAGCTCACACCCGGTTAAATAATAATCGGGATGACGGGTGATCTGGTTAAACAACTCGGAACCTGCCTCGTCATAATAATATTTGGATTGTATTTGTTTGTCGGTTTGCGACAAGCCGAGTCGGATGTCTTCCCGTAGCTGCTGCTTTTCATCGCTTGCTTCATCAATAAGCTTAATGTATTGGCTCATGTTATTATCCTTCGTTATCGGCCGCGAGACGAATCCCGCTGAACTGCCATCGCTTATCGGGCTGGAAAAAATTACGGTAGCTGGCACGAATGTGATTTTGCGGCGTAATGCAGCTTCCTCCCCTTAACACCATCTGATTGCTCATGAATTTGCCATTGTATTCCCCCAGAAAACCGCTCTTGTTGCGATAGCCGGGATAGGGAGAGAAGGCACTGGCAGTCCATTCCCATAAATCACCAAAAAACTGCTGCGGATCGTGAGTAGGCTCCGCATGGACCGGATGAAAGCGGCCTTCTTCCATGAAATGGCCGTTTGCCGGAGTTAATGGCTTACTCACTACAAAATGCTCCCACTCCTCTTCCCGGGGCAGACGCGCACCACGAAAACGGGCATAGGCTTCGGCTTCGTAATAGCTGACATGCGCCACCGGTTCATCAGCATGAAGCGGCGCCATCCCGCTTAAAGTATAGATTTGCCAGGTGTTATCCTGCCTGACCCAGTAAAGAGGAGCCTGCCACTGATTGGCCTGCACGCAATCCCAGCCGTCTGCCAGCCACCACTGTGGTTGCTGATAACCGCCGGCGTCAATAAACTCGAGGTATTCTCCGTTGGTGATCAGACGATTAGCCAGCCGGTAGGGCCTAAGCAGGCAGGCGTGCCGAGGGCTTTCATTATCAAAGCAAAAGCCGTCATCGCCAAAGCCGATATGCACCATGCCGCCTTGTGATTCACTGAAGGTTAAGGGCCGTTCACCAGGAGGTTCCCCCCCGCTGGCGCGCCTCAGAAGGTAAGCCGGCCAATCCGGATGAATAGAAAAATTATGTTTGATGTCCATGAACAGCAACTCCTGATGCTGTTGTTCATGTTCAAGACCCAGAAGCAGTAACGGGGTAAGCTCCTCCAATTGCTGGGGGGGCATTTGTGCGATGAAATCCAGCAGATGATCCGTCACATGGCGACGGTAACGGTAAACGGTCTCCGTGGTTGGCCGCGACAACAAGCCTCGTTGCGCCCGCGTGTAAGGTTTACCGATACTTTGGTAATAGGAGTTAAATAAATAGCCAAACGTTTGATCAAACAGACGATAGTTTTTGCACTTTGGGGTTAACAAAAAAGTTTCAAAAAACCAGCTGGTATGGGCAAGATGCCATTTTGGCGGACTGACATCCGGCATGCTTTGAATGACATAATCCTCTGTCAACAAGGGTTCGCAAATGGTTTCGGTGGTATTTCTGACCGTTAACAAGGCCTGACACAGGGTTTCTTTTTCCATCAAAATAATCCTTTATTTTGTAGAAAATGAATAAATAATAATAAATCTAGTCAATGAATGAGAAGTACGCAAACTTAAAAAGCAACGTGATTCCTCGCTTTATGCCAATTAATCAAGCACTTTTTATAAAGCTATCTATACTCTAAAGAGGAAAAAGGGCTTGCTCTATTGGTCTGGAGGCGTGATGAGAATATCGCATGGGGTGTTAAACAAAGCCGTTGATGCCAACATTATTTCCAGAGAGCAGGCGGAGGCGTTGTTTGAGTTCCTGCAGAAGCAGCCCGAGCAGGGTCCTGCGTTTAATTTGACCAATGTGCTTTACTATCTTGGCGGATTGTTAGCCATTGGCGCGATGACGCTGTTTATGAATCTGAGCTGGGAGGCATTCGGCGGCTGGGGCATTTTTTACCTGTCCGTTCTCTATGCCATTCTTGGGCTTTGTCTTGCCGCGATTTGTCAAAAAAAAGAATTGCATGTTCCGGCTGGCATCTGTGCCACCTTTGTGATCTGTTTGACGCCATTGGCTATTTACGGGTTGCAGGTGGCCATGGGTTGGTGGCCTGATCAAAGCACCTACAGCGATTACCATCGCTATGTGCAATGGAACTGGATTTTCATGGAGCTCGGCACCCTGGCTGTGGGAGTGATTCTGGCATGGATTTATCGCTATCCCTTTATGGTGATGCCCATTGCCGTCACGCTCTGGTACCTGTCAATGGACATTACAGCCCTGATTGTTGGCGAAAATACCTTTGATTTTGAATTGCGCGCCCTGGTGTCCATGTATTTTGGATTGGCGATTGTCCTGTTGGCTTTTTGGGTTGATGTACGCTCACGTCATTCCGGTGATTACGCGTTCTGGTTATATCTGTTTGGAGTAATGGCCTTTTGGGGCGGGTTGTCCTCGCAAAGTTCTGACAGCGAATTGTCCAAGTTTTTTTATTTCTGCATTAATCTGCTGATGATAGGTATTGGTGTGGTGCTGGTAAGAAAAGTCTTTGTAATTTTTGGTGCCTTGGGTTGTGCCTTTTATTTAGGGCACCTGGCATGGAATGTATTTGAAGACAGCGCCTTCTTCCCGGTGTCGCTCACAGCCATCGGCATCCTCATTATTTATCTTGGTACCTTATGGCAGAAACATGAGCGTTCACTCACTGACAGGGCACATTCCCTGCTGCCAAAACCGTTGCAGGAATTACTCAAGGCCCGTAATGACTATTGACGGCGTCATTCATTAACCCTGATGAACAAGGTGGAGACTTTCCATGGTAAGCAAATACGATGCGATCATTCTTGGCGGCGGCAAGGCGGGTAAAACCCTGGCGATGGATTTGGCCAAAAGTGGCCAGCATGTGGCCATGGTTGAAGATAATCAAATTGGTGGCACCTGCATTAATGTGGCGTGTATCCCTACAAAAACACTGGTTAAATCAGCAAAAATAGCCCATTACTGCCGCACAGCCCAGGCCTACGGGTTACAGGCTAATCTTGAGCCGGTGGATTTCAAGGCCCTGCGTGCCCGCAAGCAGGCGGTCGTGAAAGGCATGCGGGATGCCAATTTAAAACAATTTCTAGATTCTGGAATGGATTTACTATTAGGCCGCGGCCGTTTTGTGGATTACAAGACCATTGAAGTGACGTTCGGGCAGCCACATGAAGGCAAAAAGACAGAGCTTATCACCGCCGATCGCCTCTTTATCAATACCGGGGCTTTGCCCTTCATTCCGCCCATCAGCGGTTTGTCCCAGGTGCATTACCATACTAATGAGACCCTGATGAACAGTGAGTATTTGCCGGCCCATTTAATCATCATTGGCGGCGGCTATATCGGTTTGGAGTTTGCACAGATTTTTCGCCGCTTTGGTTCGCAGGTCACAGTCATTGAAGCGGCACCGGTTTTTCTTGCCCGCGAAGACCGGGATGTGGCTGAGCAGGTGCAAACCATGCTTCAGCATGAAGGGATTCAGTTTCTGATCGATGCCAGAATCAATCAGGTGATTAAAGAAGGCAAACAGGTGATGCTTGATGTTTATCACGCGGGGCAGTCGTTAACTGTGCAAGGCAGCGACATCCTGGTAGCGGTTGGGCGCATCCCCAATACCGCCGGTTTAGGTCTTGATCGCACCGGTGTGGCCGTAGATGAGCGTGGTTTCGTGAAAGTCAATGATTACCTCGAAACCTCAGTGGATGGGATTTGGGCTTTAGGGGACGTGAAAGGCGGGGCGCAATTTACCCACTTATCCTGGGATGATTACCGGTTGGTGAAATACAATCTAAATCATCCTGACAACAAACGCAGCCGGCATGGCCGCTTAATTCCTTACACCGTGTTCCTTGATCCGGAGTTGGCACGCTTGGGCATGACCGAGACCGAAGCGCGTCAATCCGGGCGCGCTATCAAAATTGCCAAAATCCAGGCCGCCATGATTCCCCGTGCAAAAACCCAGGGGGAAACCACGGGCATGCTCAAAGCGGTTATCGATGCTGATACGGATGAGATTCTCGGGGTTTCCATCCTCTGTGCCGAGGCGGGAGAAATTCTAGGCACCCTCCAGGTGGCGATGGAAATGAAATTACCCTATCCGGTGCTGCGGGACATGATGTTTGCCCATCCAACCATGGTGGAAAGCATTAACATCTGGTTTAACAATGTCCATTAATTCGCCCTGAACTTAAGGGAGAGTTAAGCAGGGTCTGCTATATTGCCCAATCTGTTTGTAATTTGAATAAAAACCCATGCCGTTAAAAGAACAGATTGTCGCACGAAGTATTGATGAGGACCAAAGGGCTGTCGCTGAACAGTGGGCTACTACCTTCAAGCACAGCCAAACCGACAAGCGAGCCGTCCAGATGGCTCAACTGATGGCGGCCTGCATTGCCCGGGGTGAGTTTCGCGTCCGTGATTATTTGAGCAAAAACGAGGCGCTGCAACCTCCATCCGATCAATTAAGTGTCATTGATTACCTTTCCCATGCCAGCCGTATTATCTTTGATTATAACGGGTTATCCATTGAAAACCGGCGGGAATTTTTAACGTTTTTTCCTCTGCCTGAAGACGACAGCGCCGTGGTTTCCCGTTCGGCTACCCACGGCGTGGATCGGGACAAGTCCAATGCCATTGTCGAATTAAAAGGCCTGATGTTGGGACTGGCGGGGCAATTGCCCACTTACCTTAAAACAGCCCGTGATTTTGGCGTGAACATCGCGATGGGGGGAGAAGGACAACGAAATGCCAACCAGAAAACCATAACCCCCAATGGCTACAGTGGCCATTTGTATTTCCATCGCTACGATGAAAAGCAATTGCTCATGGCAGGCCTTGAGCAAAGTGCACCTGCGACCTCGGCCATGCATCTTTTATGGGGCGAGTCAGCCCCTGTGACCAATGAACAATTCGGTACGGATCAATTTGGCCAGGGGCATTCCCTGCTTGGCGCCTCAGACGTCTACACTGCCGCCGGTTCTCTGTATTTCAGTGATCCGGTCTACCAGGCCAAATTAATGACAGAGAAACAGTGCTTTCCGCCAGATAAATACGGCGCGATGCAGGTTGAATTAACCGATGGTAACTGGCTTAAAATAAAGCAGTTTTTAATCGAGCTTCAGGGAAACAGCCAACAAGGCAAAACGGATTTACTGATGAAGCAGCTATTGGCAAAGCCTGCGTCTGCGGTTAAGGGCGAGCGGCAGGTAAAAAGTGTTATCGCCCTGGATTTCGCCACCTACCTGCTTCGGGTTTATGATGCGTTTATTGTGGCCAACAATCTGGACGAAAATAAAGCAATATTGCCTCTGCAGAATCAATTGTTGGCTATAATTACCCGATTACAGCAGGGAGATGCCAGTTTTTATCAAGCCTTTTCGGTGAAAGTGCAGGCAATAATGGGCTTAAAAGGGTTGCCAGACAACTACATCCGGGCGATAAAGCGAATTGATGATTTATTTATTAAACAATTGAGCGTTGATCCCCAATTAAAAAATGTCCAGAAGGAAATCCTGCTTGAAAAGCGCCTGGACAGTTTACAGGCTGAAGCAGTCGAATTGTTGCAGAAATTGCGGCTGGTGCGTGAGTATTTTACTGCGGAATATGTCAGTGATGATGAGGGCATCAAACGCTATTGCAGGCAGTTAGACGAAGCCGAGCGCAAATTAAAAGAATGTTATGCCGAGGTTTCGAAAACGCCCTCGTTGGAAAGCAGCTGGCTGATGCTCGGCGCAGACGCCAACGAAAAGGCAATTGATCGATTAAATGAGGCCATTGAGCAGGGCAAAAACAGTCTGCAGCAAGCCCCTAAACTGTATTCCGCCTTCACGTTGCAGTCGTTGACGCAGGAGCTTGGAAAAGCTCAAATGGCTAATGAAACCCTGATTGTGCAAATGAAAGTGCAGGATGCCTTTTATGAGAAACTGGCGAAAGACAGCAGCGAGGCCACCACTCAAAGAATTGCTGAATTACAGCAACATCATGAACAGAAACTCAGGCTCCTTGAGAAGGATCATCAGGCGAAACTTAGCCGACAACAGCAGCGATACGGGCGGCGCGTGAAATCGATGGAACCGGTTTTACTGCAAGTGATGAAGCTTGAGAAAAAGGCTAAAAATCTACACGATCGCGGCAAAACGGCCGCGAGCGTCAAGGCTAATCAGTTAGCCATCGATGTTCGTTCGAAACTGCAGGATTATTATCTCAGCGATAAAACGGAACAGCTGGCGTTAAACACCCTGAAAAATGAAACCGAACAGCTGATGAACGGTTGTGTCGAAACCTTTGAAGATCATCGCGGCTGTAAAGAAATCCTTGCGGGGATATTAATGCTGGTGATTGGTTATTTTATTGCCGTTGAAATCATGAAGAAGAAAACGGGAAAGCCAACCTTCTTTTTGACGGAGACTCAATCGCTTAAAAAGCTCAATAACCTGCGTGACGCACTGACCAACGTCAACCTGGACAGTGCAGGCTATCCGGAGGATGAGGACAATGCGTCGGTTATCGATGCCGTAACGCTCTAAGGGGCTGGTGGAGTTACGCCTTGAATGTATTTTTTCTTTCAAGGTCCGCTTCATCTTCAGACTGATGGGTGCTCTTTTGAGCTTCCTCATCATCGTCATCGCTAATCAGCTTGGGGTGGTTAACCTTCTCCTTGCCGCTGATTGTAATAGAAACATCATCAGGTGTTTCAGAGCTGTCCTGTGCTGCTTGAGTGGCCTCTGGCGCGGGTTGTGGCGGGGTGATGGTTTCGTCTTTGGACGCTTCTGCCAGAGCGAATGAAAAGGCAAGGAGCCCTTCAAAAAACAAGTCCACCAGGAGTTTTGATTTACAAAGCTCGTTCGTTTCGTCATCACAGTTATTGTCTTGAGCAAACAGGGCGATAATCAAGGCCAGTTGTGTGGCTGCTAAGGCAAACTGCAAAAATTGCACCCCCTTTTCACTTCCATGGGTATCCGTACGGAACATGGCAAAAAGTGCGATCAATATCTGCGCGAATTTAGCGGGGATGACGGCCTTGACATCAAGATTCTGAAGGCCGGAACCTAAAATTTCGGTGACAGCCTGAACCCTCTGTGTGTGTCGATGTCCTGAGGAAGACGAGTAGGCAGCGGGTCTGAGGGTATTGATTGCGTTATTAAAAAAACCAGACATTTTTATTTCCTTATAATTAAGCGACGTCATTTGGCTGTAACACCTTATCATAAAAGGCAAATTTTTAAAAAACCGTTTGAAAGTAACAAAACAGTAAAGTATTGTAAAAAATTAATTTTGTGTTATTATTGCGCTAACTTAACCAATATGATCAATTATGCCTCGTTTATGCTCTTCAAGATCAACAGTGAATCACAAGGAGTGTGGGGATAATGTTTTCAGTTGGTGGAAAGAAGTAAAACACCCAACCCTCATCGGGCGTTTTTTTCCCAGTTATCAAACCAGGTTGCTGGATAAAAGCATCAACGAATTTTCTGTCTTACTGGCGAGTAAGGAAGAGGAATTAAAGCAGAAAAAACTGAGCGCATTGAAAATGCTGCGGACTCAGATCCTGAATTGGCAGTACATGCACCTCATTAATAAATTATCGTCGCATCGTCACAAGGTCATCAAAAAACTCCTTAAAAAGGTTGATGAGGAAATACAGACCACGGAAGACGCCAGCGTTAACAAGGCGAAGGCAAAGCCCAACCCCAACCCCCTCCGGTTAATGCAATCCTTAGACAGGGAGCAACCTGTTCTTTCATTCCCATCAAGTGGTGAAACACTCTACAGCTGGTGGAAAAAACACAGCCATTTGCATTGGTTGACCTGGCGCTCCGATGCCACCAAAGAACTCGATAAAGCCATTCGCTGGTATTCCAACTCCATCATTATTGATCAACAGAAGGCGTTACAGCAGATTTTGCATGCGCTTGATGTCTGGCTTTATGCACGCAATGGATTAAGCAGCCGCCAATCGCGGGTTTTGGAATTAAAAAGCAGGATAGAAGAAACATTGACCTCCCTCCAGGGGGTTGATGAAGAAAGAGAGGCCAAGGCATTCTCATTCAATTGTCATGAATAAACGGTACTTCACTCTGCTTCTTGTTGCCCATGTTTTCATTCTTTGTTTAAGTAATGTGCTGGTGCAATACCCCTTTGATGTGGCCGGATTTAAAACCACCTGGGGTGCTTTAAGCTACCCATTGATTTTTATTTTATCCGATTTAACCGTCCGTCTGACCGAAGCAGCCACAGCGCGCCGGATTATTTACCTTGCCATGCTCCCTGGCCTGGTCGGCTCCTACCTGATTTCCAATGTGCTGACTTACCATACCCTGTTTGCCGCCAACGCCATGGCCCTGCGCATTGCCTTAGCCAGTTTTGTTGCCTACGTCTGTGGTCAGCTAAGCGATATCTTATTGTTTCAGCGCCTGCGGCAAAAGAAGCAGTGGTGGATTGCGCCTACGTTTTCCACAACCTGGGGAAATGTGCTCGACACGTATTGTTTTTTCTTTATTGCCTTTTTTCACAGCAGCAACCTGTTTTTAAACCAGCACTGGTTAGAAATTGCCAGTGTCGATCTGGTGTTTAAGTTGCTCATCAGCCTGGTGTCGTTTGTGCCGCTTTATGGCTTAATCCTTGCCTGGATTCTAAGGTCACAGCAAAGAGCCGGGGAAGCAGCGGCCTAATTCAGAATGGCCGCCAGGGCAACACTGCCTTTGCCCGCATGAAGACCGATGGCCGTGGAGGCTGGCTCGATGAAGGCAGGTTCATAACCAAAGGCTTCCGTGGTCATCAAGGCAAATTCTTCCGCTTTTTCCGGTACGCCCGCGTGAATTATGCAATAGTTATCCAGACCCTTGTCACTGGCCTGCTCCTGAATGAGCGCCACCAGTTTGCTTAAGGCTTTTGTTTCGCTGAATGCCTTGTCATAGATGATGCCTTTTCCTTCTTCATCCAGGGTGATGATCGGCTTAACGCCTGAAAATTGCGCCAGCATGCCTTTCAATTTGCTGACCCGTCCGGAGCGGATTAAGGAGTCAAACTGGTTGACCATGACAAAAATTTTCGTTTTGGCAATTTTATCCTGCAGAGACTGTTTAATCGCATCAATGCTGTGCCCGTCAGCGATCAATTCCGCGGCGTGATTTAGTAGAAGACCCTGGCTGCCGGCGACATGGCGGGAATTAATCACGTGAACATTGGCAAACGGCTCGCTCGCTTTGACAATAGCATCGTGCGTGCCGCTTAAGGCTTTAGCCACACTGATAACCAGCACGTGTTCATAATGCGCTGACAGATGCCGCAACTTTTCTTCAATTAACGCGGGGGCGGGAAACGAGGTGGTGGGGTAAACCACGGATTGAGTTAAATGGTCGTAAAAATTTTCACCATCGAGGCAATAACGATCCAGTAAATCATGGCCGTCGAAATGGACATTGATGGTGATAAAATGAATTTGATACTGATCAGCCACGTCGTGTGGGATATTGGCGCAAGTGTCAGTGACTAAGGCGATGGGGTATTGACGCTGGTGGATAATTTCGTATTGACGAAGCATGTCATCGACTTTGGGGTATTGCACTTTGCCTAACGATTGCAGGGAAGAAAAAACCTGCCAGGGTTTATTGCAATGAAGATGCAGTCGGCAGATGCGGGAGTTGGCAGTCAGTACAATACTGTCTCCCTTGTCCTGGACGGCCTGGGTGATGGCGGCTTTGTCAATTCCCTCGCCGACTAACATGGCTTCGGTACAATAGCGGGTAACGGGTGGCTGGCCACTGACGGGTTGCTCTTCATGATGTGAATCACAGCTCAGGAGTTCGGTGGTTTCCTGCTTTTGCAGGGGATTGGCCAAAAACTCTGCGAACCCTTTTACAAAAAGCCGAAATCCTAAGGCGCCGGCATCCACCACATGCGCTTCTTTAAGTACCGTTAACGTATTGGCGGTCCCCTGCAGAGCCTCTTCAAGGAGGGGCTGGGTGTCAATCATTAACTGGTTGAAACAGGACGTCTTCACCGCCGCGCGCTCAAGGGCTTTGGCCCAGGTTTCCATTACCGTCAGGATGGTGCCTTCAACCGGATTAACAATGGCGGCGCGCACGCTGGCTGCTGCACGGCTGACCATGGCTGCAAAATACCGCGTATCCAGTTGCGGCGGCATCGTCACGTCTAAAAGTCCATTAAAAAACTGTGAAAAAATCATGCCGGAGTTGCCGCGCGCCCCCAATATGCCCGCATCCGCAATGGCGCGGCATGTCGCCTCCATGCCGGTCATCGGTTTGGCATGTGTGACAATGGCTCTTGCGGTGGCGGCCATGTTATCACCTGTATCGCCATCGGCTACCGGAAACAGGTTAATGGCATTCAGTGATTCGCGTTGTTGGATGAGGGTGTAACACGCATGAATAACCGCAGAATGGAGCAATCCAGCATCAAGGTGCAATAATGCCATGGCTAACAAAATTCAGTGACTTTCCATTAGCATACACCGACTTTTGATTGGCTTCATCCCTCTTGCCCTTAATTTATTAACTTTTAATAACTTATGCCGGCAAACTTTACTTGACATCTCGCATGGCGCAACCGAACATAGCGTCTATATTAATTAATTTAGTCGCAGGGAGAGCTGAGATGATGAAACAGAAATGGCTAATCAGTGCTGCTTGTTTTTTAAGTGCGCATGCATTTGCTGATGGCCTGCTGAATAACCCGGTTGTCAATGGCCAAAAAGTAATTACTCTGAGTGCAGGGCCGGCCTGGTATTCTTCAGGAAGTACCCAGACCGTGACACTACAGCCCGATGTTTTAAAAACCTACATTGGCGACAGCGAAACACGCGTTCTTGGCACGGCTGAAATTTTCTTTGGGATTCAATGCCTGCTGACCAATCAAATTTACAGCCAGTTCGGTATTGCCGCCGCTTACGCTGGCAATGCCAAATTGCGCGGTGATGTTCTCGAGGACGGCGACCCGAATTTTAATAATTTTGTTTACCGCTACCAGCTTAATCATGGCCGCGTCGGCTTAAAAGGCAAGCTGCTGGGTGATTTTGGCTATTGGGTTACCCCTTATTTGAGCGGCAGTGTGGCTGTGGCGTTCAATCATTCCTTCGACTGGTCATTAACGCCCAAGATTTTTGAAGAGGTGCCTGCACCGCCGTTTGCTTCCAACACCACAACCGCCTTTGCCTATACAGTTGGTGCCGGTTTGCAGGCGCCGCTTAACAAACACTGGCAACTGGGCCTGGGGTATGAGTTTGCCGATTTAGGCAAAAGCCAATTGGGGGCGGCCATTGGCCAGAGTGTGAATGATCGATTCAAGGAAACGCATCTTTATACCCATCAACTGCAGTTCAGTGCGACGTATTTACTCTAAAAGGATTAAGAAATGCGAGGGATAATTCATTTTATCGGACTGGTTTTCTTAGGCTTCCTCTCAATGGATGCACTGGCGGGAGCACAGCCTAAATTTTCTTTTTTTGTGATTGAGCGGGGACAGCCGGTTATTACCTCGGATGGCGCTACCGAGGTCATTTATCAAGTCACCAATAACACCCGGATTACCAGAACCCTGGTGATGGTGCCAAGGCCAGGTCTTGCGCTGGTGGTGGGTTTGCCTGGCAAATGTGACGCGCCGTTTACCCTGGCACCGGGACAATCCTGCCTATTGCACATCGTGGTTTTAGGCAGTGAGATTGGCAGCGGTGTTTCCGGAGGTCCGGTCGTCTGCAAAACCTACCTCCCTAACAGCACCATTCCTGATACATCCCTCTGCTCGCAACCGGCTTCAGGCGACACGATCAACATCAGGGTTGTGGGATAATTGCACCAATACCATGCCCGTTTTCAATAATTGATGCGAAGACGGGTCGAGTGATTGTATTGCATTCGCTGAACAGCAATGTTAATGGCCACGGTCGCTGCGGCTGTCGCCAACGGCACGAAAAGCACCATCCCCCAGGGAATGGAAAATGAAATGTCCAACAGGGCTGAAGCCAGGTAACTATTAATGGCTATTGCTGTAATACTGGCCAGAAATCCCGCATAACCACCAATAATCAATGCCTCGCTGCTGCGTATCCAAAGCAGGGCATAACGGCGCATGCCTAATCGTTTAAGGATTTGCGTTTCCTGCTGTTTGCTGCTGCTGAATGACAGAATAGCCAGTGCCGCCACCACGAGGCCTGCCAATAAGGCGAAGAAGGTAATAAAACTGATGGCATTCCCTGCACTGGTTATGATGGCTTGAATACGGTTAAGGGTATTCGCCACATCGATGAGGCTGGCGTTGGGGAATTGTTTCACCAGTTTAATCAGAACTGCCTGTTGCTCAGGCGGCACGTAGAGGCTGGTAATCAGCGTATAGGGGAAGGCATTCAACAGGCCTGGCTTAAACAGCATAAAGAAATTGGGTTTAAACGACGTCCAGTCCACTTTGCGCAAACTGCTAATCTCAACCCGAACCTGGCTGTCGCCTATCTGAAAGGTCAGGTTGTCGCCGGTTTTTAACTTAAGCCGATTCGCCACGCCGAGCTCCACGGAGACCCAGGGTTTATCGAGGGTTAAAGCCCAGTGGCCTGCAGTAATGTCATTGCCCTCGGGTAGTTCTGCAGTCCAGGATAAATTAAGTTCCCGCTGCAGGGCATTGATGTTTTTGATTTCTTCGCCAAACAGGCTTTTCACCGGCTGATGGTTAATTTCAATCAATCGCCCGCGTACGACAGGATAAAAAGCGGCCGATTGGATGCCCTCCTGTTGAAGCAACAAATGAAGGTCTTGCACTTGGGAGGGTTCGACATTAATGATGAAATAATTGGCGGTATTGGCCGGCAATTGTTGCCGCCAATTGGCCAACAAATCAGTCTTAAGCAGAAACAGGGATAAAATGGCAGTCAGGGCAAGGCCGATGCCCACCACCTGCAAGGCACTTTCTTCGAGATTGCGGGCAATGTTATTAAACCCAAAGCGCCAATTCAGCGGGATGGCCCGTTGGCCTCTCACCAGGCCAAAAATCAACCATAAGCTGGCAATGACCACGCCGACATAGGCCACGCACCCCATCAATACAGCGACAGTCATGTTTAAGGATTGGGTATACAGGTAAGACAGCAAAGCAAGCAGTAACAAGGCTAAGCCGTAAGTCAGGTAAGCGCTGTTTTGCCCGATACGGTGCTGTTCGCGGAAAATAGCAATGGCTGTCACCTGACGCAATGCCCAGATATTACCCAAAGAAAAACACAGCAGCAGGAGCATGCCGCTCAACAGGCTAAAAAGGAAGGGGATTGCGTGGATTTGCAGTTTAACATCCGGCAATAACCCGCCCAGCCACTGAACCAGCAAGGGTTGCAACCCATAGCCCAGGAGCGCCCCTGTCAAACTGGCCAAAAGTCCGAGAAGACTTAAGCCGATGAGGTAAAGGCTAATCACCTGCTTTTCAGACGCGCCGAAACAACGCAACAGGGCTACTTGCTTTAAATGGCGCTGACAATAGCGTAACGAGGCCATGCTGACTGCCACACCCGCAAGGACCAGGCTCATCAGGGTACCCAGGTGCAGGTAATTTAAGGTGCGCTCAATCGTTCGGCTGACGGCGGGCGTGCTGTTTTGGCTATCAAGCCACTGCTGCTGCTCGGTGAGTTGTGATTTAAGCCGCTCCTGCAATTGCGCGAGTGTGTCCGGGTTGCCTTTCAGGAGCCAACTGTAAATGAGATTGCTTCCGGGTCTAATCACCTGGGTTTTATCGATGTCGGCCTGATTCATCAGGATGCGCGGCGAAAAAGAAAACCAGTCGCCCGTCTGGCCGGGTTCCTGACGGATAATGCCGGTCACCCGGAATGAGCCTGCGCCGATATGGATAGTCTCACCGAGAGCTACGTTGAGCAGAGGCAATAGCCGGGGATTGAGCCAGACTTCGCCCGGGGGCGGCGCATGGGCGATCTGGCCTTCGGCATCCTCCATCCGCAAGGCTATTCTCAGCGAGCCACGTAAAGGGTATAGCGGCGAAATGGCTTTGATCTGCGCTAACTGCAATTGGTCATCGTGCTCTGCCATGCTGAGAAAAGTCAGATTGACGGTTTGGGTGAGGTTGCGTTGGTTAGCTTCATTGATCCATGAAGGATCAATGGGGGCGTTGCTGGTGACCACCACGTCCGCTCCCAGCAGACTCGCTGCCCCCTGTTGCAATTGGAGGTTGACCGAATAGGTAAAATTATTTAACGCGCTGATGCAGGCCACGGCAATGACCAGCGCCATGAATAAAAGCGTTAACTCCCCACTTCGCCAGTCGCGGCTTAGGGCTTTAATCGGTAAGGGCCATTTCAGCATTGCAGTTGACCATCCACCAGCGGCCAATGACACTGACAGCGCCTGGCCAGCTCCTCATCGTGCGTTACAATCACCAGGGTCGTTTGATGGGCGCGATTCAGTTCAAACAGCAACTCGATGATGGTTCGGCCCGTTTGTTTATCCAGGTTGCCCGTCGGCTCGTCTGCAAAGAGGATACGCGGAGAAATCGCAAAGGCGCGGGCAATGGCCACCCGTTGCTGTTCCCCGCCTGATAATTGGGTTGGGTAGTGGTCTGCGCGCTGACTTAAGCCCACTTTCGTTAACCAGGCCAAGGCCACTGGCAAGGGGTCATCGTATTGACGGTTAATTTCCAGAGGCAATAACACGTTTTCCAGCGCGGTCAGGTTCGGCAATAAATGGAAGGATTGAAAAATGAAGCCGATATTCCTGGCACGCAATTGGGCGCGCTGGTCTTCATCCGCTATAGTTATATCCTGAGTGTCATAATAAATTTGCCCTGAGGTTGGTAAATCAAGGCCTGCCATTAAATTAAGCAGCGATGTTTTCCCAGAGCCTGATGCGCCAGTAATGGCGATGGTCGCTCCAGCCTTGATTACCAGATTGATGTCTTTCAAAATAGACACCATTTGATCACCACTTGGCACGGTGAAGTAAACATTCTGTAATCGAATTAACGTCTCTGGAGCCGACATGAAACCTCTGCACGCAGGTCTTGTTCTCTTTGCATTGATCATAGCACCCCTTTACGCAAAGAACATTGTGGTTCTTGGGGATAGTTTAAGCGCCGGCTACGGCATTGATGTCCAGAAAAGCTGGGTGGTCCTGCTGAGTGAAAAACTCAAGCAGGAACATCAGTCCTACCGCATCATTAATCTCAGTACCAGCGGGGATACGACCAGTAATGGCTTGCGAAAGTTAAAGCCGGCATTGCAAAAATATCAACCAGAGGTCATCATTATCGAGTTAGGGGCCAATGACGGCCTGCGTGGCCTGCCGGTGAGGCAGATGAAGGACAACCTTGAAAAAATGGTGATAGCCAGCCAGAAAACCGGCGCTAAAGTCATTGTGCTTGCGACCCTCCTGCCGCCTAACTACGGTTCGCGTTACCTTGACCAATTTAATAAGGCTTATGCTGAATTGGCAAAAACGTACGGGATAATTTTAGTTCCCATGTTTCTTGAGGGCGTGGCAGGTGACAGTGAGTTGATGCAAAAAGACGGTCTTCATCCCAATGAACGGGCGCAACAGCGCATTCTGGATAATGTATGGCCGCATTTAAAACCGGTGTTGAAGTAAATAAAAACAGGCAAGGTTTTTGCCTGTAAATTACGTTTTAATGGTTTAGTCGGTGCAAAACACGCGATGAATGATGGCTGACTAGAAGATCAATGAGAAAGGGGAAGGTTATGAATAAATTGATGTGCACACTCGCAGCCTGTGGGTTGCTGCTTTCAGCCTCGGCGGCCATGGCGAATCCGCAAAACTGGCAATCCTGGGTCGCTGAAGTGCGTAAACAGGCCCTGGATCAAGGCATCTCAGCCGAGTTATTTGATGAAGCCTTTGCCGACATCCGTGAACCCAGCCGTCAGGTGAAAAGCCTGGCACGCTCGCAGCCGGAACATCGGTTGACGTTCACCAAGTATTTAAATACCCGCGCAGACAATTACCGCATTGCCATGGGTAAAAAGAATTACACCAAAAACAAAGCCATCCTGGATGAGGTGGCTGCCCAGTTTGGTGTCGATCCCTGCTTTATTGTGTCGTTCTGGGGTATGGAAACCAGTTATGGGACCTACATGGGGAATTTCCCGGTCATTAAGTCCTTGGCGACCCTGGCTTATGATTCCAATCGACCGGATTTCTTCCGTAAACAGCTCTTTTTAGCCCTGCACATTGTCAATGACGGGCATGTGTCGCTGAACCATTTCAAGGGTGAGTGGGCCGGCGCGTCAGGCCAGCCGCAATTTTTGCCCTCAAGCTGGGTAGAATATGCGGTGGATTATGATGGTGATGGCCGTAAAGACATTTGGGAGAGTAAACCCGATGTGTTCGCCTCGATTGCCAATTACATGAAGAAGAATGGCTGGCAGACAGGTCAACCCTGGGCTATCCGGGTGAAATTGCCTGCCAAATTTGATTATACCCTGGAAGGTAAAACCATCGTCAAACCGGTCAGTGAGTGGAGTGCACTTGGCGTTCGCACCGAAAAAGGCGAACCCTTGCCTTACCAGGAGTTGGAAGCCAGCATTGTTCAACCGCATGGCGGCCCGGTCTTTCTGGCATTCCCCAATTACAAAATGATTTTGCGCTACAATAATTCTATCTACTATGCCGGCGCGATTGGGTACATGGCGGATAAAATCTGTAACCGCGTGCAGTAAACAGGCGAGGCGGCCAGCACCGCTTGCCGGTGCGGCCCTTACGTTTCAAGGAGGCTTTGTGACGACTTTTCTCGATAAGACTGCAAGTTTAACGCCGCTTGCCCGCCGAGTGATCTGCGATAAAGCCACTGAATACCCTCACACAGGACAATACACTCAGCCTGTGAGCCGCGGCACTTACCTCTGTCGCCGCTGCGGATTGGCCCTGTTTCGAGGTGAAAGCCAGTTTCATTCCGGTTGTGGGTGGCCGAGTTTCGATGACGACATCGTTCAGGCGGTGAAACAGGTTCCGGATGCGGACGGTCAGCGGACTGAAATTCTGTGCGGGCGCTGCCAGGCACACTTGGGCCATGTGTTTACCGGTGAGCAGTTTACTACTAAAAATCGGCGTCATTGTGTGAATTCCGTGGCTCTGGATTATGTTGCAGACAGCGAGGTGCTGGATACTGAAGAAGCCATAGTCGCCGGAGGATGCTTCTGGGGCGTTGATCATTTTTTGCGCCAATTGCCCGGTGTCTTGAACGTGGAGGTCGGTTATACCGGCGGACATGTGCTTGAACCAAGCTATGAGCAGGTGTGTCAGGGTAACACGGGTCATTACGAAGCGGCGCGTGTGGTTTTTGATAAAAGTAAACTGGATTATCACGCCGTCATCAAGCGCTTTTTTGAAATTCACGATCCAACCCAACGCACGGGGCAAGGCCCCGATCTGGGGCAGCAATACCGCAGCGCGGTGTTTTATTACAATGATGAACAAAAGGCGACGATCGAGGGTTTAATCCAGCAATTACGTCAACGCGGTTACGAGGTGGCCACCCGGCTCCTGGAGGTGCGCCCTTTCTGGCCTGCGGAAGCCTACCATCAGGATTATTATGCCAAACACAGCAAAGCGCCTTACTGCCACCGGCCCGAGCCTAGGTTTGGTGATTAGCCTAAAGCGGGTTGCGTGCTATACCGTTGATTATTGTCTTTCTGTGAAGCCTCAACTTCAGGATGCAGGTATTTCGCCAGATGCGTCGTGGGATATCGCTTTAAAAACTGCACCGCCTGATGAAACCGCTGAGTGTCGGAAAGGCGATTATTTTCAAGCGTTTGAATGGCTGCGAGACTGGCATCACTTGAGAAGAACGAATTCAATCCCCAACGTCCTGACAGCCCGCCCAAACGAGACGATTTGTAATCCCTGTACTGTTGCACCACCTTGTTAACCTGCGCCATGGTCAGTTTCGGCGCGGCGTCCTCCCTGTTGTAAAGGGTCTGTCGAATGGTTTTAGCCCGCTGCTCTTCGCCGCTTTGCGTTGAGCGGATAAATTTATGAGCCGGCTCACCGTTCTGCTTCGTTTTAAGTTCTGACAGCTGGCCAGGATAATAATCAATGCGAATGTCGCCCTGGTGATAGTGTTCGTATTTGCTTAAGGCGTTACGAAAGGCAGAGGCCAGCGTTTCTGCCTGCTTTCCCGCATCAAAGAAAAAAAGCTTGATGCGCATACTGTGTTGCGAGTCCGCACTGAATTGTTGCAGTAAACCATCCTTGACCAGATCATCGGCAATTTGCGGCACAAGAACTGACTCTTTTTTATGAGTCAGATGCAGATGGCTGGAAATACTGGGGTAATGCCTGGCAATCTCACTATCAACTGCCTTGAACGTGGAGGACGGCAGGCGGCCCGGTGTTCCATGCAACCACACGCCGACTTTCGCTTTGGCAGGCAATGGCGGTATTTTCTCCCCTTGATAACAGAGGATGACATTTTTATTCTTTTGTTTCTCAAGTTCTACCCATTTGTTTACTGCTTCCTGCTGATCAAGGGGGAATTTTTTCCTTGGGATTGGAATGTAAAGGTAATAAGTCATGGCAAGAAAACCTTTGGTAAGTAACAATTGAGTAAAGATTTGTAAAAAATCATACTCAAAAAACACAGAAATGTAAATAATTATTTCTTTTTGATTTGCCAATGAACAAGGAATACGTGTTGGGTCAACGGCTTAACATGAAAGGAGGCGTAAGCCGCCATCCTCGTTATAAAAGTGGATGCAGTTGCGGCCGGCTCGTTTGCCTTTTAACAGCGCCATTTCAGCATTCGTTAGCAGGCATTCTGGCTGTGTGGATTGAGGATCGAAACAGGTATAACCAATCGTTACGCTGAAGTGGACCTTATCGTGTGGTGTTTCGACAATAATCAACGACAGGTTGTGCTGAATACGTTCGACGACGGTACGGATGTTGGCTGTGTCGTCGGTGTGAATCAGGATGATAAAATCGGAAAAATCACTGCGGGCAATGGTGTCCTCTGCACGGCAGGTACGCATTAAGGTTTTTGATATTTTTTTAAGAAGATCGTCGCCGGCCTCGAAACCATGGTGTTCATTGATGGCTTTCAAACCATCGATGTCCACGGTGACCAAGCCAAACCCTTTTTGAGTCTCCAGGCTTTCAGCGAGTTGATAGGCCAGTATTTTCTTAAAGCCAGTAAAATTCCAGGCCCGGGTTTTTTGATCTGTAAAATCCAGGCGTTGATCATAAGTCATTTCATCCAGAAGCAATTTTTGGGCTTTGGACAGGCGGCAATTATTAATTTCCGTTTCCGCGAGCTTAATGATGTCATTGAGGTTATTCAAATCGGTCAGGCAAAAGGTTCTCGGTTTATTGTCGAGCAACACAATGGCTCCGATCTTTTTCTTTTTTTTATTGTAAATCGGACAGCTGACATAAAAGCGTATTTCTGCCCCTTCAAGAATGAGCGGGGTTTTGATAAACCGTTCATCGTTACGGGTGTCTTCGACAATCAGAATGTCGTCATTAATGTATTGGGTAAAAAGCGATAAATCCCTGTTTTTACCAAAGATTTCCGTGGAATTGATTAAATTAAACCGCTGACGTTTCTCATCAAACAGGCTGATGGCGACAATGGGGACATTAAACAGGCGCTTGCTTAAGCTGACAAGACGGGACAGGCTGTCTTCAATGGGTGTGTCAATGATTTTACTCAATTGCTGCGTGATGATATGGATATCTGAGGAAAATGCTTTTTGCCCCATGATCAATCCCTTATTCTGACCCGGCTACTATCAACTATAGCACGCACAGCCGGATATGCAGGTAAATTTGCTTATAAGTCAAGCGATTGGCCTGTCGCCAGGCGATATTTTTGGCGTTTGGCAGGCATTCCTGGGCAATCTGGTGTAAAATTTAATAAATTTGTATAAATTTATGTCTTCAGCCGTCTTGACAAGGCGTAGATTAAAGTTATAGGCAGCAAGCCCGATATAAAACACGTGGACAGGGGTCAGCCCAGGGTTGGAGAAAAAGTATGCAAAGTTATTCTTTATCTGAAATTCTATGTGAACGCATGCAGAATGCAGAAGAGGAACTTGGTTTCGTTGAGCGCATTATCCAACTGAATTGTAATGAAATCGACACGTGGGAGTTCAGAGACCGAAAAGCCTTTGAAATCGGTAACATTGAGGAACTGGCCTTCAGCATCAAACACAAGGGTCAGTGCCAGCCCATTGTGATTGTCAGGGCTTCGGATGAATTTCGGCCCAAAAGCGATCCGGGTGCCAAATACATTGTCATTGCCGGGTATCGCCGCTGGTCAGCCTGTAAACTCTACAATATTCCCGTCAAGGCGGTGCTTAAGGATTTAACCTTTAATCAGGCGATTTCGGTGCTCGTTTCTGAAAATGAAAAAGAAAACGTGTCTGATTATTCCAAAGGGATGTTTTACACCACGCTCCTGCGTACTGAAAAAATCACTCAGGAACAGTTAAGCGACAAGCTCGGCCTTAGCCCTTCTGTCTTGAGTAACTACCTGGCCTTTGCCCAGGTTCCTAACGAGATATGGGAGGCGGTGGGCGATTTATCCCATGTTTCCGCCAAAACAGCGGCAGTTATTCGTGCCATCGCTAAAAAAGGCACCATTTACATCGAGGTTTTGTGTGAAATCGCCGATAAGATAGCCAAGGGATTCGGGGAAAAACGCATTAAAGAAGCCGTGGAAGAGCAATTGGATAAAAAATTAAAGCGGGCGCCCATTGATAAATTCAATAATCACCGCTTTAACTACCGAGGAAAACAATTGATGACCCTGAATCGCGGCACCATCAAATTGAGCAATACGCTGGTTCAGCATGAACATTACGACAGTCTCGTGGCTAACCTTGAAAAGTTGCTGGCTGACTTTGCGGATTTTTACATCAACAAATGATCATTGTTTTTTTTCTTCTTCCTGGTACAGGGCATCGGCCTGCTTCGCCTTTTTGGTGTTTTCAAGCAGTTGCTGTTCTTTTAGCTGCTCTTGCCAGAAGTCATTCAGCTGGGACTTCAGGCGATTGAGAAAGCGAAAAAGCTTGCCGAGGTGCATGGCGAGCATGGGAAGTTTATTCGGGCCGAATACCAGAAGGGCAATGATTAAGGTAAGCAGCAGCTCGCCTGAGGTCATGATTTTTCGTCGTCTTCATTGAGCGCCTTGCGAAAATTTTTAATGGCGCTGCCCAAGTCTGAGCCGATGTTTTTAAGTTTGCTGGTGCCAAAAAGGGCAACGACGATTAACAAAATCAGCAACAGCGACAAAGGACTCACTCCACTTAGTCCCATCATTCACTCCTGTTTGTGCGGTTAATTAACATTATCATACCGCCAACCAGGGCAGCAATCAAAGTGACAGGGGCTATTTTCTCAGGCGCAATCAAGTCAAGAAAACTAAGCGCGCTGAGGGTCAGCATGGCGCTGAAAATACCGGCCCCCAGCCCCTTATTCCATGCATGCTGCCGGTTTTGCACGGGGTTGTCGGCGGAAAGCATTAATGATCGTATTTTTTCCTCTTTACTGAGTACCAGAAGGTCATTCAGTAATCGCGGCATGTGGGGGAGTTGCTCCGCAAAGAAAGGCAGGTTTTCTTTCAATCGCTCGAAAAACGCTTTGGGACCAATTTGCTCTTTAAGCCATTTTTCTAAAAAGGGTTTGGCTGTAGCCCAAAGATCCAACTCAGGATACAACTGTCGGCCAAGGCCTTCGATGGCTAGCAATGTCTTTTGTAATAACACCAGCTGCGGTTGAACTTCCATCTGAAAACGCCTGGCCACCTGAAATAGCCGCAAGACCACCTGGGCAAAGGAAATGTCTTTTAATGGCTTTTCAAAAATGGGTTCGCAGACGGTGCGAATGGCGCTTTCAAATTCCTCAATGCGGGTATTTCGCGCAACCCAGCCTGATTCCACGTGCAATTGGGCAACGCGACGGTAATCGCGGTTGAAGAAAGCATAAAGATTCTCAGCCAGGTAACGCTTGTCATTTTCATTGAGCGTACCGATGATGCCAAAATCAATGCAAATGTACTGTGGGTTGTTGGGGTGCTGCGTGGATACGAAGATGTTGCCGGGATGCATGTCGGCGTGAAAAAAGCAATCGCGGAACACCTGGGTGAAAAAGATTTCGACCCCGCGTTCGGCAAGCTTTTTAATGTCAATGCTGTAGTCGCGAAGGGTGGCCACATCGGCGACTGGGATCCCGTAAATGCGTTCCATGACCAGGATGTTTTCCCGTGTATAATCCCAGAACACTTCCGGGATGTAGAGCAGCGGGGAATTGAAGAAATTACGGCGCAATTGACCGGCATTGGCGGCCTCGCGCTGCAAATCCAGCTCATTAAGGAGGCTGTGTTCAAATTCCGCGACAATTTCCTTTGGCTTAAGGCGCTTGCTTTCCGGCCAGTACCGATCTGCAAAATTGGCAATGGTGTGCATGATGCTCAAGTCCTTTTCGATGACTTTACGCATGTTGGGGCGCAAAATTTTCACCACCACCTCTTCACCGCTTATTAAGCGGGCAGCGTGCACCTGGGCCATGGAAGCCGAGGCGAGCACCTGGGTATCAAATTCGGCGAACACATCGAAGGCCGAGCGGCCATAGGCGGCTGCAATGATGGCCAATGCCTGTTCACTGGGAAATGGCGGCACTTTATCCTGTAATTTGCAAAGCTCCAAAGCAATGTCTGGCGGTAAAATGTCCGGCCGAGTGGATAGCGCCTGACCAAATTTAATAAAAATAGGCCCCAGCTCTTCGAGGGTTTTACGCAGGGCTTCCCCGCGCGTTAAGGGCTGGCGGCGCCACCAGGTCCAGGGATTTAAGTAGACGATGAAGCGAAACGGCGCAAACAAATGAATGGAGACGATGAGTTGATCAAGGCCATTACGTGCCAAAACCCAGTTAATGTAGAGCAGACGAAAAATTTGTTTAATCGATTTCATACGCGGCCGCTAGTAAGTTAATCCGTGCCATGAGGCGCTCCACGTCGTGTCCCAGCTCATCGATGTCCTTGAAGAAATCCTCGACTTCTTCCCGGGAGGGGAAAAGCCTTAATTCGTCATGCAGGTAATGGGTCATATTATGCTGCATGGATTGCGTAAAATGGTTGGTAAAGTCCCGGCCGCGTTTCACTAAAGAGCCCAGCTGGTGAGCGATCACATCGCCGGTAAAGTGGGCAAGATGCCCTTCCCAGTCGATGTCCAGTTCATCAAACAGCTTCTTAACCTGATAACCCAATTCCGTATCGCCTGAAAGCCTGATTTTATCATTAAACAGGGAGCGGGCTTTGGACGCCGGCAGGAAACTCAAGCGGATTAACCCTAACGGATTACTGTGAATGACCGTGTCGGGATGCTCTGAGCAGCTGTCTAACAGAAGGAGTTGCTGCTTTTCAAAGGCAATAAAAAAATGGATGTCGAGCGGTGAAACAACCACTTCTATCCGTTTGCCATGCAGGGCGGCAATTTTTTCCGGCATGGTATCATCCAGCGCCAGCGCGCCGTTAATGGCCGTCTGCAATGCTTTAAGCGAGTATTTTTTTATCATAACCCTCTCAGTATTTGTAGGCGATATGCAGGGCAACAATGCCGCCGCTTAAATTGTGATAATGACAATCTTCAAAGCCCGCGGTTTCAATCATGGTTTTTAATGTGTCCTGATCCGGATGCTGCCGGATGGATTCCGCCAGGTACTGGTAACTGGCGGCGTCTTCGGCAAACCACTGCCCCAGTTTTGGCAGTATGGCAAAGGAATACCAATCATAAATTGGTTTTAAGCCCGGCAGGGTGGGAGTGGAAAACTCCAGAATCATCACTTTGCCTCCCGGTTTGCAGGTTCTGAACATCGAACGCAGGGCTTCATTTTTATCCGTGACATTACGAAGCCCAAAGCCCATGACTATGCAATGAAAACTGTTGTCGGCAAAAGGCAGGTATTGGGCATTGGCCTGAACATAATGAATATTATCAAACAAACCCTCATCCAGCAGCCGATTGCGGCCGACGTCAATCATGGCGTCATTAATGTCAGCGAGAATGACCTGCCCTTTTGGCCCTGCCTTTTTGCTGAGCAGGCGGGTTAAATCGCCGCTGCCGCCAGCCAAATCAAGTACAACCTGTCCTTCACGAACCTGGCTTAATTCAATGGCGAAGCGTTTCCACACATGATGAATGCCAAGGGACATGAGGTCATTCATTAAATCGTAATTTTTAGCCACCGATTTGAACACCGCGCCGACTTTTTTTTCCTTTTCGTCCCAGGCTACAGACTGGAAGCCGAAATGCGTGGTTTTTTGCTCATGAGTCATCAGAAGCCCTTCGATTAAACAAAGAAACAAGTTTACCGTAAATTGGTGTTAACTTCATGTGCCTGTTACGTGAACACCCCGTTTTTAAAAAAATTGTGTAAACTAAATAGGATAGGTCTGTAAAACGGTTAGTTAGAGGCTGCAGAATAAGCCTAAGGCATTGGAATGAGGCTTTACCGTTTTTTTTAAGCCTTTCACTGCGAGGAAAATGAATGGACTTTCCAGGCGTTGCCAAGTCACAGCTTGAAGACAGATTAATCAGCGAGTCCTATAAAGATTTTTATTTTATTATTCTAGCGGATTTTTTTGCCGTTATTTTATACTCCCTGATCCTGGGGCATGTCATCACAAGCCCCTGGTTGCTCTTTGCCTGGGTTTTACTGATGATCATCGTCAATCATGGCCTGCGTGCCCTCATGGTTTTCTATTTTAACCGCGAGGTGGCGCAGTCCGGCCTGAAGAGCACTGCATTCTGGAAAACCTATTTTGTGTTAAACAATACCCTGTCGGGTATTTTATGGGCCCTGGGAGGACTGCTGTTTCTTTACGTTGACGATGCGCTTTACCGCATGGTGATTTTCGTTTACTTAACCGGTTTGTTAGGCGCCCCTCTGGCTAAATTACTGACCCATCTCGGCGCCTACCTGGGTTTTATGACGCCCATCGTAATGGTCATGCTTTTTTTATCCGTTTCAGTCATTCCCAGTTTTTCACTCATGCTCTTTTTGGCCGTTGTCCTCTACGTTGCGCTCATTATTTTTGCCTCAACCAGTGCCAATCAGTTTTTACTGAAATCAATCTACCTTGAACTCTACAGCTCCGCCCTGTTGCTGGATTTAAAACGCAGTGAAGAAAATTTCCGTAATACCATTGAAAATGCGCCCATAGGCATGGCGCTGGTGTCGCCCGAAGGGCACTGCATTCACGCCAACCGTACCCTTCAGGATATCTTGGGTTACAGCGATAAGGAGTTGAAAAATAAAAACCTTCTGGATATTACTTATCAGGATGATTTAGGCATGACCAAGGAATCGATGGTTAAAATCATGAACGGCGACATGCGCATTTCCCATCTTGAGAAACGCTTTATACGCAAAGACGGCAGTGTGATTTGGGCCATGGTAAGCCTGTCGTTGATTCGCGACGACAAAGGCGAGCCGCTCAATTTTATTCTGCAGATGAAAGATGTAAGCGATCGGATTCAAAATGAAGAAAAAATGCGGCTCCTTAATGAAAAAACGCTGGAAACCCTGAACGAATTGAAGCTGCTGGAACATGACGAAAGCCTTTTAAATAAACTTAACCGTTCCCTTCAGATCTGTATTTCTGTTGAGGAGGCCTATCCTCGAATTCGTCTGGTGGCAGAGGAATTATTTCCCGAACTGAGCGGCGGCCTGATGGTGTTTACTAAGGCCACGAATCAGCTGGAAACGGTCATTCAATGGGGCGATCAGGAGATATTAACGAAACAGTGCTTACCTTTGGATTGTTATGTTATCCGGGAAGCAGACATTATTGAGGTGGATGATCCTCAGAAGAGCATTCCCTGCAATCATTACATCAGCCTGCCCGGGGGCGGATCCATAGGGTTGCCATTAATTGTACAAAATGAATTAATCGGTGTGATTCACGTGTTTGCGCCTGATCAACGAAAATTAACTCAGCACCAGCGGGATATGGCGATTTCCTTTGGTAATATTGTAAAACTGGCGTTAGCTAACATTAATTTGCGAGCCTCACTCAATGAACTGTCCCTGCATGATCCGCTGACCAATTTATACAACCGCCGTTATTTAAACGATTTGTTATCCCGGGAATTGATTCGCCTTGCCCGTGAAAAAAGCACATTGTGTGTCGGCATGCTGGACCTTGATAATTTTAAAAAATTCAACGACACCTACAGTCATCTTGCGGGAGACGAGGTATTAAAATTAACCGGGCAATTGTTAAAGAAAAACTTCCGTGATACGGACATCGCTTTCCGTTTTGGAGGCGAGGAATTTGTGGTGGCTTTACTTAACACCACACTGGTGCAAGCGGCTAAAAAGCTGGATCAGTTCCGTGAGGTGTTGAAAGAAACGCCGATTGTGTATAAAAACCAGCAGTTGTCCAGCATTACCATTTCAATTGGTGTCGCTGAAGCGCCACGGCATGGGGCGACCATTGACGAAATCATCAAAGCCGCCGATCAGGCATTGTATGAAGCGAAACAAACCGGAAAAGATCGGGTTAAAGTCTATAAAAGTGATATTTAATCCTTTGCTCAAGACCACTAATGGACCTGCAAGCCGGTAGGCGTGGTCTGAATTCAGCAAATTTGTTAAGCTCATTATTCTGTCCCGCAATCACTTGAAGCGCAAACAATGACACCCTTGATAAAGTGTGCTTTGGCACCTTTGCTCAGTCTGTTTATTTTTCTTCTCGGCACTGGTTTTGTTTCAACCCTGTTGATTTTAAAAATGACGCTGGCGCAGGCTTCAACCGGGTTTATGGGGGCCATAACCAGTGTGTTTTACATCGGTGTGGTGGCGGGTTCGCTTCGCACGGAACAGATGATTCTACGGTGGGGGTATCGCCATGCTTATGGGCTTTTTTCGCTCATTCTGGCCCTGTGCTGTCTATTGCACGGTTTTTTTTATGAGCCACTATTGTGGCTGATTTTGCGTTTTATTGCCGGTTTTGTGACGGCTGGTGTTTTTGTCGTCATAGAAAGCTGGCTGTTATCGGTGAGTTCGAGCCGCAACCGCGGTCAGATCATGGCCTGGTACATGATTGCGTTTTACAGTGCTCAGAGTGTGAGCCAGTTTATTCTCTGTCTTAAGGACACATCGCCTTTTTTTCTTTATGAGTTAGCGGCTCTGCTCAGTGTGATTTCGGTCATGCCCATCGCCTTTTTAGCCCGCAGTATTCCCAGGTTAACCTCGTCTTCGTCAGTACCCAGGATTGCGTTGTTGAAAGCCTCCATACCAGGATTGACCGGGGCGCTGGTTTCAGGGCTGATTATGGGTGTTATCTACGGCTTATTACCGGTTTACCTCAGTGCATTGTCAGGCGGGGTGTCGTTGGTAGCGACCTACATGTTCGCGGTGATATTTGGCGGTATGTTGCTGCAGTATCCGTTAGGCAAATGGTCTGATCAGGGCGATCGGCGTCAGGTCCTTATGCGAGTTACCGTACTGACTATCCTGACCCTGCTGTGTTTGATCGGTTTTAAAGGCCCATCGGCCTGGCTGTTTAGTTTTATGATGCTTTTTGGCGGGCTTACCTTTGCACTCTATCCCATCAGTGTCAGTGACGCCTGTGATGCATTGGCCCCGGAGGACATTGTGGCAGCAACGCAAACCCTGCTGCTGGCCTACAGCGTAGGAGCCATGGCGGGGCCGGTTATTGCCTCATTTTTTATGCAGGAGCTGGGAAATCGTGGGCTATTCATTTACTGCATCGTGGCTTGTGCAGCAACACTACCCATTTATGCGCAAAAAAGGGAACGGCTTCAATCGCGCGAGTTCATCAGGACAGGGCGTCTTCCGCTTGATTTAAAGAAGCCGGATTGAGCAGCCATTGAATCTGTGTATTAAGATCAATCTCTATTTGCGAGGGTTCTTCGATGTCTCTCGATTCGTAAGCATTTTCCTCAGGAAACGCGCTGCTAAATTCCCGCATCCGCTGTTGCCGCTGCTCATGCAGCCAGACAATTTGCGGTGAGAAAAGCCTTAGCATGCCCTGCACCCAGCGATCCAGTACCTGCCAGTATTCGCTGTCGTTAAGCGTCATTTTAAACCGTCGGATAAAACCGGCGACGTGGCGGGCATCGTAAATGATATCGGAAGAAACCCAGCGGTTAACAGTAAACAGACGGATGGGTTGTCCGTAACAATTCATGGCAATGGCGACCAAATGGGTCATGGGATTGTCGATGTACTTATCCCAGTCAGGCAAGGCGGTGGGTTTAATCCGTGCCGGAATGCCTTTATACCTCAGAAAACAATGGAAATGACCGTGCTCCATGCTTTCAAAATTTTCACGATGGCAGTGGTAGAAATACTGCGCTCCCGTTTGATGATCAATGCGATCACCTTTGGGGTAATGATTCATGGATACGTGTTTACGCTTTTTCTCAAGGGTGTAGTGAATGATATTCCTGCCCCTGGCTGTCGTCATCTGTTGCTGGGTTTCAAGCACCTGCCTTGCGGCACGCAGCAATTGGGATTGTTGAAAAGAACTTAAGCCTGGAAGAGAAAAATTTGGCATGGGTCGTATCGTTTAAAAGGGAATAGGCACAGGGAAACAGCCACCATGACTGTTTCCCTGACTTGAATCAACTGCCGCTGCAACCACCACAGCCTTTGCAACCGCCGCAACCTTTGCAGCCGTTACAACCTTTGCAACCTTTGCAGCCTTTGCAACCATTACAGCCATGGCAGCCTTTACAACCATTACAACCCGTTACTTGAGTGCCTGCAGTATCATTAGCATAGGCAGCAGGAGCGACCGTAGCAGCAGATAACGCAGTTAATAAAGCGGCAACAGCAACAGTTGATTTTTTCATGATAAGTCTTCCTTGAAAGTAAGTTAAGAACATGAAGCCACTTAAAGAGTAGCAGAAAAAAAATAAATTTTCTTTCCTCCCCAATAAAAAAATGCGACTGTTTTAAAGAGGTTATGGACAATGTGTTAAAAGTTAGCGAAGAGCGTTTCGAAAGAAATCAGAGGGCGGGGAAACAGCGGATGGCTGTTTCCCGATACCGGGTGGGATTAAGACTGGGGAGCCTGATTGGCATTGCCAGAATTACTGGGATTCGTTGAACCGGTGTTATTGGTCGGTGCATTTTGTTGGCTGGGATTGGCTTGATTTTGAGTTGTATCCGTTGTTTGCTGCTGACTGGGTTGACTGGGATTCGCCGCATTGGCATCCGCGTAAGTCTGAGTTTGTGACGCATGCGATTGAGCGCTGGTTTCTGCATTAGCATTGGGTTGGGCAGATACAGCGGTTGCAGCGAAAGCGGCCAATAAAGCAATTACTTTTTTCATGATCTCTCCATCGATTTTTCATTGGGAATGCCTCTAACCGATACAGCACATCAAGAGGCAGACTCACTATAGCGGTTAATGGCTGAATTTGACAAGAGTTTCTTTTTTATCAAGCAATTAGTTAAGTTTACAACAGCAATTTGACGGCAAGAAGGTATTGGTTTTCATCGGGATAACTGGCGGTGCGTTGCGCCTGCCAGAGGCATTCAGCCAGTTTCTCAAGCAGCAGGTGTTCAACCGCCAGCCTATCCTGGTATTTGGTGAGTAATTGCTGATAAACCGCGACAATGCCTGCTGGACGATTGGTGGCCAATTGATCACGGACTGCGAGATGAAGCCCCATGTGCAGAAAGGGATTTGTCTGGCCTAATTCGGGAAAATAAGCCTGTTCGTTTTCGGGGGTGGAATTTTCCAGCATGGTCTGGTATTCAGGGTGATCGGCAATGACATTGACTATCTGCTGTTCCACAGGAAGTAAAGGCTGGGCATGGCGGTACTTATGCCAGCTTGAATAAAACATCTGCCGGGTGTCTTTCACATTGTCGCCGTAGAACATGGTTGCCTCGTTTTGCCAAAACGGTGAGTTTACTGCATTGAATCGTTAACAACAAACGCAATCTGCTGGAATTGTTGACAATCAAGCGCTGCGTGTGAGATAGTTTCGCCTGCGAGGTTGGACTTGCTATGTGTCATTCCACTGGGTCAATTGGCGACACACTGATTGGCCCTTTCTATTTTTCTGCGTATCCTCATCGTCATTGGTATCTTTATTCTTCAATTTAGCCGAATAATGTGATTATATCGAGGTTTTCAATGGACGGAGATTCCCATGCGATTTTTTACAGGCTTCTTTAACTCGGCTGTTTCTGGCCAGCAAACCGGCCGGTTTGTCAAACCGGACAGTGATTTTGATTATCAATCCAGCATACACATAAAAATCGTCAATCAACAGGTGGAGCGTTTCAGCAAAGCATTGGCCGATTTGCAGGCGGTTGATGCTCATATCCTTGTTGGCACTGGGGCTGCCGTCTTTTCGTGGTTGACCTGCGGTTTTCTCCCCCTGGTGACGGTGGGAATGGTGGCCAGTGCTTACGCTGGTTATTGCGCCCACTCTCGAAAAGAATATGCCAGTGATTACAAAGAAGCCCTTGAGGATTTGATTGCCGTTTATCAATGGGCGATGGGTAAAAACAGCGACAAGATGTGGTACAAACTCGGCACCAGGGAACTTCAGAATCTCATTGTGACACTGGGCCCCTGGGTGAATACCGACACCATTCATACCTGGAGAAAGGAGGATATGCAACCCTCAACGCTGGCTAAACTCACAACCAGCCGGCGCACTGACATTTCGGAAGAAACCGAGAGGCAATTGCTTCGTCTTGCAGAAGGTGTACACATGAATTCAGCCCAATTCCGTCTCTACGGTGAAGGAAGTGTGGATACATTGCTGAGCAGCATCAAGGACAATGCCATGGCAAAAATAACCGAACTGACTACGGGTCCTAAACAATCCTAGATTAAAACTGGCTTGCCGCCAGTTTAAGGCTTAAACAGATCATCAATAAACCGCTGCACAATTCCACGCGCCGCCACACGGCGGTGCGGGACAACACGTCGGAAAAATAATGGGTCGTGAATGTCAGTGAACTGAACCATAACAGGCTGGAGGTGGCCACTCCCAGTATGAAGGCTTTTTGATGTTCGGGAAATTGGGCGCTGTTGGTACCGATAATGACTAAGGAATCAATAATGGCATGAGGATTAAGCAGGCTGAATCCTAAGGCAAGGAGAATGATCTGTAAGCGATTGCTGCCTTGCTTCTCGGGCAACTCGGATGTTGCCGATGGTGATTGAAATGCATTTTTTAACGCTTGACTGCCGTAATACATTAAAAAAGCCACACCAAACCACGTCATTCCTACTTTGAGTTGCGGGTGCAATTCCAGGACATGGTATAAGCCTGCTACGCTGCCGCAGACTAAGATAAGGTCGCAACAGAAACACACCAGCGCAGATAAAACGGCATGGCGACGTTGTGCGCCCTGGCGAATTAAGAACACATTTTGAGGGCCCAGGGCCATGATCAGGGAGAGGCCGAGTACTAAACCATTAAAATAAACCAACATGATTATTTCCTCCTCAAATTGCGAATCTAGGCATTATCCCTGAAAGCAGGCTATTATAGAAATTAATAATTTTGATTATTGATAAATTTTGCTTATGAGACTTGATCATCGTGGGTTGCAGGCTTTAGACGCTGTCATTCAAACCCAAAGCTTTGCCGCCGCTGCCCAGCAATTGTTTATTACTCAGCCAGCGATAAGCCAGCGCATCAAACAACTGGAAGTAATGATGGGGCAGCCTTTGCTGATTCGAACTCATCCTTACAGGGCGACGCCCCTGGGTGAAAAAATGCTGGGTTTACTTCGACGCATCCATCTACTGGAAGAGCACTTTCTTCAGGAAATCGAACAGGATTTGCCTGCTCGTCTGTCGGTAGCCCTCAACCGTGACAGTTTGGAAACCTGGTTTACTCATTTACTGGCGGATTTGCGCTTTCTTGAAAAAGTGAATCTTGACATCATTACCGATGATCAGGAATTAACACTGGATTATTTCCGCAAAGGGGCGGTTTCTGCTTGTGTGTCGAGCCATGATAAAGCCTTGCCCGGTTGTGAATGCGTCCTGTTAGGGCACATGGATTATTTGCTGGTTGCCTCGCCTGCGTTTATCGAACGTTACTTTGCGAATGGTGCCGCAATGGAAGACAATCTCCACCATGCGCCTCTGCTGGTTTTTGACAGCCGTGATCGTCTGCATGAACGCTTTTTTACCCACTTCTTTAAAAAAGCCCTGTTGCCCAAGCGTTACAATATGGTCCCTTCTGTGCAGGGGTTCAGGGAGTTTGCGATCCAGGGCTATGGCTTTGGCCTTATTCCAAGCCTGGATATCACCCGCGAACTGGCACAAGGTCTTCTCAAGGAAATCTGCCCTGGCAAACGCTGGCTTATGCCGCTGTATTGGCATTACTGGCAATTGCCAGCGCTCCATTACCAGGAATTCATTGAGACCATTATCCAGGGCGCCGGCCGCTACCTCATTTGAAGCGCTTTACTCAAAGCCAACCATGATTTTCCCGTCCTCAATACGGGTTGGATAAATCGTTAAGGACTTGGATGAGCTGACTTTCCCTAACAGTTTGCCAATCGCGGGCGGCCAGGGGGACCAGCAGGCAACTTCGCCGCTGTCTAAATCAAATTCACTTTTATGAAACGGACAAACAATGGTGTTTTGCTCGGTGATTTTGCCTTTCGTCAGTGGCAGTTTGAAATGCGGGCATTGCGATGACATTGCATGGACTTTGTCCTTGTGCCACAGGAACAGGATTTTGTTGCCGTCAATGCTTGCCACATGCCGTTGTTGATTCTGCAACTGCTCCAATGCGAGTGCTTCCTTCCAGATCATGATGATTCTCCTTCCAAAGAAAGCCATCAGAATACCAGCCAGGGATAAAGAAGTCAGTCAAAAAAACCATTTTGTGTAAATAAAAAACAATTTAATGCCATTTAATAAATACTGCAGCAATCATCATTGCAAGTTTTCCATCTAGGGGTATAAAATGCTTGATTATTTTTCTTGTCTGTCGCTGTTTAAGGTAAGCATATTAAGGAGGGGGCGTGCGCTCTTTGTTGAAAAACAACGCAATTTTTGCGATTTTATTCATGAGTGTGATTTCATTCGTCACTGCATCGTACGCTGCGAAAGCCAATGATGAAACCTCAAAAGCAGCGGCTGAACCGGTGTCCACGCCAAACGAGCCACAGTCAAACGAGGCAAAATCAATTGTCCCGGAAGAAGTGAAACCGGTTCCCAAGCAGGACGTGACAACAGAAACAGCAACGCAACAGGAAAAAATCGCGGAGCCTCTGATCGACGGGTATTACCCCGCCTACCCCCAAACCAAAGCACCAGCGGATGACGTTCAGAAAAAACTGATTGAGCACGGCGAATACCTGGCTAAAATGGGTGACTGCATCGCCTGCCATACCAATGTGAAGGGCGGTACGCCTGCGTTTGCCGGGGGATTGCCCATCAATACGCCTTTCGGCACGTTTTACAGCCCTAATATCACTCCGGATAAAGAAACCGGTATTGGTAACTGGACTGAAGACGATTTTATCCGTGCCATGAGAGAAGGCCGTGATCCCAAAGGCAGAAATTATTTCCCGGTTTTCCCCTACATTTACTTCTCCAAGACGACCGACGACGATTTACGCGCGCTTTATGCCTATTTCATGAGTCTTCCGCCAGTCAAGCAGGAAAATAAATCGCTTCCTTTCCCATTCAATGTGCCAGGAGCCCGGTTTTCATTATGGGGATGGAATTTGCTGTTCTTCTTCCCGGAGGAAGACACCATTGACTACCAAAGTGACAAATCACCGGCCTGGAACCGCGGCAAATACATTGTTGACAGTTTGGGGCATTGCAGCATGTGCCATACACCGCTCAACATTTTTGGCGCACCAAAGGATCGTTATTACTTGACCGGCAGCTTCATTGATGGTTACTGGGCACCCAACATTACCAAATTCGGTTTGCGCTCAGCGAGCCGCTATGAAGTGGCGGATGTGTTCCTGAAAGGGCAGCTCATCAATCGCGCCGGCCCTGTCGCGGGCCCCATGGCCGAGGTTAATCACAACAGTCTAAGTTATCTGACGGAAGAGGATCGTCTGGCGATTGCAACCTATTTAAAGACGGTTGTCAGTGAAGAGTCTCTGGGGGTTTCACCGTCCGAGCAGCAACCCACGCTGAAACGCGGTAAGCAGGTTTATGTCAATGCCTGCATCATTTGCCACCAGGATAATAAAATGGGCGCGCCCGTCATTGGGGATGGTGCAAACTGGTATCGTCGCCTCAAAGACAGTGGCCTGACCGGATTGTATCGCCATGCCATTAACGGCTATAACAGCATGCCGGTTAAAGGCGCCTGCGTGACCTGCAGCGACAATGACATCATGGCAGCCACGGATTATATTTTAAACAAATCGCTGTCCCGATCCCAGTGGACGGATTTAGACAATGCCGGTTCACAAAAATACCCGTCAAACGGCAAGGATGTTTACAATGAAAACTGTGGCATGTGCCATGACGATGGCAAACAAGGCGCACCGAAAATCGGCGACAAAGCCATCTGGAAACCGCTGCTGCAGAAAAACATGGATGTCTTAATCAAGCAAACGGTAAGTGGCGAATACCATCCCAAAAACGGGGGCTGCAAGCATTGCACAACAGGTGAAGTGATTGAAGCAATCAAATACATGGTGAGCCAATCGAAGGAAGAGGGTAACTATTCCTTGTGGTAAGGGCGATTGGTGATAAACAGGGTTATTAAGAAAAATTAATCATCAGGCTGGTTGCCGCAACCAGCCAATAAGAATAAGGTGAGGAATGGGGATGCGAAACAGGTTTAAGGCTGGCGGTTTGCTTGCCGCTGCCGGAGTCGGGCTACTGACAACTCAAACGGCCGCTGCTGCAGCTGATACGTGGCAGTTAAATATGTACAAAGGTGTAACGCCTTTAAGCCATGACATGTATTTCCTGCACACAACATCGATGATTGTGTGTGCGTTGATTGGAATCGTGGTGTTTGGCGTGATGATTTATTCGCTCATTCATCATCGCAAATCCGTAGGTTATAAACCAGCGGCCTTTCATGATAACCCGCGCCTTGAAATAGTCTGGTCAGTGATTCCTTTCCTGATTCTTATTGCCTTAGCCATTCCCGCCACCACTATCCTGATGCGGCTTGAAGACAGCAGTGATTCTGACGTCACCATCAAGGTCGTTGGGTCTCAATGGAAATGGCAATACCAATACCTGGATCAGGGGATTAGTTTTTTCAGCAACCTCGCCACACCCTACGATCAAATTCAAAATAAACAGAAAAAAGGACAGTGGTATCTACTGGAGGTGGATAAGCCGCTGGTGGTTCCTGTGAACCGTAAAATCAGGTTTTTAGTGACCTCAACCGATGTGATTCATTCCTGGTGGGTACCTGAACTGGGTATCAAGCGCGATGCCATGCCAGGATTCATGCACGAGGCTTGGGCCCGTATCGAAAAACCGGGGGTTTATCGCGGCCAATGTACTGAATTATGCGGTATTAACCATGCTTACATGCCGATTGTAGTGCAGGCTGTGAGCGATGACGAGTTCAAGCAATGGGTCGATGCTCAGGTGAAAGTGGAAGATATTTATGCTGCCGGGGCGGGCAAACCCAAAGAACAGGTTAAAATGACCCGTGAAGAACTGATGACTCTCGGTAAAACCAAGTACGAAGCCATCTGTGCGGCCTGCCATAAAGCAGATGGCAAGGGGTTGCCGCCGATGTTCCCGCCGTTGAAGGGCAGTTCGATTGCCGTCGGTAAACCCATCAGCCGACACATTGCTCTGGTGCTTGATGGCGTTCCAGGATCAGCCATGCAGGCTTACAAAGACCAATTGACGGATCAGGAAATCGCGGCCGTAGTGACCTACGAGCGAAATGCCTGGGAAAATAATACCAATGACGAAGTGCAGCCTGCCAATGTGGCTAAGGTACGATCCGGTGAGGTTCAGGCACCTAAAATAGTGAAAAAAGCGCAAGCTGGAGGTTTACGATGAGTCAAACATTGGCACATGAACTCGATCACCATGATGACCATGATCATGGACCAGAACAAGGTAAAGGGTTTATCGGTTTCGCTAAGCGATGGTTATTTACCACCAACCACAAAGACATTGGCTCGCTTTATCTTTGGATAGCGATGTTGAGTTTCTTTTTAGCCGGTGGTATGGCATTAATCATTCGTGCGGAATTATTTCAGCCCGGCCATCGTTTTGTCGACCCCAATTTCTTTAACCAGATGACCACCATGCACGGCCTCATCATGCTCTTTGGGGTAGTAATGCCTGCGTTCACCGGGATGGCGAACTGGCAAATCCCAATGATGATTGGTGCGCCAGATATGGCTCTGCCACGGTTAAATAACTGGAGCTTCTGGATCCTGCCCTTTGCATTTGCCTTGTTGTTTTCAACCATGTTTCACAGTGGCGGCGGTCCTAATTTCGGTTGGACCATGTATGCTCCCTTATCAACCAAATATGCTCCGCCCAGCACAGACTTCATGATCTTTGCAGTGCATATGATGGGTCTGTCTTCAATCATGGGTTCTATCAACATCATTGCCACCATTCTGAACATGCGGGCCCCCGGCATGACCTTGATGAAAATGCCCATGTTCGTCTGGACCTGGTTGATCACGGCGTTTCTACTGATTGCGATCATGCCCGTTCTGGCCGGTGCAGTCACCATGATGCTGGCTGATCGACATTTCGGTACCAGCTTTTTTGACGCGGCAGGTGGTGGTGATCCGATTTTATTCCAGCATGTTTTCTGGTTTTTTGGACATCCGGAGGTGTACGTTCTGATATTGCCGGCTTTTGGAGTGATCTCTGAAATTATTCCAACCTTTAGCCGTAAGCCATTGTTTGGTTATCATTTCATGGTGTATGCAACGGTCAGTATTGCGTTGCTTTCATTCATTGTCTGGGTCCATCATATGTTCACCACCGGTGTACCGCTTGGTGCTGAATTGTTCTTTATGTATGCGACCATGCTGATTTCGGTTCCCACAGGCATTAAAGTATTTAACTGGGTCAGCACCATGTTTAAAGGCGCCATGACGTTTGAAACGCCCATGCTGTTTGCGATAGCGTTTGTGTTTCTGTTCACTATCGGCGGCTTTACCGGGTTAATGCTTGCACTGGTGCCTGCGGATTATCAATACCAGGATACCTATTTTGTTGTCGCTCATTTCCATTATGTTCTGGTTCCCGGCGCCATCTTCTCCTTAATGGCAGCCACGTACTATTGGCTGCCGAAATGGACGGGCCACATGTACAACGAGTGTTTGGGTAAATGGCATTTCTGGCTGTCAGCCATTTCAGTGAATATTGCCTTTTTCCCCATGCATTTCCTAGGGCTGGCGGGTATGCCAAGACGTATTCCGGACTATGCTTTGCAGTTTACCAACTTCAACATGGTATCTACCGTGGGTGCCTTCATTTTTGGTTTCTCACAGCTGCTGTTTTTATACAACGTGTTCATGACGGTTAAGCGCCGCCATGAAGGCAAACGCCTGGATGCACGGGTATGGGAAGGGGCTCATGGTTTGGAGTGGACATTGTCGTCACCGCCTCCGTACCACAGCTTCACCACGCCGCCAACGGTTCCCTAGAGTGTGGACGGGGCATTAACCGCTCCATGTGTTGAATGAACGAGCAGGCAGGTAATGCAGTGAAAGGTCATAAAAGAATTGTGTTGTTATTGTCACTCATTGTGCTTGGCATGTTTGGTTTTGGCTTTGCTCTGGTGCCCATTTATAACAGCCTTTGCCAAACGTTGGGGATCAATGGCAAAACCAATAGTAAGGCAGCGGCTTATAATAGCGCACAGGCTTTTGTGGATAAAAACAGGGTCGTGACGGTTCAATTTGTCTCAACCAGTAACAGCAGTTTACCCTGGGCCTTTTACCCCAAGGTAACCCGGATTAACGTGCACCCCGGCGAAATTGCCAAACTTGCATTTTATGCAGAGAATAAAAGCAATTTCCGGATGACTGTGCAGGCAATACCCAGCGTTACGCCGGGAATTGCCGCGAAATACTTAAAAAAGACAGAGTGTTTTTGTTTTACCCAGCAAACCTTGAATGGACACGAAGCCATGGATATGCCTTTGCTGTTTCATCTGGATAATGACTTGCCGGCGGAAATAAAAACAATCACTTTGTCGTATACATTATTCGATGTGACAAATCGTGTAATTAATTGACTCTGGATTGACTGTGGTTATCCAGGCGAATAATAAAGAGGAGAAAGAAACCCATGGGAGCGCACGGTACTTATTACGTCCCTAAGCCTAGCCATTGGCCGCTGGTCGGCTCCATTGGCCTGACCACAACGCTGGTCGGCGCTGCATCATGGCTGCATGATGACTGGTATGGCCCTTATATTTTCTTTGCCGGGCTTTGCATTCTAGTGGGCATGATGGTCGGGTGGTTTGGCCAGGTCATTTATGAAAATCAAAAAGGACTTTATGACCTCCAGGTTGATCGTTCCTTCCGTTGGGGGATGTGCTGGTTCATTTTCTCAGAAGTGTGTTTCTTCGGCGCTTTTTTCGGCGCGTTGTTTTTTTGCCGCTATTGGTCAGTTCCGCTGCTCGGCGGAGAAATGCACCCGATTACGCACTACACCTTGTGGTCTGACTTTGTGGCTCAATGGCCGCTTTTGCAAAATCCCAATAACCAAACCTTTGTCGGGGCTACTGAAGCGATGGGGGCGTGGGGGCTTGCCGCGATTAATACCTTAATCCTGCTTACTTCCGGTGCGACCATCACCTGGGCGCATTGGGCATTAAAACTCAATAAGCGCAAGCAACTGATTGCGGGCATGGTCTTAACCATTTTACTCGGTATGCTGTTCCTTGGCTTACAATCCTACGAGTACCATGAAGCATACACCGAGATGAACCTGACTCTGGATGCTGGGATTTATGGTACCACCTTCTTTATGCTGACTGGTTTCCATGGCTTGCACGTGACCATCGGAACCATCATGCTGATTGTCATTCTTATCCGGTGCATCAAAGGCCATTTTACCCCTGAACGGCATTTCGCTTTTGAGGCGGTTGCCTGGTACTGGCACTTTGTGGATGTGGTATGGCTTTTTCTGTTCATCTTTGTCTACTGGCTCTAGGCAGCCTGCCAGGCGCGCAGCAAGCTCACTGTGCGCCTAAAGTTTGGTGTTGACCAGAAAGCCCGGCTGGTAATTAATGTGAAGAATTTCAAAGGTGTAGGTAAACTGGTAATGGCTGTAGCGGGTATGAATGATCTGGGCCTCGCCACGGAAAAACTGAGAAATGAAGGCCACAGGACTTCCCTTGTCAATATACTCTGTGGTGGTAACGACCAGTTCGTTTTCTGACAATACAACAAGACTGCATGAAACTTCCCTATTTTCAAACTTAATTGTAACTTTCACTTCATGAATGGGTTGAATTTGCATCTACATCTCCCTTCATTGTTAATTATAGGTAGAAATAGACGCAGTGATTGCTATTCGGTGGCTTATTTTCATCAATAATTATCGCATTCATATAAAATGCGCAAAATTATACCAAAATGAGTGTGAAAAATAAATAAACAGTCAGGGCATTTTTTTATAGGTAGGCCATTGTACGAGTATCGACTGGGACCTGATAAATTTACCCATAAGAGTTTCTTTTGACAGCCAGCCTATCCGTCAATCGTCTGGATATAATCAGGAATATGTTCGTAGGGCATGGGTTTTGCAAATAAAAATCCTTGATAAAAATCAATGCTATACTGTTTTATTATCTGCAGTTCGTCGTCGCTTTCTATCCCTTCGCAGATCATTTTTATCCTAAGTTTTGTGGCCATCTCACCAATTTTTTCCAGTATGATTTGCTTGAATTCATTGGTATGAATCTGATGAACCAATTCATAATCCAGTTTGATGTAGTCCGGTTGTAACTCCGTGAGTAAATTTAAGGAGCTGTAACCTGAGCCTAAATCATCAAGCGCCACGCCATAACCTTGGTTTCTGTAATAATCGATTATTTTTAATAAATGCTTTTTATCCTTCACTTCATCACTTTCTGTGACTTCAAATACAATCTGGGATGGGCGAATGCCGGTTTTCTTTAATGATTGATTTGTTGTCGTCAGGCAAAAAAGTGGATCGTAAATGGCAGTTGGGTTGAAGTTAATGAATAATTTCTTTTCAGAGATATCAATCTTACTCATGTTTTCTATATGGCAGATGCGGGCGTTTTTATCCAATAAGAAAAGCAACTCGCTGGATTTTGCCGCCCCAAACAGATCTGCCGGGGAGACAATAGCCGTATCGCCTTGTTTTCCTCGCAGCAGGCACTCAAAACCGTAAGGTTTAAGGGTGTCACTGTGTAAAATGGGTTGGCAGAAGGTGGTTAATCCCTTATTGGTGATGAGTTCGACCAGCCATTGAGACAGACATAGACCGACCACCTTTTTTAATGAGTGCGTGTGATTCAGTACCCGTTCTATACAGCGGTCGGGAGCATCCATGGGCATCAAAACGGCCTTGCTGTCTTCCAGTTCTGCCTGTGAAAAACAGCACTCCAGGGCATGGCCTAAGTCTTTGGCTTCTTCGGACGAAAAAAATAACTCAATAATTCCCCCTTCCCTGGTGCTGAATTTATAATGACACTGAGTCAGGTGATTGATTAATTTTGAATAACAATGACCGCGTGGAGGCGAAACGAGCAGCTGGTAGTTTCCAGACAGTTGATAGGTTGCTGTGGAATCACATTTTTGACAAGGCATCGTCTTTCCCTGATTGACCATTCTTCCTATCTTGTGAGTATAGAACTTTTTTTATGAAGACTGGTCAAAAGCCAATGCAAAAAACAGAGATTCTACCTTTTATACAGGGTCATTGGTAAAAGCCATGGTTGGTCATGCTGAGAAGAGTAATACCCCCAATAGGTCCATAACTACCCCAACATTTGCTGTAAAACTGCCTGCAACTCATGATCTGAATTGTAATGAATCACCAATGATCCCTTTCCTGACTTGCCCTGTTTGAGTTTAACTTTGGCTTTCAGCTGCTGTGAAAGATGGTGCAACTGATTTTTGACCTCGGGATGAACGTCAATGGCAACGGCTGACGGTTGAGGTTTTCCTTCTTTGATTCGTTTGACCAGTTGTTCTGTTTCACGAACCGATAAATTTTTAGCCACAATTAACTGGGCTGCCTGATTTTGCTGCTCATCACTAAGAATCAGCAGGGCGCGGGCATGGCCCATGTCTAAATCGCCATGCTCCAATAAACGTTTCACTTCATCTGATAAGGTTAAAAGACGGAGAAAATTACTGACGGCGGTTCTTGATTTAGCGAGTAAATCAGCCACTTGTTGATGCGTCAGAGCAAATTCATGGGTCAGGCGGTGCATGGCCCTGGCTTGGTCGAGTGCATTTAAATCTTCGCGCTGCAGGTTTTCGATCAGGGCAATGGCCATGGCTGTTTCATCATCAACCGTGCGGACAATGACCGGCACCTCGGTCAATCCCGCCAGTTGCGAGGCACGCCAGCGGCGTTCACCGGCAATGATTTCATAGCATTGGTCGTTAAGGGGCCTCACAATTAACGGCTGTAGCAGTCCCTGCTGACGGATTGACTCGGCCAATTCGGCGAGTGTGTCCTCGGAAAAATCAGTACGCGGCTGGTACTTCCCGGGCTTAAGACAGGCCGGTGACAGGGTCAAAGGCGAATCGGGGTTCTTAGTCTCAGGCGCCGCTGTCTGCCCTAAGAGAACCGATAAGTTTCGACCTAAACCACCACGTTTAACTGCCATAATGCACCTCTGATTTTAACCGGTTACTGTCTGCTTGCTGATGACTTCTGAAGCTAAAACCATGTAGGCTGCAGCGCCAGGCGACGATTTGTCGTATTGCAGGGCGGGCATGCCATGGCTTGGCGCCTCAGCAAGACGCACATTGCGCGGTACAACCGTGCGGTAGACTTTGTTGCCAAAGTGCTCCAGTAATTGCTTGGATACTTCGGCACACAGACGATTGCGCGCATCATACATAGTCCGCAGCAGACCTTCAATGTGCAGGCGGGGATTAACTGCCGCTTTAATTTGTTCAATGGTTGACATCAGGGCGGCCAGACCCTCGAGCGCGTAATATTCACATTGCATGGGAATCAGCACCGAATCTGCAGCCACCAGCGCATTGATGGTCAATGTGTTGAGAGCCGGGGGGCAGTCAATCAAAATAAAATCATAGTTGCTTAATAACGGCTGCAGGGCTTTGAAAAGGAATGTTTCACGATGGTTTCTTTCCATGAGGCTGACCTCTGCCACTGTCAAATCGCCATTGGCGGGAATTAAATCGTATCCGTAGACTGTTTTTAAACAGGCTTGCTCCGCCAGACAATCCCTAAGAATCACATCGTTGCTGCTGTGAACCAGTTCATTCTTGTTAACGCCTGAGCCCATGGTGGCATTGCCCTGGGGATCGAGATCAATGAGCAGTACCGCCTGGCGGTTCGCTGCGATGGACGCAGACAAATTGATGGCGGTCGTCGTTTTTCCTACGCCACCTTTCTGGTTAGCAATGGCAATGACTTTCGCCATGGTGTTGTATCCTTGATTAGTGATTGTTGATAACGACCGCGCATCGTTCCCCGTCAAGACCGGGAACTGTGTAAGGATGGACCTGGTATGGGAACTCAATCATGGCCAATTCAGTCTCAGGGTAACGGCCCTTCATCGCGAGCCAGAGACCGTCTTTTGCCACCAGATGCTTAGTCCAGCCAATCATTTGCGACAAATCGCTAAATGCCCGACTTATTACTGTATCAAAAGCAGGGGAAGGGTGGTAGTTTTCTGCCCGGGATTGTACGATTTCAATGTTATCGAGCTGCAATTGCCTTTTAACTTCCTCAAGAAAGCGGGTTTTTTTGCCATTGCTGTCGAGCAAGACGAGGTTTAAGTCGGGGCGGGCAATGGCCAGCGGGATTCCCGGCAAGCCCGGTCCGGTGCCGACATCAATCAGGGATTGGCCGCGCAGAAAAGGCAAAATGGCCAGACTGTCCAGCGCATGGCGGGTTACCATCGCCGGCACATCGCGGATGGCTGTCAAATTGTAAACATGATTCCATTTTTCCAGCAATACCAGATAAGCCAGCAGGGGTTCACTGAAATCAGGCAATCCCAATTGTTCTAGTCCCTGGCGCAGAAGAGGGGCCGGTGGTCTTAGTGCTTTCATGCGGGTGTCCGTTGTTTTTTAAGATGAATTAACAGCAACGACAACGCGGCAGGCGTCACGCCGGAAATGCGCCCGGCCTGTGCCAGAGTGACGGGTTTAATGCGCGTTAGTTTTTGCATGACTTCCGTCGATAATCCGGTTACCTGACTGTAATCGAAGTCGGCCGGCAACTGGGTATTATCATGTTTGCGCAGACGTTCAATCTCCAATTGCTGACGTTCAATGTAGCCTGCGTACTTGCTTTGAATTTCAACCTGCTCGGATACCTCCGCCGGCAAAACAGGCAGATTAAAGGCAGCAATGCTCTGCAATTGGTGATAAGTGATTTCCGGTCGTTTCAACAATTCGGCGGCACGGCAATCCTGCTGCAGGGGTTTTTCAAGCAGGGGCTGAAGCAGGTCATTGTGACTGACGCGAATAAGTGTGTCTTTCAATGCGGCCTGTGCCCGCTCAATGGCTTCCCGCTTCTCACAAAACGCCTGCCAGCGATGGTGTGACACCATGCCCAATTGATACGCTTTTTCGGTCAGGCGTAAATCGGCATTGTCTTCGCGCAGTAACAGACGGTATTCCGCGCGGGACGTGAACATACGATACGGTTCCTGAGTACCGCAGGTAATCAGATCATCGATAAGGACGCCAATATAAGCCTCATCGCGGCGGGGACACCACAATGCCTTTTCCTGAACCTGCAATGCCGCATTCATGCCGGCAATGATGCCTTGTGCTGCGGCTTCTTCATAGCCGGTGGTGCCGTTAATCTGACCGGCGAAAAACAGGTTGGCCAAGGGTTTAGTCTGCAGATAGGGGGTTAAACCGCGCGGGTCAAAATAATCGTATTCGATGGCATAACCGGGGCGGGTGATGTGTGCATTTTCAAAGCCTTTAATGGTTCGGACGAAGGCGACCTGCACCTCAAAAGGCAGGCTGGTCGAAATGCCGTTGGGGTAAATCTCATCGCTGGTCAGCCCTTCCGGTTCAACAAAAATCTGATGGGAGGATTTGTCGGCAAAACGCACGACTTTGTCTTCAATGGAAGGGCAGTAACGCGGGCCCACGCCTTCAATGACCCCGGCGTACATGGGGGATTGATGCAGGTTGGCCTGGATAATTTCATGGGTCTTTGCGGTGGTATGCGTAATGTAACAGGGCAATTGCTGGGGGTGCATGCCGGCATGACCAAGGAACGAGAAGACAGGGACCGGCGTGTCGCCAGGCTGTTCTTCCATCTGGGAGTAATCAAGCGAACGGCTGTCGATGCGCGGCGGTGTGCCGGTTTTCAAGCGGCCGACGGGTAACTCCAGTTCGCGTAACCGCTGGGCCAGGGCAATGGCTGGCGGATCCCCTGCGCGGCCGCCGGCATAATTATTCATGCCGACATGAATCTTCCCGCCAAGAAACGTGCCGACAGTCAGTACCACGGCTTTGGCACGCAGGGTTAAACCCAGTTGGGTGACTACCCCGGTGACGCGTCCCTGTTCAATAATCAAATCATCCACGGCTTGTTGAAAAAGAGTGAGGTTCGCTTGCCGTTGCAGACGTTGACGTATGGCTTGACGGTAAAGCACCCGATCCGCCTGAACACGGGTTGCCCGCACAGCCGGGCCTTTGGATGCATTCAAGGTGCGAAATTGAATCCCCGCCTCATCGGCAGCTAAGGCCATGACACCGTCCATCGCGTCAATTTCCTTAACCAGATGGCCTTTGCCTATGCCGCCTATGGCCGGATTACAGGACATCTGCCCCAGTAAATCCATGTTATGGGTTAAAAGCAGGGTTTGGCACCCGAGGCGTGCCGCTGCCATAGCGGCTTCAGTGCCGGCATGGCCGCCGCCGATAACAATCACGTCATAGTGTTTATCAAGATTCATGGTCGCAAGGAAATTGAACAACAAATTGTGCAATTATACACTTTTTTATCATCATACCCAACTTCCTTATTGGGCAGGATGAGGTGGAGATGATTTAAAAGGTTAATAAATCGGGGGCGGGTGAGTCAGGGTCGGGCTTCGATTCGCTACCAGCATCAATTAACGGCGCTTTCTCGTCTTCCACCGCCTCAGGATGGCTGAAAAAGCCGCGTGCATTTGCTGTTTTTGGTTTATTGAAGGGGTTGACCGGTTCCTCCAGGAAGCTCCAAAAGTCCTTATCCTGGTCTCCTAAAACTGCTTTTTCAGACGGTTCAGGCTTAAACTGGTTAATCAGCAGATAAGACAATCCCGCCAACAACAAGCCCGCCGCCAGAACAGCAATAGCAATGGGCAGAGGCATGAACGTGAAGCTTGCAAAAATCAATGTCGGTATACAGGCATCGACAAAAATGGAGTGAACCAGTTTCACACTTTGGAAACGAGCCGTACGGTTCTGATAATCGACATCCGCCTCGAGATCGCGAAGAACCAGATAGTGAACCCGTAAATTATTGCACAATTCATCGAGTTCCTTGTCGTCAACATCAAGTAAATGCGCAGATTTTTCATCGTAATCTTTTTTCAGGCGGTTAAATTCTTCAAACGATTCATTGTATTGTTTTTTAATCTGCTCCGCTGTTCCTTTGGTTTTGGCAATCTCAATGCCGCTGGAGACTGCGGAATAGGCTACAGTCAAGGCAAAGCACAAAGCGGCTCCAACCGCGGAGAGAATCATTAAGGTAGGCGCCGCCACTAGTCCCGGAAAGGCAACACAGCAAAAGAAAGCAGTAAATACGACCATTAAGCCGGCAGCATAGGCAATGTCGGTGAGTGTACCGTATTTTTTATATTTCCAGTCAAACTCCGCCTGGACGATGGCTTTTTCAAGTTCTTTAATCCGTGCTTCATTTCCGGGCGCTAATTGAAGCTGGATAATGGCTTCATTAAGCATGATGATATGCTTTTTGTGATCGGCTTCTTCTTCAAAATAACGGATCACCGTGAGAACTAAATCCATAGCCAGCAGGGCGGCAGTGGCTATATTACCCCCCCAACCCAAAACCCCGGGTCCTTTTAACCAGAAGAAACACACCAGATTGGCCGTTGCCCAGATGGAATCATTCAGCAAAGCATATTTGCGTTCTTTGAGTTCGCCTGTAAACCGTTGCCAGGGGGTGCTGAACTTGGCGGCTTCTTTCTCTTCCTTAGTCATCCACGGACCAACAAAGGTATGTTTCAATACTAAGGTCATGTTGAGAGCAAAGCGGGCATAGTAGAGCAGCCAACTCATGTAGCCGGTAAAGGGTGATGGGTAGGAGACCGCGGCCTGCGTTTGTTGTTTGTTGAAGAAGTCATCCGACAACAAGTCAAGCACGCTGGCGAGCATGCCGCCTCCCCATACCCAATACAGGCGACGCTCGTTAATGGCTCGCATCTGTTTTTTGATGTAGGCAGTTACCCCACTTCTGAACTCGCCTTGCTCTACTTTCTCAGCCTCAATGCCTTCGAGAGCGGCAAAGGCTTCTCTATCTGCCTTGTATTTTTGCTTTTTGTTTTCTTGCAGTTCGTTGACTTTGTTACTGTCTAAGTCCTCTTCAATATCTTTTAGACCGTAGAGTTCCTGGAGGCGTTCGGCAAGCCAATAGCCGACGAGTCTGCCGCTGAATTTGAGGTATTTCTCGCTATACCCCTGTTCAACCTGATGCTGCTGCTCAAGCGGGTCGTTTTTTGTCTCAGAAAGCGTTGTCAAGTGATCAATAAAACCTGCGCATACATCCATGGACTCTTTGTATCCTCGCAGTTTATATTGTCTGCCCTGCACGGAGTCGAGTTGATATTGGGCATAAAGCAAAAAATAAATCAGCCTCAGTTTGTCGAGTTGAACCTTTTTTTGGGTCTTGTTGAGATATTTAAAGCTGGCCGAATTAATGGTGGCCAGTTCGGTAAGGTAGAACGGTAAAAGCGCAGGAACGTAATCCTGTAATTTTTCTAATTCTTCACGAGTGAGAAGATTAACTTGAGTGCGGAATTTATAAAAATCACCGGCGGCGGCAATGCCTGACTGGCTTAATAAGGCCTGGGGGGTTAATAACAGTTCGTTAGATTTTGCACTCATGTATCACCTCATAATCAGAAGACTGGTGATTAAAAGCACACAATTAATCGCGCAATCTGTACTATTTTATAACATAGCAGATGTTTGGTGCACAAGCTGTGAATATGAAATTTACACTGTTGAAAAATTATTTACTGTAAAACGCGGTTAAATTACTAAGAATCAACCAATTTGCGCTGATAAATATCATCAAAGCGTTCGATGTCGTCTTCGCCGAGGTAATGGCCACTTTGCACTTCAATGACAAAAAGCGGTTGTTTTCCGGGGTTTGAAAGTCGATGGCGGGTCTTGGGCGGGATGTAGGTGGATTGATTGGCCTCCAAGTGCATGATTTTTTCATCATTTACAACCTCAGCCTCACCGCCGACTACGACCCAATGTTCAGCGCGATGCTGGTGTTTCTGCAGGGAGAGGCGGGCGCCCGGTTTAACCATCAGGCGTTTGACCTTGAAGGCAGGGCCCTCCGCTAAAATTTCATAATAGCCCCAGGGGCGCATGACGCGCTGGTGATCATCCACCAGCTGCTGATTGTCGCCGGTGAGGGAGTTCACCAGATCCTTCACCTGTTGCGAATAACTCTTGTCGGCAACCAGCACGGCATCGGGCGTGGCGACAATGATCTGGTTTTTAATGCCTAAGGTCGTGATCAAGGCACTGCTGCTGCTGATGAGGGAATTGTGGCTTTCTTTGGCAATGACGTTGCCGTGCAGGACATTGCCCTGCTCATCCAGGGTATTGGCTTCAGCGACCGACGTCCAGCAGCCCAGGTCGCTCCACTGAATGTCGACAGGAATAACCACCGCCCTGCTGGTTTTTTCCATGACCGCGTAATCGATGGAATCACTGCGGCATTGGGAAAACGATTCGTCATCCAGGCGAATAAAATCCTGGTGATGATGGGCCTTGCTCAAAGCCTGCTGGCTTTGGCTGGCGATATCCGGCGCATGCCGTTCAATTTCATCCAAGTACACGCCGGCGCGGCAGACAAACATGCCGCTGTTCCAGTAATAATGCCCCTCCTCTACAAAGGAGGCGGCCAGAGCGGCATCCGGTTTCTCACGGAAGCATTGCAATGCGAAAACACCCGGTGCCAATTCATTGCCGGCCTCGATGTAACCATAGCCGGTTTTAGGACTGTCAGGACGGATGCCAAAGGTAATGATAACGTCTTCTTCCGCCGCATAGCGACAACCCTGGGTCATGGCTTTTTGCCAGGCGGAGGCATCGGCTATCCAGTGGTCGGAAGGCAAAACCAGCATCAGGGCCTCACGACCGGCCTGATCGACCAGATGACGAGCGGCGACAGTAATGGCCGGTGCCGTATTGCGGGCGCAGGGCTCAAGCAGGTAGGTCAATTGCGGCGTTTGAGCCAATTGCAATTGCTCCAGTTGCTCCTGGCAAAGAAAATAATGTGCGTCGTTGCTGACCACCAGAATCTGCTCGCAGGCAAGGCTTGTCACCCGCTTCATGGTTTCCTGTAATAAGGAGTGTTGCCCCTGCAGACATAAAAACTGTTTGGGGAAGTTTTTACGGGATAAGGGCCACAAACGGGTACCTGACCCTCCGGCCAGGATAACAGGATACAGTGCTGACATCTTCATCCAATGGACATGCAAATTGCGCGAATTTTAGCAGTATCCGGCTGAAATTGGCAATCACCGGCCATCAGGGATTTAAGCCCGGGTTTGCCTCAGAGTATGCTATGATGGCCGCCCTTGTTGGTTTTTCGGGTAAGCAATCATGAAAAAGGCCATTGTTTTATTGTCCGGCGGTTTGGATTCCACCACTTGCCTTGCTATCGCCAAATCGCAGGGTTACGCCTGTTATGCCCTGAGTTTTGATTATGGCCAACGCCATAACGCTGAGCTTGAGGCAGCCAAGCGCGTAGCCCGCCAGTTAGGAGCCATCGAGCATCACGTGTTTACTCTGGATATCGGTCAATTCAAAGGGTCTGCTTTAACGGACGCGTCGGTGGCTGTGCCGGATTATTGCGGTGACGGCAAAATCCCGGTCACTTACGTGCCGGCACGCAACACCATTTTTTTATCGGTGGCCTTGGGGTTTGCCGAAACGCTTGCGGCCTTTAATCTGTTCATCGGTGTCAGCCAGATTGACTATTCCGGTTATCCCGATTGCCGGCCGGAATACATTGCCGCCTTTGAAACCATGGCCAATCTCGCCACCAAAGCCGGGATAGAGGGCCGTAAAACGGTGATTCACACCCCGTTAATTGCCTGGAGCAAGGCGGAAACGATTCGCCAGGGAGTGGCCTGTGGCGCGGATTACAGTCTGACTGTTTCCTGTTATCAGGCTACGCCTGAAGGGGTGGCCTGCGGTCGCTGCGACAGTTGCACCTACCGCAGGAAAGGCTTCAATGAAGCGGGCATTATCGACCCTACGCGTTATGTAAGCGGATGAATAAAGTAAAAAAATTGCTCCTTTACAGAAACGTTACAACATACTGCACATTTTTGTTTCATGCATGGGTGAATGCTGCTATGATGGCTCCCGCTTTGAGCCAAAAATAATAAAGGAGTAATCAATGTTAAAGTGGTTAAAAAATAACTGGAAATTAGTCACTGCGGTTTTACTGGCCCTGCTGGCTGGTGCTGTTCTGACCGCACTGTTTTTTTTCGTTCCGCCTGTGGCTGTCACTATAACCGGTTTCCTCGCAGTTAACGCGCCTGCGATTGGTGCAGCGATTACAGCAATGTCGCCTGTGGCTGGTGCTTTTGTTGTGGGTGCTTTAGGTACTGCCGCCACATTGGCTTTTGCCGCAGTATGGAACTTGGGTGTGAAACTAACCAATTTGCTGGATGGCTGGATTAATCCCCCAGGAAAAGAGAAGAAACCAGCCTTCAGCCCATTGGTTGACGATGAAGAATCAGACAATGAGTCGCACAATTCTCCAAAAGCGCCCCAAAGAGGATTGCTTTCTCCAAATCCTATGGCAATGTTAGGTGGACAACCCCCTAACAAAACGCTTACTTCCTTTGAAGACGAGGACGATCTGGAAGAGGAAGAGACTGAAAAGAACAAAAAAGACGTCAAAAAAGATGACAAAAAAGAGGTTAAAGACGACAAGCCGACTGTCCTGCCCCCTCTACACCATGACGAGGGAACCCACAATCCAAGCACGTCGACCGTTTTCACTTCCTAATCGGTCCCTGTTTCTGTTAACGCGGCGTAAGCCGCGTTTTTTTATTTCTCTGTCATGCATTCTTGACAATCATGAGTTATAATCGGCCATTTTGACTGCGCAGGCAAACGTATGAGCGATTCTCGAAAAATGCTGGTCACCAGCGCGCTGCCCTATGCCAATGGCCATTTGCATCTGGGCCATCTCGTTGAACACATTCAAACCGACATCTGGGTTCGTACCCATAAAATGCTGGGGCATGAGTGCATCAGTATTTGTGGTGATGATGCGCACGGTACGCCGATCATGCTCAAGGCCGAGCAGATGGGTGTCACGCCGGAGGCGCTGACTGCAGAAATGAAGGCCAGCCATGAACACGATTTTAAAGCCTTTTCCATTGCTTACGATTGTTACCATACCACTCACTCCCCGGAAAATCAGGCCCTGGCGGGTTTAATTTACGAACGGCTTAAAGCCAATGGCGATATCGTGACCAAAACCATTCGCCAGGCTTATGATCCATTGAAGGCGATGTTCCTGCCCGACCGGTATGTGAAAGGCACCTGCCCCAAATGCGGCGCGAACGATCAGTACGGTGATAATTGTGAAGCCTGCGGTGCGACGTATGCGCCGACGGATTTGGTGAATCCCGTGTCTGCCATTTCCGGCGCCACCCCCATTGAAAAAGAGTCGGAGCATTATTTTTTTGATTTGCCACGCTACGAGCAACTCTTAAAAGACTGGACGCGGAAAGGCCATCTGCAGCCGGAAGTCGCCAACAAGCTGGATGAATGGTTTGCCGCCGGCTTAAAGCAATGGGATATTTCGCGGGATGCACCTTATTTCGGCTTCCCCATTCCTGGTCAAACGGACAAATATTTCTATGTGTGGCTGGATGCGCCGATAGGCTACATGGCCAGCTTTAAAAAATACTGCGACGAAAAGGGGCTGTCCTTTGATGAATTCTGGGATAAAAATTCTCAAACGGAGCTGTATCATTTTGTCGGTAAAGACATTGTCTATTTCCATGCCCTGTTCTGGCCGGCAATGCTGGCGGGCAGCAACCACCGCTTGCCTACCGCGGTTTACACCCATGGGTTTTTAACCGTGGAAGGGCAGAAAATGTCCAAGTCACGCGGGACGTTTATCGAGGCGCGGACTTACCTTAAGCATTTGCATCCAGAATACTTGCGATATTATTTTGCGGCTAAACTCAATGGGCGTGTGGATGATCTGGATTTAAATTTTGATGATTTTATTAATCGCGTAAACGCGGATCTGGTCGGAAAGGTGGTGAACATTGCCAGCCGCTGTGCGGGATTCATCAACAAACGCTTTGATAACCGCCTGGCCGCCGAATTGTCTGAGCCTGCGCTTTACCAGGATTTACTGGCGGTTAAGCCGGCGGTGATTGACGCGTTTGTGCAACGCGATTATGCCCGTGCTGTCCGACTGATCATGGAATGTGCTGACCGGGTGAATCAATACATCGATGCCAATAAACCCTGGACGCTGGCTAAAGACAATGAGCGCCTTCCCGAGGTGCAGCGCATTTGCACCATGGGCCTCAATTTATTCCGCGTGTTGATGACTTACCTAAAACCAGTCCTTCCTGACATGGCCAGGGAAGCGGAAGCTTTTCTAAATTGTGCGCCGTTTGACTGGTCTACTGTGGATGCCCCCTTGCTTAATCATACCATTCACCCTTTCACTCCGTTGATAACCCGTGTTGAACGCGAAAAAATTGATGCCATGCTGAGTGAAGGCAAGTCAACGGCCGCGAAGCCCAGTGAGGAAAAGAAAATGCAGAGCCCTGCTCAGGAAGACACAGTCTCGATTGACGACTTCAGCAAAATCGATTTACGCATAGCCCGTATCATTGCGGCCGAGCCCGTTGAAGGCGCTGACAAACTGCTGCGGCTTCAACTCGATCTGGGCGAGCAGCAAAAACAGGTGTTTGCCGGTATCAAGAGCGCCTATCAGCCGGAGCAACTGGTTGGCCGATTGACGGTGATGGTCGCTAATCTGGCACCGCGTACCATGCGTTTTGGCGTATCGGAAGGCATGGTCTTGGCGGCAGGTGACGGCAAAGGACTCTTTCTGCTCAATCCGGACGACGGGGCGCAACCCGGTATGAAAGTTAAATAATGGCCACGGTCGAAGACATTGACGCACGCTTGCCTCAGACGCAATGCGGGGAATGCAGTTATGCCGGTTGTCTGCCTTATGCCGAAGCCCTGGCACACGGCACGGCCACCATCGATCGCTGCCCGCCCGGAGGTGTCAATACCGTAAAGGCCCTGGGTCAATTGCTGAATGTGGATGTTAAGCCGCTGCTTGCCGCAGTAGAACTCAATACCCGTGCACCGGCGTTTGCGCGTATTCGCGAGGCAGAATGCATCGGGTGCACCAAATGCATCCAGGCCTGCCCTGTGGACGCCATCCTTGGTAGCGCCAAACGCATGCATGCCGTTATCACCCATGAATGCACCGGATGCGGTCTATGCGTTGAGCCCTGCCCCGTGGATTGCATTGATTTGCACCCGCTTGAGGAGCCGCAGTATGACCGCCAACTGGCGCGTCAGCGCCATCGCGCCCGCCAAACGCGTCTTTTGCGCGAAGAACATGAAAAGCAACAGCAATACCGCCAAAAAAGCCGATTGGCTCTTCAGGAAAGCAATCAACAGGATTTAAAGGCAAAGCAGGAGTACATTCTTCAGGCGCTGGCGCGGGTTGAAGCAAAAAAGAAAACCAATGGATAAAAACAAACGACGGCTAGTTTTTGAGCGCTTTCGCGCGCAAAACCCGCACCCCACCACCGAACTCCATTACCGCTCACCGTTTGAACTGCTGATTGCCGTGATGTTGTCTGCGCAAGCGACTGACATCAGCGTCAACAAGGCAACAGCGCGCCTCTTTCCCATTGCCAATACCCCGCAGGCGTTGCTTGCGCTGGGGGAGGATGGATTAAAAGAATACATCAAAACCATCGGACTCTATAACAGCAAAGCCGCCAACGTCATTAAAACCTGCCAGATTCTGCTGACACGCTACCACGGCCAGGTGCCGGATAACCGCGAAGCCCTGGAGTCATTGCCGGGTGTCGGCCGAAAAACCGCCAATGTGGTGCTTAATACCGCCTTCGGCCAGCCCACCATGGCGGTGGATACGCACATTTTCAGGGTGGCCAATCGCACCGGCATTGCTCCGGGTAAAACACCGCTCGCGGTGGAAATGAATTTACTGGCCAGGGTGGATAAGGAATTTCTGCAGGATGCCCACCATTGGTTGATTCTTCACGGACGCTATGTCTGTGTCGCCCGCAAGCCCCGTTGTCCACAGTGCCTTATCCTCGATTTGTGCGAATACCCTGATAAAACAAAATAACTTTCCTTCGTAAAAAAAACCGGCGGATCTGGTAATTAGTAAGCATTCACCCTAGAATGAAATTCCACTGTTTGCAGGAGAGCTAAATGGGATGGAATGATGTTTGGAAAACAGCCAGTGATTGGGCACAGTCAGCCTGGACGCAAGCGGTAACATTTAAATACACCTTGAATTCGGTGTCTTTACCCGCGGTCGCGGTTGAGACGGCAAAGTTCTCGTATAACACGCTGATTGGGCTGACAGAAGAAGTGGCGGCCTTGCCTCACGTGTTGAAGGCTGCTCTTCTGCACCCCAAAACTCGCCGCACGTTTGGGCATCTTACCCGCATTGGTGTTGAGGATTACGGCGCTCTGGTGCTCGCCTACCAAATCGAAAAAAACCTTGAATCCATTCTGCTGGCCGCACTTGAAGGCAGTGAAGGGCAGCCCTGGCTAAGCACCAGTACGGCGTTATCCCTGGCGCTGATGCTTTTAAGGACGACTCACACAGCCTACGCATTCCGTAAACGCATCCAGATAGGTATCCGCCTGGCCACGGTCTCGATTGAGGCGAGCGGCACCATTACCTCGGCGAATCCTCAATTGGACAGGATGGGGGAGATCAGCAAGGACGAATCAAAATTAAGTGGCATCATTGGCGCATTGAGTGATCTGGTTAAGTATACCCTGACCGATCTCACGATCAACCAGGGGGTCAAACGGATTCCTGTGGTGGGTCCTGTAGCCGGCCATGGCCTCGCCGCCAAGCACACAGGCGACTACATTCTGACCTCGGTTTTAAAAGGCATGGCCCCAAAGCATGTGCAAGCCTATTTGCAAGAATACCCTGAATATGCCTGGGTACTGGGCATCACCCATACCGTCCTGTCGTATTACGTGAATGATTACCTTGAAAACAGGACGGGCGTTCCTCGGGCATTGTATGAAACCATCATCAACCAGACAGGGGTAGTGATGCTCATCGCTGTCGCCGCGCACATGCGTCTTCCACCGCCCGTTGCCGAATCAAAACGGCAAGTGCCTGATCCCATTAGGCTTTACAAGGCCGGCCTGCAGGTAGGACTGGATGTCATCGGTTATGGACTGAAGGCCAAAATCCCCGAAATGCTTAAAAACGAATCTGTTATCCCCTGGGCGCAGGTATTCGCTGTGATGAAAACCCTGTGGTACCACCCGTCGACACAGACGGCAAAAATCATCTTTTTGCCCCGCATGCTGCATGGGAAAAAGGCGTTTTATCGCGATCCGGTGGTCGAACCCAATTGGGAAAGTCTGCGCACCCGGATAATTGCGGCGATTCAGTTGATTGAAAAATACAGTCAAAAGCTGCTTGTTGCCGCCGCCACAAAAATACCTAAAATTTCGGCGAAGGTTGCGGGGTTCTTGGGAGCCCCGCCGGGTGTTGTGGCCTTTGTCTTAAAACTGATGGGCAATGAGCCATTCATGAAACGCTTGTCGGATTTCCGCCGGCGTCTGGAGGCCATGCACATTGTCGATCTGCCGGAGCAGGAAAATTTAAGGCAGATGGAATACCTGCATCTGTCTTCACCTCAAAAAGAAAAAAAGGGGGAAAAGTCCGAATCTGTTATCAAGAAAACTCTGCTCTCACCAGACGAGGTAATCCATGGCTCCAGAGAGGTTTCAACGCCGCAACCTCTACCAGAAGAGGGCTATGCAACGCGCGACAACAAGGACTATTCTCCGAGTCTTTTGATGACCGGTGGTTTTTTTGCGAAGCAGGCGAGTAGCAAAAATGCAGCCGATTTAGATCCGGCCAGCCTGATGGGGATAAGTTCCAATTCTGACAGCAAGAGTCTGAGGGAAGATCCCTTAACCAGTGATTTTTTTGCGAGGAAGGTGAATAGCAGAAATGAAGACGATTTAGATCCGGCCAGCCTGATGGGTATAAGTTCCCATTCCAGCAGCAAAAGTCTGGGGAAGGATCCCCTGGGTTAAATGCAGACCCCTTGTTCTAAAGGGGTTTATAACAGCTTTTTGCGCTTGAAAAAATAAAACATCAGCATGGCGAGCAGGATCATCAAGGTTAAAATGGCGGGATAACCATAGCGCCATTTTAATTCCGGCATGAATTCAAAATTCATGCCGTACACCCCGGCGATAAATGACAAGGGGATAAACAAGCTCGCAAACAACGTTAAAATTTTCATGGTTTCATTCATGTGATTATTGACGGCCGACAGGTAAATTTCCAGCATGCCGGTTGACATTTCACGATGCAGATCAATTAATTCAACCAGGCGGATACTGTGATCATGCAGGTCACGGTAGTAAAGATAATAATGGGAATCAATCAGACGGGCATGCTCGGTTATCAGCAAATGGACGATGTCTCGCATGGGTGCGATGATTTTGCGAAGCGTCATGGTGCGGCGCTTGATGGTATAGAGTTCGCGCAATGAAATGGCGGAGGGGTTAATGATAATGATGTCTTCAATCTCGCCTAATTTTTTCTCCGTCTCTTCCACAAAATTAAAGTAATCATCAACAATCGTATCCATGAGCAGGTAGGCCAAGTACTCCATGCGGTGCTGACAGACCAATGAATGGGGATTACTTAATCGTTCGTACAACGAAGTGAGGTTAAAACGCGACGATTCCCGAAAAGTGAATAACAGATTTTTGCGAAGCAGCATGCTGAATTGCTCGCGCTGGTAAGTCACCTCGTCACTGGATGTGTCCAGCAATTGTAGAACAATAAAAAGGCTGTCATCGAGGATGTCGAGCTTTGGACGTTGATGGGTATTTAAGATGTCCTCAATCACCAGCGGATGAATGTGGAATTCATTGCACCAGTCTGCAATGCTGCTGCTGTCTGAAAGGCCGTGCACGTCCACCCATACATTCTGGTGGGCAGCAAGGGCTTCATGAATTTTTTCGGCACTAAAGTGGTCATAGCGATGATAGGAGTTGGCATCAAAAACATGGATGATGACTTGGGTTGCTTGCGGCTCTTTGTCCCCGACATACACCGCGGAACCGGGCAACATGCCGCTTTTGGCCGAAGCTTTTCGCCGATATTTCGCCATGAACAATCCTTTCAGTAGGCAGGTTATTGTGACATGATAGGGTATCACTCCTTCAGTTTCTAGCACCATGGAATGGTTTTATAAACTGCTGTATAGCCTGGTTGATCATTACGTGTCTGAAAAAGAACGTGAAGCGGCCAAATTCTATGTCGATATTATCCTTGAGCATTCTCTGGAAATTTGTGCCAGTAATACCCCGGTTGAAATCAGAGGGGTATCTGCATTGCATGGCGTCGATTTGGGAGTGATTGACTACCAGGGCAATAAAGAACGCCTGTGGCGGATGAAGGTCGAGTTGAGCGACTTGGCGTATGACTATTTTCTAACCCAGAGGAACCCTCAGAATACAACACCTCTTAGCGATCTGCTCACGGAGGCGGAGGAGTGCATCAGAGCGACGATGTCGTCATTAAAATGGCCAAACAAAAAGCATCTCCAAGCGCAAGGCACGCCGGATCTGAAGAAAAAGGAAGCGGAGGCGTCATTCAGCGAAGACATTTTCGTTTATGAGGGAACTCCCCTGAATGAGGAGACCGCTGTTCAGGACGAGAGCGTCACGGAGGAAGAACAGTCGGTCAGCAGTGATTCGTCTGCCAGTGACTCGTCTGCCGAAGAGCAACCGCTTGGGCCTAAAACACCGACTGAAGACACCCTTCGGCGAGAAGTGATCCTGATGTTTAACCAAGTTGTTCAGCACATTGATGAGGGGAAAGGACTCCTGTCGCTGGAGACCTGCTTTGGTGTGTTGAGCAAATTGTTAGACATTCTCCATGGGATTTACACCCTGCCCAACGATGATCATGCGTTTATTCTCCAGGCCATTGTGCACATGAGCGGCATACCCAATGAAACCGCGCGGGTGTTGTACCAAAAAATTGGCGGCGTCAATTCGTGGTGGACCACTGACGCCTGCCAGACATTCGCCCTGCATGTCGAAAAGGAATTGTATCATCTGCTGGTCAGTGGTCAGGAAAATAATGCCCGTGAGATTGTGGCCGCAGCCGACCGACTGTATTTGATTTTATGGGAACTGGCAGGTATTCAGTTAACCCAGACGGCCATCAGGAATTTAATCCTCTCCACTGGGAATGCATTAAAAAAACACTTAAACGAGAAAGTCCCGCCCCTTTTAGACTTAAACGATTTCAAGCAGTTCCCGAATGGGTTTTTCAAGACTTCTTCCGGTCAGGAATTCTATGTTCACCTGCACAAGGAAGTGTATGATTTATCCCTCAATCAAAAAACAGAAGAGGATTTAATTGCTGCCTCAGAGCGGCTTTATCTTTTCTTATGGGAAATCAATAGCCCGTTAACGCCGGCTAATGTTACCGCCATCGTCAGGGCATCGTTGAAAAAACAGCTTGACGATCCATCGTTATCGTTGTTTAGTGCCGTGAATTCAGCCCCTTTTCCACCTCATTTTTTTAAGTCCGCGACCGGGTACCTTTTTCTTGACCACTTGCAGAATGCCATTCTTCGTCTGCCATTGAATAAAAACCTCAATGAGGAGACTGTTCTCGCCGTGACGGAGCATTTTTACCTCTCCTTACCCGCTGTGCTGCTCGGAGTGATGCCGGATTCGATCATCGACCTGCTAAAGGTTAAAATGAATCAGTTGACGCTTAAGCTGGTTATCGACAAGGATGCGCCGCTTTATACGTTTGATTTACTGAAATACGTTGCGCGGGCTAACCGTATTTTAGGGGGGGCGCTTAAGGATGCAGTGCTGAATCACCAGTTCATTACCCAGTTTAAATCCGATAGAAATTACCATAAACGCAAATGGGACGCCGATGCCTTTGCAGAACTGCTGTTAGGCCTGATGATTCTTTATATTAAACAGGATGAGAGTTACTTTGTCCTGTCGACGGCTGATTTCTATAAAAAAGAGTTTGTTTTTTTAAAAAATCCAGGTCAAAAAGCGGCGGCCGTAAAAGAAATACTGACGATAGAAAAAGAAGTGTTTGCCTTAATTGATCACAATGCCATGATTGACCATGAGCGTCTGCAGCAGTTTGTGAATGAAGAATCCGCCGAAATAGCCGACATCCTGCTTGAGGACTGCCGCAAACAAAGCAGTGAGTTTCATAAGGAAATGAGCGCTTACTACCAGCCGCCTAAAACCCCCTGCACTCATTCAGGCTATTCCTGCCTGTTTTTCCCGTCATTTAAAGCAAATGACAGCGGGGATTCCAACCCCTCAAGCACCATGGAGACTGAGGACTCGGAAGAGGCAGGGTGCTGGTTGCAATAAATTTGCCAAAATTATGGAAATAATGCTATATTAGTGGACAATTTGTAAACAGCCACGGTAAAGGCTTTATTTTGCCCTCAGATTGGCAAATTGCATGATATTTCTATGACTTCATCTCAGCCTCGTCATTACCTCATCCTTTCTGTGGCCATGATGACCTTCCTGCCGCTGCTCATTAATGTGTCCTTTAAAATCATTAGCCTGCAGGGAATGGTATTTACAGCCAGTAGCGTGCTTTGCCCTCTGGTGGCCTGTTTTTATCTGCTGGTTTTGAAAGAATGCACGTTGACCCAGCAACGGCAGGTGCTTCATCAATCGCTGCTTGCTCTTTATCTGTTCTCCATTGGGGTTTATTTGTTAGTCAATTTGCCTTCTGTGGATTATGTCCGCGACAACATGGCTTATCAGATTGTTTTTGAAGACATTCCCAAGAAATTTTTCGCCGCTACCCTCGCATTTGGCTTGAGCTTTTATATCCCCCATCTGCTGTGCTGCTCCCCTCAGAATGACACCTTTGCGTCGCCTCGCAAGCGGCTGTTGCTGGCTTTGTTCGGTGGATTCAGTTTTTTTACCCTGGATTTTTTTCTGCTCTTTTCTGATCCGAAGGTGCCTAATTTTCAGCAGATTTACATCGATTCCCTCATGATTGCTTCCGGCATCATGTTCACCGCCAGTATTCTGTATCTGGCCGGTTTATTGTTTGGCAGCCGTTTGCGGCTGTTTCGCCGGTCGACGCCGCCGGATTATCTGCTGTCCCCCTTTTACCATTACCTGCTTGGCTTTTCCGTCGTCATTACTTTGATCTGCTTAGCCTGCGAGTACCGGCTGGTTTCATTTAACAATGGCTGGACCTTACCAGCCAGCGGTATCCTGTCGCCGTTTCTACTGGTTGCCAGTAATTTGGTGGGCGAGATTTATGATTATCGCGCCAATTTGCGTCTGATGTTTGTGGTATTACTGAGTGAATTAACCTTTGATGTGTTGTTGATGACGACGATCGTTCTGCCGTCACCGTCCTATTTTGATCTCAATCCCTTTTACCATTTCATTATGCCCCGCCGCATCACAGCGACTACCCTGGCCTTGTTTGTCACCTTGACCTGCAATGCCGTGCTGCTTAAGAACCTAAAGGAAAGCGGCTACGCAGGGGGGAATCAGAGCCTGCGTCTCTTTGTGGCTAACAGTATTGCCATTTCCCTGTTATGCCTGGTCAACTACAGCCTGCTTTTTGCCGGCATCTACCCCTACGAGCAGATTTTTAGTCTGGCGATTACGAGTTGGGTTTATAAATTGGTGATGGTGGTTTTAGGATTGCCTCTGGTGTTCTGGCTCTACCGCCTGGTGAGGAAGCGGCAGTCGCTGGGCCTGATGGACAGCCGGGCCGGCAAGATTTAAAGATCTGCCGGCTTAAGCCGGTTACTGTTCTTTTTTGATTGGCCGTTTCCAGCCAAAGACGGTTTTCTGCCGGCTTTCAGTGAGGGTCAGTTCGCCGGAGGGGACATTTTTACGAATGGTGCTGCCAGCGCCAATGGTGGCATGGGCGCCCACCGTGACCGGTGCAACCAATTGCGTGTCTGAGCCGATAAACACCCCGTCCTCGATGATGGTTTGATGTTTGTTGACGCCGTCATAATTGCAGGTAATGGTCCCCGCACCGACGTTGACTTTTTTGCCTAAGGTGACATCCCCCAGATAGCTTAAATGACTGGCTTTACTGCCGGTGTCAAACACCGCGTTTTTGGTTTCAACAAAATTACCTATTTTACAGTGTTCTGCTAAGCGGGTGCCCGGACGCAGGCGGGCAAACGGGCCGACCTGGCAATGATCACCCAGCACCGCCCCATCCAGGACGCTGTTGCCCAGGACTTCGCAATGCTCGCCCAGGGTGACATTGGTCAAGGTGCAATGAGGACCGATACGGCTGCCTTTGCCAAGCGTCACCTTGCCTGAAAAAACGCAATTCACATCAATGAAAACGTCTTTGCCGCATTCTAATTCGCCGCGAATGTCAATCCGTGCAGCATCGGCAATGCCAATGCCCTGAAGCATGAGTTTTTCGGCCTGGTACTGCTGCCAGATGCGCTCCAGTTGCTGTAACTGCAGGCGATTATTGACGCCTTGAATTTCAAACACGTGCGGGGTGGGCATGGAACCTATGGTTTGGCCTTCGTTCACCGCCAGGGTAATGATTTCCGTCAGGTAGTATTCTCCCTGCGCGTTATCGTTGGTTAACCGCGGCAGCCAGCGGGCGAGATCACTGACTCTGGCACAACAGATGCCGCTGTAGATTTCGCGGATTTGACGTTGTTTTGGTGTCGCATCCTTTTCCTCGACGATGGCTTCAATGGCCTTATTGGGGTTACGGACGATGCGGCCAAGGCCGGTGGGATCCTCCAATGTGGCCAGCAGCAGGGTTAAGGCCTGAGCGTCTGTCGCCGAAGTCACCAGTGCCTTTAACGTGTCGGCCTGAATCAAAGGCACATCGCCTGAAAGCACGAGGACCTGCGCCTTCGGATTTAAATGAGGCAGGGCTTTAAGCAGGGCATGCCCTGTGCCTAGTTGTTGCTCCTGCACCACCCAGTTGACGGATAGATGCGAAAGCGCCTCTTTGATCTGCTGCCCGCCATGGCCATAAATGACATGAATTGCCTGGGGACGTAGCTGTTGTGCTGTCTCCACCACCCGTTCAAGCATGGGTTTGCCGGCCAAGGGGTGAAGGACTTTGGGTAAATCGGAGTACATTCGTTTGCCCATCCCGGCCGCTAAAATAACAATCTCTAATGACATGAATAAATTAATCCTTGCGTTATGTCGTGTTTATGTGTTGGCCGTAGCCGAATTAAACAGTCTGCATTTATGTTGCGAATCCTGAAATTACTGATATGATAAAAAAATTGCGACAAAAGGAGTAGTGCAATGACTATTTTTCTTGAAATAGCGAAAGAATACCTCATTAAAGAACTGACCAAAATAAGCGATACGTCAGTGGCTTCAGATAAAAGTGTAGGTAATACGGTGTGCAGTTGGTTGGGGCTAGGCCGTGATGAAAGCTTGTCTCAATGCAAGCGCGAGTTGACGGACATATTACGGACGGACATTCGCAATCTGGCATCGGATGCGTCGGATGAAAATAACGTCGGGGCATTAAATCATTTATTGAGTGAATGCCGGAGAAAAGCACGAGAGAAAGCCGATGAAAAAGGCTATTCGGAGGGAACATTCGGGCCTGCCATGAATGAGGTCAGTACCCTGCTCACTCAACTGTATGATCGTTTTGCCGCAGCCGGTTTATTGGACATTCCCTACAACGCCAAAGATTCAGAACGACACCCTTTGACCGTGTTTCGCTACTGGGCAGGCGTTTATCTGGCGCACAAAGTGAAAGAAAACCGGGATAACTCGCAAAGCACACTAAAAACCATTACCCATAATCCCAAAATCACGTCCCTCAATCTCCTGGAAAAACAAAAACAGGATGCTGTGGTGAGTTTTATCAGGGAATGCGACAAAGATCTCAAAACGATTAAAGAAGACCTTGAGGATTATAGAGACGTCTGCACTAAAAGAGTGCTGGAATTCCTTCGGCGACTGCTGCTTAAAAATAAAGAACTGGTTGAGCATCATGGTACGAACTTAGAAATTCCGGTGACCATTTCGTTTTTTGCCTCGGCAACTGTTTCAGGTCCTGCACTGGGACCTCATTCCGGGGAGCTAAAAAAATGCATTATGATGGCCATCAAAGAGTTAGGGGGCGACAAGGAAGAGAGTAAGGAAGAGCTACATACCGCGGCCACTTACAACAGCTAGTTTAATGACTGAGCTCCCCAAACAAGTTCATCTCCATGCGTTCCCTGACTTCTCCGGAAGTCAGGTTTTTACTCAAAAGGTAAAGCAGCTTGCAATGCGCCGCTTCCGGCGTCATGTCATGGCCGCTGATTAACCCCGCTTCTTTCAATGTATGGCCGGTGGCGTATTGATTCATTTCGACGCGCCCCTGCTGGCATTGGGTGCAATTCACGATGATAATGCCGCGATCGCAGGCTTCCTTGAGAATGCTTAAAAAACGAGGATCCTTATTCTGCGCGTTGCCGGCGCCATAGGTTTCTAACACCAGCCCCTGCAAGGGTTGTTGCAACAGGTAGTTAAGCACATCCGCTGCAAAGCCCGGAAACAGGCGAAAATTGGCAATAAAATGCGGCTGTATGGGTTGCAGATGGAAGGGTTTTGAAGGCGGTGGCAGCAGATTGTCGTAATGCAATTCAATGTTGATGCCGATGGAAGCCAGATGCGGGTAGTTGGGCGAGTCGAAGGCATCGAAACTTTGCGCACTGATTTTGCGGGAGCGATTGCCACGCAACAGGCGTTGGTTAAAGTAAATGCAAACCTCATTGATCGGCTGATGGGCACACAACCACAGCGAGGTGACCACATTGTCCAGCGCGTCATTACGCACTTCGGCTAAAGGAATCTGCGATCCGGTAATGATGACGGGCTTGGCTAAATTTTCAAGCATAAAAGACAGCGCACAGGCGGTGTAAGCCATGGTGTCGGTCCCATGAAAGACAACAAAGCCATCGTAATGCTCATATTCTTCAGCAATGTCACGAGCGATTAAGTTCCAGTCATTAAGCGTCATGTTGGAAGAGTCAAGCAACGGCTTGTATTCTTTAATGGAGTAGAACGGCATCTCCTGATGACGCAAGGCAGGCACCAGCGCCAGGGCCGCGGACACATAGCCTTCCGCTGGTTCGTAACCGTGTTCGGTTTTCACGGAGCTGATGGTGCCGCCGGTATTGATAATGAGTATTCTTTTTTTCATGATGAGGACTGATTTATTCTTTCTTAATTATAGCGTTCATTGCCTGAGGTCTTCCAGAAAGACGTGACATTTACGCAAAAATAATAATCGCCTTGACAGCCTTCGGCTCGTAGTGTTGAAATTACCGCCAGGGATGATGTCAAGGAGAGTGGCATGGCTAAAAGTAAACTGGAAGAATTGCAACTTCAAATGGAGAAGGTTTCCTCCCCGCTGGAAGCGCGGCGAGTAAACTACTTAAAGACATTAAAAAAAGTAAGATTACAACTCTGCAGCTATTTTTTTAATGAAGTAAACCAGGATTTGCATGAAAGAACAGCCAGCGGGCAGCAATGGTTTGACTGGGAGAGCATTAAGCCCGGTATGGAAAACTGTTTGCCGGAAGAACAAGTCCTGGCGGGACGCGCTGACAAACTGCAGTCAGAGTCGTCCGACAAAATAAGCATTACTGACGCACTGGATTACCAGGTTACCCAGAGTGGGCTATTGCTTAAACGGGTAAATACGGGGTATGAATTTCAACCGGAAAAACCCTACACGCCGAAGGCTCAGCTTTTTATGCAGCAATTTGCCGGTGCGTTGAGCATTTATCGGGTGTATTTAGGTATTTATGAAATTTATTGTTGTAATTACCCGTTTTCAAAAGTGGACAGCCACAAAGGCTGTCTGGAAAAGGCAACGGGTATTCACAAGGAAACACAGCAGTCCCAATACGATGCGGCCCAGCTTTTTCATGAGGCCAAAGACAATGCCCGTGTCATTAAAACCTTGCTGGTGTCTATTCGAGAGGGGCAGGAGGAGTTTGATCATGCTATGAAACTGCAGGCCGCCCACCTCGCTAATCAATTTGAACTGGCTGCCCGAGTGATTGAGGATTGCTATAAAAAACACCCGAACAGTTCCCTGTTGTTTTTTGCCAAGGATTCCGAATGGCAGCGTTTACTTAAAGGCATAGCGGCTGACTTATTCGATAATCAATTCACCTACTCTTCTCTGGCCGGCACGCTGACTATTCTCCCGACATTCATGGAAACGGTCATTGCTGAAATCACGGCATTTTACATGGCTGTGTGTGAAAATCAGATTGATTATCGCGGAGAGCTGCTGCGCAGTGCACTCTGTTTAACCTCCGAGGTGATCACGAAGCTCCGAGTGGACGCGGCCATCAAGGACGTTTCTCTTGACATTCAGATGCCGGCGCCTGAGTCCAAACCGTCCGATTTTCCATCCTTGTATGCGCTGTATGGTCTGCGCTTTAATTCACCAGCAAAACAGATTCAGGAGGAGTCAGATTTGTCCCCCTATTCGTTCAGCCAACAATAATCGCAGATTTATTTGCCAAGGTCTTGCAGTTTATGGAAAAATTATGCCATTAGTGATTTAGTCTAAGCAGTGATGAGATGGTGATTGATCGTGCCGGGTATCGGCTGAATGTAGGGATCATCCTGGTTAATGACTCTGGACGGGTTTTTTGGGGGCGAAGGCACGGTCATGATGCCTGGCAATTTCCGCAGGGCGGTTTAGCGCAGGGGGAAACCGCGCTGGATGCCATGTTTCGTGAGTTGCGGGAGGAAGTGGGGCTTGATAAAGAAGACATCGAAGTCTTAGGCTCCACCCGTCGCTGGCTTAAATACCGCCTTCCCAAACAATATTTGCGCCATGGCAGCGAACCTTTAGTCATTGGTCAAAAGCAAAAATGGTACCTGTTGCGGTTGGTCGCCAGTGAGCAGAAAGTCCGTCTTGATTTAAGCGACTCACCCGAGTTTGACAGCTGGCGCTGGATTGATTACAACGAGCCGCCAGCGCAGGTTATTTTTTTTAAACGACAAGTGTATGCTCAGGCTATGAAAGAACTTGAGTATTTATTAAAAAAACGCCGTAGCCCATTCAGCCACCGCCGCAAGCGAGGTAATCATAATCGATAAATGTTAAAAATTCTCAAGCGCATCGTACAGGACGTCACCACAGCCAACCATTTGACAGAGGCTTTGGACATATTGGTACAACGGGTCAGAAAAGCTGTTGACACCGATGCTGTCTCTGTCTACCTCATTGACAGCAAACATGCCGAGTACGTCCTGATTGCAACTGACGGATTAAACAAACTGGCTCAGTTTCGAGTCCGGGTGGGTTTGGACAGCGGGATCATTGGCCTGGTAGGGCGGCGTGAAGAACCCATCAATGTCGAGGATGCGCCCAATCATCCGGATTTTCACCATGATCCACTGCTCGAAGAAGAGCAGTTTAAAGCATTCCTCGGCGTGCCCATTATTCAGCACCGTAAATTATACGGCGTCATTACCGTGCAGCAGTCTGATCGGCGCTGTTTCGACGACGCGGAAGAGGCGTTTTTAATTACCCTCGCCGCCCAGCTCGGCGGCATTATTGCCCATGCTGAGGCGACAGGGGAACTGGCCGAACTCACTCAGCCAAAACCCATCGGTGCACAGAGGGCCGATGTGGTGCAGACCTCATTAAGCGGGATAGGCAGTGTGCCGGGTATCGGGATTGGCAGTGCCGTGGTCGTTTATCCGCCCGCAGACATTGATGCCGTGCCTCGTATTCCGGTTGAGGAAGAGGACGTCGATGAGGAAGTGACGACCTTTTATGAGGCGCTGCAGGTTGCTCGCGAAGACATGCAACGCTTGAGCCGGCGTATGAAAAGCAATGTGGCGGAAGAAGAGCATGCCCTGTTCGATGTGTATGTTCGTATCCTCGATGATGAAAGCCTGGGTGCGGAAGTGGAGGAAGTCATCCGCCAGGAAAAATTAAGCGCCCAGGCCGCCTTATCCGTCGTGATTAAAAAACACGTGCAGCAATTTGAAAGCATGGAGGATGAATACCTGCGTGAACGCGCCAGCGATTTTCGCGATCTTGGTCGGCGAGTGCTGGCCGAACTGCAGCGTGGCCAGCGTGAGGAAATTACCTATCCGCTCCGCACGGTGCTTATTGGTGAGGAAATCCCCGCCTCGGCATTGGCGGAAGTGCCCAAAGGCCAGTTAGTGGGCGTGGTGTCGGCGCGTGGCGCCAATAATTCTCATGTGGCCATTTTAGCGCGTGCCCTGGATGTGCCCACCGTGATGGGTGTGAGGGGGTTGAAGGTCGAGCAGTTAAGCGGGCGGGCCATTATTGTCGACGGTTTTCTCGGGCATATCTATCTTTCGCCGTCCAAATCGGTATTGGCTGAATTCAAAAAGCTTGCCAAAGAAGAGGAGGCTTTGAATCAGAGCTTGGTCAGTCTGCGCGACAAGCCAGCGGAAACCCTGGATAATTACCGGGTTTCTCTCCAGGTGAATACCGGTCTGGCCATGGACGCGGGTCTGTCCATGAGTGTTGGCGCTGAGGGGGTCGGTCTTTACCGGTCTGAAATCCCATTCATGAGCCGCGACAGGTTTCCTTCTGAAGACGAACAATACATCATTTACCGTCAAATTCTGAAGGCCTTCGCTCCGCGTTACGTCACCATGCGCACCCTGGATATTGGCGGCGATAAAACCCTGCCTTATTTTCCTGTCGAAGAAGACAACCCGTATTTAGGCTGGCGGGGCATCCGCATCACCCTGGATCATCCCGATGTGTTTTTGATGCAGATCCGTGCCATGATGCGGGCCAGTGAAGAATTAAATAACCTTAAAATCATGTTGCCGATGGTGACAACCCTAGGCGAGGTGGAAGAAGCGATCTTGCTGATTGAACAGGCTTATCGTGAATTACTGGAAGAAGGCTGCAACATTGAAAAACCCCGTCTTGGCGTCATGGTGGAAGTCCCCGCCGCGGTTTATCTGGCTCGCGAATTGGCGAAGCGTGTTGATTTTCTCTCTGTCGGCAGCAATGATTTAACGCAGTATTTATTGGCCGTCGATCGTAACAATGCCCGGGTTGCCGGCCTGTATGATTCGTTTCACCCGGCCATGTTGCAGACCTTGATGAAAGTGGTGGAAGGCGGACATGCCGCGGGTGTCGAGGTCAGCATTTGCGGCGAGATGGCCAGCGATCCCCTGGCGGTTATTTTATTAATGGCCATGGGCTTTGATATTTTAAGCATGAATTCGGTCAGTTTGCCTCGCGTCAAATGGGTGATTCGCAATTTCTCGTTAGCCAATGCCCGTAAAATTTTAGCCGAGGTGCTTGAGCTTGAGCACCCTCAGGCCATACGTTTGCACCTGCAGCGCGCGCTGGAGGCGGAAGGCCTGGGCGGCCTGATTCGGGCTGGGCGGTCCTAGATGCCGGATTTTTTACTCACCTCGCTGATTTATGCCATCGCCGGTGTGATTGCCGGTTTGTTGTCGGGCATACTCGGCATTGGCGGCGGCCTTGTGGTGGTGCCGGCCCTGCTTTTTATTTTCCAGCAGCAAGACGTGATTCCGCCTCCCTTAAGCATGCATTTTGCGGCGGGGACATCGTTAGCGGTGATGATCTTTACTTCACAATCGTCCATTTACTCACACCTTAAACTGGGTGATATGTTATGGGGCGTTTATCAGCGCTTATGGCCGGGTATTTTCGTGGGTGTGATTGCCGGCGCGGTCAGTGCCTATTTTATTCCGACGCGGGTGCTTGAAATTATTTTTGGTCTCTTTTTGTTGTTAGTGGGCGTTAAAATGCTTCGCGAAGAGAAAGTAACCCGGCATCGCCAATTTCCTCGTGGGTGGATTAATGCCCTGGTGACAGGGATTATCGGTTTTAAATCAGGATTGTTAGGCGTTGGCGGTGGCGTGCTGATTATTCCCTACTTGACTTATTGCGGGGTGGATACCCGAAAGATTGCCCCGGTGTCGTCCTTATGCACGTTGACGGTCGCTCTCCTCGGCACCCTTATTTTTATTCTGACCGGCAGCCGGGAGTCTGGGCTTCCTGCTTATGCCACCGGATTTATTTATTGGCCGGCGGTGGTCGCCGTGGCCATACCCAGTGTGTTATTTGCACCCCTTGGCGCAAAACTAAATTATATTCTGCCGGTAAAACAATTGCGTTACGGTTTTGTGGTTATTTTGTTTTGTACAGCCCTGAGCCTGCTGTTCTGACACCAATTTACTGAGGTTATCATGCTGCCATTCCCCTCCATTGATCCCGTTGCTTTTTCCATTGGTCCCCTGCAGGTGCATTGGTATGGATTAATGTATCTTTTTGGCTTTGTCATGGCCTGGTTGCTTGCGCATTGGCGGGCGAAACGGTATGCGCTTGACTGGAGCAGTGAACAAATCAGCGACCTGATTTTTTATGCGGCCATTGGTGTCATTCTCGGCGGCCGCTTAGGGTATATGCTGTTTTATGGGACCCAGCAGCTCCTTGCCAACCCGTTGTCCTTGTTTAGGTTATGGGAAGGCGGCATGTCGTTTCATGGCGGATTGCTGGGGGTGATGATTGCGCTGGCTTTGTTTGCCCGTAAAACCAACAAAACCTTTCTGCAAGTGGGGGATTTCATTGCACCGCTGGTGCCTTTGGGATTGGCCGCCGGTCGGGCAGGGAATTTTATTAATGGGGAGTTGTGGGGGCGGGTAACGACTGTTCCCTGGGCCATGGTATTTCCTCATTCGGACGGGCTGCCGCGGCATCCGTCGCAACTGTATGAACTGGGCTTTGAAGGAATTGCTTTGTTTATTCTACTCTGGTGGTATGCCTCCAGGCCGCGTCCGGCAGGACGGGTATCGGCTTTGTTCTTAATCGGGTATGCTATCAGCCGGATGGTTGTCGAATTTTTCCGGGTGCCCGATGTGCAATTGGGTTATTTGGCATTGGGTTGGTTAACCATGGGGCAGTTGTTATCAATTCCCATGCTTATTTTAGGACTCTGGTTGTGGTGGCGGGCTGAATCATGAAAACATATCTTGAATTAATACAACATGTACTGGATACAGGGGTAAAAAAATCGGATCGTACCGGTACCGGTACGCTGTCGGTGTTTGGTTACCAGATGCGTTTTAATTTACAGGAGGGCTTCCCTCTGGTTACAACCAAGAAATTACACACGCGAAGCATTATTCATGAATTATTGTGGTTTTTAAAAGGCGACACCAACATTGCTTACCTCCATGAAAACGGCGTGACCATCTGGGATGAGTGGGCCGACAGTGAAGGCAATCTGGGCCCCGTGTACGGACAGCAATGGCGCTCCTGGCCGGCGGCGGATGGCCGTACCATCGATCAATTAAGCGACCTGCTTCAGCAGATTAAGAACAACCCTGATTCAAGACGATTGATTGTCAGTGCCTGGAATGTCGGTGAACTCGACAAAATGGCTTTAATGCCTTGCCATGCGCTTTTTCAGTTTTATGTCGCTAACGGTCAGTTATCCTGCCAACTGTATCAACGTTCTGCCGATATTTTTTTAGGTGTGCCGTTTAATATCGCTTCCTATTCCCTGCTGACCCACATGGTCGCACAACAGTGCAATCTGGAGGTGGGGGAGTTTATCTGGACTGGCGGGGATTGCCACCTGTATTTAAATCATCTGGAACAAGCCCGCACGCAATTGGCACGCGAGCCCTTGCCTTTACCGCAACTGCGCTTAGCCCGTCGTCCAGACAGCCTGTTTGATTACCGGTTCGACGATTTTGTGTTTGAAAACTATCAATGCCACGCGGCAATCAAAGCGCCCATTGCGGTTTAGCCGGGCATCAATCCATCCTAACCTTACTGCGATACCGCGGCTTGCTCCGCGGTATCGCTCATCAACATTGACTGAGGCCGCTAAACCGACTGGTAAGGATTCACGGACTGAGGGGACGTCTCAAGCTGACGATTCAGCATGCCCGTGGTTATAAACAGTTGCGCCAGATAATAAGTGAGCATCACGGCCAAAGGCATCCAGCGTGAAGGAATAACAAAGAGACCTAAACCCAGCAGACTGTCCGAGACCAGGAAAAGGCAGGCGCCAGAAATAATAGTCCCTGCCTGCTGCCTCACCTGGAAAGCGGAAAAAACCATGGTAAGCAGAGCAATGAGATACACTAAAATCGGGATGGCCAACTGTCCAAAGGCAGTATGAAAATAGCTGTAGCCTGCAACAGCAAGACTTAAAGGGATTAAACTAATGAAGAGGCGATTGCGGTTAAACTGAAAATCACGCAAAAAAAGATTGATGTAAACACAATGAGCCAATAAAAAGCACACCATCCCAATCATGAACGCGAGCTGGCTCGGGTGGGTTAAGACCACATCTCCCGCTAAAGAAAAGCCTAGGGCCAGGGTCAGCAGGAGTTTAATCATGAAATCCTGCGGCATGGTTTTAACCAGGATCATCAGGCAGACGATGGGCAGCGGTTTTAAAATCGTGGTCAGCGGGTAATCAATAAAAGGCAGCAGCAAAAGATAAAGAAAAGCAAACACTAAAAAGAGAGTTAAAATCCGTTTGGGCAGTTCGTGAGCCATGATTACCATCCGGTTGGTAGGATGGCTTCATTTTAACGATTTCGCGTCCATGAAGATATCCCTGTTTTTACCTAGTGATGCTTAAGTTTTTGTCAACGGGGCCAATGTATGGTTTAATATTGCCCGTGTTGTTTTACTATGGATCTTTTATATGAAAAAAACAATCGTTCTGATCATCATGAGTCTGGTTTTCTCCTCCGTGTATGCCAGCAAGCTCAGTCATTATTTTAAGAAAATGGAAGAGGAAGATCGCGCCAATCAACAGCGTGAATTACAACAGGACATGAATTTTGCTGATTTTGCTTTCCGTCTTGATAAACGCTACACCGATGAAAATGGACAACGCTGCCGCGATTACGTTTTCCGTTCCCGCAGTAACCCGTATCGTCACGGTTATTTTACCGTGTGCGACGAACGCTAAGCGCTAATCCCGGGGCGTTCTAAACACAACGCAACCCGGGATTTCTACCCTTTTAATTTCAGGTCATTTACCGCGGCTGGTGATAAGAAGGGGCGTGCCTGGATTCGCTTCCATCGCCTGTTTGACCAGTACTCCACCATTGATGGGTGTGCCGGTCCAGTCTGCAATCAAGGTAGGGAAGTCAGGTTTGGCGTCTTCTACCCACCAGGCCCAGGCAGTATAATGAACCTGATGATCCTGAATGTAGTTCAGGATAGCAGTGTAGGATTGCTTGTAGGTATCCGGGACGCTGTCCTTGGCGGTTTTCGGGAAATGATCCCGCATGTTGTCGCCAAATTCAGTAAAAATGACCGGGTATTTGCCGATAACGCCCTGTAAACTTGCGCTGATTTGGTCATACGGCCGCTGATAGGGATGAGCGCCATAAACGATGTTTTCTCCCTTGATCGCATAGTGGTAATTGTCGCTGGCATTCACAAAACTTAAATTAAATCCCCACTCCGTGCCATTCACAATGCAAATGTTGTTTGCGCCGGTAGCCCGAATGGCATCAACCAGCTCCTGATAGCCCGCGTAGGTGGCGTTACCTTTAAGCCAGACGTCCTTATCAATGACCGGTTCATTGAATAATTCGAACATGACGGTGCCGTACTCTTTGTATTGGCGGGCCACGTCCTGCCAGAATTTAACCGACGATCCCTTAAACGCCATGGCGTCCTGACCGTCTTTGTCAAGCCAGTGCAAATCAATGATAACCGCCATGCCGTTTTGTGTGGCATGGTAAATGATGGCGTCAACGATCTGTTTATAGGAGCCCTTGACATCTGCCGGTTTGGATTCAAGCCAGCTTTTTTGTTTAAGCGAGAGCCTGATGGTGTTGGCTCCCCATTTTTTCATGTTCAGAAGGTCGTCTTCACTGAGAAACTGACCCTGTTTATTCCATTCGAGCGATGGTCTTGCCATTCCGCGGATCACAATCACATTGCCCTCGTTATCGACAATTTGATTGCCCTTGACCTTCAGCAGGTAAGGTTTGGATGTATTAATTGAATACACTGCCGGCGTGGCGCGAGGCGTCCCAGCAAAGGGGCCTGCATCGGTTGGCTTATCCGGAGTGACAATTTTGCCTTTGTCTGACACGCGGATAATCCATTGTCGGGGGTTGTTGGGCTCCTGCTTGAGTTCGAGTCCATCGATGTAATAGCCGTTTTTTGCGTCATTGCTGTATTGGTGAAAGCGGACGGTCGAACCATTGTTTACCAGTGTCAGGGTGCCATAGTAGTTATTATTTTCATCATAAATGGACCACACGCTCCATTGTTTGTCCGCCTCGGTATGGGTAGGGATCCCGGCGCCGGCATTCTGCTGGCAGTTGCCATAGCCTGCGCGGTACTGACCCCATGAGTCGCCGCCATTGGCCTGCAATTGAAGGCTCAAATTGGGTTGAATGCCCGTTCCCAGGTAATTGCACAGGGATTGGTCTGCGGCGTAAGACGCGACACTGACCAGGAGAATGAGGAGAAAACTGACGTGACGAGCGGCTTGGTTTAGACGGAGCATCATGGTCATGGATTAGGGTTCCTGTTGGTTTAATAAAAAGATATAGGGTCTAATGTCGTAGTACTTGATGTAGCCAAAAGGGGCTTTTCTCACCACCAAAGTGAACATTAAAAGATCATTATTGTACCATTGTGTGGTAATATTGTTCAACTTTGTTGCGGGTTTTCTCTGCAAGACGTAAGAGTTACTCTTGCGTAACCCCCTCAAATTTGTTATTTTGGACGACGTTTGTATAAAAAACAGACATTGCTTGATCAAGCAGGCGACAGGGCGGATAGCCCGTATTTTAGTAATTAACGAAGGATGTTATATGTCTTCTCATGACGCAGGGGTAGTAACAACGGAGACTTCGCTCAAAGTTTCTGAGTGGCAGAAGCAGGATACGATCTGGATGCTGGGGCTGTATGGAACAGCCATTGGCGCAGGCGTTCTTTTCCTGCCTATTGATGCCGGGATGAATGGCCTTTGGCCTTTATTGATCATGGCCGTGCTCGCATTCCCGATGACTTATTTTTCTCACCGTGCCCTTTGCCGTTTTGTGTTATCCGGCTCAAAGCCCAAAGCCGATATCACCGCCGTTGTCGATGAGCATTTTGGGGCGCTGGCGGGCAAAGTCTTAACCTTCCTCTATTTTTTTGCCATTTACCCGCTGTTATTAATGTACAGTGTCGCCATTACCAACACGACGCAAAGTTTTTTGATTAATCAGCTGGGGATTACACCGCCGTCACGGGCTGTATTATCCATTACCCTGATTCTGGCGTTAATGGCCGTTATCCGGGTGGGGCAGCAGTTTGTGGTAAAAGCCATGAGTGTTCTGGTTTACCCGTTCATTACCATGCTCATGCTGCTGGCGCTTTATTTAATCCCGCACTGGAATGGGGCCATTTTAAATCAATCCGCCGCGATTGACCCTAACGGGCATGGTTTACTGATGTGCCTGTGGCTAATTATTCCGGTCATGGTGTTTTCATTTAATCATTCGCCGATTATTTCTTCCTTCGCCGTCCACCAGAAACAACAGTATGGCCAGGATGCGGATCGCCGCAGCAACCAGATCCTGCGCTACAGCCACCTGATGATGGTAGTGACTGTGCTGTTTTTTGTATTCAGTTGCGTGTTCAGTTTATCGCCCCAGGATTTGGCTGAAGCCAAGCGACAGAACATTACCATTCTGTCTTACCTGGCGAACCATTTTAACAACCCGCTGATTGCCTATGCGGCACCTTGTATTGCGTTTATCGCCATTTCCAAATCCTTCCTGGGGCATTACCTCGGGGCCAGTGAAGGGATGCACGGTTTATTGATCAAATCCATGGCTAAAAAACACATTGAAGCCGATGGCAAACGCTATCAATTGTACCTGGCCATTGATATTTTCATCATTATCACTTGCTGGATCGTAGCTACTATTAATCCCAGTATTTTGCGGATGATTGAAACCCTGGGCGGCCCGGTGATTGCGATGATTCTGTTCTTATTGCCCATGTATGCGCTGTTAAAAGTGCCAGCAATGAAACCTTACCGCCACAGGATTACCGATGGTTTTATCACCGTGATTGGCTTGATTGCTATTTCAGCCATTCTTTATGGGTTGATATCCTGGTAATGTCGTTCATCGGGTGAAAAGGCGGGTTATCCCGCCTTTTTTGTCAGTGCGCTTCATCCCAGTTCAGGCCCACACCCACAGAGACCTGCAAAGGCACGGAAAGTTGTACGACATTTTCCATTAACGACGGGATAGTTTGCCGGCAAAGTTCAACGGCTTCTTCGCGCACTTCAAACACCAATTCATCATGAACCTGCATGATCATGCGGGCTAACGGTTCTTTTTGCTGATTTTGCCAATCGGCTACCGCCAGCATGGCTTTTTTAATGATGTCGGCGGCGGTGCCCTGCATGGGGGCATTGATGGCCGCCCGCTCGGCGGCTTTCTGACGCATGATGTTGCGCGTATTAATTTCCGGCAGATGCAGACGGCGGCCAAATAAAGTTTCTACATAGCCGGATTGATGAGCTTGTCTGCGGGTGCGTTCCATGTAATCCAGGACCCCGGGATAACGTTTAAAATACGTTTCCATGTAATATTGGGCATCCTGACGTTCAATGCCTAATTGCTTGGCAAGGCCAAAAGCGGACATGCCATAAATCAGGCCGAAATTAATTGCTTTGGCACGGCGGCGATGCTCCTGAGTAATGTCGTTGAGGCTGACCTGAAAAATTTCGCTGGCCGTTGCCGCATGAATATCCCATCCCTGTGCGAAGGCTTTAAGCAAATTGGGATCCTGCGACAAATGCGCCATGATACGCAACTCAATCTGAGAATAGTCAGCCGCCATGATGCGGTGATGAGGCGGAGCAATAAACGCTTTGCGGATAAGACGTCCTTCTTCACTGCGAATGGGGATATTCTGCAGATTGGGCTCACTGGACGACAGACGTCCAGTGGCGGCCACCGCCTGATTGTAACAGGTATGGACACGGTGGGTACGTGCGTTAATGCGTTTCGGCAGGGCATCAATGTAGGTTGAGACCAGTTTGCTTAACCCGCGGTACTCAAGAATAACGGCGGGTAATCGGTAATCAAAAGCCAGCTCCTGCAGAACCGATTCGGCCGTGGATGGTTGGCCTGTGGGGGTTTTGGTAAACACCGGTAGTTTCAATTCATCAAACAGAATTTCCTGCAACTGTTTGGGGGAGTTTAAATTAAAAGGCCGTCCCGCCAGTTGCACCGCTTCCATTTCCAGCGCAACCATGCGTTCTTTCAGGCGTTGCCCATGACGGGTAAGCGCGTTTTCATCGATAAGCACCCCGTGGTTTTCAATTTCAGCAAGCACGGTGACTAACGGCATTTCAATGTCGTTTAAGACTTGTTTAAGCGATTCGTCCAGTTGGGGGTAAAGGCTGTGATGCAGTTTCAGCGCAATGTCCGCTTCTTCGGCGGCATAGGGCGCTGCCAGGGCAACCGGGATCTGGTCAAAGGGCAATTGTTTACTACCCTTGCCGGCAATTTCCTCAAGGTGGATGGTCTTGTGGCCTAAGTATTTCAATGAGAGCGATTCAATGTCGTGGCTACTGCTGCTGCTGTTTAAAACATAGGATTCCAGCATGGTGTCAAAGGCGAGACCGCGAAGGGTAATGCCGTGGTTTTTAAGAATGCAGTAATCGTATTTGAGGTTTTTGCCAATTTTGCCAATGCCCGGGTTTTCTAAAACCGGTTTTAGGGCATTTAAGACTAAATCCGCCGGCAGTTGCTCGTTCTGATTCGCATGGCCGATTGGAATATAGGCCGCGCCTTGCGAATCCGTAGCCAGCGCAATCCCAACGAGTTGGCCATCCATCGGTTCAAACTGAGCGGTTTTGGTATCTAAGCTGAACTGGCTGCAGCCATTGAGTTGGGTAACCCACTCGTCAAGACCGGCTGGGGTGGTAATCAGGGTATAGTGAATGACGGACGGTTCTTCTTCAAGGATATCCATTTGCAATTGCTGCTGGGGTTCTTTGCTGCTCAGTAATTCTTTAAGCCAACCTTTAAATTCAAGCTCGCGAACCAGGTCGATGAGCGACTGTTGTTCGGCTGCCTGAATGGCCAATTCATCAAGGGTCATTGGCAATTCAACGTCGGTTTTGATGGTGACTAAGCGCTTGGAAAGCGGCAATTGCTGCAGGGCTTCCCGCAGATTTTCCCCGATTTTACCGCTGATGGCATGCGCATTGGCGACCAGGTTATCGAGCGTTTGATACTGCTCCAGCCATTTAGCGGCTGTTTTAGGGCCGCATTTGTTCACGCCGGGTATATTATCGACGCTGTCGCCAATTAAAGTCAGGTAATCGATGATTTGTTCCGGTTTGACGCCAAATTTCTGATAAACCCCATGGCTGTCTAATAATTGATTGGTCATGGTGTTAATGAGGGTTACCTGCGGATTGACCAGCTGGGCCATGTCCTTGTCGCCGGTGGAAATAATGACTTGACGGCCTTTGGCCGCGGCCAGTACGGCGAGGGTGCCGATGACATCGTCCGCTTCTACCCCGTCGACAATGAGCAAGGGCAAGCCCATGGCTTTTAACAAGGCCAGCAGGGGCTCAAACTGACAGCTTAAATCATCGGGCATGGGGGCGCGGTGTGCCTTGTATTCCGGGTACCAGTCATCGCGGAACGTTTTGCCTTTGGCATCAAAGATAACCGCCAAATCCTGCGGTTTATAATCCTTGATTAAACGCTTGACCATGTTGGCCACACCATAAATGGCCCCCGTGGGTTTTCCTTTGGAATTGGTTAAGGGCGGCAACGCATGGAAAGCACGAAAAAAATAAGATGAACCGTCAACCAGAATTAAAGGGGATGTCATTATTCACTCGCTTCATATTGAGCTAAACGCTCACTCAATTCATTGACTTTCTCGCTTAAGGCTTTTAAGTTTTTCCGCATCAGTGGAATACGCGTCACGGAAAGTTCCTGCTCAATGGCTTTATCGCGTGGACGTGCCGGATTGCCCAGATAAATATTGCCTTCCAGCAAATGTTTTTTAGGTGGAACACCCGCGCGCGCGGCTAAAATGACCCCGTCATCGATGCGCACGTGATCGCTGACCCCGACATTGGCAGCGAAAATGACATGGTTGCCACTGGTGGTACTGCCGGCGATGCCTGTGAACGCACAGAGGATATTGTGCTGCCCCAGTTTAACGGAATGCGCAACCTGAACCAGGTTATCAATTTTCGTTCCTGCCCCAATGACCGTAGAGCCCAGTGTGGCTCTGTCAATCACTGTATTGGCACCCACTTCCACATCGTCTTCGATGACCACATTGCCAAGGTGGGGCATTTTGAGGTGTTGTCCATCAACAAAAGTATAGCCGAATCCATCCGAACCGATGACGGTGGCTGCATGAATGCACACACGCTGGCCAAGATGGCAACCATCATAAACGGTGACGTTGGGATGCAGGGTGGTACCGGCGCCGATTGTTACTTTTTCGCCAATGTGGACATGGCCTTTCAGGATGCATTCATCGCCAATCACGGTCTGCGCGCCGATCACCACGTAAGGGCCGATGTAGACGTTTTTACCAATGATGGCATCGGGTGCAATCACAGCGGTAGGATGAATCCCGGGCGCTGGCTGCGGCTGCGGGTAGAAGTGGTTGAGTAACTCGATAAAGGCTTTAATCGGGTTTTTAACCTGGATAACGGGTTTGACGTCGCTGGTGACTGACAAATTCACCAGAATGGCGGCCGCGTCCGATTGCTCGGCAATCTTCAAATTGTCAGTCCCGTCAGCAAAAACCAGCGAGCCGGCAAGAATATTATCAATGGGAGATATGCACTGGACAAGTAATTGTTCATCCCCTACCACCGTACCCTGTACCCGATTTGCAATTTCAACTAAAGATGCCTTCATCAACGAACCTATATAAACCATGCAAAATAGCACGATTATACCGCGATGCGGGATTAGTTGCGAATCATGTTTTATCGCCGGGTCATGGCCGCAGTGATGACACCTCTAAGACGCGCTTCTGAGCAGCAGGGCAGCGTTGGCTCCACCAAAAGCAAAATGTTGCGACAAGGCGATGTCCACCGGCTGTTTGCGGGCCTGATTGGCGACATAGTCCAGATCACAGGCAGGATCCGGTTCGCTGAGATTAATGGTCGGCAGCAGCAGGTCCTCTTTTAAACTCAACGTGGTGGCTATGATTTCCATGGCGCCGGCTGCACCAATGGGATGGCCGGTCATGGCTTTTTGTGCTGTAACGGGTATATCGTAAGCCCGCTCGCCGAACAGGCGCTTGATGGTTTTTGTTTCGGTGATGTCGTTGAGTTCAGTGCCTGTGCCATGGGCATTGATGTATTGCACGTCATTGATGCTGAGACGAGCATCATCAAGAGCCGCCTGGATGGCACGAATCTGACCTTCAGAATCGGGTGCGGTGACATGATACGCGTCGCAACTGGCGCCAAAACCAATGATTTCGCCCCAAATGGCCGCACCCCGTGCGCGGGCGTGCTGATATTCTTCGAGGATGAGAATTCCCGCGCCATCAGCCATCACCATGCCGCTGCGATTTTTATCGAAGGGTCGGCAGGCCAGAGCGGGATTCTCATTCTGGGTTGACATCACCCGCAATTTGCACCAGGCTGCCATGATGGTTTCCCACAACAGGGATTCCGTTCCACCGCAGAGCGCGACGCTTAACCTTCCTTCGGCTATTTGCTGGTAGGCATTGCCAATGGCTTCCGCAGACGAAACACAGGCATTGGAAATGGTGGAGTTGGGACCGCCTAAACCAAAGGCAATGGCAATGTGATTGGCTACGGAATTCGGCATGCCGCGGATGACGCTCAGCGGAGGGATTTTTTTCCACCCTTCATTAAAAAACGCCTGATAAGCGGATTCCAGTTCAGGCGTGCCGCCTAAGCTTGTGCCAATGTAGGTGCCGGCTTTTGCCAATTCAGCCTTGCTTAAACCGGCACGCTCAATGGCGTGATGGCTGCAATAAAGGGCGTATTGAGTTGCTCGCGGGTAGCGCTTGCTTTTATCGAATTCCGGAAGATGAGCCAAGGAAAAATCATGGATTTCGCCGGCAATCTGAGTGGGGTAGGGGCTGGGGTCATAATTTTGAATGCGCTTTATCCCGCATTGGCCTTTAACCGCTGCCGCCCAAAATTTGTCTAATCCGTTACCGATGGACGACACGATCTCCATGCCAGTGATCACCACGCGCTTTTTCATTCCATACCCTCAGGGCTTTCCGTAAGCAATAAAAGGCAATACTAAAGGGGGGCAAGAAAACCTGTCAAGCGAATTGACAATTCTTTCGCGGGGGTTAAGCGGCACGGCGCAGGCCGTTGTTTTATAACCGTTATTGCTGGCTGCGAGCCATACTCGATACCAGCATGATTCGTAAGGAATCAATCGGTATAAACCAGTAGTCGTGTTCATAAAGGACGCTGAAGCCATGGCGAAGATACAGATCAAGTGCGCCACGATTGGTGGTTTCAACATCCAGCTCCTGCCGGTCTTTACCCTGGGTTAAGGCATGATTGATGCAATACGCGAGCAATTCGCTGCCGAGACCCTGGCGTTGATAAGCGGGGAGAATCGCAATGTCGGAAAACAAGGCATGGGTTTCCTGCCAGCGGATATGGGCCTTCCCAACAGGCTTTCCGTCCAGCAGGGCCACAAAAATGCTGTAATCAGTGTCATCGAGCAGGGTAATGAATCGCGATGGCACGCTCATCTGTCCCTCTTTGAAGCAGGCATCGTCAATGGCACACAGTGTCTCGACGTCGTTAAATTCAGCTTTTCTGACAGTCAGGCGGGGTTGATTAAGCAGAATAGGCTTATACCCATTGCGCTGCATGTGGTATTCAGTTTGCTGATAGCTAAAACCTGAATTGGCAAGCCAGGACGCGTTCAGGTTGGACGGCATGGAAAAAATGACAAAATCCATCTGTTTGGCGGTTAACAGGGGAAGGATAGTTTCCAGCAACAAACGGGATAATCCTTGGCGGCGGTGAGAGGGCGCCACCAGCAAACTGATTTCACAGGCATTGGAATAGAAAAAATAAACGCTTAAAAAAGCAACCAGTCTGTCTTTTTCATAGTAGAGCACGTTGCTTTCCGTGTCTCTTTTCTGTGTGAGAATATGCCGGTAAAAAGCCGGCAATCCGCCATCTGCCTGCCTGCACACGTCAAGCAATTGATCAAAGTCTTTGAGTTGTTGTCCAGTGATGTGACGGTTGCAAATTAACATGGGAATCTTTGTTAAAATAAAATAATTATTGCACAAGTTTGGATCTTTTTGTGACGCACCTGCACAATGCCGCGTAACAAACGCGGTCACTCTTTTCATAAGGTCTGGTAAATTAACACATTGTTATTCGAATGTATCGTCATTGGCTGCTTTTTGCGCGGAAGACGTTTTGGAGAACCAGTAGCGGTAAGCGACCGGTAATAGAATAAGCAATCCCAGACAAAGCAGGGGTAACAAGATGTGTGGGTGAAAAATGATCGTCAGATCCGGTGTTTTATTGCGGGCGAATAAATAATTTAAACTGCTGCCGACGCTTGCGTAAATGAGGGTGCCGGGAAGAATGCCAAGAAAGGTGGCGGCAATGTAAGTTTTGACTGGCACATTCAGTAAGGCAGGCACAATATTAACCAACCAGAACGGAAACAACGGGATGATGCGCAAAACCAGCAGGTAGGTGAAGGCGTTTTTTTGAAATCCCTGACGCATTACAGCCAGCTTGCCGCCGGCTTTTTTATTCATTAAATCCATAAAAGCAAAACGCACGGCAAAATAAAGCAGCACGGCGCCGGCGGTGGCGCTGAAAGCGACATAAATGCTGCCTAAGACCGTCCCGAACAACAGCCCTCCCGTTAAGGTGAGTAATAAGGCGCCCGGGATTGAAATGGCGACGGTAACGATGTAGGTCAGCATAAACAGCGCCGTCACCAGAACATAATGGGACGAGGCCCAGCGTTTCAGCGTCTGATGATGGTGTTGTAACTGCTCAAAATTCAAATAGTGATGCAACCCCAGGCTGAAAAACAAGCCTGCGGCAACAAGAAGCAGAAGCAGGGGCGACAAGCGGTACAGCCAGGTTTTAATGCTTGAATAAGTAGAGGTATTGCCCATAGCCCTCCTTTTCCATGTCCTGTTTTGGAATAAAACGCAGCGCGGCTGAATTCATACAGTAACGTAAGCCGGTCGGTTGCGGTCCATCGTCAAACACATGCCCTAAATGGGAATCGCCGTACCGGGAACGCACCTCAGTGCGTTGAAAAAATAACCAGGAGCGCTCTTTCGTTAAGACCACGGTCTCTGAGGAAATGGGTTTGGTGAAACTCGGCCACCCTGTTCCTGAATCGTATTGGTCGGTGGAACTGAATAATGGTTCACCGGAAACCACATCCACATAAATCCCTTCAGCCTTGTTATTCCAGTAGGCGTTATCAAATGCTTTTTCAGTCGCGTTCTCCTGAGTCACCTGGTATTGCAGAGGGGTTAATTGCTTAAGACGGCTGGCTTTGTCGAAAGACGGCGCCGCCAGAGCGACACTGGTTGCAAGCAGAAGTAGCAGCAGCGGTTTAATGGTTGACATTGTTCCATACCTCATCAATACGCGCATCGCGACCGCAGCGGTAACGGTAATAGTTATAGCGCCAGTTATGTTTCTGGTAATAATTCTGGTGGTAATCTTCCGCTGCGTAAAACTGAGTGGACGGGACTACTTCGGTGTACACGGTTTTGAATCGTTTTTCCATGGCCTTTTTACTGGCCAAGGCAATTTGTTTCTGTTCCTCATTTAAATAAAAAATGGCACTGCGGTATTGTCGGCCATGGTCGCAGAACTGACCATCTTTGGTCGTAGGATCAATATGCCGCCAGAAAAAATCGACCAGCTGCCTGTAACTCACCACATCGGGATTGTACATGACTCTCACCGCTTCGGCATATCCCGTACCGCCCGCAGACACCTGCTTGTAGGTCGGATCCTTGCTGGTGCCGCCGTCAAAGCCGGCCACGGTACCCAGCACCCCCTTCACCTTGTCGAAATCAGCCTCCACACACCAGAAACAGCCACCGGCAAAGATGGCTTCTTCCACCTTGGCATAGGCTGAATTAAAAATAAGCATCAACGCACACACGAACCCTTTGACCATGAGAGCCTCTTTGCATACTTTATACAACAAGTCTAGCAGTTTTAAGGCAAGGGATTGGACTGGGAGCGAAAGTGAGCGTCTGCACGTGCAAACTGCATCAGGCGAATGACGGCAGTCAGGCAAACCAGGGCAGTGAAAACCGCCGCTAAGCCATTGAACCAGTGCGGCAGCAGCACCATGGCAATAAAAAAGCAGAATGCTTCGGCTCTTTCCATTAGCCCAGGGCTGTAATGGAAGCTTTTATGAGACTCATTCTGGCTAAAAATACCCACCACCAGAAAGCTGGTGATGCACAAGAGCATGCTGCTCAACATCAGAATAATGGCGAGGGCGCGTTCTGGATTGACCCAGTAAAGCGCGAAAACCACCGCGAACTCCACCAGCCGATCCATCATGATATCCAGTACCGAGCCCATCGGCGACGACTGGTGCTGATGACGGGCCAGCGATCCGTCCAACGTATCGCAATAGCCGGAAAGCAGCAACAGCGCAATCGCCAGGGTGTTATAACCCTGGCAAAGTGCAGGGATAAAGGCTAAGCCAAAGCAACCGGACAGCCAGGTGATGGTCTGCGGTGTGATGCGTTGATTTAAAGTCCGGACCAGGGGGTCAACGAGAATTTTCTGGTAATGATGGCGCAGTGTCTGTTCGAGCATCGAATCCTCCTTGGCCAGAATGAATACCGTAGTGTAATTAAAATGGAAAGGAAAATACACATGACTAATGGTTAGTCAACCTGTACAATGTTGGTTTTTTTTGTGTCGAATCATGTGGGAAAAACAAAATTCATTAACCCATGCCTGGAATCCCAACCAGCAGGACAACTGGAAGGCCTTGAAACAGGAAGCCATTGCCAGAGCAAAGACTCTTTTCACAAAAGGGAAACCGCCCTTTATGACTCTGTACCGTTTTCTTGCCGATGCCAGGCATCAAATCGCGGTTACCCTGCAGCAGGAGTCGCTTGAATACCTGGGTATTCTGCGCGATGAGCACTGCGAATACATTGATACCCCGATCACCCTGCTTTACCCGGAGACGGGACGTTATGCCAGTTTTTTCCCCTGCCTGGCGAATCGTTATCAGCAATTAAGCCAATGCCTCCCTTTGAATCAGGAAAGCGTGGGTCTTGCTTACCTTCTGTTAGGCGCGAAACAGGAGCAGAATATCAAGGCCGTTAGCTATTTAAACCTGGAGCATGAGGGTCTGCAATTGACCTGCGTTTACACCATCACCGGATTTGAAGGACAAAAACCCATTGCCTGGTATGGTCTTGTGCATACACCGCGAACGCAATTGAAGGCCATTTTTGCACGGTTAGAGGACCTCTACCAGCAGCTTGATGCGAACCACTCGGAGGGCAATGGCAGGGTGTTAAAGGAAATCATCTGGTATTTAGCCCATGCCATGCCCTGCGTCCGCGGCAGTGCAGCTATTCTTGAAATGATGATTCACCTGCTCGCTGAAACATTCGCCATTGCGTTTGATTACCCGGAACGCGCAGTCCCCATCGATTTAATTGCCTTGTTTACGGTTTCACCCGAGGCCTTCGATGCCGGTTTTCATTTAACGCCCATGGCCGATTTAAAAAAAGAGTTGCGCCAGATCATTCGGGATGGCGAAAACAGTCCTTTCTTTTGCAGCCAGAATCCAGCTCTGACCGCGGCCAGAAAATTATTGAACTGGATTAATGGTGCGTCAGATTCATTCACCCCGAAAGAAATCGCCTACATGAACACCCCCGGGTCGCTGTTAAATGAGCGGGTGAGGCATTACCAGCTAAACGGCAGCCTACCGCCGTTCACCGCATCCAATGATACCGCCCTGGTATGTCAGGGGCCTTAAGCCGGCGTCCTGCCCGTCCGCTGCCAAAGGATAATTGCAAGGGTCACGGACGCAAGCAGGCTTAAATAGACGCCGGGCATGATGAGAAGGCCGGTGTAATGCACCAGGGTGGTGGCCACGAATGCACTGGTTCCTCCAAACAGGGCATTGGCCAGATTGTACGTTAGCGACAGGCCGGTGTAGCGCAGGGCGGGCGGGAATAAGGCCATCAGCACCGCGGGGATAACGGCATAACTTAAAGTCACCATCACCGCAAAAAGAATCTGGGAAATGACAATGGCAGTGGTTGTTGTATGGCCAAGCCAGTAATACAGCGGTGCAGACAACAGCATGAACGCCAGTGCACCCATCATCAACACCCGATAGCGACCAATTTTATCCGCGGCATGACCGATGATCGGACAGCAGACGATGATAACAGCCAGGGTCAGGGTGTTAATGGTCAGCGTGTGGGGCAATTGAATGTGGTAAAAATGATGCAGGTAAGTCGCCAAGTAGAGGAAAGACAAATAAAAACCGGTCGACGGCAGCATCACGAGCCCAATGGCCTGGATCATGGTGGTGAGATGATTCTTAAACAAATGGGCAAACGTAACCCCCCGTGCCTTTTTGTCAGCCAGCAGTTCGGCAAACACCGGGGATTCCGGCATGTGATGCCGCAGATACAGGCCAATTACCCCAAGAAGCAGACTGAACAGAAAGGGAACCCGCCAGGCCCAGGGGGCGGTAAAGTAATCGGTCACGGCTGCGGTGGCTGAGCCCAGCAGCAAACCGCAAAACGCCGAGGCCATGGCCAGCGACCCATAATACGTGCCTTTATCCTGAGGCGCATGTTCCAGTAGGTAAACAATGGAGCCGGTGAATTCACCGCCTACCGCGAGGCCTTGCAGAAGCCGGCAGACGATTAACAGTAAGGGGGCTGCCAGGCCGATTTGCTGATAATCCGGCAGCAGTCCGATGAGGGTGGTGGGAATGGCCATCAGCAGAATGGCTGACGACAGAGCCGTTTTTCGCCCGTAATTATCGCCGATGTAGCCAAAAATGACCGCGCCCAGCGGCCGCATGATAAAGCCGACAGCGAAGACGGCGTAGGTGGTCAATAACGCCAGCGTGGCGTTATCATTGGGAAAAAACAAGGGGGTGATTGTTGCGGCAAAATAGCCGTAGAGCGCAAAATCATACCATTCCAGAATATTGCCAAGCAGTCCGGGTAACACAATGCGATGCAGGGAAAGCGGTTTGTTCATGGTGTTTGGCGGCAAGAATCATTATAGTATGATGCTGGTATTTCTCCTTGCGGGTCAATAAGAAAAAACATGTCGAAGGCTTTAATCTGGTTTCGAAGCGATTTACGCTGCCGTGATAACCCTGCCCTGGTCAAGGCTTGCCAGCATGACAATCTCCTGCCTCTGTATCTTTTGGATGAAGAAAGCACGGGTTTAGGCGCTGCGCAGCACTGGTGGCTTCACCATAGTCTTGCCGCGCTGCAAAAGCAATTGCAACACCAGGGATTAACCCTGCATCTTCGCCGTGGTAATCCACTGCCCCTGCTTCAACAACTGATCCGTGATTTCCAGATTGATCATGTTTACTGGAATCGCTGCTACGAACCAGCGGCCATCGAACGCGATCGCGCCATTAAGGCGGCCCTGCAAGCCATGGGCGTTCATGTTGAAAGCACGAATGGCAGTCTGTTTAACGAGCCCTGGACCGTAAAAACGCAAAGCGGCGGGTATTTTAAAGTCTTCACGCCGTATTGGAAGCAAAGCTTAAAACAAATCACCCTGCCTGCGCCGGTTAGCATTAACCGCTGGCCAAAGCCAGTGGCTGGGGTGAGCACGGAGTCGCTTCAAGCCTGGCAATTGCTGCCTTCAAAACCCAATTGGGCATCGGCGTTTGGCGATTTCTGGCAGCCGGGCGAGGAAGGCGCCCTGAAAAAACTGGAACTGTTCATTGATCAGGGTTTGCGGGGATACAAAGAAAGGCGCAATCAGCCTGCGCTCACTCAGTCGACTTCAAGGCTTTCACCGCACCTCCATTTCGGTGAAATAAGTCCCTGGCAAATTGGCCGGGCCATTGAGCAGGCACTTCAGGATCCCGTCTGCGATGGGCAATCGGCTGACCATTTCCTGTCTGAATTGGGTTGGCGGGAATTTTCCTATCATCTGCTCTACCATTATCCTGAGTTGCCTGAGCGCAATTTCAAAAGCGAGTTCGATGCTTTTGTCTGGGAAAATGATCAAAGCCGGTTAAAGGCCTGGCAACAGGGGAAAACCGGCTATCCCATTGTTGATGCCGGTATGAGGGAGTTATGGCAGACGGGGTATATGCATAATCGGGTGCGCATGATTGCTGCGTCCTTCCTCACCAAGCATTTACTCATTGACTGGCGTTTGGGCGCATCCTGGTTCTGGAGTACGCTGCTGGATGCCGATTTGGCCAATAATTCAGCGAGTTGGCAATGGGTGGCAGGCAGCGGCGCTGATGCGGCGCCTTATTTTCGTATTTTTAACCCGGTGCTGCAGGGGGAGAAATTCGATGCGGAGGGGGGATACGTGCGCCGCTGGTTGCCGGAGTTAAGCGGCCTTGATAACCGGTGGATTCATCAACCCTGGAATGCGCCGGCTTTGAAACGGCCAAACGATTACCCTGCCCCGCTGGTGGAGCATAACGCGGCACGGGTTCTGGCTCTTGCCCGCTATCGCCAGTTGAAAGCTTAACTGATAATAAAAAACAGCACAAAAATCAGCGTCAGGAGAATGACCCAGGCATTGATTTTCTGTCGGGTGATTAATTTCAGCACCGTATAAAAAATAATACCGCTGCCTATGCCATCGGCAATAGACGCTGTGAACGGAATCATCATGATGGTCAGCATGCAGGGGGCGGTCTCGGTGAGATCAGACAGCGTGAGTTCATTGACATGTTTCATCATGCAGCAGGCGACGTACAGCAGGGCAGGACCTACCGCGTAGCTTGGAATCATCTGTGCGAGAGGAAAGAAAAACAACATCAAAAGAAAACCAACGGCGATGACCATGGCGGTCAGCCCCGTCCGCCCGCCGCTTTCAATGCCGGCGGCGGATTCAATGTAAGGGGAGGTGCTCGCGGAACCCAACACCCCAGCCAGTGTTGAAGCTGCCGCATCGGCGGTTAAGCTGCGGCTTAAGCGTTGCGGGTAATCCTTTTCCTGTTTAAACAGCGATTGATTCAGTAAGCCAACCAGGGTACCTGTCGCATCAAACACCGCAATGAGAAAAAAGGTAAAAGTCGCTTTGATGGCGGCGATGGATGAAAGGCCCGAAAAATCAAGCGCCAGGAAAGTCGCCTGCATGGAGGGTGGCAAAGCCACAATACCCTGCCAACGCGTTAATCCGACGAGCAGGCTTAAGAGGCTGATGCCCAGAATGCTGATGATAATGGCCGCCGGGACTTTATAATAATCGAGAATGAGAATCAGCAGAAAGCCAAGAAAGAAAAGCAGGCTTTCCAGGCGGGTGATGTCACCGAGTCGCATCATGGTGTGTTCATCACTGACAATGATCTGGCTGCTCTTTAAGGCAATGAGCGCAATGAGCAGGCTGATGCCGATGAGGATGGCGATCTGCAGGTTTTGCGGAATCGCTTCAAGCAGCAGGCGCCGGAGGGGCGTCAGGCTGACAATAAAAAACAACAGACCGGAAATAAACACCATGGCCAGCGCATGCGGCCAGTCAATGCCCATACTGAGCACCACGCTGTAGGTGAAATAGATGTTTAATGCCATGCCGGGGGCCACGCCAATGGGGGTGTTGGCCCACCAGCCAGTGAGTGCGCAGGCAAAGGCGGTAACCAGGCAGGTGGCAGTGAATACAGCGCCCTGATCCATGCCGGCTTCATGCAGAATGGCTGGATTGACAAAGGCAATGTACACCATGGTCAGAAAGGTGGTTATACCGGCAATGACTTCGGTGACGACCGAAACCGAAGCAACATCCTTTTTGGCTTTTTCCATGGTTTAAGGGTACTTGGAGTAAAACGCAATCGTACACAAGGAACAGAGGACTTGGCAATGTCAGATGTGGAGATTTAATACGCTGAAAACAATTTCAATGGTAATTAACACAATAATAATCACTTCCAGACCATGGGAGTGGCGATTCTCCAGGTAACTGTTAAACATATCAAAAATTTCGTTTAAGGTATCCAGACGATGATTTAAGGCATTAACCCGCCGTTGAATATGAAGATAGCGTTCCAGCATGGTGTAATATTCTTCAAGGGTCGGGTGCTGCCAGAAATACTTGGGATGGTAGAGGAAATTACTGATTAGATTCATTTCAGTAATAGTTCCTAAAATTTCGCCAATCACCTGCCTTATCTGATTGCGGGTAATCCGCATCTGGCCTTTGTTGGAAATGCTTTGGATCATGGGAGTGTATTTTTCAATCAATGCTTCAATGACCGTTTCAAAATACTGCAATTTGACCGATTGCGAAAACCCATAGGAAAGGCTGAGCTTGAGTTCCTCGTTGTCGCCTTCGATGATTAGGCAATCCACATCAAAAAAATCGTGTGGCTCAATGGCGGTTCGGTCGCCGATTTGATAGCTGAACTCATCACGCACGCGGAAGGGCACTGGCTTGTCGACAAAGAGTTTAATGGTATCGAGGTAATTGCGGATGCGATGGCGTTTAATTCCCCAGGAAACCACGGTCCCGTTTTTAAAGACAAACAGGGTGTAGGTATTGGAGTCCATGGGACTGAGCCTTAACACATCGCGGGAACGAACGGATGAATAACCCACCAGGGCTGTTTTAAAATGATGATCCAGACGCGTCAGATCAATGGTATTACCGATACAATAACTTAGGCATTCCATAATAAGGTCTCAAAATGGCAACGGTACCCGTGATCCATGCGATCACGGGCTTGCCTGCAAGTATACCGCAAAAGCGTCTAAACTACTCGGTCTCCACCGTTTCTCTGCCGGAATACGCTTTTTTGCGATCAGTAGCGCCGCTTAGCCATTGCGGACAAACTTCAAGAATTTCAGCAATTTTGTCCAATTGCTCCGGAGAAGGCAGCAAGTGACCAAAGAGCATGGCATTGGCCAAATGGCGGGTTACCCCGAACACTTTGGCTACTGCCTTGGTTTTTTCTGTTATATCTTCTGGAAAATCCAACAACGCCAATTCACGATTGAAACGTTGTGAGAATACTTTATTATTCATTCTTCACTCCATGAAATCGTTCTGCAGCGTCATTAAGACGCTACCCACTCACCTGTCAATCCTTGATACAGGGTTAATCTGTTATAACTTATTTTTTTTAAGAGGCAAAGTGTTTTTGCCTGAAGGCGGCAATTTTTTCACTATTATCCAAGATGTTGTGTCGCTTGACGGGTTAATCCAGCAATTGCATCACGTGATTGGAGTATTCAATGCCATCCAGGTAGGCGGAAATGAAACTGTCCTGTGGAAAATTGAAATCCCTCAGTTTTTCAAACTCGCCGCGTTCATAAAATTCCACGGTTGACAGAATCTGCCCTATGCCACCTTTGCGATGCAGCAGGGCTTTATTTAACTCTTCGCTCAACGAAATTTTGGCAAGCAGGGTGGGCATGGGTTCATTCAAAATCGCGTCTAAAGTTGACAACATACCCACCGTGTAGGCCTGATGCGGTGCGGCAATCCCCGTTTGCCGGGCAAGCGATTGACACATTTTGGCACGAATTAAGGTTTGTTCGAGCACGCTATGGGCGACATCATCAAGACTTGAAACCAGTAACAGACTAATCCAATCGCGGATTTGAATAAGCCCCAGTTGTTGAATGGCGTCCAGCAGGCTGTCAATCTTTTTTCCTGCGTACAGGGCAGCGGAATTGGCCAGTCTTAAAATGCGGTAGCTTAATTTGGGAATCTGCAGAATAATTTCTTCCACACGTTCCATGTGAATGTCGGGATTATGCAGTTCGGTAAGCAGGCGCAACAGATGGGTTTTGTTTTCCGAAATTTTTTCACCACGGATTAAATCGGGGCGGTTGAAAAAATAACCCTGGAAGAGATGAAAGCCCAATTCCTGGCAGCGGGTAAAATGCTGCCTGGTTTCAATTTTTTCAGCAAGCAGCTTGCCTTTGAATTTTAAATTTTTTAACAGCGTCAGCTGGTCAATGACCTCCGCTTCCGATAAATTCAACACATCAATTTTGATGACATCCGCAATGGCGATTAAAGGCAGCAACTCGTCTTTATAGACAAAATCATCGAGTGCAAATTTATACCCACGTTTGGCCAGCGAGAGAACAACCCCGATCAATTCTTCATCCACAAAGGTGTCTTCGAGAATTTCAATGACGATTTTATTGCTGGGCAATAATTTGGGGATTTGTTCAATCAGGTGTTTACGTGTGAAATTAATGTAGGCAGGGTAACTGCCAATAATCAATTCCAGGTCAAGGTGAGCGAATAAATGCGAAATGACAAAGGAGGTTGCTTTATCGCCTTCCAGGGAATTGGCCGTGCTGATATTGGCGTGTAGGCTGTCGCCATCACGATACAGCAATTCATAAGCGCATACCGTGCCGGAACCATTAAAAATCTCTTGTCGCGCAAATAAAGTTCCCAGAACTGGCTCCATCAATTTTTCTCTACCGCGTCTAAGCTAAGTATAATCGACAAATAAAGACTTTTTATCGGTTTCCAACAAAAAGATTCCATGCCGCCGGGAATTAATTTTCCCGGCTGTAAAAATTCAAATCCAGTTCCCGGGCTGCCCGCACATCATCAAGGCGTTTAACCGGCATGGTATGTGGTGCGTTTCGTACAAGTTCCGGGTTTTTCTGTGCCTCATCGCGAATAGCCTGCATTGCCGCAATAAAACTGTCGAGTTCAGCACGGCATTCGGTTTCGGTGGGTTCAATCAACAGGCATTCCGGCACCAGAAGTGGGAAATAGGTTGTTGGTGCGTGAAAGCCGTAATCAAGCAGTCGTTTGGCCAGGTCCATGGCGGTAATGCCAAAATTTTTCTTTTCCTGATTTAAGGTTAAGATGAATTCATGGCTCGCGCGCCGCCCTGGATAGGCTGCCTGAAATCCGGCTTTGGTTAATGACGCCAGCAAGTAATTGGCATTCAGGGTCGCCAGTTCAGCCACTTCCGACAGGCCTTCCTTACCCAATATGCGGGTATAGAAATAAGCGCGCAGCAAAATACCAGCATTGCCCATGAAGGTGGAGAGGCGGCCGATGCTTTGCGGGTAGTCGGCACGCGTCGCCCAGCGGTATTGATCCTGCTCTTTCATAACAATCGGCAGAGGCAAATAGGGCAATAGGCGCTTGCCGACCGCGACAGGACCTGCACCCGGCCCGCCGCCGCCATGCGGCGTTGCGAATGTTTTATGCAGGTTTAAGTGCATGACATCAAAGCCCATATCGCCCGGGCGTACCTTGCCAAGAATGGCATTAAGATTAGCGCCATCGTAGTACAATAATCCGCCGGCCTGGTGGATGATTGCCGCAATGTCTTTAATCTGGCGCATGAACAAGCCGAGCGTCGACGGGTTGGTTAACATAATTCCGGCGGTGCGCGGACCGACCTTGCTTTTCAACACCTCCAGATCGATGTCGCCGTCTTTGGATGTTTCAATTTCCACCACTTTAAAACCGCACATTGCCGCGGAAGCGGGGTTTGTGCCATGGGCGGCTTCAGGAATGAGTATTTCATCTCTTGCCGTATCGCCGCGCGATTGATGGTAGGCTTTAATCATCGCCACCCCGGCAAATTCCCCCTGCGATCCGGCCATTGGGGTTAAGGATACCCCAGGCATGCCGGTGATTTCGGCAATATAGGATTGCAGCTCATGGAGCGCCTGTAAAAATCCCTGGCTGTTTTCTGCCGGCGCCAACGGATGGCGATCGTTAAACCCAGGTAGGGTTGCGGCCTTGTGAACCCCGCGTGGATTGTATTTCATGGTACAGGACCCAAGCGGATAGAAATGGGTATCGATGGAAAAATTTTTCTGCGACAGGCGCGTGTAGTGCCTGACCACCTGCAATTCAGAGCAGGAGGGGAAGCGGGGCAAGTGTTTACGTAAAAACCGGGCCGGGATATCCTGAGCCGGTTGCTGTGGTCCAGGGGCCTGCGCGGTGGCTTGCCGATTCGTTTGCGAACGTTCAAAAATCAACATAATTTTCCCTCCGAATTCTGAATGATCGCCTTTAATTCGTCACGGTGCTTAACGGGCGTAAATTCAATGATTTCATAGTCAGCAATTTCAGCCAGATAATAAGGGTCCTGTTTTAACACGTCTTCCAGGTGTTCGCGGTTTTTCGTGGCGGCGATGATGATGCCGCCGGTGCGGGGCACCATGGGACCTGATGCCAGCAACAAGCCCTGTTTGTAGTGGTAGTCAAGGAACTCGCGATGCGCCTGCAGGTATTTGTCGACTTCGCTAATCGGTGTTTTATACGTCAATTGCACAATAAACATCAGCTGCCTCGCTTACTCAGGATTTGGGTTAACGCCTCTTCATACTGTTTGATTTCCTCGGGAGTACGCATTTCGGTGGCGCAGATTAACAGGGTGTCCTTTAACGCGGGATAATGGCTTGCGACGGGATAACCGCCGGCAATTCCCCGTGCGTAAAGCGCATGGAGCACGTCATCGATCGGCTGATTGAATTTCAACAGCACTTCATGGAAAAACGGTGCGGAGAAAACCCGTTCCACGCCGGGGATACGGCACAGGGAGGTGGCCAGTTCCCGGGTATTCTGATGACAACTTAATGCGACCTGATGAAGCCCCTCCGGACCAAGCAGGCTCATGTGAATGGTCGCTGCAGTAACCAGCAAGCCCTGATTGGTACAAATATTAGACATGGCCTTGCCGCGACGGATGTGCTGCTCGCGGGCCTGCAAGGTCAGGGTAAAGCCGGTTTTTCCATCCTTATCGACTGTTCTGCCGATGAGGCGTCCGGGCATTTGCCGCACGTAATCCATGCGGGTGCTGAAAAACCCAAAATAAGGTCCGCCAGAGGCCATGGGCGATCCCATGGGTTGGCCTTCGCCGCAGACGATGTCGACCCCTTTGCTTCCCCATTCGCCCGGTGATTTTAATAAGCCCAGAGACACCGGGTTGACGCAGGCAATGCTGATCACCTGATGCTCAGCAGCCCAATCGCACAGGCCATCCACTTCTTCAAGGCAACCAAAGAAATTGGGTTGGCTTATCACCAGGGCAGTGATGTCCTCGTTGCTGTACTTTTCTACAGCAGCAAGCGGCGTAATTCCCTGTTGGTCGTCAAAAGGCAGCGTAATCACTTCAATGTGCTGATTGCGAACCACCGTTTCCAGGGTTTCACGGTAAAGGGGATGAACCGTGCCGGCCACAAGAATACGGTTTGCTTTACTGCGTTTGTTAATGCGTACCGCCATAAGCACGGCTTCGGCCAGGGCTGTTGCCCCGTCATACATGGATGCGTTGGCGACATCCATGCCAGTCAATTCAGCAATCATGGTCTGGTATTCGTACAATAACTGCAGCGTTCCCTGACTGGCTTCGGCCTGGTAGGGCGTATATGCGGTTAAAAACTCGCCTCGCGAGGTAATGTCCCAGACGGCGGCGGGGATGTGATGTTCATAACAGCCCGCGCCGATAAAGCAGCAGGCATTGCTATTTTTAGAGGCCAGGTGGTGAGCCTGCCTCAGCATGGCCATCTCATTGAGCCCCGGAGGGATATTTTTTAATTCTTGATAGCGGAGTTCAGCAGGGATTTCATCAAACAGGTTTTCAATACCGGCGTCGCCTATGGTGTTAAGCATCGCCTGAATGTCCTCTTGCGTATGCGGAGTGTAAGGCATGTTAATGATCCTCTGCTATCTCTTGCTGATATTGTTCGGCATTGAGCAGGTTCTCCAGCTCGGCCGGATTACTGGCTTTCATTTTGACCAGCCAGCCTGCGCCGTAAGGATCGGAATTCACAAGGGCAGGATTGCTGTTCACTTCCTCATTCACGGCGATGACTGTCCCGCTTAAGGGGGCATAGAAATCCGAAGCGGCTTTCACTGATTCCACCACGCCGAGCTCATCGCCGGCGCTGACTACATCCCCTACTTCGGGTAATTCCACAAACACCATGTCGCCCAGCAGCTGTTGGGCATGATCGGTAATGCCCACAATCATTTCCCCGTTATTTTGTTTCAACCACTCGTGGGTTTGGGTAAATTTTAAATCGTTCATTCTTCTTCCTTTTTTTAATACAAGCCTTGCCCATGACCTCAGACTGGTTTGCCCTGCTTGATAAAGCGGGGTTTGGTGACCTGGGCGGGAATCAGTTTGCCGCGGATATCCACCATGACCTCTTCGCCGGTTTCGACAGGAACACGGGCTAAGGCAATGGACTGTGCCAGTGTGGGGGAATACGTGCCGCTGGTGATGACGCCGTCGGTATGGCCAGGGACGACCACCCGTTGGCCTGGGCGCATAATGCCTTTGTCGTTAAGGATAAGGCCAATCATTTTGCGCTTAAGTCCCTGTCGTTTTTGGGATAACAAGGCTCCCAGGCCGATAAAATCGCGGTCTTCAGGTTGCCATTTAATGGTCCAGGCAAGGCCAGATTCCAGCGGGGTTGTGGTTTCATCCATGTCCTGACCGTAAAGCAACATCCCGGCTTCGAGTCTTAAGGTATCGCGTGACGCGAGGCCGCAGGGTTTGACGCCGGCCTTCAGTAAGTCATCCCAGAGTTGGCCGATTTGTCGGGCTGGAAGGACGATTTCCAGGCCGTCTTCACCGGTATAGCCGGTTCGGGCAAAAAAATAATCATCGACATCCACGCATTCAAAGCCGGTTAAGGTAGAGATGGCATCAATTTGCGCAGGCGTTAATACACTCAAGGCCCTGGTAATGGCGTTGGGACCCTGCACGGCCAGCATGGCCAGTTCAGGACGCTCGAGCAGGCCGACGGAAAAGCCGCTGCTTTTTTCCCGAATCCATTTTAAATCATGGTCGCGGGTGGCTGAGTTTAAAATAAGACGGTAATTATCGGACGTGCGTTGATAGACAATGAGATCGTCAATGATTCCCCCATGCTCATTGCACATGCAGCTGTAAAGCGCACGGCCGGTGTGCTGCAATTGGTCCACGTCATTGGTGAGCAGTCTACGTAAAAATTGCCGTCCACCCGCACCAAGCACGTCCACGATGGTCATGTGAGACACATCGAACATGCCGGCGTCATTGCGTACCGCGTGATGCTCGTCAAGTTGCGAGCCATAATGCAGCGGCATGTCCCAACCATGAAAATCAACCATTCTGGCGCCTAAAGACAGGTGCGCGGCGTGCAGCGGTGTCTTTGCGATCATAGTGACTCCTTCCTTTTCTCGCACGGGGTGCGAATGATTATACTCAGTTCAGTTTTGGTAACAAGAGGTACAGCCAATGAACATGGACAGGGAAAAGACCCTTTTTCCCTGTTGCAGCATGACCAACAGCCCTTAAATCTAGTATAGCCAAGCCAATTGGCTATTGTTTGCCGAATAATTCAGCGGCGCGACGTCTGACTTCGTCTTCAGAAAGGTCTTCGACATGCGTGGCGACATACCAGGTGTGGCCGAATGGATCTTTAAACGCGCCGCTGCGATCGCCGTAGAATTGATCGGCTGCTTCACGGCAGAGCGTGGCGCCGGCCTTGATGGCCTCGCCCAGGGTGGCATCCACGTTATGGACATAGACATGAATCCCGACAGGGGAGCCGCCGTAATTGTCCGGCGCATGAATTTCCATCTCCGGGCATTCATCAGCCAGCATGATCTTAGAGTCGCCGATTTTAAGTTCGGCATGGCCGACCTTGCCATCGGGATTATCCAAACGCATCACTTCCACCGCGCCCAAAACCTGCTTGTAAAAATCAATGGCCTGGCTGGCATCGTCGACAATGAGGTAGGGGGTAATGGTGCTGTATCCTTCCGGTGCAGCAGATACTTGATTAGTCATAGTTCTCTCCGTGATATCTATTTATGTCAGGTAAAGCAGGGATGACAGAATGCGATTACTTGGCCTAAAATTAAACACAAGGTATGCGATTGACAGCGATCATGTTTAATCCAAATCAATTCATCATGGTTTTAATTTGTGCCTTACTATTATGGCTGGTGAATGGCTACGTTGTCATTGCTCCCTTGATCAATTTATTATTCAACATGTTTCTTTTGGCCCTGCTGGTCCTGTACATCATGCAGTTTCTAGGGGTAATCCGCGATTGGTTGCCTGCCCCCAGGCTCTTTAAATAGCGGATTGACAGGCTGGCCGCGACATCCCTGCGCTGTTTTTAAGCAGCTTTTTCATTCAGTCTCTGGAGGCCATGGAATATTTTCTGTAAGCCCTCTACACTGATTATAAAAGAAAAAAAAGGAGAGGGATATGTACAGAGGATGGAGTCTGGCCTTGCTCATGGCGATGAGCCCATTGGCTTTAGCCGAGAGTGATTTAGGACAAAAAACGTACGAGGCTGCCTGTCAGAACTGCCATGCGCCGAATCTTGCAGGCGGTGTTAAAGCCCCCGCTGCCTTTGATGAGAAGGCCTGGAGCACTGTTTTTGAACGTGCGGCCGTCAAAGCGAAAGAAAACCCGTCTCAATTTAAAACCCCGATGGATTACCTGCTTTACAATGTCAAAATTGGTAAAGGTTTAATGCATCACAACGGGTTATGCAATGAATCCGTAACCACGAACTGTTCTGATGAGGCGTTGACGCAAGCGATTGTGTACATGAGCAAAAAGCACTAATTGATTCGCTGAAGGGAGAAAGCCTGCATGACTGAAGAAATCAGCACGCGCTCATGGGGGAGCCGTCTTAAGGACGCACTGGTTGGTATTTTAATTGGTTTCGTGCTGATTGCGGCGGCCATTGCACTGTCTTTCTGGAATGAAAGGCACAGCCTGCATACCGCCCAGTCGCTTGAGCAGGCGCAAAAAGTACTGGTTTCCGTGCCCAATGCTCCCATTGATGAAAAAAATAACATGAAAGTCGTCTATTTAAGTGGCGAGGCGATAACCAACGACAAACTGACCGATGGGGTTCTTGATATTACCGTGACAGCGATAGGTCTCAACCGCCAGGTGGAGATGTACCAATGGCAGGAAAAAACAGAAACCCGTACCGAGTCGCAGATGGGCGGTTCGGAACGAACAATCAAGACCTATTCCTATAATAAAACCTGGTCAGACAGTGTCATTGACAGCAGTCGTTTTAAAGAACCGCAGGGGCATCAAAACCCGTCGTCCATGCCCATTTCATCGCAGCAGCAGTATGCCAAAGAGGTCAAGGTAGGGGATTTTTCACTGCCTCCCTCGTTGATTACGCAAATTGACGTCAGCAAGCCCATTGATTTAAACCAGGTGAATGCCGATGCCCTGAAAAACCAGTACAACAAGCCTGTCCATATCAGCGGTGACCAGCTTTACCTGGGACAGGATCCACAAAATCCCCAGCCCGGCGATTTGCGCATTAATCTCAATGCGGTTTACCCGCAGACAGTCAGTATTGTGGCTCAACAAACGGGCAACACGCTGCAGGGCTATCTGGCTCCTGCCGGTGAAACCGTGTTGTTGCTGGAAACCGGACAGCAATCGCCTGAGCAGATGTTTAAGCAGGCGCAATCAGAAAACACCATGCTGGCCTGGATTCTTCGCGGTGTTACACTGCTCATGTTGATTGGTGGGTTTTCGCTGATTTTAAATCCGCTGGTGGTTTTAGCGGATGTGTTGCCGTTTCTGGGGACTCTGGTTGGTTTTGGTACGGGTTTTGTCGCCTTCCTGCTGGGGCTTTCGGTGTGGATTCTCGTCACAGCCATCGCCTGGTTTGCGACCCGGCCCTGGCTGTCGGTGGGTTTGATTGCATTGCTGGTGGTCGGTGGTTTCTTACTCATTAAAGCACGTGCCAAAAAAGCGGCCGTTGTGCCCGCACCCTCTCCCGAGGGGTCGCAGGCGCCATAATTAAGGAAAACAATGGGTGTGTTTGGACATGCGGTTCTTGATCTGATCTGGTTGCTTTTCCTGTTGAGTATGCTCTTTTATTTCTGGCAGGAAAGGCGACACCTGAAGAAGAGCCTTCAATGGCCGCAAACGACTGGTCATATAACGCAGTTTAACTGGACAAAAGAAGGGCATCAGTTGTGGCCAAAAATCACCTATGCCTATTGGGTAAACGAACAGGAATACATTGGGGACGCCCTGCTGTTGAAAAGTGCACACACCACGTTCTCCAGTGCGCATGCCCGCAAAGTCGCCTATCGGGCAGCAATGGCATTCGAGCGTAACGAAGCCGTCGAGGTCTATTACAATCCAGAGGCTCCCGAGCAGGCTGTTCTTGACATCAAGATGCCGAAGAAATTGAATGTTATCATTCTGCTGCTGCTGTTTTTTATTGCACTCCATTTAACGATTGTGGGCTATCGCTGGCTGAACTAGCCTCCTCTTCCATGTCACACCGGCAGGCCGGCTTTTTAATTTTAGCCTGCAGGGTATTGATGGCTAAGCCTCGTATTCCCTGTCCTGAGGGAGCTTGACTGAAGGTGATGTTCACTTCCAGAGTCTGCTTCTGTTCATATTGGGGGTTTTTGTACACCACCAAAAGCGGCATCACAGCCTGCCATTGCTGGTCACTGATGGCTTTAACGGTGGGCGGAGACAAAGCCACTGCGCTGACAAAATAGGCATTTTTCTGCACGGCTTCCGGCAAGCCCGAGGCATTGAGTGCGGCACTGTACTGCGTCCATCCCTGAGCGCTGAAATATTTGGCAATGGCGCGCTGCTGATTCAAGTAATTTTTATGATCATAAGAGTAAGTGGCCACAATGGCTTCATTGGCCCAGACGGACAATTGCGTCTGGTCAGGTATAGCCTGCGACGTCAACGGCAATAACAGAAGTACGAACAGCCAGAACGGGGCGATACGCGGCATGATTTATCCTTAGCCTGAAGAATTTCATATGACTACGAGAGTATAGACAGGTTTTAAAAGCAAAAAAACCCCGGTAAAAATACCGGGGAAGTTACTGCGCTCAGAGAGCGCATTCCCGCAAAAGAGGGCAATGCGGGATGAGCATTCGGGGAAATGCTCACTGGGTTAGACACGGCCTTTCAGTAAAAGTTCCCGAAAATCAAAAATACTTCTCCATAAGAAACAGGCCGGGAAAGCGATTGATCTACCTATTTGTTAAATAAGGAAAATTTATGGTAGATTAAAAATCCTATTATCACAGGGAGGAGAGAATGAAATACTTATTATTGGGTTTGGGAGCGCTGACTACCATTTCAACGGTTACCGCGTATTCGACCCCTCCTCCGACCACCATTCAGCCCATCGCCTGCATTACCTCCCAATTCACTGCCACCGGCAACGAGCATTGGAAATCCATTAATTTAAAATTAACCAACAGTTGCGGGCAAGCGGTTGATTTTCAAAACTCAACGGTTACTTTTCAGACAACCGCTGCGCTAAATACCTCGTTCTGGGGCGATTTCGGGCCTTTGTCTTATCCTGACAATACCTTGAATATCAGCTCTCAACCACAACCGGGTGGCAATTACCTGGCTACATTGACCCTGCACTTTCCCACTTTCCCTGGCGCTAAAAACCAACTCCCCGCCGGCAGTTCAATCACTATTCAATACGGTGATTTTACCGACAGCCACGTGGACGGCACGGTGAATGTGTATTCCGGTACCGCGGTGAATACTGGAAGCCTGCAGTTGACGAACAGCGCGGCAAAACCAGCCAATGTGGTTAACAATTATGCGCTGGTTCATGTGACCTTAAACGGGCAGCCTGTACGGGACGTGCAACTTCCCTGGAATGGTACGCAATTGATCAGTGGCCTTGCTGCCGGCTCCTATGGACTCTCCGCTGAAACAGTCACCGGCACCGATGGAAATGTTTATCAGGGCACAGCCGTTCCAAGTACCGTGGCCGTTACCGCTAACCAGACAGCCAATGCCACCATCAGCTATGCGCTGGTACCGCAAACTGGAAAAATTGCCATCAATCTGCAAGCGCTGCCGCCTGAATTGACGGGCTATACGGAAAATCCCTCGGTGTTGCTGACCAATACGCAAACCGGCGCCGCACAAGCGCAAACCGTGACCTGGGGTAATGCGGTGACGGTGACGCAATTGAAGAATGGTGCGTCTTACCAGTTTTCAACAGCGCCCATTTCCTTCAACAATACCCAGTGCCAGCCTGTCTTTACGCCGGCTTCTGTCATTGCCAGCGAAACCACCGTTCCGAGCACCAGCCTCACCTACCAATGTGTGCAGGTAGTACAGGATTCAGTGACCTTAAATGTCCAGGGCGCGCCTGCGTCGTTAACCACGCTGACGGTGACGTTCACCCCCAATAATCAATCCGCACCGATTGTGCAGGCCGTGGATTTGGTCAACGGCAGTGGCACTTCCGTGGTGACTTTAACGGATGGCGTCATTTACACGGTGTCCGGTCAGGCGGTATCCGGTTACAGCTTGAGTTTCTCACCCCAGCCCCTGACAGCCACGGCGAATGCCATTGAAACCGTGACCTTAACAGCTAACCCGGTCAGTAATGGACGCATCATTGGTTATCTGCCAGGCTGGAAAACGCCGCCGACTGCGCAGGCGCTTGCCGATGCGGGTTATACTCACATGATGGTGGCTTTCGGGGTATTCAGCACCAGTAACCCGGGCCAGATTACACCGGCGTTTGATACGGTAACCAAGCCCTACATCCAGTCGCTGCATCAGAAAGGCATCAAGGTCATTCTGTCCTTAGGCGGTGCGTTGACCAGCTTGCCGAATACAACGGTGGACTTCCACCAGGCCTTAACGGCGGCCGCGTCACCGGATGCGTTCAAACAAACCTTCATGTCGTCGCTTCGCGGGTTGATGGACGAATACGGGTTTGACGGCTTTGATATCGACATCGAGCATGGATTGAATGGCGGCGGCACCTTTGCCAACCCGCAGGGTGACATTGCCGTCTTAGCCAGCATCATCAATACCATGTACAGTCAGGATCCTAATCTGCTGATTACCATGGCGCCACAAACAGCCAACGTGGCGGCAACCAGCGGGTTTGATGGGGTCTGGGGTAATTATGCTTCCCTCATTATGCAGACGCATGATGCCTTAGCCTGGGTTGGTATTCAGCTTTACAATACCGGCTGCATGTTCGGCATTGACATGGTTTGCTACGGTCCCACGCCAACCAGCAACCCAGATTTCAGTGTCGCGATGGCGACAGACCTGCTTGAAAACTGGCCGGCACAATTACCCAATGGCAGCAACACCGGGTTCCAGCCCTACATCAGCCACCTTAATCCTTCGCAAGTGGTCATTGGTTATCTGGCCGCCAATGCCAATGGCAGCGGTGACGGTTCGCCGGTGATTCCAACAGGCACCATCAAACGCGCCATTCAGTGCCTGAAAACAGCAACGGCCGGCAGCAGCAGTTGCGGCTCGTATGTTCCTCCCCGCGCCTATGGCAATATCGGGGGCGTGTTCAACTGGGAAGTGACGTTTGATCAAAGCAACAATTTCCGGTTTGCCACGGACCTCAAAAATTGCGTTATCAATGGTGTATGTAACTGATGTAAGCAGGCGCCTCGTTGAGGCGCCTGTCTCTTTTACTTAATTCATAACAGGATAAATGATGAAAAAATTAGTCGGAAGTCTCGGCCTTGCAGTGGCCAGTTTTTCACTGTTCGCCCATGGGTCGCTGGAAACGCCCATTTCCAGAACCTATCAATGCTACAAAGAAGGTCCGGAAAGCCCGAAGTCCGCTGCCTGTAAGGCGGCTGTGCAGGTGGGCGGTACGCAGCCTTTGTATAACTGGCATGAAGTGAACCAGGGGGCCGCCAATGATCAGCACCGTGAACTGATTGCCGATGGGCAGTTGTGTGCCGGCGGCAGGGATTTTTTTAAAGGATTCAATTTAGCGCGCAGCGATTGGACCACCTCCGTTGTGCATCCTGACGCCAATGGTCATTTTCAATTCGTTTTTGTAGCGACAGCGCCGCATAAAACCAAGTATTTCAAATTTTACGCCACCAAAGACGGCTATGATTTCAACACGCCTCTGAAATGGTCTGATCTAGAAGCCAGCCCCTTTTGTACCATCACCAGCGTGACCCTGGCCAACGGCCGCTATCAAATGGATTGTCCTTTGCCTGCCAATATGACAGGAAAACGTATTTTTTACATGATCTGGCAGCGCGAAGACAGTCCTGAAGCGTTTTATGCGTGCAGTGATGTTTTCATCGACGGCGCAGCGCAGGCGCCAACCTGGCATGAACTTGAGAATTTTTATGGCACTGGCGACATTGCGGTGAACACCAAAGTCACTTTACGGGTTTTTAAACACGAAGTGGAAGTGGAAAGCAATAGCATTACCGTCAATGACAGCAACCACACCGGCACGCAGTGGCCCCTGGCTTTAGGGACGGTGGTCAATAATTCATCTAGCTTGGTGCGTATTGGTCAACTCGACCCGGAAAGCGGTCAGGTGGTGCTGGCTGCCAATCAGGCCAATAAAATTTACCTCAGTGATGCCGACACGGGCAGCTACCATGTGATGGTTGATTTTACTGAGCCTTCCACCAGCACGGATTTGGTCTACCCCGACGGAATCAGCACGTACACGGCGGGTACCATCGTTTTAGGCCGTCTCGATCACAAACGCTATCAGTGCAAACCCTGGCCTTATTCCGGCTGGTGCACGCAGTCAGCCGCCTATTATGAACCGGGTGTTGGTCTTGCCTGGTCTCAGGCCTGGACCCTACTGGGCTAGCCCCGACAATCCCCGCCCTGGCGGGGATTTTTTTTGAAAAGTCCTGCAGCCATGCTCAGGGTTTATGAGATTTTTGGCATTTATGCTATTTTATAGCTTGCAGGATAGGGAGAATCGGTTTTTGTATTCAGCAATTTCACCAGGCTGTCTTGTCGTTGGGGATGTCGTTTCATGCCCTGAGACAGCCTCGCAAAATTGCCAGATCGTAAATTGACAGTCTCATTTCCGAGGGACAATAACAAGAGAAGGACGTGACGGTTGGGTTTGTGTAATCCCGGCCAGAACCTGTGTATTCGCTAACAAAGCGTCATTTAATTGATTATTAATCTCAGGCAGTACTGATGAGGTTATCAATCGGGGAGACTTCGTGCGCAATAGTCGTTTTTATTTTGCCAATCGCGAAAACGTCAGCCGTTTTTTTAACCGCTGGGATTTTTTTCTGCTGATCCTTATTTTCTCCGTGATATATTTTTTAAGCTGGGCCGGTCAGCAGATGGCAAGTCCTTATCAATTGGGCGATCCCCTGCCTATTTCGCTTGCGCCGCAGAAGTTGCCATTCTATGCCTTGCGTACGGTATTGCGCATGTTCATCGCTCTCATTCTGTCGATTATTTTTACCTTTATTGTGGGGGCTTTAGCCGCTAAAAACCGGCGTGCGGAAAAAGTCATTGTTCCTGCCATTGATATTTTGCAGTCGGTGCCGGTATTGAGCTTCTTGTCGATCACAGTCACCGGATTTATCCGTTTGTTTCCCAACAGCCTTTTAGGACCGGAGTGTGCGTCGATTTTTGCCATTTTTACCGCCCAGGTCTGGAATATCACCTTTGGGTTCTACCAGTCGCTTAAAACCCTGCCGCATGACCTGAAGGAAGCCGCTGCCATGTTTCAATTGTCCGCCTGGCAGCGTTTCTGGAAAGTGGAGGTGCCGTTTTCCATGTCCGGACTGATATGGAATATGATGATGTCGATGTCGGCAAGCTGGTTTTTCGTGGTTTTGTCTGAAGCGATTGCCGTCGCGCATCAGGATATCCGCTTACCAGGAGTCGGTTCTTACATCGCCTTGGCCATCGAACGCCGCGATTTGCATGCCGTAGGCTACGCCATCCTGACCATGGTCATTGTTATTTTTCTATATGACCAGATTTTATTCAGACCTCTGATTGCCTGGTCGGAAAAATTTAAGATGGAGCAGTCGCCTGACGAGGAAGAGTATCAGTCCTGGCTGGTTGATTTAATTCGCCGCAGCCGCCTGATGAAGCGGGTGGGCCGGGGAGTTGCTATCATTAAAGACAATTTTGTCAATGCCCGCTGGTTTAGCCGTTTAGGCCCGAAAGCCATTAAAGAAATTGACTACCGACGTCAGAGACACATGGACTGGATATGGAATACCCTGCTGATTCTGGCCATTGTTGCTGGCGGGTGGTTCCTGCTGCGCTTCATTCTCGCTAAACTGCATTTGAGCGACATCATCCACGTCTTTCTGCTGGGGGCCGCTACCGGTACGCGAGTGATTGTGCTGATTATTTTCAGTTCGTTGCTATGGATTCCTGTCGGCGTATGGATTGGTCTTCGTCCACGCCTTGCTCAGAAAATTCAACCAGTTATCCAGTTTGCTGCTGCGTTTCCTGCCAATTTGTTTTACCCGCTGTTTGTGATTGCCATCGTTCAATTTCATTTAAACGTTGAGATTTGGGTCACGCCTTTGATGATTTTGGGTACACAATGGTATATTTTATTTAATGTGATTGCCGGTGCCTCCACCATCCCGCGCGACTTATACCTCGCGGCGGATAATTTTGGATTGAAGGGATGGCCCTGGTGGAAGCGTCTGGCCTTGCCCGGTATTTTTCCTTTTTACATTACCGGCGCCATTACCGCCGCAGGCGGCGCCTGGAACGCCAGCATTGTGGCCGAGTGGCTGACCTGGGGGAATACCACCCTGCGTGCCACCGGCCTTGGCGAATACATTCAGGCCAGTACCATTGCCGGGGATTTTCCCCGTATTGCGTTAGGAACCATGATGATGTGTGCTTATGTACTGGCGTTTAATCAATTAATCTGGCGACCTCTCTACCGTTTGGCGGAAGAGCGCTTTAATTTCAACTGAGGCATCCTATGGCAGAAACGATTATCGCCCTTGAAAATTGCCGCAAATCCTTTAAAAAGGCGTCCGCCCAGGATTTATTGGTTTTGGAAGACGTGAATTTCAAACTACAGGAAGGTGAAATCGTTGCTTTGCTCGGTAAATCAGGTTCTGGTAAGTCGACGTTGCTGCGCATTATTGCCGGTCTGGTCCCGCCGTCTTCGGGTACAGTGACGTATCGGGGGCAACCCGTGACCCGTCCTGTGCCGGGCATTGCCATGGTGTTTCAATCCTTTGCGTTGATGCCCTGGCTTACCGTTCTTGAAAACGTGGAGTTAGGGCTGGAGGCGCAGGGAGTAGGCCGTGAAGAACGGCGGCAACGCGCCATTGATGCCATTGATATTATTGGCCTTGACGGGTTTGAGTCCGCCTTTCCCAAGGAATTGTCAGGTGGAATGCGCCAGCGCGTAGGATTTGCCCGCGCCCTGGTGATTAATCCTGACGTGTTGTTGATGGACGAGCCGTTCTCTGCTCTGGATGTGTTAACCGCCGAGAATTTGAAATCAGACTTGCTCGAGCTATGGCAGGAGAAAAAAACCAATACCAATGGCATTCTGTTAGTGACCCATAATATTGAAGAAGCCGCGATGCTGGCTGATCGCATTGTTATTTTTGGCAGTGATCCTGGCTATATCCGCGCCGAATTGCAGGTGCCTCTGCATCAACCCCGAAATCCCGAAACGCCGGAATTTCGCGATTTGGTCGATACTATCTATACTTTAATGACCACGGGTCCAAAAGAAAAAGCCAAGCGCGCACTGCGGGAGCGGCAAATTGGTTTAGGTTACCGTTTACCGGACGTTGAGCCGTCGGAATTGTCCGGTTTGATTGAAACCATGACGTCGTTTGAAGAGCGCATTGATTTGCCGGAATTGGCCGACGAGTTGATGATGAACATCGACGATTTATTCCCTATTCTTGAAACCCTGGAGATTTTAGGTTTTGCCAAGGTATCGCATGGCGATATCCAGTTGAGCGAGCTGGGCAAGCAGTTTTCGGAGGCGGATTTGCAGGAGCGCAAGACGCTGTTCGCGCGCCGATTGCTGGAAAACGTGCCGTTAGCCCGCTATATTCGCCGGGTTCTGGATGAAAAAATCGGGCATCGGGTGTCAGAAGAACGTTTTTTATCCAAGCTGGAAGACTATTTAAGCGAAAAAGAGGCAGAACGCGTATTGCGCACCATGATTGACTGGGGGCGATATGCCGAGATATTTGCTTATGACTTTAATACAGGAATTTTAAGTCTGGAAAATCCAGGCATTTAAGATTCTGCTAAAGTTAATTAAGAAACGGGCGAAAACAATGTCAAAGAGGTATTGTTTGATCGAAGCGTCTTCTTTGAGGAGCAACTATGGGATTTGTCATCGCGGTAAGTCAAGCAAAGGGGGGTAGTAGCAAAACGACTACCAGCGTCAATCTGGCGGGAGCGCTGATTGAACATGGATATAAAGTCATTGTCGCTGACATGGATAAAGACAAACCTGACGCCATTCGGTGGGCACAACAGGGGACTGCCATCAAATTCATTGAGCCGCTATTCGATGACAAGCCCATGGATAAAATTGAGCACCTGCGTAAACAATACGATTTTGTACTTTTAGACACACCGCCAAACTACATGCCGGCCGCATTCAAAGCCATCATGTTGTCTGATTTTGTCATTTTACCCTGCTCTCCCAGTTTTCTTGATCAAAACAATTTAACCGACGCGATTGCCGTCCCAAGAATGTCTCAGAAACCCTTTAAAATCCTGGGCGTTAAAATTAAAAAGCGGCAACGGCTTTCGGATCAGTTGATTGAGGAGCTAAACAAGTCGGGCCTCGCGTTTAAAACCATGATTTCATCGAAAACAGCCGTGCTTGAAGCGGCTTTTGAAGGGAAGTGGGTGGGGGATTTTGATAAAAACAGCGACAGCCATAAGGAATTTAAAAAATTGGCTGAGGAACTATTGACGTTTTTTAATCATCAAAAGCAAACGGACACGCAAAAAGTGAATTCCACAGCACCATCTCGGGCGGTAAATGAGAGGATTTAGTAATGAAGGGTTTTTGTTTGTCGGCTACGTTGCATGAGAAGTTACATAAAGTAGAGCAGGAATGCCATCTGGATGAAAAAATTGTCTCGTTGCACTGTGATTTATTGGATACCTGGGAGTTTCGTGACCGAAAAGGTTTTGAATTAGGCGATATCGCCGGGCTGGCTAAAAGCATCCGTTCGAAAGGCCAATCCCAGCCTATCGTTGTTGTTAAAGCCTCTGACGAATTCAAACCGCGTAATAATTCCGGGGCGCACTACGTGGTGATTGCCGGTTACCGCCGTTGGCTGGCCTGCAAAACCCATCATCTTCCGGTAGAGGCTGTGATTAAAACCCTGAGTTTTGATGATGCCATTGCCTGCCTTGTTTCCGAAAATGAAAAAGAAGACGTCTCGGATTACTCCAAAGGGTTTTTTTATGCCGGTATCCTTAAAACGGAACGCATGACGCAGGACATTCTCGCTGAAAAATTGGGTATCAGCAGCAGCCGTCTGAGTCAATACCTGGCTTTTTCGCAAATCCCGGAAACCCTGTGGCAGGCCATTGGTGATATTTCCAAAGTGTCTGCCCGGACCGCCGCAGCCATACGGTCCATCTTGCACCATGGCGAAAGTCACCGTGAGGCGCTGTACAGACTGGCCCCCCTGATTGCACGGGGCTGTGGTGAAAAGCGTCTGCGCGAGGAAGTCCAGCTGCTCGTCTTAAAAAACATGAAGGCGAGTAATGATCCCTACCAGGTGATTTTTAACAACAAAAAGTTAATGACCATCCGACGGGGGCAAATTCATTTCGATAAATCAGTCGTTAACCACCCTGATTTTCCTGAGTTCTGCAAGAAAATTGAGACGGAGTTACTTCATTTCGTTAAAGATCGCTTTGTGGGTTAACCCTGCATCAGGGCAGAAATCAAGACCTGATGCAGGACCATCGCCTTAAGCGTGGCTTTCCTTTTTGGCAGCTTGCTGGACTAAGTAGTCAAGGATTTTAAATAACCGGTCTTCGCCCTGTGCCATTTGCAGATCCGTTTTGTACTGGCCATTAATGACCACGGCAGGGACTGCGGTAATATGGAACTGTGCCATTTGCGCACTGCCCTGATTCAACTGCATGTCAATCGTAGTGGAATGTTTAAACGCGCTTTCCGCGGTGGCTTTGTCGATGCCCTGACTGGTTAAGAAATCAATCATGGAGTCATTGCTGGTTAAGGCACCGTGTTTGGCCTGGATGGTTTTAAACAGGATGGGGTTTAATTGGGCTCCCTGACCCAACAGATTGACGGTGTAATACGCCTTGGCGTAATAAGACCAGTCTTTGTTGAATACTACCGGTACACGGGAAAATTGAATCTGATCCCCTTGTTGTTTAATCCATTTGTTTAAGGAGGGCTCAAGACGATAGCACCACGGGCAGCCGTAACTGAAAAATTCAGTCACCGTCACGGGGCCTGACTTGGCCGTCGCCTCATTGCCTTTGATGAGTTCATAATCTTTACCCACCACAAACGTCTCCGCCAGTGCACTTAAGGGCAATAACAAAGCAAACATCATTAAAACACGTCGTAACATACGTCTATCTCTCCAGGTTAATTAGTACAGGCCCTGCATGTAATAGGCAACAGCCGCCATGTCGTCGTCACTCATGCGGGCGCTGATGTCCTGCATGATGCTGTTTAAGTCGTTGGTTCGTTTACGTTCCTTGAATGCCTTTAATTGTTGAATGACATAGGGCGCATGCTGACCGGAGACCACGGGAAAACCGGCTTGGGCGTTACCTGTGCCTTTAGGGCCATGGCAGGCAATGCAGGCGGTGATGTGCTGGTTGAAATCGCCGCCGCGGTAAAGCTGTTCGCCGCGTTTTAAGTATTTTTCCGGGGTACTGGCCTCAGCCAGCGGCATCTCGGCGTAATACTGCGCTAATTCTGCCATATCTTCATCGCTCATGCCAGCAACGATCGCGGACATGGCTGGCACATTACGGGTTTTTGCCGCTTTGAAGTCTTTCAGCTGTTTGAGCAAATAACCGGCATGCTGCCCGGCCAGGTTAGGCCATTCCGGATTGGCACTGTTTCCTTTTTCACCATGGCAGGCCACGCAAACAGCCGCTTTTTCAGCGGTGGTTTTGACCGCATTGGTCGTCGCGTTGGCCGTTTCTGGCGAAAGCGGGGCAGCCTGAGCCATGGTTAAGCTCAATAATGCAACAACAAATACCATTTTTTTCATGTTTCCCCCGGGGGTTCTTCCTCATTTAATGGTACACTGCCTGAGTAAAAATCCCAAAATGAAATTAAAAATAATGTTAATCAATCGTTACTCTCAGGCGGTCTTTTTAAAAAGTGCCGCCCGCGTTAATCAATTACCCGACGACATCGGTTACGAAGTGGCTTTTGCCGGTCGTTCCAATGCGGGAAAATCAAGTGCGTTAAACTGCTTGACGGGCATCAAACAATTAGCCCGTACCAGTAAAACCCCGGGCCGTACCCAGCTTATTAACCTGTTCAGTCTGGATGAATCCCGCCGGCTGGTGGACCTTCCCGGTTATGGGTATGCGAAAGTGGCTTTGCAGGTCAAAGAAGATTGGCAAAAACACCTGGCCCATTACCTTGAAGTCCGTCAATGCTTAAAGGGGTTGGTTGTGGTTATGGATTGCCGCCATCCCTTAAAGGAATTGGATCAGATGATGATCGACTGGGCCCTGGATCGGGAAATTCCGGTGCATGCCCTGTTAACCAAAGCCGATAAATTAAATAAAAGCGAAGCTAAAAACGCCGTGGCTAAAGTCAAGCGTCAATATCAGCTCCTGGGCGATTTGGTGTCAGTTCAGATTTTTTCCTCGCTTAAAAAAGAGGGCGTTGATGAATTGATTACCCGCTTAGACAGCTGGTATGAATGGCCGGCCTCTTAACGAAAGAAGCCGGACACTCTAATGCAGCAATTCTTTCATCAGTTCCTCTACAATTTGAGGATTGGCAAGCGTGGACAGGTCGCCTAATTCATCCATGCGGCTGACATTGCGACAGGCAATCTGGCGTAGAATGCGGCGCATGATTTTGCCGGAACGGGTTTTGGGTAAATCCGACACCCACTGCAGCACATCCGGTTTGGCAATGGCGCCAATGGCGCTTTTGACTTGCTCCATGAGCTGATCGTACAACTCGTCACTGGGCTGAAACCCACTTTTTAATGTGACAAAGACGTGAATGCCCTGGCCTTTAATTTCATGCGGCACCCCCACGGCGGCGGCTTCTGCCACATAGGGATGGGCGACAACTGCGCTTTCGATTTCCGCTGTCCCCAGACGGTGCCCGGCCACGTTTAAGACATCGTCAATGCGCCCGGTAACCCAATAATCTCCATCCGTATCCCGACGCGCGCCGTCACCCGTAATGTAATAGCCATTGTCCACGTAGCCTTTCAAATAACGTTCATGGTTGCCGGCGATGGTTCTGGCGATGGATGGCCAAGGGTATTTCATGGCCAGCGCGCCTTCCCCGGCCCCCTTGATTTCATGCCCTTCTTCATCGAGCAGAACAGGGTGAATACCCGGTAAAGGCTGACAGGCGGCACCGGGTTTAGCCGTTTCGGGGTTTTGTGGGCAAATCATGATGGCCCCGGTTTCAGTTTGCCACCAGGTATCCACGATTGGACAGAGATTGAGGCCAACCTGCTCTTTGTACCATAGCCAGACTTCCGGATTGATGGGTTCTCCCACCGAACCCAATAGGCGCAGGCTTTGACGTGAGGTGCCGTCAAGCCATTCATCGCCGGCTCTTTTTAAGGCGCGGATGGCGGTTGGCGCTGTGTAGAAGACGTGAACATGGTATTTATCAATGATTTTCCAGCAGCGTGACGGGTTGGGCCAGTGAGGGACGCCGCCAAACATCAAGGTGGTCGTGCCATTGCACAAGGGACCATAAACCACGTAACTATGACCGGTAATCCAGCCCACATCCGCCGTGCACCAGAAAATTTCGTGGGGTTTGCAGGCAAAAATATGGCGATGGCTGAACGCGGTCTGCACCAGGTAACCTCCCGTGGTATGGACCAGCCCTTTGGGTTGGCCAGTGCTGCCGGAAGTATAAAGAATAAAGAGAGGATCTTCGGCATCCATGGGTTCGGGTTCACAGGTGGAATCCACGGTGTCCCGCAACGCATGCCACCAGTAATCGCGTTGATCATCAAAAACAACCGCGCTCTGGTTATGTTGAATCACCAGGGTTTTCAATGGCAAACCGCGGCTGGCTTCATCGGCCTGGGATTTAAGCGGGTAAAGTTTGCCGCCGCGGTGATAACTGTCAGCCGTGATCAGCAGTTTGCAGGCAGACGCTTCAAGGCGTTGCGCCAGGGCCTGTGATGAAAAACCGGCGAATACCACGGTGTGCACAGCCCCAATGCGTGCACAGGCTAGCATGGCAATGGCTGCCTCAGGAATAAGCGGCAGGTAAATACCGACTTTATCGCCTTTTTGAATGCCCAAGGATTTGAGCACGTTGGCCATCCGACAGACGTCTTCATACAGCATGGCAAAGGTTAGGATCCGTTGTTGGTGTTCTTCATCGCCCTCCCAGATAATGGCCGCCTGATTGGCTTTTTGCGGCAAATGCCTGTCGATGCAATTGAAGCAGACGTTGAGTTTGCCGTTGACAAACCAGCGGAGATTACCAAACTCGCCGGAAAACACCTGCGTCCAGGGCTGTTGCCATACCAAGGCCTGAGCTTGCTGCTCCCAGAAGCGCTCTACCTCAGCGGGCAGGGTATTAATCACGGATTTACTCATGATTCCACGCACTCCAATGACTTAATGATGGCTGAAAAATCCAGTTCGCCAAATCCTTGTTGGTTAAACTGCTGGTAGATGGCTGTGGCCTTTGCCGCGAGCGGTGTTTCCACCCCGGCGGCTTTGGCGCTTTGCTGCGACAGATTTAAATCTTTAAGCATCATGGCGGCGGTAAATCCGGGTTGGTAGCCGCGATTGGCCGGAACGTCCGGCAGCAGGTTGGGAACAGGCGCATACTTGCTCATCGCCCAGCATTGGCCGCTGGAACTGTTAACGACTTCAAATAACTTGTCGGCAGCGAGGTGAAGTTTTTCAGCCAGAACAAATGCTTCAGACACGGCAATCATGGAGATGCCAAGGATCATGTTGTTACAGAGTTTTGCCGCCTGCCCGCTGCCAGCTTCACCCGTGTGGATGATTTTTTTACCCATGGCGGTTAAAATCGGCATTGCCTGATTCAGCACCGCCGTTTCGCCGCCCACCATGAAGGTCAGCGCCCCTGCCTCTGCACCAGCTACACCGCCTGAGACGGGGGCATCGAGTGCCGGCAGCTGATTGGCTGATGCGTGTTGATGCAGGGAACGGGCGCTGTGCACATCGATGGATGAACAATCGATGTGCAGCGCGCCGTTTGCCTGCGCATACAGCCCGTCATCACCGAGACAAACGCGCTTAACCTGATCGCCGGTTTGCAGCATGGTAATCAAACAGTGCTTTTCCCGCGCGACATCGCTGATGGAGGTGGCGCGCAGGCCGCCGGCATTGACCAGGGCCGTGAGCGCTTCCTGCTGCAAGTCAAAACCGGTCACTTCATGTCCGGCTTGAATCAAACGGATGGCCATGGGTAAACCCATATGACCCAGACCGACAAAACCAATCCGTGCCATGTTCTCTCCCTCATATACAACCGGCTCAAACGCCGGCTCACTGTTAATTAATCATGTGTCGGCATGACAAACGCACTGGTATTCAATGGGCTTACAGGCCATTTACTGGTCACTGTTTTGCGGCGGGTGTAAAAATTGATGCTTTCCAGCCCATGCATGTTGGTATCGCCAAAAGAGGATTGTTTCCAGCCGCCAAAAGGATGGTTAGCGACAGGCACAGGAATAGGGACATTAATACCGACCATGCCCGCCTGAACCCGTTGGCTGTACTCGCGCGCACTGTAACCGTCGCGTGTGAAAATGGCGGTGCCATTACCGTATTGGTTGCGATTGATGATCGCCAGCGCATCATCCAGGGTGTCGACGCGAACGATACATAAAACAGGTCCAAAAATTTCATTCTGATAAATGGACATGGTTTCCCTCACGTGATCAAAGAGGGTAGGACCCAGGAAATAACCCTGCGGGTATTTGGCATGGCGGAAAGCGCGGCCATCGATTACCAGCGATGCTTTTTCATTGATTCCTGCATCAATGGCGGCCACGACACGCTGCTTATGGGCTTGACTGATCAAGGGCCCCATCTCGCTGTGAGGGTTGTCGCCTGTGTCCACACGAATGGCATGAATAAGCGGTGTGAGCTTGTGCAGCAACCGATCTGCCGTCTCATCACCGACCGCCACCACCACCGAGAGGGCCATGCAGCGCTCGCCGGCAGATCCGTACGCCGCACCGGTAATCGCCTGGGCCGCCTGATCCAAATCCGCGTCCGGCATGATCACGCAATGATTTTTCGCGCCGCCGAAGGTGTGCGCGCGTTTGCCATTAGCCGCGGCGGTGCGGTAAATGTATTCTGCCACCGGCGTTGAGGCCACCGCGGTAAATGCTTTAATATCCGGGTGGTGCAGCAGGCAATCCACGGTGGATTTATCGCCCTGAACACAATTGACCACCCCGGGAGGAAGGCCGGCATCGGACAACAATTCCACAAGGCGCAGCGGCGCTGACGGATCCTGCTCGGACGGTTTTAAGATGAAGGTGTTGCCGCAGGCAATGGCCGGGATCATCATCCACACCGGAACCATCACCGGAAAATTAAATGGCGATACGCCGGCGCAGACGCCCAGCGGTTGCCTGAGCGTGTGGCAATCCATGCCGGTAGCCACATTGGCAGAAAAATTGCCCTGCAACTGGCTGACAATGCCACAATGCAACTCCACTACTTCAATGGCCCGCGCGATGGAACCCTTGGCATCCTCTAAGGTTTTGCCGTGTTCGCGGGTGACGATATGGGCGAGCTCGGTCTGATTTTTTTCCAGCAGATCCCTGAACTTAAACAGCACGCGCGCCCGCTTTATCGGGGTGGTTTCTGACCAGGATTCCCAGGCCGTTTGGGCTGCATGGACGGCTGCATGACAGGTTTCCTGCCCGGCGATTGGCACTTGTCCAATGGCTTCGCCCAGAGCAGGATTGTAAATGGTGCGCTGATTTTCGTTACTGTGGGTATGAATTTTACCATTGATGTAGTGATCTACTGAATAAACCATGATTAAACTCCTTGTAAAACAGTGTTTTTGTCAGCAAAGCTCAGTCTGTGTAGGCAGTAATCGTGACCTGGTAGGTTTTGTCGTCAGTGGTGTGGGAACTGCGTGTCTCGATGACTTCAACCCGCTGGTATTGGCCTGCTTTCTGCAGCGCCTGAGCCAGGGCATCGTCCAAACCGGACTCCGAGTAGCCGGTGAAATCGTTGGGTTTAACTGTGGTCATCCTTTAGGCCTGTTTGCTGAAGTGATGATCAGTGTAGCATGAACAAAATGATTTTCTTAATAAAAACATGAACAATAAATTGTTTATGCGTTTGATTTATTCAATAATAAAGGACCAGTGCAGGTAAAGGAATCATAGCGATGGGAAAAAAAACAATCTTACGCATCGAGGATGGCATCAAACTCAGCGAAACACAGTTAACTAATTTAAAGGAAATGACAGGCGGGGACTTCGATATTCAGGATGCCTCACTGACAGCCGATTTGCAACGCAGTTATCAACTTCGTGCCGACTCATTTAAAGATGCATTTTCTCTGATAGTCAAGTCCGTTTCCAGACAATCCAAAACATCATTTAACAGTGACTCTTATCTGGATTGGGCTAAAAACGAGTTCGTTTTTGCACGGGGTTTATCCAGAGACCAATACGAAGAAATCCTAACCAAATACACGCGTAAATTACTTGAAGCATTGGTCACGCACTGGCTCAGTCATGTCAAGCCGGAACACCGTTGGGGGGAAGCCATTGAACTGCTTAATAAAGCGGAACAATACCACCTCATGATGACAGGGCGCCCGGATTTGGCAACGCTGACGCCCATCACGATTCGTGGCGAAGCCCATTTTATTCTGCAAAGGGACAGGCAACTACCCCCGCTGACGGACGAGACGCGCGATGAGCTTGAAAAAATAAAAGCATCGGTGCTGTCGACAACCCCGGACTGGTTTCGCGCCCTGCCGGTTCACCAGCAAGTGTATCTCCATGGTCTGCAACCCACGCCAACCAAACTGGAGATGTTAAAAAGCAGTGTGAATGACTTTACCTTGCAGTGGAATGAGATTAAAAAAGATAAAAATCTTGAAAACGAGTTATTGAAAATTAAAAGCCAGAGTGACGTGGTTCCGTCCTGGTTTTCCTCGCTGACTTCCGCTCGCCGGGAGTTCATCACGGCGGTGCTTCGCTGGTCTTCGAATCCGTTGACTGATGTCAGCCAGGCTTTGGACGGCCTCAATCAACTGGTTGATGAAATGCAGACTGGAAAACACGTCAATCCACATCATTTGGCTGAAATTGCCGAGATGCCATTCTGGTATGTTTGTCTGCCAGCCTATGAGCAGCAATTATTAAAACATGCCTTGAAAAGCAATAAAAACATAGCCGAAGTCACGTCCTTTTTACCCAGCCGTTTGCGAACACTGCCGGCTCTGCCCAATTTTTGTGAGCATCAATTCATGATTCTTAATGACCAGGCGCAGGTCCTTGAAGCCTTTGACGGACGGTACCGCTCAAGCCACGCGGGATCGCGGGAGGTGAAAGACTATCCTGAGCAGGTCAGTCGGCTGCATACCCAGCGCAACGGGGCAAGGATTCGCGAGGTCACCCTGGGCAAGGGTGGTCGAAAAAAAATGCTGCTGCAAACGTTAATCAGCCCGGTTCCTTTTTCAGAGGGTTTTATACCAGATCGTTATCTCGAAGCGCAGCGTCAGAAAGTGGTGGGAGCCCTAAGACAGGAAAGCAAGGGTAAGAATATCGATATATTCACGTCCAACCATCCGTTTAATGTGGCCCGCTATGTTTTATGGACATCATCGAAGGATGCGGAATGCCTGGCGCTGCTGGACAACGCGCGTGAATTGTTAAAGTCTTCTCACCTTGAAAAACGCGTTGACGATTTGAAGCTGCAGGATAGGGAAAAGCAGGCGTTAACCTCGCTTATCAAGCAGAGCGTCGCGTTCATTGAAAGCAATAAAAATCAAAAAGATTACTCCGTGTTAAGTAACCTTGCGGCCAGACTGGACCTAAGCCAGGTGAATTTGTCCGTTTTGGAATGGCAGGACCTGGTTAAACAAGCCGTTGACGAGAGCAGGGCATTAAAACAGGCGCCCGTCGCTGTGCAAGGACCGTTGACCCAGCCTGCTCACGTCACGCAGGCATTGATTAATCTGCTCTACAACGCCAAAGACAATTTAACCGGGTCGGATTGGCAGCCGCTCTTTGCCCAGCAACTTCATTGGCATTCGCTGGCCAATAAGCCCAAGGCGGCTTCTTCCCTGATTACGGATGTAGGCGATCTGGCCTTATTGACGAATGAATACGAGGCCACCCTCAAATCCGGTTGGGGTACGGCAACCTTTTTCGATTACAATGGCCGTGAACTCTTCTTAAGCTCGCTTGAAAACCTGCTGATGCTCAAAATGCAGGGCGTGAGCTATGGATCCTGTGTCAGCGGAAAAGATCGCAAGGCAATCGAAGCCATTCATACGGATGCGATGTTGTTATATCGGTACATTTACGGTTACTGGCCCAGTTACAATGACACAGGGCTTGAGCGCAGTCAGTTTGTGAATCTGTTTGCGACAATTTATCTTAGCCGGCACCAGCATGCGCACGCCGGGCAAAATGCGCCTGGTTCTGAAGGCTTGAAAACGCCGGACGTTTATTTACCGGCGGATATAGCGCAGGCTATCCGTGATTTATCGGCACAGCCCGATATTTTGACGCGTGATGACTGCCTGGCGAGCAATAACGAAGTCAAACGGGTGGTTATGGGCTCAAAACAGCACAGTGACAAGGTTGCCATTGATATTGAAGCGGCTAAAAAACTGTCAGAAAGTCACCGTGTGGCGCTGTTAAACAAGTTAAAGGCGTTAATGGGTCAAAGAACATACTGGGACAGCAAGACGACGAGTTTGTTGAGGTGGGGCTGGAATGCACCCACAGGAATTGCCAAGATTAAGTGCATCCTTGATCGGTTTGATTCCACCCAGCATATCTCCGCCTCGGAAACGATCCTCGCTGAAATCTACGCCGTGGTCAGGGAAAGGCCAATGACGAACGCCAAGCGCGACGAAGCCACACAGAAAGTCTATGCCTTGATCCGTGAGCTCTGTGTGAGTAAATATCCTCAGTCGATTATTGATGTGGCGCTGTCTAAGCTGGATTCCATCAAGGAGGAATCCTTCTCTATGAGCAACGAGGCCACGACTGGAGTAAAATTATAGACAGGTTACTTTGACTTCAGCCCTTGCCGAAGTCAGAGTCCTCAGAGGATGTGTTCGAGGCCATAGTACAGGCCATCGAGCTGCTGGACTTTTTGACAACAGTGCACGATACCCGGCATAAAACAGGCGCGATCAATGCTGTCATGGGTGATGGACAGGGTTTCGCCCAGAGAACCAAAAACCACCTGCTGGCGGGCAATGACGCCAGGCAGCCTGAGTGAATGAATGCGGATATCCTGATGTTGACAACCTCGGGCACCTGCAAGCAACTCATGCGTGGCCGGCGGCTCAATGCCTGTTTCTCTGGCTTTAGCGATCATTTCCGCTGTTTTTAAGGCGGTACCTGACGGCGCATCGTATTTTTGCGGGTGATGCGCTTCAATGATTTCCACATCGGTCAGGTAACGCGCCGCTTCGGCCGCAAAACGCATCATCAGGACAGCGCTGATGGAAAAATTGGGCGCGATAATGCCACCAAGCTTTCGGGCATGGCAGAGTTCAGTCAACGTTGCAATTTGTTTATCCAGTAAACCCGACGTACCAATGACTGGGTGCGCCCCGCTTTCAATGATGGCCAGACTGTTTTCATACACACTGTCGGCCCGGGTCAAATCAACCACAATGGCGGCCTGTTTTTCAACGATGGCACGGCGCAGATCATCCTTGCGCGTCAGTGCACCCACCAGTTCAAAATCAGGGTGCTGTTGAATGGTGTCGCAGGCCAGGCTGCCCATTTTGCCCAGGGCGCCGTTTACAATAACGCGAGCCGTCATGTGTTGCTCCATAAAATAGAAAAGGGTAGATAATCAGCGGGCAGAAGCCGGCTTTTCAGATTCTTTAAGGACACGCATCGCCCACAAGCTAGCCGGTATCCAGCCAATGATAGAAGCCTGCATAATCAGAGCCATGACGGCACCGCCCGGGTTATCTTTAATCAGCAGAACGAACCATGGAAAAGCCACTGATAAAAAGAAAAAAAACAGTCGTTTCATCGAATAGTACTCTGTTGCAAAGATAAATAAAGTATACACTGATCAAATTTCATTTGGCGAATCCTTAAGGAAGTCGGGGAACGTCTTGCAATTGACCGCCAAACATTGTACATTGCATGCGCATTTTGCAATGAACGTGGTATTCAATTGGTTTTGCAATAGGCCACTCGCAACTTCAATACAGTCTCTCGACAAACAGGCGGCATTGTTCCTATTGTTCGATTATTCAACAAGGTTTTAGCATGAGAAGGCAAGCACTTCATCCTCTTACAGCAGTAATTAACAAATCTCAAAAAAACCATTCCAAACGGGCCCGACACGACGCCTTGAACTGGCTGGCGAAAAAATTCCCTGAGGCCTTTGATAACAGCCAGCGCATTCAACCGTTGAAGACTGGCATCATGGATGACATTCTCGCCTTTGCTGAGGAAGCGGCTGAAGCCGGTTTATCCAAAAGCAAGTTGCGTGAAGCCGTGGTTATTTTTACCCGCCGTCTCGATTATTTAGCCTGCCTTAAAGCCCGTGAAATGCGGGTTGATTTACAGGGAAACCCTGTGTCGGTGGTCACTGAAGACGAGGCAGAGCGTGCGGCAGTTAAAATCAAGCGGCGAATTGAAAAGGGGCTTAAAAACGCCCGTAACGCCACCGAAGCCAAGGCAGCACCCGCGACAGCGGTAAAAAGCGATGCTCAGCACCCGCTCTACCCTCAAAACGCCACCGATTATGCGTCACAATACGCCGAGCGTTTATCTGCCTACAGTGCCTCGGGCCCTGAGGCCGTGATGCAAACCAACCGCAGTGCGGCTGTGATAGTCAAACACCGCAATGTCAAAAAAACCTATGATCCCGAGGCCGTGGCCCGCCTGAAAGAAAAACTGGGTTTATCCCGCCGCGAAGAAGAGACCGAGGCCAGCAATTAGCGGCACGCAGGTTTTTACCAGGAGCCCGAACCGGGCTTCGGTTATTTAAAGCGCAGGGTGTTGAACAGACATCGTGCCCCTAAATAAACACGGTGCGAAGTTGACAGCAGCGGTTTATTGTCAGGCCAGAATTCCTCAGCATTGATGCGGTAGATAAGTCCGTGAGCATTATGCCAGTTCCAATTGGATGCGGATCCGATGCGCATGCGGTAAGGGTAATGCCTTTTAACGAGACGGTTGACGCGGCTATTCATGCTGCCATAAGGGTAGATGAAGGTGTCTGGTGTGTAACCGGTTTGTTGCTGAAGCCGGTGTTTGGCGGCAACCACCTCGGTTTCAAGGCAGATGTCTTCGGCTGTCAAATGCTGATGGGTCATGCCGTGGACTGCCGGTATAACCAGGCCGGAGGAAACCATCTCGTTAATTTCTTTCCAGGTACACAAAGTGGCATGGCTTTGATAAGACGCCATGGCCTCTGCATAAGGCACGCCAAGACGGGTTGCGTCATCGAGTGTCGTGTCTTCCAGAATAAGGCCTACTGGAATAGCCAGCACCGCTTTGATTTGGTACTGTTTCAGCAAAGGGAACACGTCGCGGTAAAAATCATAATAGGCATCGTCAAAGGTCAGGCAAAGGTTGACTCGCTGCCTGTCCAGTGGATCTCCGGGAATCACAACCGGGTATTGTCCAACCAATTGCTTTAAATGCTGCTGGAAAGACTGGACGCGACCTGGCAGTGAAGGATCTGAAACACGATGGTACATTAAAACAACTAGCATGCCGTACTACCTGAAACAACTGAATTTTCGCAGGGAGAAGGTTTTTTTTCCAGAGACTCGCCCAAGGCAAGGGCTGCAAAAAAGACCAAAAAATCCCCGGTATTGGAAAATAACAGGAAAGAGTCCGACAGGTTGGCGACGAGGAAGCTGCAAAGCAAGGCGATCATCATCGGCCGCATGTCCTTTAAGCGTTGGCTGGCGTGAAAAAAGGCCAGGAAAAAGTAAAATAACACAGCAAGGCCAATGACGCCGTATTCTGCCGCCATCAGCCAATACTGATTATGCGGATCCAGCAGGTTTTTCCCCCAGGCAGGAATGGGCTGCTCCTGACGGTAACTGTAAGTAAACCCGGCTGTGCCTGTGCCCCAGATCGGATGGGCTAAAAATAATTTTTTGGCGTACTGGTGAAATTGAAGCCTGAAACCAACAGAGGTATTTTTATTATTCCCTTCCTGGTAATTCTGCACATCATGAACCATGGCTTTAAAGCCCGTGTTAAGTGCCATGCTGTGGTAGGCTACCAGCAGGGCGAAAGGTAAAATAATAATGAAATACAAGGGTATTTTACGTGTCGGGATGCGTTGCCATAAAAACAGGACCAGTAAGACGGAGTAAATCACATAGCCTGTTCGGCCGGTATTAATAAACAGGGTTTGATAACTGAACAGCAGGGCCAACAGGCTGTAACTTAAACGCAGCGCAGTGTTTTCATTGCTCAAGGCGAGATTGGCACTTAAAAAAGCGGCAAAAGCCATGTAAAACCCTGTCACAATGTGGTTATGAAACACCGCCCCGGGATCATTGACCGGATTCATGGTTACCCAGCCTAAGGCTTTGAAAAAGGAAATAAACAAGGTAAGGGTCATTGCCGCAAGGAATGCGTGAATCCCGAGCCAACGAAGGCGCTCATTCTGAAAAGCAAGGGCGATTAAGGGGATAAATAAAAATTTGGAATACTTGTTGATGAAAATCAACTTGCTTTTTAAGTCAGCTATGCCGGTGAACGCGCCTAGAAGGACTAAGGCAAACAGGAGGACGATGCCATAAAACCAGGGTTCGCCGATGATTTTGGTCAGTTGCCGGCGTATGTCGGGGCTTAACAGGGCGACGACGAGGCCGCTGATTAACGCGATGGATTTTAAGGTCATGCTAAGCGGCAGGGTAAAAATACTCAAAACAAACAAAAGCGCAGCAATACGTTGCAAATGAACTTGTTTGAAATCGAACACACACCACCTTTACACGGTTTACGCTAATCGAAGCGGGATCATACCATAGCTTCGATTAGCAAAGCGAATATGCCGGGCTCAGGCATGAATGCGCATCATAGCTGAACGATTTCCATGCAGTTAGTTCCTCCCGCCTTCCCGATGGTACTGCCGCGGGTCAACAACACATACCCATGGGCTTTAAGCAGGGATTTGTGCTTTAGCTGATTGACGACCCAGGCATTCACTTCCTGGACAGGGATGTTGTGGTAAGGCAAGAGAATAGGAAAGACATTATTCACCAGGCACAGTTTACCCACGGTGCGTTCATTGGCTGTGACCGCATAAATGGGGACATTGCTGAATTGACGCGACATCCAGATGGCGCTGGCGCCTGATTCCGTCATGGCAATGATCGCTTTAATGGGGAAGTGATTGGCGGCGTGCATGGTCGCCATGGCAATGGCCTGATCGGCGCGGTGATAATGGCAGGTTTCTTTGTCCGCTGTGTACAAAAAGGAGGTGTGCTTTTCCGAGCTTAAGCAGATTTTTTCCATCATGGTGACCACCTTGACGGGAAATTTGCCCGTTGCCGTTTCCGCAGACAACATGACGGCATCGGTACCATCGAGGATGGCATTGGCCACATCCGACACTTCAGCCCTGGTCGGCTGCGGGTGGGTGATCATCGATTCCATCATTTGCGTGGCGGTAATTACTACTTTATCGAGCCGTCTGGCCTGCTCAATGATGCGCTTCTGAATGGCCGGCACTTCGGCTGCACCCACTTCCACACCCAGGTCGCCGCGTGCCACCATGACGGCATCGGCCGCATTGATGATTTCAGTGAGATTATGCAAGGCTTCGGTGCGTTCAATTTTGGCGATAATGGGGACGTCCGGTGCGCCAAAGTCGGCCAATAACTGCCTGGCTTCCTGAATGTCATGCCTGTCTTTGACAAACGACAGCGTCAGGTAATCGATATCAATACTGACAGCAATACGCATGTCGTCGCGATCCTTGTCAGTTAAAGCTTTAGCTGCCAGACCGCCGCCGCGGCGGTTTAAACCCTTGTTGTTTTTAAGCACGCCGCCTTCCAGCACCTCGCAAACGATTTGCGGTGGAGCGACCGACGTGACTTTGAGTTCGATCATGCCGTCATCCAGCAGCAGCAAATCGCCAGGCCTCACTTCATAACACAGGTTTTCATAGGCGACACTGACCCCTTGTTCATTGCCCAGAGCTTTGTTGGCGCAGTCTAAAATGAAGGATTGGCCATTGACTAACGTAATGTGGTTGTGTTCAAAACGGCCGATGCGAAGCTTGGGCCCCTGCAGATCCGCCATCACAGCAATGGGACGCTCCAGTTCAGAGGCAATGGTTTTGGCTTGTTTGATGGTATCCAGTACGCTCTTGTCAGCGTGTGAAAAATTCACGCGGAAAACATCGACCCCTGCGGCAATGATGGCGCGCAGGGTGTCGGGTTGACTGCAGGCAGGGCCTAGGGTGGCAACGATTTTAGTTCGACGGTTCATGGGCACGCTCTTCCAGAATAGCTACGGCAGGTAAGGTTTTGCCTTCGAGATATTCCAGAAAAGCTCCACCTCCTGTGGATATATAGGAAATCTGCTCATTGAGATCATACAAATCAATGGCAGCCAGGGTATCACCGCCACCGGCAATGGAAAAGGCGTTGCTGTCAGCGATGGCGATGGCAACGGCCCGGGTTCCATAAGCAAACTGCGGGAATTCAAAAACGCCGAGAGGTCCATTCCAGATAATGGTCTCTGCTTCTTCAATGATGTCGACATAATGGCTGATGGTATCCGGACCAATGTCCATGATCATGTCGTCAGTCGCGACGCCGTTTAAAGATTTGTTGAATGCCGGGCAATTGTCACTGAATGATTTGCCCACCACGACATCCGTCGGCAGGGGAATGTTGCAGCCTTTGGCTTCCGCCAGGGCCAGGACGGTACGTGCTTCATCCAGAAGGGATTCTTCGTACAGGGACATGCCTATTTCATAGCCCTGCGCTTTTAAAAAGGTATTGACGAGACCGCCGCCCAAAATCAAATGATCGACTAAGCCCACCAATTCACGGAGCAGGGACAGTTTGGTCGATACTTTGGATCCCCCCACAATGGCCACGATGGGCTTTTTGGGATCTTTAAGCACATGTTCCAACGCCTCAAGCTCACTCACCAGCAGAGGGCCGGCAGCCGCCACGGGGGCGTATTGCGCCACGCCATAGGTCGACGCGTGTGCACGGTGCGCTGTTCCAAAAGCATCCATGATAAAAATATCGCACAAGGCGGCCAGTTTTTTAGCCAGCACGTGATCATAGCCTGTCTCGCCGACATTGAAGCGGACATTCTCGCAGATCACGAGTTCACCCGGCTTTACCTCTACCCCGTTGAGGTAGTCACTGACAAAGCGAACAGGGTAATCAAGATGTTGATCCAGGTAGTGTGCGACAGGCTCCAATGAAAAACGTTTGTCAAATTTCCCTTCGTCCGGCCGTCCCAGATGGGACAGGACAATGACAGCAGCGCCCGCTTCCAGGGCGGCTTTGAGGGTAGGCAAAGCGGCTTGCAGGCGTTGATCGCTGGTAATCAGTCCATCTTTGATGGGAACGTTTAAATCTTCGCGGATTAATACCCGTTTGCCGCGCAGATCCAAATCACGCATCTTGATTAAATTCATCATCCTGTCCTTAACGATTCATCATGCAACTGGCGGTATCGAGCATGCGGTTAGAGAAGCCCCATTCGTTGTCATACCAGGCGACCACTTTAACCAGGTTACCCAAGACTTTGGTCTGGGTGGTATCAAACACGGCAGAGGCCGGGTAATGATTGAAATCGCAAGACACCAACGGGTCATCGCTGATGTGCAGGATGTCGCTTTTGGCACGGCGCACGATGTCATTGACTTCGCTCACTGTCGTTTCGCGCAAGGGAGTGAAGGTGAAATCAATCACGGACACATTCAAAGTCGGAACGCGCATGGCAAAGCCATCGAGTTTGCCAGCCAGCTCCGGCAACACCAGCCCCACGGCAGCGGCAGCGCCGGTTTTGGTCGGGATGATGGATTGGGTGGCGGAGCGGGCGCGGCGCAGGTCGTTGTGACTGCCGTCTAACAGCATCTGATCCTTGGTATAGGCATGCACGGTGTTCAACAGACCATGATCGATGCCAATGGCATCGTGCAGCGGCTTAACCACGGGGGCTAAACAGTTGGTGGTGCAGGAGGCATTGGACACGATAATGTCAGTGGCCTGCAATGTCTGGTGGTTAACGCCGTAAACGATGGTGGCGTCGGCATTTTTACCTGGTGCAGAAATCAATACTTTTTTAGCGCCCGCGGCAACATGCTGCATGGCGGCATCGCGGTTGGTGAAATGGCCGGTGCACTCCAGCACGATGTCCACGTTCAATTCTTTCCAGGGTAAGGCTTTGGGATCACGCTCGGCAATCACGCGGATCGGGTGGCCGTCAATCAACAGCCTGTCGCCTTCGACGCGGACTTCGCTGGCAAAACGGCCATGCGTAGAGTCATAGCGGGTCAGATGGGCTGTGGTTTCAATCCCGGACAAATCATTGATGGCCACGACATCAAATTCATTCTGACGGCCGTACTCATAAATGGCTCGTAACACGCAACGTCCAATACGCCCATAACCATTGATAGCAATTTTTATCGTCATTTTACTTCTCCAAAATACTGACGACTCCTCAGGAGTCTGTTTCTAACAGGGTATTGAGCGTGTGTGACAGGTTCTCAACGGTAATACCCAAATACGTGAAGGCCTGCGCGGCCGGGGCTGAAACGCCAAAACGGTCAATGCCGATAACCACGCCATCCAGCCCGGTAAAACGAGACCAATCCGAGGTCGCCGCCGCTTCAATGGCAATGCGTTTACGGATAGTCTTGGGCAACACCTGTTCCCGATAGGCAGCCTCTTCGGCAAGAAAGCGCTCACAGCAGGGCATGGAGACCACTCTGACACGATGACCCTGGCTGTTGGCCTGGGTGGCGGCGGCCACAGCCAATTGGACTTCGGAACCTGTCGCTATAATTATAGCCTGAGGCTCTCCCTCGCAATCCATAAGAACGTACCCGCCGCGAGCAATATGTTCGCGGGCATCGCTTTGATGGGCTAAGGCCGGCAGGTTCTGGCGCGACAGCAGCAACGCCGACGGGCCGGTATGATGTTCAATGGCCTGCTGCCAGGCCACCGCCGTTTCCATCAGATCGGCCGGCCGCCAGACCTGCATGTTCGGGGTATTGCGAAGCATGGATGCCTGTTCGATGGGTTGATGCGTGGGACCGTCCTCGCCCAAACCCACCGAGTCATGCGTAAACACATAAATGACGCGCTGTTTCATTAAAGCGCTTAAGCGCACGGCATTGCGTGCATAGTCGGCAAAAACGAGGAAGGTTCCGCCGTAAGGGATAAAACCGCCGTGCAGGGCGAGGCCGTTCATGATGGCGGCCATGCCGAACTCGCGAACGCCGTAAAACAGGTAATTGCCGTTAAAATGCTCATGGGTAATGGGGCGGCTGCTGGAGCAATCCGTGTTGTTTGAGCCGGTTAAATCCGCTGAACCTCCCAATAATTCCGGCAGCAGTTTACTGAACTCTTCAAGGCAAAGCTGCGAGCTTTTGCGGGTGGCCAGCGCCTTGTCATTGAGGCGGCATTGCTCAACAAAGGCGTTGCTGACAGAGGGCCATTGATCAGGTAAATCGCCGTTGATGCGACGCAGAAATTCAAAATAATCCTGCGCATGCTGTTGCTGGTAGCTTTGGCAGCGGGCGATCCAGTCATCCTCGTCATGCTGGCCTTTTTCGCTGTGATCCCAGGCGGCATAAATCGCATCAGGAATGACGAAAGGCGGGTGCGGCCAATGAAAGGCGTTGCGGGCCTGGACAATACCGGCAGCGCCTAAGGGCGCGCCATGTGATTTTTCGCTGCCGGCGACAGGCGACCCATAGCCAATGACCGTTTTGCAGATAATCAGACTGGGTTTTGCCGTTTCAGCACGGGCTTCAAGAATGGCCTCTTCAATGGCGGCCTCGTCATGCCCGTCAATGGGGCCGATGACTTGCCAGTGATAGGCTTTAAAGCGCATGGCCGTGTCGTCGCGAAACCAGTTCTCGACCTTGCCATCGATGGAAATGCCATTGTCATCATAAAACACGATCAGTTTGCCAAGGCCCAAGGTGCCGGCCAGCGAGCAGGCTTCATGAGAAATGCCCTCCATCAGGCAACCATCGCCGGCAAAAGCGTAAGTGTAATGATTGACTAATTCATGCCCGGGGTGATTAAACTGTGCGGCCAGCGTCTTCTCCGCGATTGCCATGCCCACGGCATTGGCAAGCCCCTGCCCCAGCGGGCCGGTGGTGGTTTCCACGCCCGGCGTATCTTCCCGCTCCGGGTGTCCCGGCGTTTTTGAATGCAGTTGACGGAAATTTTTTAAGTCGTCGATACTGAGCTTATAACCGGTTAGATGCAGCAGCGAATAAAGCAGCATGGAGCCGTGGCCGTTGGAGAGAACGAAGCGATCCCTGTCGAACCAGTGCGGATTCTGCGGGTTGTGCTTTAAAAATTTATGCCAGAGAACATAGGCGATGTCCGCCATGCCAAGTGGCATGCCGGGATGCCCTGACTGCGCCTGTTCCACGGCGTCGATGCTTAAGAAGCGGATGGCATTGGCCAGTTCATTTGAAAAACTCATGCGCTCTCTTTAAATCGCTGATCGAAGTGGGCGTATTGTCGCTCAGAAGCCGCTAATCAGCAAGTTGCTTTCGGTGCGCTCTTGCTTAAAAAATGTGCTTAAACAGCTTGGAAGAAGTTAAAAAGCAGTTTAATCTGACTTTTTAGGATTATTGGCCTGCATTTTGCCATGAACAAAACGGCCAGAGGGGCATGGCAAAGTGTTTTTTTATTGATGAAAATGCATTACAATGCGCAAATTTTTGCAAAAATTTCACTCAATGGACAATTTTGTGACCAGCATATTCGAACAAGGTAGTGTATGACCGCACTCATGTATCGTTTGCAAACCATGATGAAAACCCTGCCGCTATTGCCCAATCCGCATGGCGAAATCTGGCCATTCAGTGACTATTTAAACCAGCAATCGGTTTCTTTTTTCCGTCCACTGCTTAAGAAGCATCTGGTGCTTACTATTGAATACAGTGTGCTTTGCGCGCAATTGTCGTCTGACTTGCTGAGAAAAGATGCCGATCTTGATGAGATTACCGAACAGGTCGCGAGCGCCTTGATGATGTCGGAATTGCTGGCTCATCTTTACCGTTATTATCTGAATGTTCCACGTGAAGTCGAACGCTTACGCAAAGATCAGCTTTTTTATCAGAAATTGCTCAAGGCTCGCGGGTTTCAGTTCGCCACGCTAAGCGAAAAGGTCGAACCCGATACCTTCACCCAGAAAGTACGCACCGTGACCGCAAAATCCAATTGGCTCAGGCTTTTTGTGGTGCGTTCCAAGCGTTTTGTTGATGCGATTGCTCAGTTGCTTAAGCGGGCTGAAGACATTAAACCCGTCACCAAATTCGTTAATCCGGCACTCAGTTATTTATCCTGGCTGTTTTTTATTCCGCGTCTGGCCGCTAACATGCTGGTGATGGGCAAGCACTTTTATCCGAGTGATCGCTGGATGAGTAAGGAAGAGCGTGCGCTCGGTGTTTCAACCCGGTTGCAATTGCATTTCCAGCGCCGCTGGTTTGAACTAGGGAATGATTCCGTCTGGCTGATTGCCGGATTACTGAACTGTTTTGTGCTGGTGGGGCCGCTCGCGCCGGTGGGAGCCTACATGACCACGGTGTTGTTTGCCTATGATATTCTGCTTGCGGCGATTCGGGCATCCATTGAGCTTGGCCGCCTTGAACGCCTTCGCCAGGAGCATGTGCATCGTATTGAACAGCTTGAACGGCAGGACAACCCTGCGGAAGCGGATGAAGCGCGCCGATACCTTACGCATCTCGATGCACGCATTCTGTTTGAGAAGAAACGCCTCTTGCTGAGCGTGGCTAACACAACAGTCCTGTTTTTGGCCATGGTCTTAACCGTGCCGTTTTTAGCCTCCTTCGGGCCCTTTGTACCGCTGATTGCAGGCGCTCTGCTGGTTACCATCACCATCGCCGGTTTTCTGGCGTTTTCGGCATTGGAGAAACAACGGCCTGCTGACAATGTGGCGCAACTGGGCGTGTCGCATGCGGCAGCACTGGCCCGCTTGGGGCTGTTTTCCCCTGACGTCCCGCAGAAGTCTTCTGAAACCCCTGAGCACGACGTGAACGCGCTGCCGCCGCCTGAAGGATTGGTCACCAGCTGAATCGCGCCGCCTGCCATGGAGCTAACGGATTTTCAATGCTATGCTTGCCTTATTTGCTTATGAGAGAACAGGCCATGGCAACCCCACAATTACCCCAATTCAGTGCGATTAAGCTCGAAACTTTTCCAGCGCAGCTTGACCAGTTGTTACAACGCCACTTAGACCAGATTGAGCAATTGCTGAATCAGACGACGTTCACCTGGGACAACCTCATGCACCCGCTTGAGGAAATGGACGATACCCTGGAACAATTCTGGGCGCCGTTGGGCCATCTGCATGCGGTGGTTAATTCAAAGTCACTACGGGATTGTTATCAAGCCTGTTTACCCAAACTGTCGGCTTATGATTCGGCCATCGGCCAGAACCAACGGCTGTATGAAGCCATTCGTGCCATTGACCAACGTGAACTCGACGAGGCGCAGCAGAAAATTTTAGACGACACGCTCAGGGATTTTGAATTGTCGGGCGTGGCCTTGTCCAATGAGAAAAAACAACGGTTTGAAGCCATACAAACGCGACTGTCTGAATTATCCAATCAGTTTGACAACAACGTACTCGACGCTGGACAGGCTTTCAGCCTGCACATTAAGGATGAAAAACTGCTGCGGGGCTTGCCAGAGCATGCGATGCTGACTGCGAAGGCACTGGCTCAGGAAAAGCAGATGGACGGGTGGATGCTTAACCTCGAATTTCCCTGCTACCTGGCCGTGGTGACCTACGCCGAGGATCGCGGCCTGCGCGAAACCTTTTATCATGCCTACGTGACCCGTGCCTCGGATGAAGGGCCTAACGCCGGCCAATTTGACAATACCGCCATCATTGACGAAATCCTGGCGCTGCGGCACGAAAAAGCCGAGATGCTCGGTTTTACCAATTACGCGGAGCTGTCGCTGGCCACCAAAATGGCAGAATCGACGGAGCAGGTGGTCGATTTTCTGCTGGATTTATCGCAACGGGCCCGTCAACAGGCGAAAGAAGAGTTCACGGAGCTTAAGACCTTTGCTGAGAACGAACACGGCATGACAACGCTTAATCCCTGGGACATTGCCTACGTGTCTGAAAAAATGCGCAAGGCCCGTTATGATTTATCGCAGGAAGAATTGCGGCCCTATTTTCCTGAGGATACGGTGATGAAGGGCATGTTCACCATCGTCAACCGCCTTTATGGCATGCGCATGGAAATCATGAGCAACGTGGATGTCTGGCATGAGGACGTGAAGTGTTACCGAGTGATTGATGAGCACGATCTGACCCGAGGCTATGTGTATGTCGATTTGTACGCGCGCCAGCAAAAACGCGGCGGCGCCTGGATGGATTCGCTGCAGGGCCGCCGGCGTTTAGCCAATGGCCAAATTCAGCTGCCGATTGCCACCTTAACCTGCAATTTTGCCAAGGCGGCAGGCAACAAAATGGCCACGTTATCGCATGACGAAGTGCTGACCCTGTTTCATGAGCTGGGTCATTGCCTGCACCATTTGTTAACCCGGGTGGATTACCTGGGGGCTTCGGGTATTAATGCGGTGGAATGGGATGCGGTCGAGTTGCCGAGTCAGTTTTTTGAAAACTGGTGTTGGGAAAAGGATGCGCTTAAATTGCTGACGCGCCATGTGGAGACTCAGGAGACCTTGCCTGACAGCCTGTATGACAAGCTGTTGGCCGCGAAAAATTTCCAATCCGCCATGGGCATGATGCGCCAGCTTGAGTTCTCGTTGTTTGATTTTCGCATTCATCATGAATACCAGGGGCATGAGCCCGGTTGGGTGTCCGCCATTTTGGCGGATGTCCGGGATCAGACCACGGTATTGCCGATTGCGCCGTACAACCGCTTCCAGCATAGCTTTTCCCATATTTTTGCCGGCGGGTATGCGGCGGGGTATTACAGTTACAAGTGGGCGGAAGTGTTGTCCAGTGATGCGTATTCCCGGTTTGAGGAAGAGGGTATTTTTAATGAGAGCACGGGGCGCAAGTTCCTGCAGGATATCCTTGAAGTCGGCGGCTCGAAAAAAGCCCGCGAAGCGTTCCACCGCTTCCGCGGAAGGGATGCAAAAATCGATGCCCTGCTGTTGCACAATGGCATTCGTACGTAGACAAAATTTTTAATCGAGGCGGGCATCCCGCTTCGATTTTATGTTATACTGTAAGTGTACAAATTGGGGGCGACCTGGCTTCGACGTGGGTTGCGAAACCTGAAGTGCATGCCGAGAATGAGATCTCTCGTAAATAAGGCTCACTAAACATAAATGCAAACGATGAAAACTTTGCTGGTGGTGCTATCGCTGCCTAATCCGCTTCGATAGTGTTACCATGTGCGCTGCCATAAAACCAGCGTCCCGTTGACCGAGCCTGCTTGCCGGTATCGACTCAGCGGTCATAGAAGACAAGCTAGTGTCCTGGTCCATCCCGAATCAGGATTGCGAAATTTAGGGAATCGCTGCCGACCATCCTGCCTGTCGGAGGGGAAGCAGTTAAATGAATAGACAAGGCTACGCATGTAGAGCTGACGGCAGAGGATTTGCGGACGCGGGTTCGATTCCCGCCGCCTCCACCATATAAACTTCTAAAATCTGGGTCTTTCCCAATTACGGGGGCACTCAATCAACAGCATAGTACTCTAACTCTGGTTCTATAATTTTCGGGTCTTTCCCAATTACGGGGGCACTCAATCAACAGCATAGTACTCTAACTCTGGTTCTATAATTTTCAAAGTTTTTGGGTCTTTCCCAATTACGGGGGCACTCAATCAACAGCATAGTACTCTAACTCTGGTTCTATAATTTTCGGGTCTTTCCCAATTACGGGGGCACTCAATCAACAGCATAGTACTCTAACTCTGGTTCTATAATTTTCAAAATTTTGGGTCTTTCCCAATTACGGGGGCACTCAATCAACAGCATAGTACTCTAACTCTGGTTCTATAATTTTCAAAGTTTTTAAAGCCATAGGCTCGTCTTTGAATCAATTTCATTTTTCTATGGAAGCCTTCGGTAATGCCGTTAGACTTGCTGAATCGCCACATTCTCACGATCTCTTCTTTCCAAGAATCTAAGGTTTTACCAAGAGCGCATAATGATTTGAAAGCGCTGTTTTTTAGTGAGTTGAGCATGTCCAGGAATTGAGGGATGAGCTGACGACAGCGAGGCTTATCTAATGTTTTCTTCATTAATATTTCATAAAGACTTTGTTGAAAATGATAGATGGATTCAATAGCGGGATTCTCTTTAAAGAAAGCGTCTCTGGTAATGAGTTGCTGAATGGTTAATTTGTCGGGTTTCTTGCGAAGTAGAGCTAATAGGCCGCGATTACTGGGTCTTTCCCAATTACGGGGGCACTCAATCAACAGCATAGTACTCTAACTCTGGTTCTATAATTTTCAAAATTTTTAAAGCCATAGGCTCGTCTTTGAATCAATTTCATTTTTCTATGGAAGCCTTCGGTAATGCCGTTAGACTTGCTGAATCGCCACATTCTCACGATCTCTTCTTTCCAAGAATCTAAGGTTTTACCAAGAGCGCATAATGATTTGAAAGCGCTGTTTTTTAGTGAGTTGAGCATGTCCAGGAATTGAGGGATGAGCTGACGACAGCGAGGCTTATCTAATGTTTTCTTCATTAATATTTCATAAAGACTTTGTTGAAAATGATAGATGGATTCAATAGCGGGATTCTCTTTAAAGAAAGCGTCTCTGGTAATGAGTTGCTGAATGGTTAATTTGTCGGGTTTCTTGCGAAGTAGAGCTAATAGGCCGCGATTACTTTTTATTTTTGTTGATAGTTCCCGATAGGTTAGCATGCATTGATGCTGTAATAGTCGTATGACATGGAATCGGTCTGCGACTATTTTGGCATTGGGAAAGTATTTTTTAACTATGGAACGATAGGTGCTACTTAGGTCCATACAAATGACTTTAACTCTTTCTTTTCCCGGGAGAGAAGACAGATAGCTTTTGAGCGTACTCTCGCTCCTGCCTTTTACAATATCGAATATTTTTCTTTTTTTTAAATCACACAAGGTTGTTGCAAATCCTTGCTTACGACTAAAGAAATGTTCGTCTATCCCAAGGACTGTAGGACATAATGCATTGCTTAGCTCTTTATGTTGCTCTTGGTATTGTTTTTGATACCAACGCTCAATTGTGGCCTTACCTTTTTTGAATTGCTCAGCCAAATCTTTTTGCGAAACACCCCGCGTATGCTCATGAAAGACAGCGGCTTGGAGCCGCCATGTTGAACGTTGATGCTTATTAATTCCAGGGAACTGTTGATTGCCATAACGCTTACAGGTGTGGCAATACAATTTATAAGCCTTAAAACTTAAGATACTTCTTCGATGCCCTATAAGTTCATGATGAACTTTTCTCATATAAGAAGCTTTTTTACGAACTACCTTACTTTTGCAATGACCACAACGAGGAAGTCGATTATAAGAAAGTTCTAACCACAATGGTTGATAACCTTTCACTTTCCTTATAGAAAATCCGGGTAAATTTAGGATAAGATCATACTTCGGCACTTTAATCTCCTTTTGATCGTCAAATCAAGGAGTTAGATTACTCTAACTTAGATTAAAGTGCCCCCTTAAATGAGAAAGAGCCCGATTACTTTTTATTTTTGTTGATAGTTCCCGATAGGTTAGCATGCATTGATGCTGTAATAGTCGTATGACATGGAATCGGTCTGCGACTATTTTGGCATTGGGAAAGTATTTTTTAACTATGGAACGATAGGTGCTACTTAGGTCCATACAAATGACTTTAACTCTTTCTTTTCCCGGGAGAGAAGACAGATAGCTTTTGAGCGTACTCTCGCTCCTGCCTTTTACAATATCGAATATTTTTCTTTTTTTTAAATCACACAAGGTTGTTGCAAATCCTTGCTTACGACTAAAGAAATGTTCGTCTATCCCAAGGACTGTAGGACATAATGCATTGCTTAGCTCTTTATGTTGCTCTTGGTATTGTTTTTGATACCAACGCTCAATTGTGGCCTTACCTTTTTTGAATTGCTCAGCCAAATCTTTTTGCGAAACACCCCGCGTATGCTCATGAAAGACAGCGGCTTGGAGCCGCCATGTTGAACGTTGATGCTTATTAATTCCAGGGAACTGTTGATTGCCATAACGCTTACAGGTGTGGCAATACAATTTATAAGCCTTAAAACTTAAGATACTTCTTCGATGCCCTATAAGTTCATGATGAACTTTTCTCATATAAGAAGCTTTTTTACGAACTACCTTACTTTTGCAATGACCACAATGATGTGGTTCAATTGATTTGGACATACCAGTTAAGAGATAATTTGCTTAATTGGAGGTCACAATGTCTACAAGAAGAAAATATACAAAGGAATTTAAACTGGATGCGGTTAGCTTAGTAACTGAACAAGGATACGCATGTTTAGACGCTGCCAGGAGCTTGGGAATTAATTCGAATATTTTGAGTCGCTGGATTCGAGAGGCAGCAGAGAATAATGAAAATGCTTTTCGTGGAAATGGTAAATTGACGGAAGAGCAACTTGAGATTCGCCAGTTACGAGAAGAAGTCAGAAGGCTGACAATGGAGAAAGAAATACTAAAAAAAGCCACGGTCTTCTTTGCGAAAGAAGCGAAATAAAATATTCGTTTATCGCCCAACACAAGAAGACCTGGCCGGTTGGCATGATGTGCCACCTCATGGGCGTTACTCCTTCTGGATACTATAGTTATCAAAAGCGGAAACAAACAAACCCGAACAATGAACCAGAACATCAAGAGCTATTGGAGTGGGTTAAAAAAATCTCGGAATCCAGCAAGTTCTCGTATGGAAATCGCAGGATAAGGAAAGCACTGAATGCTCTTGGTTATCCGGTTGGTCGAAGAAAAACCCGTAGTTTGATGCGTGAGGCTGGTATTTTTGTTCGATATAAAAAGAAATACAAAGTGACAACAAACAGCAATCACAAGCAACCTGTTTTTGATAATGTGTTAAACAGGAGGTTTCAGGTCAATGAGCCCAATCGTGCCTATGTGTCCGATATTACTTATATCTCAACCCATGAGGGCTGGTTATACCTGACCGTGGTGATTGATTTGTTTTCTCGGAAAGTAGTGGGTTGGAACATGAGTTCGAGAATGAAGACTGATACGGTTTGTGATGCATTAACAATGGCCATTTGGCAGAGAAATCCAAGTTCAGGCCTTATTGTGCATTCCGACAGAGGCTCACAATATGCCAGTAAACAATATCGTGACCTTCTCAATCAATATGGTCTAGTGGGCAGCATGAGCAAAAAAGGTGACTGCTGGGACAATAGCGTTGCTGAAAGTTTTTTCGGTCGCTTGAAAGACGAGCGAGTACATTGGCGTAATTATCAAACCCGGAAGGAGGCAAAGCAGGATATCCTCGATTACATTACTATCTTTTATAACAATCAAAGATTACATTCGTCTTTGGATTATCAAAGCCCAAATCAATTTGAAAACCACTATTGGGGGCTATTGAAAAAAGTGGCTTAACTGGAGTGTACAAATTTGGTTGACCACGTCATAGTTTTATATTCTATGTAATGTCCAACAGGACCTGTTTTGGTATTGAGAAAAGTACAGTAATCATTTTCCCAATCGGATTTTGGTATTCTTGTAAAAAGTGAGGTTTCAAAAAACATATAAAATCCTTAACTTAAAAATATTATTTTAAATCAGCGACATAGTAGCTTTTTTAATTAAGAAATAGAAGTAAACTTATACATATACATTCTTTCCAATCAGAACCTCATTTCGAAGTACCTGATCTGTTTTCTTGTCATTGAAAACTAATTTGTAGTAGTTCAAACTTGATCTGACAGTTGCCAGTTTTTCAGAAGTGTCTGTCAGGTCAAATTTAGTTTATAAATTTTTCCTTCCAGATTTGTTTTCCATCCGTCAAAGTGAGCATAGGAGTTCGTCCGCAGCACATTTTGCCTTGATGGGTGCGCTCATTATTATAATAATGAAGCCATTCGTCCAGATCTTTTTGCAATTCATCTATGTCATCATAGATTTTCTTACGGAATGTGACCTGATAAAACTCTTGTAAAATAGTTTTATGGAAGCGTTCACAAATGCCATTAGTTTGTGGTGATTGCACCTTGGTTTTGGTGTGCTCTATATTGTTTATAGCCAAATAAAGCTGATAATCATGCTGTTCCACCTTCCCACAATATTCTGTGCCGCGATCGGTTAAAATTCGCAACATAGGTAATTGTTGCTGTTCGAAGAATGGTAATACTTTGTCATTGAGAATATCAGCTGAGGTAATTGGTGTTTTAGTGGTATACAGCTTAGCAAAAGCTACTTTGCTATACGTATCCACAAATGTCTGTTGGTAAATCCTGCCAACCCCTTTGAGCGTTCCAACATAAAAGGTATCTTGTGAACCAAGATAACCAGGGTGAGCTGTTTCAATTTCACCGCAGGCCTCATCATCGTACTTTTTCCTCTCTAAAGCTGCTATTTGGGCCTCTGTAAGAAGAATACCTTCCGATGCTATCTTTGCTTCTAGTGCTTTTAATCGGTCTTTAAAATTGGCTAAATTATGTCTAAGCCATACACTTCGAACACCGCTCCCTGATACAAATACTCCTTTCTTGCGTAGTTCATTGCTTGTGCGCTGTTGGCTATGAGCAGGATATTCTATGGCATATGCTTTTACAGCAATCTCAATAGACTCTTCAACTCGATTCTTGTGATTAGGTTTACGGCGATTTTGATCCAATAATGCATCAACTCCACCAGACTCTACAGCTGATTTATAGCGATAAAATGTATCTCGAGACAAGCCCATCACTTTACAAGCTTTCGATACATTACCCAGTTCCTCTGTTTACAGGAGGTTATGGAACACCCTGCTTTTTTTAAACCGGTGAATTCTTTCTGTCTTTCCAGTGCTTCCAAGGCAGAGGAAAGGAGAAGTATTTCACGCTTACCGGCCTCCGTTTTCGGGCCTTTCAATTCTTTTGCAACAATAGTTTCTTCAATACTCATTAATTGGTTATTCCAGTCGATGTCTGTCCAGCGTAATCCAATCAATTCAGAAATACGTAAACCGGTAAAAAAGGCAAATTGAAATAAATTCCTTGACGAATTCAGAATGGCATTTATTTCATTAACACTGAAAGGATCGGGCTTGTAATCGCTGCGTTTGGTGTCTTTGCTGAGGAGCTTATCGATAATAATACTGTTTAATCGGTTTTCTTAATGTACTGATCAACCAAGGCCTGTTCAATGACGGCTCTTAAAGGAATTAAAATATTTGAAACGGTTTTTGTGGTGCAATGTAACGGTTGTATCTATTTCCGGATAACAGCCGGTTGTAGATTGAGTATTTCAGTTTTTTCAAACATCGGTAAAAGATGCCCATCGCAAATTTTTTTATAGCCGCGATAAGTACTTGCTTCTTTTGTTAATTTAGCATCTTCCAGAAATTCCTGGATTAATTTACCTATGGTTACACGGTGAGCTATCGGTTATTCATCGCTTATTTAGTAATGGATTTGCTGGCGATCTGAGCAAACTAACCTTTACCGCACGGCTGAACCTTGTCCCATGTGCCGCTGCTGCCTATTGGGCAATGATCCCAAAAATAGTTTATGGATCTTCAATTTCGTTTTGCATGAATTATTTGGTAGACAGATTCAAATTGGTGCAAGGATATGCCTGCTTGAAAACAATTTTATGACCTTGCAGCATAGCCACGTCCCGATTAAGGCCGACTTTAACTTTGTATAAAATTTTCGACAGAACCATCATTTATCGGTACAATTGTATTTCCATTAATCAATTTGTAAAGGGAATGTTTATGTTCGGTAATCTACCAGATGAAATTAAAGAAGAAGTATGTACTTATCTTGAACCAACAAATTTAAAGAATATGTCAATGACTTCAGCAACAAACTACAAGTTAATCAAATTCTTTGGAACTAGGACAGAAAACAATATATTACCTGCTTATCCTGAGTCTCAAAATCTAAAAACATTGCCTGATACAGCTGATTATTATGCAATAGGGCCAATGATAAAGGTGTCGGAGTCATCCACTATCTTTGACAAAGGATACCCTTATCCTAAAGCACGAAAATCAATTCCAGACTCTGAGATAAAAAAAGCAGTACCTCAGAGTGGTGAAATAAAATTGTTTCGCACGCAGAAAGAAGCGCAAGAATATGCTGGGCTCACCGCATATGGAGAATTTGCTACAGTAGATCATAGGTCCGTTGTTTTTCATGTAACACTTAAAAACTCTATTGAGAGTCCAATTATAAGGGAACAGATAGCTCCCAGTTTTTCTTTTTTGGGTTTGAGTGATAAAACAGTTGAGTATGTCGTAACGGATGTGGGTAATCTCAATTTTATTTCAGGTCAAATAGGTTCTTCTAAAGAAGTGTCCTTCCAAGAAAATCAAAAGGAACCATGTCTTGTGATGTAAAAATGGCTTTATTGTAAAAGAGAGTAAAGGGGTTCTGTCGCAAAAAGTGACTCAAAGGGATAAAATCCCTATTTCTGAGGTTACCGGCTAGAACCCCGTGTGTCCAGCAATTGAAGTGAACCCTGAGCCATTAAGCCAGTTTCTATTAGACACGGTGGATAGCTGGCGTATAGAGAGGGAGCGGGGATTACTTCGATAATCAGGCTTTGTATGGTTGTAGTTTTTCAATAATAGAAACTAAAATAGCGCCCAATCGGCTCCATCCTATCGTGCGACACCCTGGCGGCACTATTTACCCTAAATGACTACTCCAATCGTGAACTGGACGATATCCTGAATGTATACATTAACTGCAAAAATAACCCTTGAGCCCCATGTCTATCCTTTCATGAAGGAAACGATCGAGGTTGCCAAGTCTAACCCTATGGCACCGTATGGGGCGATTATTGTTTATGATGATCGTGAGATTCTTCTTAGATCGGTTAACTCAGCGAATAATCATCCTTTAATGCACGGTGAGTTAGCGGTTATCCATACCTTATTTAGTAATGGATTTGATGGCGATCGGAGCAAGCTAAGCCTTTACAGCACGGCTGAACCTTGCCCCATGTGTGCGGCTGCTGCTTATTGGGCAATGATCCCAAAAATAGTTTATGGGTCTTCCATTTCTTTTTTGCATGATTTATTTGGTAGGCAGATTCAAATCGGTGCAAAGGAAATTTTAACCAGTACTCCCAATTTTTATGAGGTAGAGTTGGTGGGTGGGGTTATGGAAGAGCATTGTAATGATTTATTTCTGAAAGCAAAATTACTGCAGGGAAGCCAGCATGATTAAAAAAATTGTGTCAGGTGGACAAACAGGCGTTGATCAAGCCGCGTTATTAGTCGCTACAGAAATGGGCATTGAAATTGGCGGCTGGTGTCCTAAAGGAGGACTTGATGAGAATGGCGTTAACGTCTTAAAACAATTCCCCGCACTAAAAGAAGCAACTACCAGCGATCCTGATGAAAGAACGAAATTAAATATTCGTGATTCGGATGGAACGTTAATTATTGTGCCAAGCTGGCCTTTACCTGAAAGAGTAAAGGATGGCACGAAATTAACCATTGAGGATGCGGATCTGCAAAAGAAGCCTCGGTTAATTGTGAGTGTGGATAGTCAGCATGAGGCTGTGCAAAGAATAAAAGCCTGGATAAATGAGAATGATATTCGGGTATTAAATATTGGTGGGCCCAGGGAATCGAATAGTCCCGGGATTCATCAGAAGGCTTGTGCGCTTTTTCGTGATTTATTTTAAAATTTACCTCATGGATGAATGCATGTGGTAGGAATATTCCTATCGTTGGATCTGTTTTCACTTGGTTAAGTTGTCTTGCAACCCTGTGGTTTCAAAACTCACCTAAAAACAGGTCCCCAATTAAACGTTAAATTTATCAATAAGTTAAAAATCGCCGGTTCGATCTTCCTTCGCCCCCCACAGCCAAATACCAATATCATAAGCCACTATTAATCAAGGAGTTACACTGCCTTTGGACGATGATCGATGGCTGTTCAAGAAGCCTCGCAGTTTTTTGAAATATCAAGCCTGAATGATTATGAAACGCAATGTATATTTGTTATACTTATACGGGTATAAAGAAAATAGGTAGTTAAAAATGACTCGTCCCGTAGCCTTACTTGATGTTGATGATACTGTATTAATCGAACAAGAACTGAACACAGCCTTGCTTGAAAGTTTAAAAAATAATGGTGTTAAGGATATCTACTTATTTACTGATATGACTTTCAAAACTAGCTCGATCGAGGAGCGTCTAAAACTAAAGGAACGACTCGAAGGTCAAGGTTTCCGGGTCCATGGGTTTATTACTCCTTTAGATTTGACATGGACAAATTTGGATAGTAAAGAAACCAGAGAAATCGAGGGCCAGCAAGCAAACGATTTTATGACAACATTGAGTTCGCCTAAATTTGCGACTAAAAAATTAAGTGGCGATGATTTCGATTCTATTTTAGCCGATGATGAAATCAGAAAAAAATTCTCTTCGTATAAAGACTCTCTAGAAAGACCGTTGAATCAAATGACAATGGGCGGTGCATTTGAGGAGGCTAAGACCGTTTATGAATCTGATATTCAAGAAGGACGTCAGGCAGGATCAGGGTTTCATTTATCTCACAATATGAATTTTAGGGGCGATGTAGCAAAACTATTGGGTGATCAGCGTGCTTTACATTCAGGATATAGCCATTCAAAAGGGCTAATGCTAGAAGCCTTTATGATGAATAAGCCGGGATGGGTTAGCAGTATCATTATTGCGGATGATCATCCCAAAGTAATTGAGAGTTGTGAAAAGTATAAGTCTGAAAAAAAACCAGCTGTCCCTATTACAACGATTCATGTAGATAAAAAAAACATGGATGCAAAGCAGTACGATGATGAAATCAAAACGCATCTTCAGAAAGATCCTTCTAGCAAAGTAATTAAACAAATTGACGAAGAAATTGCTCGTCTCGAAAAAAGTAAGCGGAATTTCTTTCTCAGTAGCCCTAAATCCAAAATTGTAGCTCTGGAGAAATTAAAAGAAGAAATACTGAATGCTGATCTGGATAAAACCAGTATTCATGATGTGATCCACACGTGGGAAAACAGTCTTCGATTTAGGAATACAAAAACCAAAAAAGAAGTTTCGGTTAGTGAGGTCCTTTCGCAACATAGAAATTTTTTCAAGGCTGAATTTAGCTCAGAGTCGACTTCCACTCAAAAATTTATCTCCAGTTTGAAAGAAGAGTACAATAAAATCAAACAAGGGCCTCAAGAAGGAACGGAAGAGATTGAACAAACAAAGTACAAAAGTTAAACCTGAGTTGTACTGAATTTAATTTGACTGCCTCGTCAACAGGTGATTAGAAGTCCTGCACCGTTTAGGGTAAGGTTATAACCGAAAGAGGTGAGGCCAGTCTTTCCTGCCAAATGATATAGTCACAGTGCTTCCCCACAGAAACGCCAGAACGCCCAATGACTCTGAGAAAAAATAATCGTTTGATAAACTAAGCGGAGTCGATTGCGTTTTCACCCAAGGGGAATTGGCTTGCTGTCATTCCATAAGTTGTAGTCGTTCAAACTTGATCTGACAGTTGCCGGCTTTTCAGAAGCGAAATGTGACCTGATAAAACTCCTGTAAAAACAGTCTAATGGAAGCGTTCGCAAATGCCATTCGTTTGTGGCGATTTCGCCCTGGTTTTGGTGTGCTCTATATGTTATTCCATTATATCCATTAGATGGAGGAAGAATTTCTGCCATTTTATCTCCTCGGTTGTGGCTCCTTGCAGCCCCATTATTAATTGCCTATGGTTCTACCAGCCCAACCCTAGGCTGATTGTGATCGCAGTTCTTGCTTCCCTTCAATTAGTTAAAGCATGGCAATACGAGCCAAATACCATTGAAAATAAAAAATTATTGAACTAATGGGATAGTGCGCTTCGAATATGGATTTTTTATGAGGACTTTCGACAATACTGGTTTTGATGTTGCAAAATTAATTAGGCTAAATGATGGTGATTATAGAAGAGGGTGAAAAATACATGTTGACTAAATTATTGGCAAATGGATATGAGTTTAGAATAAACCCCTCACTCAATCACCTGTTATGGCCTTGTCAAAGACTGAGCAATCCAATACGACTGATGTTATTTTCCATTTTCGATGATGAGTTTAAACAACCTATATTTCTCGCCTTTCAGCACGTTACAAAACGAATTTGTTAGACATGGAAGGCTGCCATCTTAAATAAAGAAGTGCGGGATCTATTGAAAAATAAATCACGCTGAAAAAGTGATAAATCGAGGATTAGGTATGGCTCGAGACAGTCCTCAAGCCACACAAAATAGAAAGTTACTTCATACTGGGTTCAGGTTGGACTCCTTGGTTGGGGGCATCCCCCAATGCTTCTTTTAACCACTGTAACGTGTTTTGAGTTTCAGTGGATTTACCCGGCCGTATGGGTTTGAAAAAAATATTACGATGAACACCCATGAGTTCATGTTTGTTTTTGATATTATTTTCCCTTGTACTTTGTGAAGCAGGAGCCGCCTCAGCTTCCCATGTTTTGATGATGGATAAGAGAGCCTCGGCCGTGCTGTCTGCGGTAGCCGTTGATAGTCGAATTTTTAATTCCTTTAAACTGCTTATCTTTTCCGACGCATCATGTAGATACCAGTGGGCTTCCGATAATCGTTCGATTTCCGATTGAATTCGTTGTGTCACCTGATTTTTCAATACCGTTTCTGAAATCGCTTTTTGTACCGCCTTATGCAGGAGCGCTACTTTCTCTATTGGAGCAAAAACGCAGGGTAACGGTTGGTGGCCGTCTCTATTATCGGTCGGGTCGACATGCGTAAACTGAAATCCAGCTTCATTTTTAAGCTCACTTTGTATCAGTTTAAATGCTTCTGAGTTTCGGGGAAAGCGAATGGCAAGGGCTTTATTATTGAAGCTGTTACTGGCCATACGTACAACCAGATTGTCATTACCAAACTCACGCTGAAGTGCATCCTCATAGAGAAAAAGGGTTTTCCCATCAACAATGGCTGTTTCCTGGTAATAATTGTCCAGACACATCACCATTCTGTATTCTGGCCATACGTTTGCATCCGCTTCGCTGCGCTCATCTCTGACGATCTCCGCTGTGTCAAAATCCAGCGTTTCGGTAGACAATTGATGAATAATCCCGCTTTCGTCCCGATAAAAACCACCGTCAGGATGGTCCGTGATTTGAGTATCAGAAGGAAGTCCGCTGGTTTTTGCAATAATGGGTGGGACGATACCGGTAGTAAGATTTCGCTTTGTATGATCAGCGGGAGGAGCAAGCCTTGAGTTCGTGTCTCCCATAATGACTGACAGTTTGCTTTTGGTTTTGGTTAATAGCGAACGATATTGCTTTTCCATGTGGTGTGGAAAAGGGCTGTAGACTCCCCAGAGATTGTGGACATCGATAGAAAGACCCGAGCGGGTATCCGTAAACGCCATGGTGCGTATCCTGGATTCCTTGTCGGCCGTCGTGTCCTGTAAAACGAACCGCTCTTTGTTGTAACAACTGATGATGCCAAAATCATCAACGATGATGTTCCATCCTTTTCCTAATTTTTCTTCGAGATAAGGGACAATCGATTTATCCGCTTCCTGTAATAAAATAACGTCAACGCCATGTTTCTTTATGCCGTGAGCCAGTCCTGAAGCGAGGTGTTGGTAGCGCTCTAAAGTATGGCCCTCTGGAATCGTCATTCCAAGCGGGTGAACACCGGAGCAACCTTCATTACCCAGAATATTCAGAGAAACAATCGTTAACGACTCTTTTTTTTCCCCAAGGGGTATTTTCGTCATAACAGGTAGATGATCGGAACGGGCTAAATCAGATTCTTTTTCAACTTCTTGAAAGGTTGGGAAGAGGGGATGTTTTCTGGTCATACAGCATTCCATAAATTAATAATGGGCCAAAGTATACCAAAAAACGCATTATTGTCTATAAAATGAACTGAGTGATTAGAGGGGGTGCCATTTTGAACGGCAATATCAAAGTACAGGCAGGGGTCTCATCACTCTACAAACCGCGCAGTCGGCACGATTTGTTTTATCCAGCGCGTGAGTCCGGTCACCCGCGAGAACCAGGAGACATCGCCATAGGCTGCATTGCCGCTGCCGTCTGAACTCACTGCCGCGATAGACCAGCCCTTGTTGGTTTTAATCCAGGCGGGGCCGCCGCTGTCGCCGGAGCCCAGAATGCCGGCTAAGGGTGAGAAGGGTTTGATGATTCCCTCATCGTCTAAAGGATTTGCCAGAGAACCGTCTTCTTTCGGCAACCAAACGCCCAGATAATTGCCGGCATCGCCTTCTTCAGGCACAGGATGCACCGCGTTTTCGACGGACTCAATGAGTCCTACGGCGGCGGCAGGGCGATTGCCGGTATCAATGCTGGTGTCTTCCCCTTTCTTGCCGGTGCCGCGCCACCCATAACCCATAAAGGTTAATTGTTGTCCCTTCTCGGCGCTGCCGCTGTAGAGAGCCGGTTGTGGTCCCGCATCGGTGACTTCGCTGGTTAAACGCACAATCGCCACATCATACCCGGTGCGATCCTCGTGGTTCTCATTCCAGAGCGGATGGATAAAAACCCTGTCGCCTTGATAAACGGTGCCATCAAGGGTCAGGTAACGGTAATCCGAGGCTTTGGTGCCGGGAGGAAACAGGTGGCCTGCGGTTAATACATAACCATGGCCCTGATAATTGCCAATCCAGGCGCCGGAGCCTGATGCGCTTTCGCCATCTAAAAAGAGCAGTGAAGCAAACTGGGGAGACAAGGCCAAGCTTTCTGCTTTCTGAAACCCGGATTTTTTAAAGGTGCTGTCAAGAATAATCACGGCCTGACCAGGAGCGGATAACATCGTCATGACAGCGCTGAAAACCAGCGTGATGCACCACCGTTTGTAAGATCGCAGGATAATCACCTCATTAGTCGCCAAGCGGTTATTCGCTACGGGCTCTAAAATACCCGGTCGCTGATAATGGAAGTATAGATTAAAAATGGCGGCGAAACGCAGCATCATGGAGGCCGCGGTCGCGGCCTCATATAATCAGGAATTGGGCCTAGGTGTTGTTCCCTGCATTTCCATTGGAGAAAGAGTTGGGTTTCCCGGGCCAGTGGAGTGACTGAACACCGACAGACTAGCGAGGATGGAGTAAGACGCGTCCTCTGTGTTTTCTTTTTTTGATTCCGAATCGCAGGTAGTCCGGTTGATTAAAAAAGTTAACTGCTTGCTTTGTTGTATAATCGCCCAGGCTTTTGAATCCTGCCGCAAATCATGGCCGAACTCGGGGTACTCGACTAAAAAGCCATCCATGAACGAGTGGAGCAATACTTGGTCGTTAAGCGAATGCAATGCTTGCTGAGTCAAATAGGTAGCAATCGCGGTGGGCAATTCGGCATCGGTTTTAATAGAAATATTCAATCGTTTAAGGGCATAAAGAAAGGCAATGAATCTTGCGGTATCAAGTAAACACCTTAAATCCTTAAGGATTATTGCAAGGAATTCAAAGTGCTTTTTAGGATCAGTCAGAGAGGCATGCGTCATCGAATCCATCAATTTATCCAAATCATGCGGCGAAAGGGCATCGGCGGCTTGATAATTTAAGATAAGAGAGATCAGATTGGTCGGATAAAGGTGTTGCCAGAAATCGGCCTTTGCTAAAAAAGGAAGGATTGCTTCTTTGTTCTGCAGAGCAAACGTGGGGGTGCTGACAAGCAATTGATTGCATTCAATGATGGCCGGCTCAACATTGGCTGCAACTGCCTGCAGTACGACATTCAAATCCGATTTTTCTTGTTTGGTAACCACACGATACCGATTGAGATACCAGGCCGCTATCACCGGATTTTCCTTTTTGGCCATCTCGAATAAATCAGGCGATAATTTACTGAAATTGTGTTGTTCCCATTCAATCATTGCTGCAAAAGCCACAGCGGGTACCCGGGTGCTTAACTCGTCCAGTACTGTCTTGCCTGCTGGCTGATTATTTTGCCTCGCCAGATGAATCAGGGTATTAATCGCCTGGCCTTGCTCTTTCCCTGTTTTTTCCAATATGTCCAGTTTAATTTGGATAAGTGTTAATTCATTCACGGTTTGTTCAAAAACAGACGGATTTTTGTTTTTGTTTCTTGGATTTTCGTTTTGGTATACGGCCAATTTCAAATAAAATCGTGCTTTTTGCAGTTGCGTGGTGTTAGAAAAATACCAGGCCAATTGTTTCGCCAAGGCTGCTGAACAAGGTATTTCCTTGTGTGCCGAGAGCAGCGCATCGATTTCCTGGGCTGCCAGGGAGTGACTTGAACGCATGGCCTGGTCAAAATAATCTATTCCCAACCCAAGGTAATATTTTATTTCAAGTATGTGACCCGGTGGTGAATCCGCATTCACCACGCGTTGTTTCGCGAGACCATAATACAGGGCCCATTTTCCCGCTTCAGTCAATAAAATGGGATGAGACTTCTTTAAAAGCTCTTCCATTTTTTGTTTAAATGCCCCCTCGCTTAAAAAGAAACGTTGGTAGAGCTCGATAAACTGTTGAGGGTGTTGCCGGCTGAAATCGGCTAAACTGAACGCGTTGGGCAGTATGTCGAAGGTGTCCACAGGGATTTTGATTTGCTTTAACAAGTGGAGGTAGATAAGGCCGGATTGAGAAGTGGAAAGACTTAAGCCGCTTAATAATAAGAAAAGAAAGGTCACATCCAGTGCGCTTAAGGATTCGGTTAGTTCTTGCTTGCTGTTGTTCGATTCATTTTGTCTTCCCTCAAAAAAATAATGACCGTGATTATATAAAAACAGTGTGAGCTGTGCGGCTCCATCCTGATATTTCATGGAGTCATAGGACGGTTGATCCGTTGGATAATCAAAAAAGACATCGATCAGGGCAGAAAGTAACCGATCAAAGTGCAGAAACCGATTTCTTTCCTTTGAGTGAGCCGCCCGGGCTGAAATGGATTGTATTTTTTTGGCGGTTTCCTCCATTTCCTGACAACTTTGTTCAAGCAGCGATTGATTTGTGGTAAACAAACTAAAAAGTTGAGGCGTCTTTTCCTTGTTGAGGTGTTTCATTTGCTGATTAAGCAGGTGAAGCTGCGTTTGAACGCGGTGTTGTATGGCATTAAACTCTACTGAAAGGGCATCCAGGGTTGCAGTGCTTAGGTACTTAGTAACGCTCCCTGAGTCGGTCTTTTCTTTTTCATCCAGCCCCTCTTCTTCAGCCAGCAGTTCCATATCCGAAGCCGATAATTTATCGAATTCCTTAAAAAAGGAGCGAAGTTGCTCTGTCATGTGAGCAGGAGACTGGCTTAACGCTACCCGGAGAGTATGGTTGAGAGCAGTCGATGAATAATGATCGATATGGGTTAATACCGTTAACAGGTTCAGTGTTGCCGGGATAAATTTTTTAAGTTCCTCCGGATAGTTTGTATCATTACTTTTACTGAATTCAGGGTAATTAAAAAGCGCACCCGTTACATTATCCCAGTACGTTGGCCCGGAATCACAATCCAGCCATATCCATAAAACATTGCTGTGCACGCCAATGACCGTTCCAAGTCCTTTGGGGGTATTGATGCGCTCTAAAAAATGTGTCCCAAACCGGTTGGTCTCCTCAGGAGAGGTATTAATGGTTATTTCTTTTCTTGACTTGGTTGTTAAACAAATGCTGGAAATAGCCTGCTCCGATTTTAACTGCACGATAATACCTCAAGGTTGATTGGAAGGATTTTGGGTTTGACCTCAGGCTGGATTGTATTTACTTTTTAATTACATGTATATATTTGGCCATATTGTATTTGACTGGTTCTTTGTGTATATAAAATGGCGCGCCATGTGCGGCCGTTTACACAGTCTCTCTACATTCAAGGGGAGCTGATATCGAGACCGGGCCTGGAGTACCAGAAACCCTGGAATTCCTGTTTTTAAAACAACTTGGGCATTCAGGCATGGAAGGGCAAAGGTTTGGCGAGTGTCAATGAGCTATACCGTACAAGATTATTCGCGCGACAAGGCAAAGGGTTTCTCCAACATCAAAAAAACAATAAAAGTTAACAGTTTAAAACCCAGGCGGTTCATGTGGCCATGTTCCATCGCATATTGAATAAACAATTCATCGGCGAGAATAAATCCGGCATCGATCGCAAGAATCACCAGAAATGCCGTGTAGGCACGCTGCAAATAGTGACCATTTTTTTCTGAAGCCCATACGGCGCGGGCAAAAAAGAAGGTGATAACCCAGGCGAAGACAACAATAACAAAGTAGGACAGCAGGAATAATGGCTCGTTATTGAGCTTATAAAGTGAAAAGGTCTGCACCACCAAATCATAATTACCCGACGTGTAAACCCAGTGCGCCGGTAAGAGATGCAGACGCTGCAATAAATTAACCGTATCACTTAAGGCAACCAATAAAGACCAGAGCATCCAGAACAGGAGGATTCCTTTGGCAATCCATCGAAGCGATCGATTGTCCTTTGCAAAAAAAGTATCCAAACTCATAATGACTGCTTCCTTAGGGATAAGTCACCGTCAACGGATCATCAATTGCGATAGTCACCGGTTGCGTCCACGTTGGGCCTGGAGACGTATACGTCACTCCTGGCGTTGGGTTATTTCCTGGACCGCCCGGATTGTATAAGGGTAAATAGGGGGGCGTCGCTGGAATAATGACGGCGGTGATTAAACGCATGGCCGCCTCATCCCCTTTTAAAATGATGTCGAGGTAATTGTCGCGATCCGCCACATAGGCATCATTTAAGGGGAGATCGTACTTACCTAGATCCGCCAAGCCAACCACCTGAATGCTGCCCGCTGAAAAAACATAAGGGATGTTGGCTTGCGTGATGAGCGTTGGGACGCCGCCATCCACCACCTCAATTTGAAAAAAGGTTTCAAAGTCGGTAGGAAGGATGGCTGAAACGCCGTCAGGAGAAATGCCGGCGGTGGTATAGATGCGTAATCGGTATTCTGCATCGGGTCCGTACAGTGCGGTACCGCCATTCGGAAGATTACTTCTAAAGGCAACCGGAGCATCCTGCCCTACATCGTTCATGACGCTTAATTTGGCGCCAATTAATTTAGGACCTCCACCGGGTTGGTAAGGATTGCCGCTGGATTTACTCAAACCCACCGCACTCACCGGGCCATTGGGACCCACCAGTTTCAATGTGGTCCCATTATCCACGATCGTAACCTGAGTTGGGTAAACAGCCCCGGGTGTTCCCGGTGAGAGTCGATTGCCGAATTTGCCAAAAATGACGACACAACTGCGCTTGTTATACAAGAAGTTAGGCGTGATCGACGCCACTTCCGGCTGGACTGTTTCGCCGGTATTTAAGGTCAGGCGAAAATCAGTCGGACGTACGGAACTGGGCAACACAGGCCAACTGAAACAAATGGGCATGGCATCGGCATAATTGGTCGGATAACCAAAGCCAAAAGCGACGTCAGACGGTGTTTGTGCCGTGGTGTAGGCGGAAAAAGGCGCACCGGGGGTTGTAATCGTCATCCAGGCGCCCCCGGCGGCGACAACGCCCGATTCATTGCCAGGGACCCCTTCAATGCCTTCAAAGCCGTAATTGGCAGACAATATTTCGGGCTGATTCCCCCATAAGTCCGCATTAATCAATTTATCTTCCAACAGGGATTGATAAGTAATGGAGGGTGGGGGGATCACGTTAACCCGCAATAAATCATTGGCGTTGGTTACCCCGGCGCAGCTCACGCCATCGTTCCAGCAGGCCATTAATACATTGGGGGCGCGGGCGCCACTGATGACATCGCCCACGCGCAAACCGTTGGCTGAAACCGTCAGTGTCAAGGTGCAACTGGCGTTGGGAGCCAAGGTAAACCGTGAACCGCACCCAGTCGGATTTATACTGGTATGGGGTGGCAGAGAGACAATGGTCGCATTGATGGCTGTGAGCGCGTTAGGATTGGTAATCTGATATTTTGCATGCACCGGAAAACCGATGGGCACTTCCCGGGGCAGCAGCGTGTTGGGCTGAGGTTTAATCAAAAAAGCAAGATTTTGCTGCGCGTTATTGAATGCCGCCCGCGCATAGCCATGGGTATGGATAAGCGTCAAAAGCAGAAGAATCTGTACTACAACACGATGGAAATGCTTCAAATGAGTCATTATCGGTACCCTTTATATAGACCAGCTGATCTGTGCCAAAACGGTATTCATGTGCAAATGCGATTGGCTTAAATAATTGGATACGCGGGTTTGCCGTATCACACCAGAGCCAAGGCCAACCCGTCCCAAGTCAGAAAACAGATACCCTATCCCCACGGTCACATGAGGGGCCACCAACGTATCGATACCTAGGCCAAGAGCATAACTTAACGACGAACGGCGATGGTTGGCATAGGTCGGTGTCACGGTGAGATACCCTGGGACTGTGGTATAGAAATGCTCCGCTCGATTGAATCCTCCCCCTATCCCCGCGGTGAGGTAGGGATAAAATCGTTGCCCCCATTGGTGTTGCAGTTTCGCGTCGACTAATAACTGCGACAGTTGAATGGTGTATTCATAGTTGGCACTGTAGAGTGGCGGGGAAATGCCTTGTTGCAGGGTGCCCCTCACCTTCATGTCGCTGAATTGATGATAACTCAAGCCAATGATGACGCTGTTTAGGGGATTAAGCAGGAATCGACGGCCCAGTGAAATGCCATACCGCATCGTAGACGTATCGCTATCCGGTAAATAATTAAATGTGCTGTATCCCAGTTGGAAATGAGCAGACTGACTTAATTGCTTCGTTTTGGCAGCGCCTGCATCCAATCCAAACACAAACCGTTTATCGCCTGGGTCAGCCACTCCGCTGCTGTAAAGCGTGGGCATTACTAAACAGAGGTATGAGAACAAAATTAACTGTCGTTTCAATCAATGTCCTTATCAATATCAAGCCGCAATAAAAGGTAAGTTTATACAAAAATCAGCTTAAGAAATAGCTGTCACCTTTGGGCTTAATCGTTAGGCTGGGTGGCGATAATGAGTCCAGGTGACAATGAGACGCTCTAAACGGACACGCCTCAGGTTCGACCCGGGATTATCCAGGCCCTTAAGTAAAGATACACAAGTCCTCAATATCAGGTGAAAATATTTATGGAGCATTGATATTGGAGATGAACAAGGATTAATCTTAAAATCGGTTATTACCTCTTTGCACTTAATCTTTGAATGACATTTAACCATCATATTTCTGGCAGAGCAGGAATTGAATCCAGAAAAGCCATTCTAGGTAACATCTTTAATTGATACAAAAGATTGTGCCGCAATGCGGCTGGCTCACTCCAAACATTTCTCATGCAGGAACATCATTAAAATGATAAACAATCCCTAAGTTAAACTGGCTTGTCGTTGGGTGATTGAAGATTAAGCTCCCTTCTGTCAGGCCTCGTCTATTGATGACGGGATCGGTAAAGGATTGGTAGATATTAATTACCCACTCTCCCCGAAGGCTTAGATTTTTCGAGAGGGAGGTGTTGAGGCCTAAGCCTGTTTGAAAGCCGTTTAAGTCGTGCTCGTTATTGAAAGTCGTAACAACACCTGTTGCTAACAAGGCACGTCCTTCACCACTCACTTTAAATGCGCCGTTAACGTATCCAGCACGGACATAGGCAAGTGTCGTATTGTTGATTTTAATCCCTGGCAAAATGGCAAGGCCGGCATTTCGTTTATTGCGAACATTGAATGAGGCGAAGGTAAGCCCTTCTAAATTGATCGGGTTATCATCGAAAATCTCTGCCTTAGCCTCATTATCAGAAAAATGTAAAAACCCTTCAACGCCAAGATAGAAGGGGGAGGGGAAATGAATGGCGAAACCGGCGAATAGACCTCCGGCTATGGCTATATCTGTCAGGTGGGTTTGGCCAAAACGATTTACTAATCCTGTCGCGAAGCGAATATCGGTCAACTTGATATTGTACTTGGAGTAATCTCCCGAGAGATTTGCACCCATGTAAAAATCCTTTGAATAATGGAGGCCTAAGTCTGAAGACGAGTTCATTGTGCCAGCCAAAGCACTGGCTGTATGCACGAGTCCCAAGAGTAGAAGTCTAATGTTTTTCATGAAAATCCTTTTTTAATACGCGTGAGTGCAGCTAAAATAGCATAACCTTGGATATTAAGATCATTTAAAAACAATTGACAATCCGGGTTTATAAGTTTTGGTGGAAATAAATACAAAATAACCATGATGCGTGCTAATTATTAAATAATCGTTCGTTGGTTGTAACCGACGAGGTAAAATAATCAGAATAAATGCCGCAACTTTCTGCTGCAAATCAGGATAAAATCCTGTACAATATGTGACAATTTTTTATCCATTTAAATTTTAGAAGAGTGCTATGGCTGATTTAAACCTTTACAGAAACATTGGTATCTTCGCTCACGTCGATGCTGGAAAAACCACGACTACCGAACGTATTCTCAAACTGACCGGTAGAATCCATAAAATGGGTGAGGTTCACGAAGGTGAATCAACAACCGACTTCATGGAGCAGGAAGCCGAGCGCGGCATTACCATCCAGTCAGCAGCGGTCAGTTGCTTCTGGAAAGGCACCCGCTTCAATATTATCGATACCCCGGGCCACGTTGACTTCACGGTTGAAGTGTATCGTTCACTGAAGGTACTCGATGGCGGTATCGGTGTATTCTGTGGTTCAGGCGGTGTTGAGCCTCAGTCAGAAACCAACTGGCGCTATGCGAACAACTCCAAAGTTGCCCGTTTGATTTTCGTCAACAAACTCGACCGTATCGGGGCAAACTTCCTGAAAGTCACCGAACAGATTAAAAAAGTCCTCGGTGCTAACCCTTTAATCATGACATTGCCTATCGGTATTGAAGAGAACTTCGTCGGTGTGGTCGATTTATTAACCCGTAAAGCCTATGTCTGGGATGAAACAGGCCAACCAGAAAATTACAGCGTAACGGATGTTCCTGCCGATATGCACGACGATGTTGAAACCTATCGTGCGCAATTGATTGAAACTGCGCTTGAGATGGACGATGAACTGCTGATGGGTTATCTCGAAGGGGTTGAGCCTTCAATCGAAGAAATCAAGCGTTGTATCCGTATTGGTACGCGTGAATTGGCCTTCTTCCCAACCTATTGCGGTTCAGCCTTTAAAAACAAAGGGATGCAGTTGTTGTTGGATGCAGTCGTTGACTACTTACCAGCTCCGCATGAAGTGAATCCACAGCCTTTGACCAACGCTGAAGGCGAGCCAAACGGTGAATTTGCTCTCGTTTCACCCGACGAGCCCTTCCGTGCTCTGGCCTTTAAAATCATGGATGACCGTTTCGGCGCCTTGACTTTCGTCCGTATTTATTCAGGAAAACTGAATAAAGGGGACACCATTCTTAATTCCTTTACCGGTAAGACAGAACGTGTCGGCCGTATGGTTGAGATGCAGGCCAATGAGCGTAATGAATTACAAAGTGCAGAAGCGGGCGACATTATCGCTATCGTCGGTATGAAAAACGTTCGCACCGGTCACACGCTTTGCGATCCAAATCACGAGTGTACACTGGAAGCGATGGTTTTCCCTGAGCCGGTTATTTCCATTGCCGTTTCGCCTAAAGACAAAGGCTCAACCGAGAAAATGAGTATTGCCATTGGTAAAATGGTTGCCGAAGATCCCACATTCAGAGTTGAGACGGATGAAGATTCAGGCGAAACCATTCTTCGTGGTATGGGTGAATTACACCTCGATATTAAAGTCGATATCTTAAAGCGTACTTACGACGTGGAATTGATTGTCGGTCAGCCACAGGTGGCTTACCGTGAAACAATCACCAAATCCATTCAGGACAGCTACACCCACAAAAAACAATCCGGTGGTGCTGGTCAATACGGTAAGATTGATTATACGATTGAACCCGGCGAGCCGAACAGTGGTTTCACTTTCCTCACTTCCGTTGTGGGTGGAAACGTACCCAAGGAATTCTTCCCAGCCATTGAGAAAGGTTTCCGCTCCATGATGGGCACTGGACCTCTGGCCGGCTTCCCTGTACTGGATGTGGTCATTAACCTCACTGACGGTGCTTACCACGCCGTTGACTCATCCGCGATTGCGTTTGAAATTGCGGCCAAAGGCGCGTTTCGTCAATCCATGCCAAAAGCAGGTCCTCAGTTGCTTGAGCCCATCATGAAGGTTGACGTTTACAGTACAGAAGAAGATGTCGGTAACGTGATTGGTGACTTGAACCGTCGTCGCGGTATGATTTCCGGTCAGGAACCAAGTGCTGCCGGTGTTCGCATCAAGGCCGATGTTCCCCTTTCAGAAATGTTTGGTTACATCAGCACCCTGCGTACCCTCACATCAGGTCGTGGTCAATTCTCCATGGAATTCTCTCACTACGCGCCTTGCCCAACCAGCGTGGCGGAAGCAGTGATTGCCAAAGAGAAAGAAAAGAAAGCCGCATTGGCCAAATAAGCCTGTCGGTGTTTTTAAAAGCCCTGTTCAGTTTACGCTGGCAGGGCTTTTTCATTTAACGGGTTATTCAATTAACAGGAAATCAGGTCGAACCGATCCGCGTTCATCACTTTCGTCCAGGCGGCAACAAAGTCGTGCACAAATTTTTCTTTGTTATCGTCCTGAGCATAGACTTCCACATAGGCACGGAGGATGGAGTTGGAGCCAAACACCAGATCCACCCGCGTGGCGGTCCACTTCAGAGTGCCTGTTTTACGATCGCGAATCTCGTACAGATGAGGTCCTGCTGGTTTCCATGTGTAGGCCATATCGGTCAGATTAACAAAGAAATCAGTGGTTAGAACCCCTTCACGCTCGGTCAGTACGCCGTGCCTGGTGTTGTTATAATTCGTCCCTAACACCCGCATCCCACCAACCAACACCGTCATTTCAGGGGCTGTCAGGCCGAGGAGTTGTGTTTGATTGAGTAAAAGCTCTTCGGGACGAACAGGTGACTCCTCCTTAAGCCAATTACGATAACCATCGTGAAGGGGTTCCAGTACGGCAAAAGAATCGACATCCGTCATGGCGTCAGTGGCATCGCCGCGTCCTGGAGCAAAAGGAACGGTAATGTCAAAACCAGCCGCTTGAGCTGCCTGCTCAATCCCGACATTGCCAGCAAGAACGATCACATCGGCCACGCTGGCACCGGTTTCTGCGGCAATTCCTTCGAGGACCGTCAGAACCTTTGCCAGACGATGCGGCTCATTACCTTCCCAGTCTTTTTGTGGTGCCAGGCGAATGCGTGCGCCATTCGCACCGCCCCTCTTATCGGAACCGCGGAACGTCCGGGCACTGTCCCAGGCTGTGGAAACCATATCGCCGATACTTAACGCGCTGGCCCGGATTTTCTCTTTGACGGCGGCAACATCATACGCTTTATTACCTGCCGGAACAGGATCCTGCCAAATCAAGTCCTCAGTAGGCACATAAGGCCCAATGTACCGTGCCTTTGGCCCCATGTCTCTATGGGTTAGTTTGAACCAGGCGCGCGCAAATACCTCTGAAAAATAAGCCGGATCCTTGTAGAACCGTTCAGCGATTTGACGATAAACGGGATCTTTCTTCATGGCCATGTCGGCATCTGTCATGATCGGATTGTGGCGGATGGCCGGGTCTGCCACATCGACGGGTTTGTCTTCTTCTTTGATGTTAATCGGCTCCCACTGCCAGGCCCCGGCAGGGCTTTTTTTCAGTTCCCAATCATAGGTCAGGAGGAGATAAAAATAGCCGTTATCCCATTGAGTGGGATGCGTTGTCCAGGCTCCTTCAAGACCACTGGTCACGGCATAACGACCCATGCCGCCAAGCCAGCCAAGCCCTTGATCGTCGACATTGGCGGCTTCAGGCGCAGGTCCCAAGTGTTGGGGATCGCCGTTGCCATGGCATTTACCCACCGTATGACCACCCGCCGTCAACGCGACAGTCTCCTCGTCATTCATCGCCATGCGTCGGAAGGTTATACGCACATCCTGAGCGGTGCGCAGTGGATCAGGATGCCCGCCAACCCCTTCAGGATTCACATAAACCAAGCCCATTTGCACGGCGGCCAGTGCATTTTCGAGGGATTCACGGGTGTCGTCAGCATAACGTTCAGTGCCCAGCCATTCTTTTTCTGAGCCCCAGTAAATGTGTTTTTCGGGATGCCAGATGTCCTCACGGCCAAAACCAAAACCAAAGGTTTTAAGCCCCATGGATTCATAAGCGACGGTTCCGGCAAAGACAATCAAATCCGCCCAACTGAGACGATTGCCGTATTTTCTTTTAATCGGCCATAATAATCGCCGCGCTTTATCCAGGTTCACGTTATCCGGCCAGGAGTTCAGTGGCGCAAAACGCTGACCGCCCGTACCCGCACCGCCTCGACCATCGGCTATACGATAGGATCCGGCAGCATGCCAGGACATGCGGATCATGAGGCCGCCGTAGTGACCCCAATCAGCAGGCCACCAGCTTTGACTATCCGTCATCAATGCGAGCAAATCCTTCTTCAGTTCCTCAAAATTCAGCTTTTTTACTTCCTCCCGGTAGTTAAAGTGTTTTCCCATGGGATTGGTTTGCGTATCCTGCTGATGCAGGATGTCGAAATTTAAATTTTCTGGCCACCAGTCAAAGCTCGCGTGGCCCGTTGATAAGATACCGTGCAACGCAGGGCATTTTGAGGTGGTATTGATGGGTGTTGTATCCATAGTATCTGCCGGTAATCCATTAATAATGTCATCGTTTTTTACTATATACTGAGAAGTCTGGGTGACGCAATTCAAAGGGGCGAGGGATTCTGTACTGTTAATCAGTCGTTTTTTAATGTGGGGGGGCTGGCAGGGGCGTCAGTAAAAGGAATATTCATTCGCGTCTGTCCATACCTCATGAGTATAGCGTGTATTGACCAGTTTGAAGTGACGATAAATGACCATGTCCGGCCAATCATGTTTTGTATTGTTATGCCTGTTCACACGATTTGCATGCGTTGCCCCCGGCGAGTGCCAAATTCAAACTGTCTTTTATTATGTACTTGAAAACCGTACTATTTGTTATGGCTTCTAACCCATGATGGCTATAAAAATTAATATCTATTCAAAAAAAGTTAAAAAATTTGTCTATGCCGGTATCGCGTTAGCCTCTGTCTTGACACTAGGAACAGTGGGCTACTGGTTCATCGGTCAGGGTGACTACTCCCTGGTGGATTGTTTTTACATGACGTTCATTACCATCGCCACCATCGGTTACAGTGAAGTGATTGATTTGGATAATAACGCCCTGGGGCGATTATTTACGGTTTTTATCGCACTCTCCGGCATAGGGGTTGCCACCTACATTATTACCAATCTGACTGCTTTTATGGTGGATGTTGAAATTTCTGAAGTACTCATGAGAAAAAAAATGAATAAGCAAATTAAAAAATTAAAAAATCATTACATCGTATGTGGGGTTGAAGGGGTTGGCTTTCACATTATTAAAGAGTTGGCGGAAACAAAGCGCACGAGCGTCATCATTGACGTCAATAGAGCGCACATTGACAAATTAGTGGATGTTTTTCATGACCAATTATTCATGATGGGCGATGCCAGCGACAGTGATGTGTTAATGGCCTGCGGCATTAACGAGGCAGTGGGCCTTTTTGCGATTACAGGGGATGACAATGAAAACCTTGTGATAAGCCTCACGGCTAAACAGCTGAACCCTCGCCTTCGTGTCGTTGCCAATTGTCATGATCTTAAGAATGCGGAGAAAATGAAAATGGCGGGTGCTGATGCGGTGGTCTCTCCCAGTTACATCGGCGGCATGCGTATGGCATCGGAAATGATCCGTTCCACGGCGGTGTCCTTTTTAGATACCATGCTCAGGGACAGAGAAAAAAACTTACGCGTTGAAGAGTTCACCGTTCATGAGGCCTGGTTTGACCACGCCATTGGAAGTTTAAATTTCAAACAATATCCCAGCCTGCTGCTATTAGCCGTTAAAACAGAAGGGACCTGGATTTATAACCCCTCGCCTGATTATGTGCTGAAAGCAGGGGATACGTTGATTTTTATGATCACGCCGGAGGAGAGGGGGGAATTGGAGGCGGTTTTAAAAACAGATTCGCACTCTTAGCAAGGTAATGATGGAGTCTGGGCTGAATTTAAATCAATCCCGTTACTGAAGGTTTCCACTCTGTTATTGGTTGCCGGTTAACCTCTTTAAGAGAGTTGTTGAAGATAATGTTTGAGTTTTCCCCCCCATCGGTATACAATTGCACTGAAAATATTCATATTGAACAATCCCATTCAATCCCCATTTGCTCGCTACAACAGGACATTCCATGAGTTTTGCATCCCTAGGCTTAATTGAGCCTTTAACCAATGCCGTGAAGGTATTAGGCTATGACCAACCCTCCGCCATTCAGGCTAAAGCCATCCCTGAAATTTTGGTGGGCAACGATCTTTTAGCTTCCGCCCAGACAGGAACCGGTAAAACGGCCAGTTTTGTGTTGCCCATTCTGCAAAAGACCAGCGTAAAATCGCGTGCCAGAAGTAACCGTACCAAAGTATTGATTTTAACACCCACCCGCGAATTGGCGGCGCAGGTTCATGAGAGCATTGTGCAGTATGGCGCCAACATGTCGTTGCGTTCTGCGGTGGTCTTTGGCGGGGTAAAAATTAATCCTCAGATGATGCGTTTGCGTGCAGGGGTTGAGCTCCTGGTGGCGACACCCGGCCGCTTGTTGGACCTGCATCAACAAAACGCTATTCACTTTGATGAAGTGGACACCCTGGTGCTCGATGAAGCCGACCGCATGCTGGACATGGGCTTTATTCACGACATTAAGCGAATCATTAAATTATTACCGGAAAAACGCCAGAATCTGCTCTTTTCAGCCACCTTTTCCGATGAAATCCGCAAGCTGGTCAAAGGCATTCTTAATCGCCCGGTAGAAATTGAAGTGGCTCCGAGAAACGTCACGGCAGATGCCGTGAAGCAAGTCGTCCATCCGGTTGATAAAGGGCGAAAAAGCGAGTTATTAAGCCATTTGATTCACAGCAAAAAGTGGGGGCAAACCATTGTCTTTACCCGCACCAAACATGGCGCCAATAAACTGGTCAAACAATTGCAGACCTCAAACATTCATGCCCAGGCGATTCACGGCAATAAATCACAAGCTCAGCGCACCAAAGTGCTGGCAGAATTCAAATCCGGTGAATTACACATCCTGGTGGCCACGGACATCGCGGCCCGCGGGTTGGACATCGATCAGTTGCCCTGCGTGGTTAATTATGATTTACCGCAAGTGGCGGAAGATTACGTGCACCGCATCGGCAGAACGGGACGAGCCGGCGCCTCGGGGTTGGCGGTGTCTTTAGTCAGTGCCGATGAGATTAATCAACTTCAGTCTATCCAAAAATTAATCCAATGCAAACTGCAGCGTAAGGAGGTGGAAGGCTTCGAGCCGGAACATCATTTACCCACAGAGGTCATGGCCCGTCCCCCTGTAAAAAAGCCCAATGCGCCAAGACGTCAAGGGTTGAATGCAGCCGGCAGGCAGTCGCACTACCGTCAAGGTAAACCGCGAGCAGGCGCTCGGACGAAGGCTTGAATTCAATTGCTGTGAGCAGGATTGAATCAGTGGTTTTACTTATCCTTTAGGCAAGGCTAAAAACAATGAGCCGGCATGATTGATGGCATTCGCTTCCACGCCGGCCTGGTCGCCTTCGCCTTTATAGACATCCACATGGGCACCCACGATAGCCCCTCCTGTGTCTTGAGCTAAACACCAGGACGTTTTATTGTTGCAATGGTAAATAAAACTCATCCCCACTGGGATAACCTTGTGATCGGTGGCGCAGGAAGCATGAGGCGTCAGCGTGATGTTTTCAGAACCATAAGGGCCGCCTTCTTCTTTGGCAAAAAAGACATAGCTTTGATCGCGATTTCTCAAATTGTCGGCCTGATGAGGATGGAGACTATCGAGGTATTGACGAATCTGCTTTTCCGAAGCGGCGCTTTGCTTGATTTTTTGCGACACATTACAGCGTAATTTAGCTTCATCATGGCATTTGGGATCGTGGGCGCAACGCTCGATGGTCTCTAGGTTGCCGCCGCAGGTGGGATCCTGAGCGCATTGGACGATGCGGCCAAGCATGGTACGCGGCCTGCCGTTGGCTCCGGCGTAATTCACATGGAGGAATTTGCCATCCAGCACCAGGGAGCCAGAGCCTTCAACCATTAAAAAAGCCGGATCATTGGGATCTTTTACGTAGCCAATGATGTGTCTTTTGTCGAGGGCGCCGTGTTCAATTTCTTCTCGGTCGGGCACCACCGAATAGGTGCCGTTTTTATGTTTAAGACAAAATCCACGCGCCATGTTGGTCAGAGGATCGACGCCGCACAAGGGGCCTTTTAATTTCAATCGTTTACTTTCCAGGGCGGCATTGACTACACCCGGATTGCCGTAGATAGGGTATAAAAAGTCACCGCCCCGTTGACTGCGTGCTTCAATGGCCGCGGGGGCGTAATAAGCGGTGAACTGGAATTCCCCCTGCTTGAATCCGGCATGGTTTTCAGGCCAGCCTTCACTTTTATACCAGTCAAATTGCGTTTTAAGCGCCGAAACATAGGTTTTAAAGTTGCCATGGGCCGCTTTCGCCAGCGCGAGCATTTTTTGATTGGTACGAAGGCACCAATCCTGTCGGTTAAGTTGCCGGCCGGCAATGGTTATTCTTTGGAACTCACCGCGGCTTTTTTTGCAGTTTTTAATCTGGTGACTTAAGGCGCTAATCACTTCATCCATATTGCCCGCCAGGTTTGCAAAGGGGAGTTGCGAGGATGGAATTTTATGAAATTTAAAGCGCAGAACACCGGGCTCCCTGGCTGCCATTTTTTGCCGGGTGGTGTAGTCTGCAAACCGCCTGACATCCAGGCAGCGCTGGATTGCATCGGCTGGGAGTGCTGCGTCGGCGAGTAAACTGAACGTCATCAAGGCAAGAAATAAAACGGAACGATTCATGGTGTCCTTTCGTCGGTTATCGTTGGGCGTTGCCCACTCATTGACTTTGCGATAGGGAGAGTATACCGGCTGTTGGCGGGCCATTAAAGGAAAATAAAGACCAGCGGGTTACGCACGTGTCATCCGGCTTAACCAAGCCGCTTGAATTCAGGAAGTGGCTAAGCCTTGAATTAAAAACTCACGATCCATCGCGATGATGGATTGATGGATTGCGGGTTGTTGGGGTTGCCTGCCGTGTAATGCTGGCTCATCAGGCGGCTGGCTTTGCTATCAATTGACTGCCCTGGATATGGCTTTGCAGGCACTGCGCAACGCTCTTGCTGGAGCCTTGAGCACAGAAAGCCTTATCGAAATCATAATAGTTATTCATGGTACTGCTGTCAGGGTAACGTCGAATCAGCCGCCGCCGGAATAAGAAGGAGAAAAAAGGGGCGGCTGAGGATGACGCAACCTAGGGGGCGTGTCTCGCCCCACTTGTTGCTATAAACGCCGGCGTGCGATAATCAGACGATTCACTCCTTTTTCTGTAAGTCATGCACGCATTAAACATGATTCTGGCCAGTGCCTCACCAAGACGCCGTCACCTCTTGGAAACGCATGGTTTCACTGCGCGGGTAATGCCCGCTGACATAGAAGAAATACCGCAGCCGAATGAAACGGCGAAAGCCTACGTGACTCGTCTGGCGAAAGAGAAAGCCGAGGCTGTTTTATCGCGGATAGCAATCAACGAAGCCGATCTGATTCTGGCGGCAGATACAACCGTGGCTTATCAGAACCACATTCTGGAAAAGCCCCGTGATGCAAACGACGCTTATACCATGCTGCAGAAACTAAGCGGTAAAACCCACGAAGTCCATACAGGCTATGCCCTTGTTTTTTTACCCGCCAAACGCTGGATCGTTGATTGCGTAACCACCACCATTACCTTCCATACCCTGACTGAAAAGCAGATACATCAGTATATTGATTCTGGCGATCCCTTCGATAAGGCGGGAGCGTACGGGATACAGACTGTGCGCGATACCTTTGTGAAAGAAATCAGAGGCTCTTACTACAATGTCATGGGGCTGCCCATTGAGGACATTCTGCAAAAAATGCCCCCGCCGATCCCCAGAGTGTAATCGAGATGAAAATCAACTGCCCAACGCCGCCATGACAGCCTGTTTCTGTTCCCCGCTTAAGGTGGTCAACGGCAGGGTGGCTTTGCCTAATACGGAATACAACTCGTGCAGAACGCCGGTTAAGGCCAGCAGGTGATTGGTTATCGTTCCCGTATCGGCGCGTGTTATGGGGCCTGTCAGAGAAGCGCGCGGCGATTGAGTATGGTTTAAATTGGCCAGCGTGCCTTGCATTAAGTTCAAAACAGCCCCCACCGCCACGGTTTCATCGATTCCCGCGTTGCTCAGACAGGACAAGGCCTGGCTGAACAGGGTAACCAGGTAGTTTGAAGCGAAAACCCCGGCGGCATGATAAAGCGGCTTTTTCGTTTTATCGATGGCAAAGACAATGGCGCCTAAGGCTTGCAATTGATCAGTAAGCGCGCTGATGGCAGGCACATCCCCTTCCACCGCACAGTAAGTGCCGCTAAATTCGTGCACGCTGAGTGCGGGTTTAGCGAAGCTGCGCATGGGGTGGATACTGGCCGTATAACAGCCTTTTACCCGCAACGCATCGAGGGCGTTACTGGTTAACGCGCCGCTGCAATGAACGACAATGCCACCGGGTTTTAAGTCGCTTTGGCTTAAGGCGGCACTGGCGGCAGCAATACTGGAATCAGGGGTGGTGATGAAGGTCATGTCCGCCGGAGGCAGTTCTTCGATGGCAGGGCAGTATTTTCCCTGACCAATGAATTGCAACGCTGCCCTGGCGCTGGCTTCGGTTTGATTGCAGACAAAGCCTATCTCAATCCCTTTTTGTCTGGATAACAGCCAGGCCAGGGTTTGCCCCACCCGGCCTGCACCGATGATATTGATTACCGCCATTTAAATCTCCGCAGGGATGTTGCCAAATTGTATCTATTTTTTGCAGTTAAACTCAACGTATTGTGATCACTGGCAGTTGACTTGCTCAATAAAAATACATAACATGATTTCAGTTCCCCAATTTTTGGCTCATATGGTTAGTTTAAATACACGAAGAATGCTAATGCGCAACCTGGACACTGTTGTCGAGGTTGGTGTGGTCTTTTTGTGAAAACGCGTTAAACAAGCAGTCCCCTCCAATACCGGTGTCCAGGTCGTCACGGTTCTACCAGCGCTTAATTCCGTCTCAAGAATGCCAGTTTCTACCCAGGCTTGCTGAGCTTTTCTTAGGGCACCGAGTGAGAATAAAGATGAAAGGAAAATTAAACTATCGCTTTTCAGATTCCGACAAGGGGTACGACTCTGCCATTGAAGAAGGCAGCGAGAAATACAGAGCCCAGGGTCGCCCCCCTTTTGGCCAGACCGCCTACAGCCGTTTTTTTGGTTCGGAAAAAGAAATCCGATTTGTGGTTAAACAACCTAAACCGATGTACTGGCGGGGGGATAAGGACGAGTTGGATGGCGAGGGACTGATTGGCAAGTATTTAGCCCGTTATGAGGTGGAGTTAAGCAAGTGGAATCAGATTCATCCTGAGCATCCCGCCACCCTCGCTGTCAATCAGGGTATCCGGTTGATATTACCCTGTCTGCCGGGAAAACCGCTGACGTCGATTTTGTATCAGTTTCCTTCCAATCTCAGTGAGGTACGTGATCAGCTGGCCTATTGTAAAGTTGCCCTGGCTGTTTTTAAGGAGGTCAGGCGTGTCCATGAACTGGGTTTTTGCCACGGTGATTTTAAGTGCGACAACCTGTTAATCGATCAGGCCCAAGGGGTGTACCGTGCTTACCTCATTGATTGTGATGGCCTGGTTTTAAAAAGCAGCCTGGACGGTACCTGTCCACCGGAATGGCAGATTCTTAATCACCTTCTTGACCATTCAGGTGTGATTAAAAAAGAGGATGAGGCTGTGTTTCAGGATTACGTTGGCTTAAAGACAATTGATGCCGCGCTCACCCCAACGAAAGACATGGAGAGTGAACTAAAGGGTATCCGAGAGGAGCTATCTTACCATGGTCCAACCGTGCTTAAAGTCAGGAGTCCGGCTAAGGGGGACTATCATTATTTTGTTTATGGGCGCCTGGCGGATGGGAAATGGGGATTTACAGCGCTTGACAGAGAGATTGTGGATTCTGCCGAAATTAACGGCTTTTCCGGCAAATTGCACGGCCCTGCGGCTAATGCAATTGTTACCCATATCGAGAAGCAAAAAGGGCATGCCAGCCTGGCATTGGATTTAGCCATCAGACGCCTGGAATCGGCCATAGCCGATCTGGAACTGAGTTTAAACCTTAACGAGATTCGCCTGACTTAACCTGAAGCCTGCTCAAAAGGGCAGGTTTAGCCCATGCTGTGAAGGTTAGGCCCCTTGCTTTATTTGGGTCTGTCGGGCGCTGGGCTGGCAAGGCAATCGATTTTATTCTTACGATCCTCTATCTGAACAAAAAATCCGTAAGCAGGCCTTGGCTCGTTCGCGGGTTGCGTTTTGTCTAATGACGCAGAGGGTTCTTCATAGGAGTCCTCTTTAATCAGGCATTCGTCATCGAGGTAATGGCTGTCCCTGGGCAACGGTAAAAACGATTCATCCGTCAGGTAACCTGACCCCGATGCTGGCGCTTGCTCAATGGGCTTACTGTTTGCCGCGGGACTGGATTTTAAAGAACGGCCAAAGTTCGATAACGTAGTGCTTAAAACAGCCAATGGAGATGTCCTGATCATACTTCCCGAGTCGATGAGGGATTGGGTTTTATATTGGATAACTTTACCCGTCTGCGGGTAACTGGAATGATCTTCATAAATCAGATCCTGGTTCTGGGCAAGATGATGAAAAAAAGTAATTTCGGAGGCCATTTCCTCACGGGTGGGCGTGTAATGCCCGCTTTCATTACTGAACAGGCATAATCGCCCCTGATCAAAAATCAGATGACCGGCAGACAAGACTTTCTTGCCATTACTCAGATAGGAATGATGACCGACCTCTCCTTCTTTAGCCGCTAAAAGGTGACCATCCAGAGTGCGTACATAGAGATAACGCCCCTGAAGTGCTTTCGTTTTGTCGTTGGAGTAGCTGAAAATGCCCTGTTGGCATTCGAGTTTAAATAATAGTTGGGCGATAAAGGGTTGAAAATAGAGGGACTGCCAGCCAAGACGTTGGGATGTCCGCTCGTTTTTTCTCTCGTTACGAAAGGCATTTTTTAATTTAATGCCTCGACTATTGCTGATGGGCATAACGAATAAAGCTGGTTGAGTATGAGATCATATTAACCAGTTTTTATTAATGAAAAATTAAAGGGTGCGCCCGTGTTGCCAACTTTACAGTTTATTTTCGCAGCGAACGTCAGGCCATGCTTTCATTAAGCAGTGTCAAAACCTTTTCAGGCGGACGTCCAATCACTGCTTTGCCGCGGTAGGTCACAATCGGGCGTTGCATCAGGATCGGGGCTTTGTGCATGGCGGTTAAGAGTTTTTCTTTATCACTCAGGGACAAGCCCCATTCTTTAAAAATGGTTTCTCCGCTGCGGACGAACTCTTTAAGCTCAAAATGAGCGCTCAACGCGCGCAATTGATCAAGGCTTAACGGTCTTTTTAAGTACTCAACTATCACCGGTTTGAGGCCTTTGTCATGCAGCAGTTTTAATGTTTCCCGGGACTTCGAGCATCGGGGATTATGATAAATCGTGATCGTTTCCATGACATCGCTTTTTTTGCAGATTTGAAAAATCATAGCATGTCAGCGCATTCAAAAAATAGTGGCTATACTTAAAGTTGCCTGAGGTATTGACTGCCTTTACCCCCCACTCACGCTTTAGGAGTGTTGTACGGATGTCTAAAAAAGCGCTAACGCATATCGCCTTTATCCCTGATGGAAATGGTCGTTGGGCCAATATTCGTCAATTGCCTCGAACATGCGGGCATGACGTGGGTTACCAGACGGCACTTAAAATACTGCACCATTGTATAAAAATTAAAATTCCGTACGTCACCCTCTTTGCGTTGAGTTATTATAACGTTATCAAACGCGGGGATGATGAACTGCAGAATATTTACAGGCATCTTCGCAGTCTCTTTAAAGACAAGGAGATCGATCTTTTTCATCGTTTAAACTGCGTTTTCAGGCCGATAGGCGATTTTTCCTGCTTGACGAAGTGCCCGGAACTGATTGATGCCATCAACTATGCCATTGACAAAACCCGAAACAATACCGGAACGGTCATCAATATTGCGGTAGCCTATGCAGGGAGCACCGATATCGCCGATAGTATTTACGAAATCTATCGTCAGAACGACAACCATTTGCCTGAAAAAAGAGACGATTTAATTAAGGGGATTAGTCACCATTCTTCTCTGCGTTCACCGCCGGTGGATTTATTTATTCGCCTGGGGGGAGAAAAACGGCTAAGCGATTTTTGTTTCTGGCATCTGTTACAGGCTGAGTTGGAATTTTTAGACACGCTCTGGCCTGATTTCACCGTGGCGCAACTGGATAATTGTATCAAAAATTATCACAACCGCGATCGTCGTTTTGGTGAAGCGACGTCAGCCAGGATCATCCGTAAGCTTGCCAAAGAGCGGCGGCCGCAGTCTGGCAGCCGCTGCTCAAACCTCAGGAGCGATAAGTAGAGCTTGGTGCTTCAGTGCCATATTCAGGTAAGGGATCGCGTTCAAGCGATGCGGGAGTTAATACGCTGACACTGAGCTTTACTTTGTCACGGAATGCACTGTTGACATCGCCATTGAGGTAATTTAATTGGTCAACACCGCCCCATCCTTTTACGGTTTGCATAAAGTCTTCACGTTCATCGAGCTCAATAAACACTTGCCGATCCGGGTCAATGAGGTAAGCATCGTCATCATCCCGATAGATAAGGTAAGCATGATCGATGTCTTCGGATTCAAGACTCACCATCATTAATTCACCGGGTTTTAATTTCCTGATTTCTTCAAAAAAAACAGTGGGATCTTTGGAACGGATGTCGTCGCTGCCATGACGACTGTGTACGAATTGTTCAATTGGATCGTGACCATCCTGGTAGGATGGGATTTCCGTGGGTTCAGCCCCTTCAAGCAGTACCCGTGCGCCCTCAATGGCACACCATTGGCAATTGCCGGTGTTTTTGGGGACACCATTTACATCAATGGGGTTAATTTTTTTAAGTTTTTGTAATAGCTCATCTTTCATAGCGGCCTCACTGCAATGTCCTTTTTAAGTATAGGCTTAAAAAAAGCAATGATTAGGGGGGAGGGTGCCGGATTAATGGATGAGCCGCGCGTTATTCAATTAAGCAGGAATTGGACAATGCCCAGTGGTAAACTGGGCACTTCAGGGTTAATTGTACCCGTTTTTAGTGGAGAGTTCGTCGCTAAAGTGCTCTTCTTTGGATGGGGTCTTTTTCCCATACACTGGACTGTTGGTGCTGCTCACTAACTCTGCCAAGGTAATTGGAGACGGATCGGAGGCAATCTCATTCGTTGTTGGGTTGGCTGATGCCTGTTCACCATCTGTTTTTTTATTTGTGAGCACAGACGCCAGCGGATTAACTGTTGGTTGTGTGGATTCTGATTTGGGCTCGTCAGGGGCATCGGCGTTTGGAAAGTCCAGTTTGTACTGATTATCATCCTGTTTCTTGTGATTAACTGCCAGGTAAATTAATGCGGCGGTAATAGCCAGGGCAATCAGTACCCCTGCACTGACAGGGAGTATGGTGGACATGATGGCGCCGAACATCACCGCGGGCAGCAGAGTACTGACACCGGTTAATGTGGCGAAGGTGACCAATGAAATCACGGCGAGGATAGGTACGTATTTGAATCCAATGACGTTTCGATCACTGTTTGCAAGCCAGGCTGCTTTTTCTTCAACCGTATTCGACATTTCCATGAGTCCATCTACCTGATACTTATTCAAGGAGCCTTGGAATGCTTCCCATGGTTGATGGGCTAATTGATACTCATCAGTTCCAGCCGTATAAATTTTCTTTTTTCGTCTCGCGACCACATCGGCAATAATAACAATCAGGGGGATAACAATGGCCATAACCGGCAGGACAAACAGCGCGGTCGGCACAAAAAAACCAGCAACGAGCGCCGTAATAAAAAATAAAATAGCCGCAGGAAAGGCCAGGGGGGCTACCGCGGCGATACCCCAGGCAATGCCTTGTGCCGCAGGCTTATTGGATTGAATCATGCTGTGTTGTTGCCGCTGATGCCCGAGCATGAAATAAGGCAAGTTGCTTTTAGCCCCGAGCAGGTCATTAAAAATGCCATATCCCATGGCCATTAAAAAAACCATCCCACCGGCAAAAAAAGCCCCGGCTATGACGGTCAGTACCAAGGGTGCGGCAAAAAAACTTAAAGCGGCAAAACCTAAAATGGCCAGGATGGAGAGGATGGAAACAATAATTCCAAATTTCAGAGAGCCTCTCAATCCACTATTGTCAATCTGTCCTATCATGATTTACTTCGCAAAACTGTTGAGAAAAGCTATTGTATTAAGGAATACTTAAGGAATACTTAAGAAAGTATTCATTTGGATTAAAAATTAATCATTTTGCAGAAAATAGTAAGTGCACGAGTGAACAGTATAAGGACAACAATATGAATTCTGCCTGCCCTTTTGGCCCCAGACTTCAGGTATACTGGGACAGGCGATATGATTTTTTTCATCGCTTTGATGAGGGCATTCAGCTCGATGCCGAAGGTTTGCATACGGTTATGCCAGAACAGGCTGCCCTGGCTCAGGCGAAGCTATTTCATGAGGTTGATTGTGTTCTCGATGGTTTTTGCGGTGTTGGCGGGGCGGCGATTGCCTTGGCGCGTCTCGGCAAAAAAGTCATTGCCATCGAGCTGGATGCCCAACGACTTACTATGGCCAGGCATAACGCCCGAATTTACGGGGTCGATGAAGCGATTACTTTTGTGCACGGGGATTTTTTTGAAGTGGCGCGCCAGTACAGCGCGGATGCCCTGCTGGTTGACCCGCCCTGGGGATGGCCCCGGTACCGTCCAACGGATCGCTTTTTGTTAGAGCATTTTGAGCCACACGGAAAAAAAGTACTTGATTTTGCCTTGTCCCGCAGTAATCAGGTCATTTTGCGGGCTCCCGTGCATTTTGATACGACCGAATTAGAGTCCTTCGCTGTCAATTACCAGTCTTACGATAACATCCTGAATGATCGGGTGATTTCAAAATCCATCCTTCTCTATCAAAAGTCATTAAAAGGTTAAAGTCCAGGCTTATGATTCCAGGCCTTTGTGGGTGTCGAGCAGAGGGCATTGCCTGGCACGTTCCGCCCAGGCGTCAATAGCGCTTGGGCTCAGGAACATCAGATCGCCGTCAATGTCCTGTTGGTTTTCAAAAAACAGCTGGTCAAGAATGGTGGGTTGAAGCGGCATAAATCCCAGTTTGAAATAAAATCGCCCTGATTTGCGGGCAGAATAAAGACAAATGCGGCCTTCACATCCTAAAACCTGGCTTTGCTCAAAAATCGCCTGGATCAGGATGGTTCCCAGCGAATAATCCCCCTGCATCCTCGATTCAATGGCATTTAGGACAATGACGGACTCTGTACCATAGGCAGACGCCAAACACTCGGATTGATCGAGGACATTAAAATGCGCATGAGCGGCGACTGTCTGTTCGGGTGTAATAAGAAAATAGTAATGCATGTTAGGAAACTGCTGGGAACGGATGTGGTAAAGGGTGAGATCAACGGGGGTTCCCGTCGCCTGGTGTTTGGGTGCAACAGTGAGCCGGGTGATGGGTGTGTAATCAAACTGGCTTTGGGGGGCCGGGGGGGCGTGGTCATGATGCTTAAGCGGGTGAAGAATGACTTCATACATGTTTTTGGCGAGTGGATCAGACAATGCCAGCCGCCTGGATCCCTCAGTACCAGGAAAACAGGTTAAAATATTCTGGGGTAATTGTTTGACCTGGCATGCCAGATGCCGCTCATTCGCATGCGAGAAACTCATCCTAGTCAACGCATTACGCATCATTTTTTTCCCTAACTGCCAAGGGCACCCATTTCAATTATAGCATTTGCGCTACCAAGGCTTTACAAGGAAGCGGAGGCTTTGTTAGCCTGTTTGATTCATCATTGACTGTTATTGCGTTTATGAAAATGACCTTATCGCTGGGCTTGCTTCTTTTCACCTTCTGTGTTCAGGCCGTCGCGTTTTCCTGCCATGAGTCTCAGCCCATTATTCAAAAACCAATCCAGTTTGATAAAGAGCGCGTTGCGTTGACGCGCGACTATCAACGGCAGCATTACGGCATTGATTCCGAGTCTATCGCCATTGAGCCTAAGATGATTGTGTTGCATTGGACGATGCTGCCGACCATGGACATTGTTTTTCGACTGTTTAATCCGCCCGCCTTGCCCAAAAATTCGCCGCGGCGTAACGAATTACCGGGGGATTTAAACGTGTCCAGTCATTTTCTGGTGGACAAAGACGGCCGCATTTATCAGCTGATGCCGGAAACCTGGATGGCTAGACACAGCATTGGCTTAAACCATTATGCCATTGGCATTGAAAATGTCGGGGGCGTCGATGGCAAGGACGACCTCACGGAAGAGCAGGTTCGTGCCAATGCGTTTCTCGTGTGTTATCTCAAAGCCAAATACCCTCAAATCGAGAACGTGATTGGCCACAATGAGTATTTAAATTATAAAAATACGCCGTTATGGCTGGAAAAAGATCCGGATTATTATACCGATAAAACCGACCCGGGCCCCACCTTTGTCAACAGGGTAAAACAGCGCATTGCTGCTTCCTAAAGGGCGCGATAGTGCAACAGGTAGTGTTTTTGCCATTGCAGCCCGTTGTCTTTTGCGATAATCCGCAGCGATTTGACGCGCTTGGCGGACAGCACAGGGTCTCTGCCAAAAAGCAAAGCGAATTCCTTGTTGTTTTCGATAAGAGGGGACAGCAGAAACCCGGATTTAGCCATGCCGGCAATCAGGCGATAGTGTTTTTTATGGCCATTGGTTAATTCAAGCTCAATCGCCAGTGCGGAGGGCTTGTACAGCCAGGTCAACAGATGCCCCAGCCAATTGGTCTTGATGTCTATCGCCGCAAAAACAGGTTTGTCTGAAGGCAGAGTGATGGTCTCCCCCAGCGTGTGCGTTTCAGTGGCAGTAAACGGCAGCGGTTTCGCGGGTTGGCGCTGTTTTTTTAAAATTAAAAAATCCTTCACTAAATAAGCAGGATAATACGCAGTGAGTAAGCCAGGCCAGGAAGCCCCGTCTTCCAGAGACGGAAGCCGTTCATCGAGAGGCTCTATTTTAAACACAATCGTATCCGGTCCTTTTTCGGCCAGATGATTTGCATTCTTAAGGGCCATGGCTTCTGAAAAAACCGAATAACTTTGAAAAACCGGCCGCGGCGACCACTGTGCCCCGGAGGCGATTAAAAAATTCTGCTCAAATGAATAAATGTCGCTTTTTCCCGGCAAAGGAGGGAATTTCACCAGATTAGCCAGGTAATCCTTGAGTAGATAAAAATCCCTTTCCCGCCAATGCCTGTCGGCAGTATCCATTTTCAAGGCGGATAAGACATTACTGCACGTTACCCTCAAATAGGTTAAAGGAGAATAAGGGGTAAACCCCGTCAGAATATAAAACCAGGTCAATACTGCCAACAGCATCATGGGTAAGAGGCGGGTGGACTGTATCACGGTTGGCAGCAGGAAGGCCGCCATCAGGATGGCGGTGGCTGCAATGAGTGAATGGCCGAAATGCCGGACAAATCCTGCCTTAAACGCACAGAATAAAAACAGGGTAAACAGGGCAGTAAGAAAAACCTTGTCAATGCGTTTTAAGTCAGGTTGTCTGGCAATCAGGGCGATTAGGACCATCGCCGCGACCAGAAAGGCGAAGACTTCCCAACCATTCCCAGGCGATGCCATGGCTTCGCTGTAGCCCATGGCCAATTCGATTGACTGCCCGAGGTACATGGGCAGGTGAGCAAGGGGCTGATTGGCCAGGCACCAAAACGCGGCCAAGGCCAGAAGCAATCCAATCCAAAGGGTTAACAGGGTTTTATGCTGTTTTTTTAAGAATAAATAAAGACTGGTGCTTAAGACAACGAGCAGGGTAAACAACAGCAGGGTTCCTTTAACGAGTATCAATAAACCCAGGGGGGCGGTTGCCAACGCCAGCAGGCTTCGCGGGGGAGCAGGGTATTTAAATACCGCTAAACCCAGGAGGAGCGGGTAAGAAAGCAGCAGGGCATCACGTGAATAAATCATCATCAGGAACAGCAACGCCAGGGCACACCGCCATCGCCAGGCGATGCCGCTCGTTAATACCATCAATAACAGGCCGTAGCTTAAGGCAAGGTAAAGACAACCGCCATACATTAGGTAGGCGGTATCCGGGTGATACGCTTTCGTGTAAATGGCCGAATAAGGACCCAGCGTAAACACAATATCCCGCCCAAAAATCAATCCCTGGGATACGGCCTGATTAAGCGCTAATGCCCAGGACGCATCAATGGTTAATCCCGGCATGACTGGCGAAAAGGGGATAAAAAGTGGTAAAAGCAGGAGCAGCAGCATGGCGTTAAAGCCCCAGAGGAGCCATGGTTTGTGAACTGCGGGTGAATCCATATCCTGTCCTGAAATAGCCTTTGCAGACCTTATTATGCCAGAGATTGGCTAAAATGCTCGGTGGGAAATGAGCTTAGCAGTTGGTTTCAACGGAGTTAAAAATTGATTATAAATCGCTGCCCACGTTAAACTAGCGCCCCTGTAAATGGTTAAGGATTTCGTTATGCCCAAATTCACTGAAGCCTTGTTGGCTGCAACCTACAAGAATGGAAAACCAAGCGGTGCACTGACGGAAGTGCATGCCAAAGCGGAACATCACCGCTTTAAAAAAGACCATCTTTTTAAAGACAAGGCGATACCGAAGGCGGTGTATGCTTCTCGCCTGATTCAACATTATTTAATTATCCAAAGCCTGGAAATGCATCTTCAAGCGCTGTCTACAGCAAAAGAATCAGCCCTTAGTGCCTTTTTTATTTTATCTTACTTAAACGAACTCTGGCGAACGCCGGCCATCGAAAGGGATTTGCAGCAATTGGGTATTAATCCAAAAGAAATAAGGGCGAGTGAGGTTGCTCCTGCAACAACGAAGTACCTCGAAAAAATTGACAATGCGTCGCCGCAGGCACTACTGACTCATTTTCTGGTGCATGTCGCTGGGTTTATGCATGGCGGTAATATCATTCTCAACAAATACATTAAACCCAGTAATGAATTGACCGATTATCAAATTTCAACCCATCAATATGATTTTTCCGCCGCCTTCCCCCGCTTGCCGGAAAAAAGCCGTTCAACCCTGGGCCTGTACCAGGAGATGATGACGCATCTTGACACGAAACTGGTGCTTTCATCGCATGACTATGACGAGGTTGTTAAGGAGGCCCAGTGTGTTTACGAGGCCATGACTGGGATTTATGACGATTTATGTGAGATGCATGCCCGTCAACCCCTTGTTTCAACCTCGTCAATTGCCAAGGTCGGCGTCAGTTTAATTGTTGTTGCCTGGGTATTAAAATGCCTCTTTGATTTATTCAATCCAGTCGCCAATAGCCTGTCGGCAGCCACGCCTTAATGATTTTTCCCCGTGCGGTGGTTGATGCAGGCCACCCGCCCCCCTTTTTGCTGAAATCCAATCCCGCTTTAAAAGGTAGTTTTTACTGGTTTACGAAACGCGCAATCTCTCACATCATAGCGCCACCTGAGATGAATACATGCAGGCAGGGTTCAAGAGGAGCGTTGCAGGCATAAAAAACAATCTCAGGTGCTACTGCCTGGCAGCAATGGAATAGTGCCAGGCTTCACCAACTACGAAGGAGTAATTTTATGGAAAAAAACAACGAGCGAGTCCTGGCTTATTCAATGGCTAAACCATTGTCCGAAAAAGAAATGATGGAAGTGGCTGGCGGTGCGGCCAACTACACCACAAGACACACCTTTCGCGTGACAGGAGGTACAGGGCCATCTGCTGATGTGGCTTATGATGTAAGCATCGATTGGTAACCTAACAACACGGGGTCGTAAGGGGCCCCGTGAAAAAAGCGACAGGAATTTTACATGAAGTTTTTAATCTTGACGGAGCCTGACGACAGTCACGCAATGTGTGTTAAATTGGCGTTGGAAAAAACGGGGCATGACGTTCGATTGCTTTTTACAGCCGATCTACCGACCAAACAGAAGAACTCGGTTTACATTGATAATGTCAGTTACGAATGGAAAAGCACGGATGCCGAGTTGTGTGTACGCGACAATTATTATGATGTCGTTTGGTGGCGGCGCGCACGCAAGCCTTTTCTGCCAAGGGAGGCTGTTCATCCTGACGATTACCATTTTGTCTTACGTGAAAATATTCTTTTCCATGAATCCATCACCCACAATTTGGCACCCAAAGCCTGGTGGGTTAACAGTAAAGAGGCGGCCCTGAGAGCCAATTCCAAACTCCTCCAGTTGAAATGGGCTGTCCAGTGCGGTTTAACCATTCCGTCTACCCTTTGTTCGAATGATCCTAAGGATATACGGTATTTCCTGTTGAAACATGAAGATCAGGGGGTTATCTACAAGCCACTTTGTTCCAATGTCTGGTTTGAGGAAAGGGCGCTTAAAATTGCTTACACTGCCAAAGTGGCTTTTCTGGATTTACCCAGTAATCAATTGCTGCAACTGGCGCCGGGACTTTTTCAGAAAGAAGTCAAAAAGAAATACGAATTGCGCGTGACTTGTTTTGGCGATTACCTGGTCGCGGCCAAATTAAACTCTCAACAGCATGACGAGGGACGCATTGACTGGCGTGCCATTCCTGAGGGCCAATTAACGATCGAACCGTATTCATTGCCGACCGAAATCGAAAACAGAATCAGGCATTTGATGAAAAAAATGGGATTGGTATTTGGTTGCATCGATTTCATTGTTTCGACCGACGACCAGTATGTTTTTCTGGAAGTAAATGAGCAGGGGCAGTTTTTATGGATCGAAGACTTAAATCCTGCATTTCCCATGCTGGATCTTTTTGTCCAATTTCTGACAAATCAGTCCGTGCATTTTGTTCCAGCCAGTCAACCGCCGAGGCATTGGGTTACTGATTATGAACGCGAAGCGGGCGAGTGGATGGAGCGAAGCAGGAGACAACATGTCGAAATCAATGCATTGAAAACGAACCAGGGGCAACGACAGCATGCGTAAGTTATTTTGTATTTTTGGTGTTCTTTTTCCGATGGTCTTACTAGCTAAAACGACGATTGATCTGTTTGGCGACGAGGGGAGTCAGGCCGATCGCGTACTTAAGCAATACAGTGGGCCGATACTGGCCCTGGAAGAATCATTGCATGAATTGCTATTAAGTGATCAACTGCAGACGCATCCCGAGAAGCTTAACGAGGCGGGTAAGCGAAAAAGGGCTCTGGTTAATAAGATAAAAAAAGAGTACGGTTATGCGTATGTTGATGTATCGACAGTCAACTATTCGAGCGATTCTGTCTACATCACCATTGAGGTGATTCGCAAAGAGCAGACTCATCGTCTTCGGTTTATTGATGATCACAGACCCGTGAAGCACAGTGCCAGGAAAGACCTCATCCATGACATGGAGAGGTACAATGAGTTGGGTACCACCTTGTTTTTAAATGATCAATTGAATCCCGAAAAACTGGATTGCCCCGTCTATCACTGTACCTGGGGGTTTGAGCATCCAAAATTAAAGCCTTTCTATGCTCCATTTCAACAGGGGGTCAGTGCACAGAAATCATTAATCCTCGAGACGCTTGATGCTGATACGGATCCGGAAAGACGGGCGGCGGCTGTGTTTTTAGTCGGGCATTTTGCTAACCCTCAGGAAATTATTGATTTGTTGCTACCGCATGTTCTGGATAAGGACAGTGGCGTTCGTAATAACGCCATGCGGGTGATAGGGACGACGTTGGCTAAATACAAGACGGCACGTGTCAACATCGAGCCTTTCCTTCACTTGTTATCCTCGCCTTATGACACGGATAGAAACAAATCCTTGTTGGTGCTGCTGCAGGTATGTGATGCCAATCGACAAAAAATGATTCAGGAGGGCAAAGAATCCCTGTTGGCTCTGTTGGCATTAAAACAACCGAACAATCATGAGCCTGCGTATCAGATTTTGAAAAAAATCAGCGGTAAAAACTACACTGATACCGATCTCAAATCATGGAAAGCCTGGGCTGATTCCGTTCAGGTCTCTAACCAATAGCCATTGAGTGTGTCCAATGAGTCAATTATTCAGGCAGGAAGTCCTGGACTTCAAAAAAACTAAAAATTTTGGTTCGGTATTCATTAATATTCCTTTTAATGTTTATGTCCTGTCGTTTGCTATGGCGGTCATTTTAAGCCTGATGATCCTGTTCCTGTGTGTTGCCGAGTATTCAGAAAAGTACACGGTTAATGGCTATCTGGATTACTCCAAAGGGTTCATTCAGATCTACTCCGGCAAAAGCGGACTGATAGTAAAGGGACAGGCGAAAAGTCACCAACATGTCAATCAAGGGGATGTTTTATTTAAAATAGACACCTCTTATTCGGATGCGCCCAGTCAAAGTAAAATACTGGGCCGCATTAACCACCAAACACGGCGGCTGCGTCAGGACATCGTGCGGATAAAAAAAGAATTATTGGTTCTTAAGCCCCTGCTGGCAAAAAAATACATCTCAGCGGATGTGTATAACAACAAAAAAGACCGTCTCAGCGAGTTAAGGAATAAGAAAAATCAGCTGGAAATTGAGCGGATTCAGCATCAAAAGCGAAATGCTTACATTGTTCGGGCACCGATTAACGGCAGATTGACGGTTATTCATTACCAGGTGGGGCAGCAGGTTAGTCCTTCTGACGAGCTGGTAAAAATTATTCCAGACAACACCGATCTCATTGCTGAAATTCAGGTTCCTGTTAAACACGCCGGGTTTATGACCAAAAATGATCCGATCACGCTTCGTTACGATGCTTATCCCTATGAGCGCTTTGGTACTTACACGGCGGTCATTAAAGACATTGATCCGGTGATTAGTCTCGATAAGACAGCCTCCCATTCGCTGGTAACGCCTGATCCCTATTACAGGGTGCGGGCTAAGCTCGACAGTCAGAGTGTGACGGTCTATGGTCGGCAAAAGGGTTTGCAGCAGGGGATGACCTTTTCTGCTGTGATGACAGGCACACGTCGAAAAGTCTGGCAATGGATTTGGGAACCCATTGACCATTTTATGGGAAGTTAAGTTAATGAATTCAATGCAACTCACTTTTAAATGGCAACGGCGTGCTGCGCTTCCTGTCATTATTCAGGATGAAACCGCCGAATGTGGCCACGCCTGTGTGGCGATGGTCAGCAATTATCACGGCCATGAATTGAATCTGCCTGCACTAAGGGCACTATCAAAACCGTCCAACCGGGGAACAACCTTACTGGATATGACGCGGTTACTGACTACGCTCGGGTTTAGAACCCGTGCTTTGCGTGTGCCACTGGAAGAACTCCAGTTCGTTCAGTGCCCTGCAATTCTGCATTGGGATTTAAATCATTTTGTTGTGTTAAAAAAGGTTAAAAGAGGGCATGCGATTATTCATGATCCGGTGAGTGGCGTGAAGAAGTGCAAGATGGAGGAGCTATCCAAATCCTTTACCGGTATCGCCCTGGAAATTGAAAAAGAGGCCGACTTTAAGGCCATAAGAGATAATCAATCGTTGACGCTGACCCGTCTGGCGTCATCCATCCATGGGGTCAAAAAATTCATTACGCTGCTTCTTTTCTTTTCGGCGTTCATTGAACTGTTCAACCTGATTAATCCCCTGTTTATGCAATTTGTGACGGATAACATCATCAGTACCCACAATGCCCATAATCTGTATTTCATTGCCTGTGGGTTTGTGCTATTGGTTCTTATTCAAACATTGGCCGAATACATCCGCGGCCATGTGGTGATTTATGTCGGTAGTCACCTGACCGAGCAGTTTTCCTCGAATATTGTGCAGCATATTCTCAAATTGCCGTTGGATTTTTTTGAAAAAAGACACAAGGGCGACGTTCAGTCCCGTTTTCAATCGATTGAAGAAATTCAAAAAAAGATCAGCACCGATTTTATCAGTACGCTTTTTGACGGTTTAATGATTGCTATTAATCTGACTGTCATGGCATTTTACAGTATTCCGTTAACCGCCATTGTGCTGGTTGCCCTGGCGTTGTACGTCCTTATCCGCCAGACCAGCTATCATTTTTTAAAAAAACAGACTGAAACCTCCATTGCGCAGCATGCCAAAGCCTCGTCCGCTTTTCTGGAGACGCTTCATGGGATTTTACCCATCAAAGCGTTTTTAAAAGAACAGACTCAATTCAACACTTGGCGAAACGCATTCATTGCCTCGCTGAACGCGGATATCCGGATTGCGCGGGTGAATCTCATTTACCGTATGTTCAACCAATTTCTGTTTCATATCGAACATATTATTGTCGTGTGCGCAGGCGCGTCATTGGTACTGACCAACCAATTTTCATTGGGCATGCTCATGGCTTTTCTGGCTTACCGGTTGTCTTTGGTGAATAAGGCCTCTACGTTTATTCAGAGTTTGTTTGATTACAGACTCATCGCTCTCCAGCTCCATCGTTTAAGCGACATTGTTTTTCAGGAGCCTGAAGCAATAAGTCCAGGAAAAGGTGAACTTAAATCCATCAATGGTTCACTCCGCATGCAGGACGTCACTTTTCGATATAATCCCGAAGGGGACGACGTGATAAGCCGCCTTAATTTGGACATTAAGGCCGGAGAAAAAGTGGTCATTACTGGTCCCTCCGGTTGCGGCAAATCCACCTTATTAAAAGTAGCCATGGGGCTTTTAAACAAAACGCAGGGTGAAATTTTTATTGATGGCAAGCCCCTGCAGGAGTTCGGTATCCACAATTTAAGGCAAATGTCGGCATCAGTCATGCAGGATGATGTGCTGCTCAGTGGTTCGATACTCAATAATATTGCGTTTTTTGATGAAGCCATGGATTTGGAGCGCGTGTATGAATCGGCTAAACTTGCGTGTATCCACGAAGAAATTGAGCAATTTCCCATGGGTTATGAGACGTTAGTAGGTGACATGGGCTCTACGCTTTCGGGTGGACAAAAGCAGAGAATACTCCTGGCTCGGGCCTTGTATAAACAACCCAAAATACTCTTTCTTGATGAGGCAACCAGCCATCTGGACATTGAAAATGAAAGAAAGATAAACCAGTCGCTTAATCGGCTTGCTATAACCCAGGTCGTGATCGCTCACCGACCAGAAACGATAAAAATGGCAGACAGGGTGATCCATTTGTAAGGTAAAAAGCCATTACAACCACCTTTTCCTCTTGAAGTAAAAGAATGGCAGCCAGGCTGAAATGACCATCAACAGGATGGCCAACGGGTAACCGACGTACCACTCAAGTTCCGGGATATGCTTAAAGTTCATGCCATAAATGCTGGCGATAAGCGTTGGGGGCAGAAAAAGGACGGCCGCAACGGTAAAACTCTTAATGATGTTATTCTGTTCAAGTGTAATCATGCCCAGTGTGGCATCGTGCAGAAAGTTAAATTTGGTTGAGAGAAAGGCAGAGTAATCGCTTAACGAGTTCACATCTTTGCTAATCGTCGCCAGAATCGATTTCATGTTGCCCGACAGTTTGATGTTTTCAGCCTGACTTAAAAAAGAAATGAGCCGAGTAAAGGACATCAGGCTTTCCCGGGCTTTGGCGCCTAAATCCCCGTAAGCGCCAATCATGGCGATGATTTGTTTATAACTGATGTCCTTGGCGGTGCCGATTCGCTCCGTTTGCCGGAAGATCAGCGCGGATGTTTTATCAAATTCGTGGCTGATTTTTTCAAGAATGTCAGCGAGTCGATCAACGGCTGCCTCAAGAAGCCCAATCAGTAAGCCTGACGACGTGGGCTTGCTGTATTGTGCCAGGCGTGACTTGAATAAACTGAATGAGTGGAGTTCAGTGTAGCGCAGGGTCATTAAAATGCGGTTGTTTAAAATAAACGTGACCACATCGGTCTGCACTTCCGGGGATTCCGATTTAGCAACCATGGTGGCTGTCATGAACAGGGTGCCATTTTCGGCATAAAGGCGGCTCGACAATTCGATTTCTTCAACCTCGGTTTTGGTTGGAATATTAATGTTAAAAAACTCTTCAAGAAGCGTTTCCTCTTCGTAGGTTAAATCCATTAAATCAAGCCATACTGCCTGGTGAAGGCGGTGAGGATTACTCAAGTTCAATGTTTCAGCCTGTAGTCCTGATTCGGTATTAAAATGGATAATGACCATTGTTTTTTTTAAGATAAGAAAGGATGGAAATAGCATACGTTTATCTTTGGCGGTATACAAACCCTTTGAGCAGGATAACGCGGGTGTTGGTACACAGCCATGGGGGTGATTGCGCAGCAGTCCATTAATACCGCCTGGAACCGACAACGAATTGGCTGAAAATAATCACGCGGACATTGCCCCTGCTATCCAAACTCGAGGCAGGAATTGAGGAAATCCAGGAGTTGAGGTGAACAGGTGGAACTTACTCCGCCTGTTGCCGCGTGTGAAAGTTATGGCCTGAAGGCCAATGCCTCTGTTTTTTTCTAAAAACAGTTTAAACTCTGAGTTTTGCAAGGAATCGCCGATGCATGCAAGGATTGTGAGCTTATTGATGTTCACCCACATTGCTTTCGCTGGCCCCTGGATGACAGGGCCATTGTTAGCGCCTTCAGGGAAGACTATTCCTCCTGGCCATTTTAATATCGAGCCTTATGGCTTTTATACGGTTTATCCTCAGGATTTCAAAAACATTGAAGTCATGCCCATTATCAGTGCCGGAATTAATGAGTTTATGGATTTGCAGACATCCCTGCCGATTGACTACAGTTGGGCGCGTGGTCAACACGGCGGCGGGATTGGGGATTACAGTCTAGGGCTGGGTTTTCAGTTAATACGGCAACAGGAAAACGCCTGGTGGCCGGATGCCCGCTTTATCGTTCAGCAAGTCTTTCCCACCGGCCGCTTTGAAAATCTGCATCCTGAAAAGCAAGGCACCGATCAAACTGGCTCAGGGTCGTATCAAACCTCGCTGGCATTAACGCTGCAACGGTTATCGACGTTACCCAATGCGCATTATCTGCGTACGAGGCTTAATTTAACAGTGACTTTACCCAGTGATGTCTCGGTGCAGGGACTCAACGTGTTTGGCGGCAGCGTCGGTACTTCGGGAACGGTGAGGCCGGGAGATAATTATGCAGCCGATCTTGCTTTTGAATACACGTTAAGCCAACATTGGGTGGCTGTATTTGAAACCCTGTACAACAACAGTTCGTCTTCCAATTTTAACGGCAACCCGGGTTTCACGCCAGGCGCGTCAGTCGGCGGTCCCGGCGGCAATAATGCGTCGTTGGCCCCTGCGCTTGAATACAATTTTAACGCCAATGTCGGCCTTATTGGCGGTGTATGGTTTTCAGTAACGGGTCCGCATGCCGCTAAATTTGCAGCCTACACCGTCGCGATTAACTGGTTTATTTAAAACGAGGTCATCATGAAAAAATGGACGGGAATTCTTTTTTTGTTGGGCAGTGCCACCGCCTTCGCGGCGCCTTGCGATACTAAGCGAGATTTATTGCTTGATAACAGCGAAACCAAAGTCTGGCGGTCAACCATTTGCCCTAACCAGCAGTTACCTTTTCATACGCATGAGCATGCCAGAGTCGCTATCCCTGCAGAGGATGGTACGCTTAAAGTAATCTATCAATCCGGTAAAACCGAGGTGATTCAGCTTAAGAAAAATCAACCGATTTTTCTCGATAAAGCACAAGGGAAAGAAGCCCACCAGGATTTGAATACCACTCAGAACATTCTGCACATTACCGTAATCGAGCTCAGTAAGGATTAATCCAGTCACCGGACAAGGTGCTTGCACCCCTTGCTCCGGTTAATGGTTCTGCATGACAGGAAGGAGTATGCCAGCTGCATTTGCCGTGAATTGCAGCCATGAGCTATAATTTAGATGTGTTTATCTTTAGTCAATTGCGAGGCTAAAATGGACATTTATCAGAAGACCGCCCTCGTCAGCCGCTATTTTCAATTGCAGCAAAAATTTCACAGTTATTTTATTCTGGAAAACACGCATCCAGCGGATGAAGAAAACATTGAAATCAGTTTAAAAGAAACGATAAATGACATTAAACAGTACATTAAGCCTCACGAAATCCATTCGTTAATCAACCTAACCTTTGACAAGTTATTTCTAGCCAACCCCATCGAAAAATCGCGTTTTCTGGAGTTTGAAGCCAATGCAGAGCAATTGATTACCCTGCTGGCTAATCAGGAGAAGGAAACCACACGCTCAAAGGCTTTCTGGGCCAGCGTGTTATGTGGCCTGTCGATTGTGACCCTGCCGTTTATGGGCTTGATTTACAAAGGCTGGTTGAAGCACTTCTCGCAAAAACAGATTTTGCAACCGGGGAGCCTGGTTCGTAAACCGCCAACGCCTTTTCAGCCCAGGAAGCAGGCTTCCAGGGTAGAAGATAAGAAGAAAGCCGCGTCTTCGCCTGAGACCGAATGGCAAACACTGCAGCAGGTGCAGCAACTCCATTTAAAAGTCATGATTCACAACATGACGAAGGCCCGTAATATCCTCCTGCATCAGGATCCGTTTCAACTCGATGATGAGGAACTTGATTTTACTTACAAATCCCATGAGGAAGCCTGCAAAGTGTTGAGTAAAACCCCGCCTAACCGCTACACATTCGAAAGCTTGACCGGAGGCAGTTTGATTGAGGATTTTGAAAAAGCCATAGACAAATTGAACAAGGACAACCTGACACCGGGGATGACTAAAAATGTCATGCCCATTTCTTCCCGTGCCAAACATTAACATCCACGCCGCAACGTATTATAGTTAGTGTCTTTCACTAACAAGGAACTGATTTGAAATTAGGCAAATTACCCGCCGTCAGACTAATCAGCGGCTTGTTCATTGGGTTGATGGTCGGGCAAGCGATGGCCGCTTTACCCACGCACGACATGCAGGTCTGGACTAATCTCACTGCCAACGGCCCGTTGAGTTCAAAAACGCCAAAAATCAAATACTGGCTCGAGGCGCAGCCGCGTTTTGGCGAGGATGTCTCGCGGTTGTCGCAAGTGCTGTTGCGGCCTGGTTTAGGGTATGCCTTGACGCCTACCACCAGTATCTGGGCAGGCTATGCCTGGATTTATACCACCTTGCCCTTTGCAAGCCCGTCGTTTGATGAAAACCGCACCTGGCAGCAACTGTTATGGAGCCGAAAGTTTAATTCGGTTCGTCTAGTCAGCCGTACACGGCTGGAGCAACGCTTCATTCAGCAGAATATTCACGTCGCCTGGCGTTTCCGGCAGTTTTTTAAAGCGGAAATTCCTTTGCCGAAACAACCGGCATTCTCGGGGATTGTGAGCAACGAAGTGTTCATTCACCTGAATGATTTTAACCGTAACAACAATCAGGGGTTTGATCAGAACCGTTTTTTTGTGGGTGTCGGTAAAGAACTCACTCGTCATGTGAAAGCCGAGGCGGGCTACCTTAATCAGACAATAAGGCGCGTGAATGCCGCCGATTACAGCGGCAATTACCTGTCGTTGAATGTGTTATGTAATTTTTAGGCTGAACTCCTGGTGAAGTCAGGAGACGCAACGCGGAAGTACAATGAGCAGCAATTATTTTGAAAGCCCTTTCAAAGGCATTCCTTTAAGTGAACAAGTCACCAATCCCAATATCCTTGTTGGCCGGTACAGTTATTATTCCGGTTATTACCATGGGCATTCTTTTGATGACTGTGCCCGTTATTTAATGCCGGATGAGGACCATGTCGACAAGCTCATTATCGGCAGCTTTTGTTCTATTGGCACCGGTGCCTCGTTTATGATGGCGGGTAATCAGGGGCATCGCATGGACTGGATCAGTACCTTTCCTTTTTTCTACACCGAGGAGTCTGTGTTTGCCAAAGCCGTGGACGGGTATCGTCCTGCTGGCGATACGGTGGTTGGCCATGACGTGTGGATTGGTGCGGAAGCCATGATTATGCCGGGGATTCAAATCGGCCATGGCGCGATCATAGGCAGCCGTGCTGTCGTAACCCGACACGTTGAACCGTACAGCATCGTCGCTGGCAATCCGGCGCGTCTTATCCGTAAGCGGTTTAATGAGCACGACATTCAGCGATTGCTGGAAATGGCCTGGTGGGATTGGCCGACTCCTCGTTTGTCGGAAGCCATGAAATGCTTATGTGCCAGCGACATCGACGCACTGTATACCTTCTGGCAATCCTGGCGTACTTGAAATGCAAAACGAATGGTGTTAAAAACCTGACGGTGACTTTGGACGCATTTTTGGTGAATTTTTTATCAAAATGAGGTAGAATGGCATTCCTGTTCACTGGATGTCCATGACAATGACGTTAAACGGTTTAGTGTTTCTCTTTATGGTTATCAATGGTTTAATACATACCGACGTGCACACGGTTAAACTCGGGGATACGCCGGTTAAAATCGTGAAGCAGCAGGGCAAGGGAAAAACCTTTGTTCATTTGCATGAAAATGAAACCACCGCACTCATGGCGGCTCAATATTATGTCAATAAAGAGGGCGGTACCCTCATCACATTAAAACACTCCGGCCAGCGTAACATTGTTTTCCATCTGCACAAGGTGAAATATGAATTTGACCCTAACCGTATTTTTACGGAAACGGGCATTAAAAAAACCTTGCAGCAATACGGGCACTATTCGCTGGCAGCCCACCAGGAAGTGAGCCGGTTTGCTTCAGCGATTAAACACTTAATCCCCAAAGGCAAGGTGATTGCAGTCCACAACAACAGGGACTATTCCATTCGTGAATATTTTCCAAAACATCCGTTGGCCCGGGATGCCAAAGCCATTAATTACCATCCCAACAGCAATTACCGCAATTTTTATTTTGTGACGCAGCCCCGGGAATTTGAACGATTGAAGAAACTTCAATTCAATGTGGCTTTGCAGTCGCCCAAAGCCCAGGATGATGGTTCCCTCTCATATTATCTGGGTACAAAAAATTACATTAATATCGAATCCGCTTATGGCCAGTTGAGCGCACAGCTTAAAATGCTTTATCATGCCTGACGGCTTGGCATAGCCCTCTTTTCAAGATAGGATTAAACTTTTGCACAGGGTAGGACGAATGGAGCAGCTTGACGAGAAAGTGACATCGACACAGACAACGATACAGCAGCAGATAGTGCAGCTCAGTTCGCATCTGAATGAGCGCATCCTGGGGCAAAAAGCCTTGGTCTCACGATTGTTGATAGCCCTGCTGGCGGATGGCCATTTGCTGGTCGAAGGCGCTCCCGGACTGGCTAAAACCCGGGCTGTCAAAGAGCTGTCGGCGTTGATTGAAGGCAGTTTTCATCGTATCCAATTTACACCCGATTTACTGCCCGGCGACTTAACCGGTACCGATGTGTTCCATCCCGAAAATGGATCGTTTGTGTTTCAGCCCGGTCCCATTTTTCATCATCTTATTCTCGCCGATGAAATTAACCGTGCCCCTGCCAAGGTGCAATCGGCCCTGCTCGAAGCAATGGCTGAACGTCAGGTCACCATCGGCGGCAAAACCTATCCTTTACCGGAACTGTTTTTGGTAATGGCGACTCAGAACCCCATTGAGCAGGAAGGGACTTACCCCTTACCCGAAGCCCAGCTGGATCGGTTTTTGATGTACGTCAAAATCGGTTATCCGGATGCTGACGTTGAGCATGATATTTTGTCATTAGCCCGCAAGGAAGCCCTGGGGGTGGATGGCGGCCAGCATAAATCAATAGAACTCTTGACTCAGCGGGCCTTGTTTGAAGCACGCAGGCACGTGTTAAAAGTTCATACCAGCAGTGCACTGGAACATTACCTGGTGCAATTGGTGGTTGCTACCCGTAACCCCACGGCCTACAGTGACGAGTTGACACGCTGGCTGCGATTTGGTGCAAGCCCAAGAGCGACCATTGCGCTTGATCGCTGCGCCAAAGCGCATGCCTGGCTGTCCGGACGTGATTACGTGACGCCTGAGGATATTCATGTGATTGCCCATGACGTGTTGCGTCATCGCATTCTGCTGAGTTTTGAAGCGGAGGCCGAAGGTGTCAACAGTGATGATTTCATTGATGTTCTATTACGTCTGGTGGCAGTCCCCTAGGAGGTTCGATGACCGACGGTGTTATTGCTCCCCTTAATGAACTGATCGATTTAAGGCGGTATGCGCGCAAAATCCATTATAAACCCGGTCACAGTACCGTGAGTGCGGGCAATCATTTGTCCAGACTGCGCGGCCGGGGCATGGATTTTTCCGAAGTAAGAAATTATCAGGCCGGCGATGAAATACGCCACATGGAATGGCGGGTAACCGCCCGCACGGGCCGTCCCCACATTAAAATTTATCAGGAAGAGCGTGAGCGTCCGGTGGTTATCCTGTCGGATTTCAATCCCTCCATGTATTTTGGTACCCGCGTGGCGTTTAAATCCGTGCTGGCCGCCCGCTTGGCTGCTTTAATTGCCTGGACTGCGGTCAGGCAGGGTGATCGCGTCGGTGGTCTGGTTTATTCGGCCAACCGGCATGATGAATTCATGCCACGCAGCCGTGACGCGGGTATTTTACCTTGGCTTGCCTCCCTGAGCGACTACACAAGTCAAGGGATGAATCCCACGAAAGCGGAACCGCGCCTGTTGAGCGACGCCTTGCTGCGTCTGCGGCGCGTGACCCGGCCGGGCAGTATTTTAGTGTTGATTAGCGATTTTTATCATGTGGACGCCGACAGTGAAAAGCACTTGAGCCGGCTGCGTGCTCATAATGACATCCTCATTTATCACGTCTGCGATGCGCTGGAATTAAATCCGCCAAAGCCGGATGTGTATGCGATCACCAACGGTGGAGAGGAAATTTTAGTCGATACCCGCATCCATCGTGTCAGTGAGGATTACCGTCATTATTGCCAACAGCGATTATTGAATCTGCAGGCCCTTTGCAAACGCCTGCAGATTCAATGCGTGACTGTCACGGCGGAGCAGGATCTGGCCCAATTGGTGAGACAGACTTTCCCACGGAGGTCACGTGACTGAGCCGCAACCGCTTAGCCAATTGCGCGATATCCATTTACCGGATCCGGTGAACTGGTGGCCTCTGGCGCCAGGATGGTATCTTTTAATGGGGATAGCCTTCATTGGCGTTATGGTATTGACCGGGTTTATTTACCGGTACTATGCCAATGGCCGGGCCAAACGACAGGCATTAAAATTGCTGGCGGTCTACCAACAGGATTATTTACGTGACGGCGACAGCCAGTCAGCCAGCGCCAAAGTGTCTGAGTTGTTACGCCGTGTGGCGCTGGTTTATTTCCCGCGCGAGCAGGTGGCCAGCCTTAAAGGCGACGAATGGCTTGCTTTTTTAAACCGGACGGGGCAAAACATCAATTTCAATGCCGTGCGGGACTGTCTATTGGAATTACCCTATCAAACGCAGGGCGATGTGAATGTCAAACCCTTGCTCTCGCGTGCAAAAGCCTGGATACAACAAAGGGGGGCGCCATGTTCCAGTTAGCTCAACCCTTAATCCTTTTGTTGTTACCGCTGCCGATTCTGATTTGGTTCTGTGTGCCTCGAGCTGTTTTAGCGTTGCCGGCGGCCCTGCAGGTGCCTTTTTATGATGCCATGTACTCCATTGTGCAGCAGGAAAAACGCCTGCTTGCCAGCCAGGTGCGTTCGGGGTTGTTTTTAGCCATCTGGATTCTGCTGGTTGGTGCGGCGGCCGGCCCGCGGTGGGTCGGAAATCCTCTCCCCCTGGAAAGGGAAGGGCGCAACATCATGATGGTCCTTGATATTTCCGGCAGCATGGAATTAATGGACATGATACTGGATGGCCGGCCAGTGAACCGCTTGACCGTGGTAAAGCGCAGCGCGGAACAGTTCATCAGCGAACGGGCGGGCGATAAAATTGGTCTGATTCTGTTTGGCACCCGGGCTTACCTGCAAACGCCATTAACCTATGATCTTCACAGTGTATTGATGCGTATTGAAGATGCCACCATTGGCCTCGCAGGAAAAACAACCTCCATTGGCGATGCCTTGGGATTGGCTGTCAAACGCCTGCAAAATGTGCCGCCTCAGGGCCGGGTGATTATTTTATTAACGGATGGCGCCAACACTTCCGGCATGTTGCTGCCTTTAAAAGCCGCTGAGTTAGCCGCGGCCGATCACATCAAAGTTTACACCATCGGTCTGGGTTCCGAGGGCAATGTGCAATCATTGAATAATGTGTTTTTAGGCATGGGCACAGGATCTGATCTGGACGAAGACACCCTGAAGAAAATTGCCGAAGTTACCGGAGGTCATTATTTTCGCGCCACGGATCCTCAATCGCTGCAGTCTATTTATGAAAAAATCAATCAATTGGAAACCATTTCCCAGGATGAGGTGAGCATAAGGCCCGAGCAGGATTATTACCCGTGGTTGCTTGCTATCGCTTTGGCCTTGTTTTTATACTGGTTTGCCGAGCGGGCCGGATTGTTCCGGTTGATCAGGAGTACCCCCTTGAAGGAGACTCGCCATGCTGGCTGATCTGCATTTTTTGCGGCCCTGGTGGCTACTGACCCTTGCCCCGCTCTTATTACTGGCCGCTCAATTGTGGCGCAGTAACGCCCGACTGGATGCCTGGTCTTCCGTGTGTGATCGCCATTTGTTATCCCATTTAATCGTGTCCAAAGGAGACAACAAACGGCATTGGGCCATCCTGTCTCTTTTTTTAAGTGCCTTATGCCTTATCATCAGTCTGGCCGGTCCTGCGTTCCAAAAATTGCCTGTGCCATCCTATCACCGCATACAGCCTCGCGTTCTGGTTTTAGATATGTCGGATGCCATGCTGGAGCGGGATTTGACCCCGGACAGGTTAACGCGTGCCAAATTTAAATTGCATGATTTGTTTTCCCGGACTGACATCGGCCAAACCGGGTTGGTGGTGTATACCGGTGAGCCCTTTATCGTATCGCCTTTGACTGACGATGCTCAGACCATTGATTCCCTCCTATCCTCCCTGACGCCGGATATTATGCCGGTTGGTGGTCAAAAGCTGGATACTGCCTTGCAACAGGCTGGGCAGTTGATTACCCAGGCAGGATTTAATCAGGGTCAGATTCTGGTATTAACGGCGGAGTCGCCGAGCAGCGAAGCCATTAAAGAAGCAGCCAACCTGGCGAAGCAGTCTATTTTTACCTCGGTCATGCCCGTTGTTGGCGGCAATGCATCCATTAATCCTCTTTTTCAGGAGCTGGCAAACGCAGGCAAAGGGCAGGTTATTCCTTTTAGCAACAATGTCAGCGATTTGGATGATTGGCTGAATGCTTCGTCAGGAGGTCAGCAATACAATCTGGACGAACAAAACTTAATCCCGGTTTGGCGTGATGACGGACGCTGGTTTTTAATTCCAGCTTTGATCTTTTTATTGCCGGTATTCAGACGGGGCTGGTTACAAAGGATAGAATCATGAGAGCTGCGCTATTTTCGATCCTGCTGTTAAGCAGCGCGATGGTTCACGCGTTCAGTTGGCAGGATTTGTGGGCAACGGATGATCAGCAGGCCCAGACGCTGATGAACAAGGGGCAATACAAAAAAGCGCAGGAACGGTTTCAACAACCCGATTGGCAGGCAGCTGCGGCCTACCGTGCCGGTGATTATGAAGCAGCGGCTAAACAGTTCGGCGCTTTGGAAACCCAGCAGGGGTATTACAATCAAGGCAATGCGTTAGCCCATATGGGACGCTACGAGGAGGCTATAAAGGCCTACGATGACGCCTTGAGAATCAATCCCGGCGACGAGGATGCCCTGCATAATCGCCAGGTGGTCGAGGAGTTGTTGAAAAAGGATAAGGATAAGCAGCAAAATCAGCAGGCCAATAATCAACAAAATCAGCAGAATCAGGATCAGCAGGGGAATAAGCAACAGGATCAGCAGAATCAGGATCAGCAGGGGAATAAGCAACAGGATCAGCAGAATCAGGGTCAGCAGGGGAATAATCAGCAAGACCAGCAGAGTCAGGATCAGCAGGGGAATAATCAGCAAGACCAGCAGAGTCAGGATCAGCAGGGGAATAATCAGCAGCACCAGCAGAATCAGAATCAACAGGGTAACGAACAGCAGGACCACCAAAATCAGGATCAGCAGAGCAACAATCAGGTGAAACAGGACAAGACTCAGCAAAAGCAGCCTGCCCGCCAGGATAAAAATAAACAGGCTGATGAAGCGCTTAAACAAGCCGAGGTCAACAAGCAACAATCCGCAGAAAATCGCGAGAAGCAACAGGCGAAAGAGCAAATGTTAAATTTGATTCCCGATGATCCGGGCGGGCTAATGCGGGAAAAATTCCTGCGGGATCATTTAAAAAGAAAACGAGGGTGGTATCAATGAGACGAGGTTTGATTCTTATCAGCTTAACCTTCTGGCTGGGCTTCACCCAGGCTGCAGTGACCCTTCAGGTGGATGCTCAAAAAGTGCAGATGGGGCAGCCCTTCCGGTTAACCTTAACCCTGGATGACGAGAGCGGTTTACCTGACTTAACCCCCATACGCAAGGATTTTACCATTGTGGGGACCGAGCGCAGCATCAATTACACGGTCATCAATGGCCAGGCGCGCTCAGTGAATCAATGGATAATCCTGCTCATGCCAAAACGCACCGGCATGCTGACCATTCCCTCCATTCGCGTGGGACAGGAGCAGACCACGGCAACCACTGTGGACGTGACGGAAGACAAACCCGATGAAACGCAATCCATGGATGAGCCTAAGGACATCATGCTGCTTACCGAGGTAAGCGATGAACACCCTTACGTCAACCAGCAGGTGATTTACACCGTCAAATTGTATTACAACCGTCGACTGCTTGATGCCGATTATCAAACACCGGAAATCAGTGACGGTTTACTGGTTCCCCTGGGCGAAGGGCGGCGCTATCAAAAGTCCATTAACGGCATTGCCTATGCGGTGGAAGAACAGCAGTACGCGCTTTTTCCGCAAAAAAGCGGTCCCTTAAAAATCAAGTCGCCGGTCTATAATGCCTTGGTCGCGGATGTCATACCCAGACGCGCCAGCGTCAAAGCGAAGGCAACCACCCTGATGGTCAAGCCCGCGCCTGCCAATGCCGGTACGGATTGGTTTCCGGCCAAGCAGGTTCAATTGACGGAAACCTATGATCAACCCTCCCTCACGTTAAAGCAGGGCGATACATTGACCCGCACTATTACCGTACAGGCCATCGGTGCTGCGGCACAACTGATGCCACGATTAAATATACAAAAGAGTGATCAATACAGTATTTACCCTGAAAAACCGCTTGAAAAAACCACATTGCAGGCCGAAAATCTGGTTGGAACGACCACAATCAAAGTCACTTATCTGCTCAATAAATCAGGGAAAATTGTCATCCCGGAATTGAAACTGCCCTGGTTTAATACGGTCACTCGCCGCGCCGCGGTAGCCACGTTACCGGCCCGAACACTGGATGTCGCCTCATTCGGCGGCAACGCCAATGCAGTGCCTGCGGCATCAAGCGTCTTGCCAAAAACATCGCCCGCGCCGGCCATTGCCAATCCGGTTAAAGCGTCAAATCCTAAACAAGCTCAAAACAATTCACTGGCCTGGATTCTCGCCGCTCTGTTTGCACTGGCGTGGGTTATTACCCTGCTGCTTTGGTGGGTGAAGCAGCGGCAGCCTTCGGGTCGGGGGCAGCTTGCGGCCAGTCGTAAAAAATTACGGGACGCCTGTCTTGCCAATGACCCTCAGGCAGCTAAAAACGCCCTGCTGGACTGGGCTCATTTACAATGGCCCAATGAAACAATGCTTACGATTAACGATGTCGCACGTCTCGTGCGTGATCCTGGACTCAAAAGGCAGCTGATGCTGTTATCGGAAGTGCTGTATCAGCCGGGTGCGCATGCCTGGAAAGGCGAACCGCTCTGGCGAGGTGTCATGACGATGAAAAACAATCAGGGTTCGCCCAAAAAGCCGAATCCCTTGCCTCCCATTAACCCGTCGTGACCCGAATAATGGACGTCAAGGATTACTGCCGGCTGGATGCCCATGCGCTGGCCGCAAAAATAAAGGCAGGTGAAACCACCCCAGAGGAGGCAATGGATTGTGCGTTAACCCGTCTGCAGCAGGTCAACCCGTCACTGAACGCCATTGTCCACGAGTGCAGCGGCTGGGCCTTTGATCGGTTAAAAAACATGCAGGGCGATGAACCTTTTTATGGCGTGCCGGTCGTAGTCAAAGATTTGGGATTTACCTTAAAGGGCGTTCCGCTTACGGCAGGTTCTCGTTTCTTTGCCGGCACCGTGCCGCAAGCCAACAGTGATTACATTGATAATTTACTGTCGCTTGGCATGCTGCCTTTTGCGACCACCAATACCCCGGAACTTGGTCTGTCGTTTGTCACCGAGTCCGTGTTACATGGCCCGGCAAAAAATCCCTATGATCCTGCTTTAACCCCCGGCGGTTCCTCGGGGGGCTCAGCGGCCGCGGTAGCGGCGGGCATTGCCCCCGTGGCCACGGCCAGTGATGGCGGCGGCTCAATCCGTATTCCGGCGGCCTGTTGCGGTTTATTTGGCTTTAAACCGACGCAGGGGCTCATCTCATTAGGGCCCTGGGTAGATGAGTCCTGGTCTGGGTTAAGTGGTCAACACGTGATAACCCGCACGGTGCGCGACTCAGCTCGGGTATTTGCCCACCAGTCACGGCATCAAAAACCGATAATCCCGGTTGTTCCGTCACGGCCGAAAACAGTGGTCCTGGTACCCAGGGCGTTTACACCGGTTCCGATCGAGGCGCCCTGTCTCTCAGCCGTGGACATCATGCGTCAGCAACTGGAAGCGCTGGGGTATTCTGTGATCGAGCAGGATCTGACACTGGATTTGGAGTTGATTAATCAGTGTGCTCTGATTTTGATTACTGCCAATACGGCCGCCGTGATTGAAAGCCAGCAGCAGTTATTGGGGCGAAAGGCGAAAAAGCAGGAGTTGGAACCAGCGACCTGGGCGTTTTATCGTGAGGGAAAGGCCATCAAGGCAACGCAACTTATCCAGGCTCGCACTCAGCTTTATCGGTGCCTGCGTCCACTGCATGCCTTACTGAATGACGCGGCGTTTGTGTTGACCCCGGCATTAGCCCAATTACCGATCAAAATCGGAAGTCTCGTGTACACCAATGATCTTACGGCTTATATAGAGCAAGGCCGTGCGTTCTCTCCGTTTACGCCGTTATTCAATCAGGCCAATTTACCTGCGATGACGTTGCCCGTCATGTCCCATGGCGAGTTGCCTGTCTCGGTACAGATTGCCTCAGGAAGGTGGCGCGACTGGTCATTGCTGGCTCTGGCCGAGCAATTGCAACCCGCCTTCCCATCGTTTTCCCCGCCGTTGCCTTAATCGAAAGCGAATTCAGCAATGCGCCTATTAACTGGCAGCATTGAAGAAATATTTTCTAGGCGACTCGCTATTTACTTCCTGCTGGAGTATAATAACAAGACTTGGTTGTTTTCTATATCTCAGCGGAAAAATGTTACTCTCGTGAAAATCCCTCTTTGAATATCAATTGACGAATTATCGCGTAAAGTCCCATTGTCATGGCTTTGATTAGACAACTCCAAGTGTGTGTTTAATTTTATTTGGAAAATATAAATGTCCGCTATAGTAGAAACTGGCCACGTCAAGTGGTTTAATGATGATAAAGGTTATGGCTTCATTAGCCGCGATAATGGTCAAGACGATGTTTTCGTCCACTTCCGCTCCATCAAAAGCGAAAGTTCTGGACGCAGAACATTAGTTGAAGGTCAACGTGTACAGTTCACCGTCAGTAAAGGCCCTAAAGGATTACAAGCAGAAGAAGTATCTGCCATCTAATCCTCTGTCGTTTCTACCCATTTTTTCTCTTTACCAGCAGCATCGCTGCTGGTAAAAGAGAATGATCTCTATGAAAAATCCGGATGTAATAATCATTGGTGCCGGGGCAGCCGGTTTGATGTGTGCCATCGAAGCGGGCTTTCGTGGCCGTCGGGTACTGGTGATTGATCACGCCAACAAAGCGGGCAAAAAAATTCTGATGTCCGGTGGCGGTCGTTGCAATTTCACCAATTATGACATCGAAGCGCATCATTATCTTTCTGCCAATCCTCATTTTTGCAAATCGGCGCTAAAGCGCTACACGGCCTATGATTTCATTGATCTGGTCAACAAATTCCGTATTCCTTTTCATGAAAAATCGCACGGGCAATTGTTCTGCGATAACAAATCGTCCGATATCGTGGGGATGCTGCTCGCCTGTTGTGAAGATGCCGGAGTCAATATTGCATTAAATACCTCCATTCAATCCGTTCACCACGAGGGGAAAGGCTATCGTTTGCAGTTGGCCTGCGGCACACGCCTTCAATGCGACTCCCTGGTGGTTGCTACCGGCGGGTTATCCATCCCTACCATGGGGGCTTCACCCTATGGGTATCAATTGGCGGCGCAATTTGGCTTAAACGTGCTGCCGACCAGGGCCGGATTGGTTCCTTTTACTCTGCAGCCGCAGGATAAGGAACGGTATGGCGCATTGTCGGGCATTTCGGTGCCTTGCCGTGTAGCCTGCAATGATCAGGAATTTACCCTAGACATGCTGTTTACCCACCGTGGCTTAAGCGGCCCGGCCATGCTGCAGATTTCCTCCTTCTGGCACGCTGGAGATGAGTTAACCATTGATCTCGCAGCGGGGCAGGATCTGGAGGCCGCGATCCTGGCTGCGAAACGTAAAACACCTAAAATGCGATTGAAAACCTGTCTGGAAATGACATTGCCAAAACGAGTGACGGCGACCTGGCAGGAGGAGGCCGTGCTCGAAAAAGAATTAACCACCTTTTCTGATCAACGATTGAAAGACGTGGCGTTAAGCGTCACTCAATGGCGCATCAAACCCAATGGCACCGAGGGCTATCGTACGGCGGAAGTCACGCTGGGGGGGGTGGATACCGAAGCCATTTCCTCCCAAACCATGGCGGTAAAATCAATCCCCGGGCTGTACTTTATCGGCGAGGTTCTGGATGTGACCGGCTGGTTAGGCGGGTATAATTTTCAATGGGCCTGGTCTTCCGGCTGGGCAGCCGGGCAAGTGGTATAACCTCAGCAAAATTCTCGTAAGTTACCGAAACTTCTGTATAATCAGGTGTGCCTTAAATTGACAGGATGCCTACGTGATCAGAATAATTGTATCGTTATTGTCCCTCTATGCGGTGTTTGCCCAGGCTTCAGTGCCAGTAGACGGTACTTTTATTGCGGGTAAATCATGCCCTGCCTACCTCTCCAAAAATAAAAAAACCAACCCGTCCAATGCCTCGGTTGAAGCAGGGCAGCGTTTTACCTTAATCGAGATTAACCGACCCTACAAACCGGATTGGCTGCGCATTACCATGGCTGATGGGACGGGGCGCTGGGTTGCCAGCCAATGCGGCGATGCCGATTACCAGACGCAACCTGCCAGCCGTTGCGATCAAAGTCCGGGCATGGCAGACTCGTATGTACTGGCTCTAAGTTGGCAACCCGCCTTTTGCCAAACCTATGGTTATGAAGCAGGCAAACCCGAGTGCATGAAATTAAAACCGGCTTCTTATGCGGCCTCTCACCTGACCCTGCACGGCATGTGGCCAAATCAGAATCAATGCGGTCAAAATTACGGTTTCTGCGGCGTGGAGCCGCAGCCTAATCATTGTGATTACCCGGTTGTGAATTTAAATGATGAGGTGGCAGGGATGTTGCGCGTGCTGATGCCAAGCTACGCCTTTGGCAGTTGCCTTGAACGGCATGAGTGGTATAAGCATGGCAGTTGTCAGATTTTAAGTGCCGATGCCTATTTCTCGTTAGCCATGCGCCTGGTCAACGAAGCGGATCGCTCGCAGTTAGGAACTTATCTGCATGAGCATCTTGGCAAAACCGTGACCCGAAGTGAACTCGAAGAGAGGGTGCGTTTGTCGTTTGGCAGTAATGCAGCCAAAAAAGTGTATCTCGGGTGTAAGAACGGGTTGTTAGTCGACATTTATATTCAGTTGCCAGCATTGATACCCTATTCAGAATCACTTAAAACCTTAGTCCAGAAGGCCCCGGAATTAAAACGCTACCAAGGCTGTCCCGCGTCGGTCGGCATTTCCGATTTCACCATGAATGCCTGGTTTTAGGCTGTCTAGGCATCCTGCAAAGGCTTGAGAATTCACCAGGCAGGATGCTTGCGCATTGCTTTAACTTCCTCTAATGTAGGGAAATAAACGTCCATTGGAAACGAGACTTATGTTGAGCCGCTTTTTGGTATTGATTTTTATAGGGTTTCTACTTAGTGGTTGCCATCGCCAGGCGGTAGCGACCGAGCAGCAACCCGTAGCGGTTGCCAAGGTTCGTACCACGCAGGTTCGTTCGGTACCGAGCTTCAATCACGTCATCGCCAGAGGGCGTCTCAATGTCGATTTGCACACCGGTTACTCAAAACCGCAAGTTATTCTTCGTGGCGCGGCAAGCGATCTGCAGCAGGTGGTGACCAAGGTTCAGAATGGTCAGTTGCTTATCCAGATTGGTGAAGGCTACCCCCGCAGCGGTGGGGTTTCAGTTGAAGTTCGTGGTCATTATTTAAATTCGTTCACTTACCAGGGCGGCGGTGTCATCACCGGCTCCCGCCTTCATTCCGGTTTACTGGATTTAAGTATTGATAATCCGGGTAATACGACATTAGGCGGTGATATTGTTCTGCGTAAACTGGATATTCGAGGCAGCGGCAATGTCCAGATAAGCGGCGTTCACGCGCATTATTTACAACTGTCCATGCGCGGCAAGCCGCATGTGCAATTGACCGGGATGGCCAATCTGTCCATGGTTGAACTGGCTGGTGAAGGCTGGTTCAGCATGTACTGGATAAAAAGCGATAAATTAAAAATTCGCGCTAAAAACAAAGCCTTTATGCAGTTGGCCGGTATTGCCAATGTCATTGATGTGGAATTATGGGGCAATGCCCAATTTAAGGGGCGTTATTTACGGGCCAACCGCGCCTTTGTGAAAACGCATGATCGGGCTGTGGCTGAGCTTTCAGCCGTTAAACGGCAGCATACGCTGGCGAGCGATGCCAGTGACATTTATTTTTACAATCTCCCGGAAATGCGGACCGACTTCATGGCCTATAATGGGGCAGTGCTGGACATGCGTGATTGGGGATATTATTCCATGCAGGAATACACACGATACAATAAGAGTTTGAATAATTAACAGCCCGGATGGGCTGTTGGTCATCTACCAAAGCCCCAGGACATCGATGTGAATTCCATGTCGTTTTCTTCAAAGAATTCGAAATTAAGACCATTGATCATCAGGGCTGGATCGATCTCGGTTACGTTTGGCTCATCCCCCATTTCCTGCTGCAATCCCTCTTTCACGAGATAAACCACAGAAAAAACAGCGGCAACCCAGGCACCCACATTGCCCAGCGTACTAATCACTTCTTTTTCTCTTTTAGAAAACATGACGACTCCCTTTATGTTGCTGAATAAAGGGATTGAGTGTACATGATTAAAGCACGCTTAACCAGTCGCTAGGTTCTGATTAACGCACTGAATAATCTCGGCAATATCACCATCCAGCGGCAACACATGCGCTGATTTGGCAAGCCAGTGAATGGTGACATTGTCACAGCCTGCAAAGCGGGCAGCCACACGGCGCGAAGCCACCACTTCATCATAACAGCCGAGAAACACATCGGTAGGGCAGGTGGGCGGTTTGAATTCAAACTGCTTAACCAGGGTTAAAATTTCAATGATGGTGGTCAGCGGCAATTGGCGGTAAGCGATTTCACAATGATCGGTTGTGAATAAATTACCGGCCGCACTGCGTAATTGACGAAATCCCAGCTGGTAGAGGATTCTGGCCAGTTTCAGGGAGCCGGGTAAGGCCAACTGCAAATCAAGTGCCGGCGCCAGTAAATACAGATGATTTAAAGGAAAACGACTGCTTAAGTGACAGGCTAAGAGCCCGCCTAAGGACAGGCCCATGATATCCACCTGTTGAAACTCAGCCACCAGCGTCGCACAGACGTCCTCAACCGAGGCAAGCCAATCGGAGGCTTTAACCTCGGCAAACGCATTGAGATTCTCACTATGGCCCGGCAGTACGGGCGCAACCACGGCATCGTAGCCAGCAAATGCTCCCAGGAGGTTGCGAAAGACGGCCGGAGAAGAAGAGAAACCGTGCAACAGCAGCAGGGCATGGTTTTTTTCCTTGCCTTCGCGCTTAAAGGGCCGCAACAGATCGGCATCCCGCCTGCGCAACGTGGAAACCTGCACCCCGCGTCTCATACAGCGAAAATCATTTAAATTCATTCAATTCCCTTCTGATAAGCCTGTCATCGTTGGCAATAATAGCAAACCATCGGCGTTGTACCTACTGATACCTGATTTTACCGATGCCATGGGGTATTGTTGTCTGCTGCTGAATGTGAAAAAAAATCGTAAATGCGGCCGTCTAGGCAGAAATTACAAAGGATTAGTAATATTATACAACGAATACCCGTAAAACGTACTGTCGCTTGGTGGGTATGCTATTCTTAATAGAGTAATGACATTTTGCAGGTGATTTTATGTCTGGAACGGAATTATCAGGGTCCATACCTACCCCAAACCCCACGTCGACCACGCCAAGCCCTGGTGCTGGGGGCAGCAGCAATAATGACGATGATTTGCTCAACACCCTCAATCAGAATCAGACGAGCAGTAATCAGCAAGGCGACGATGAGAAAGATCCTCACATGAAGCAGCTTGAGGAATTAATGAAATTTGTCGATGATATTAACGCACAGGTCACTGGCGCCATTAATCAGGCGATATCGCCCGCGATCGGCGCTGCAGGCAGTGCCATTAGTCAGGGATTTAATTCAGTCCAGGGCATGTTTTCCAGCGGCGGTTCTGGTGCAGGCAGCGATGATGCGCCAGAAAGCGATCAGGATAATACCATGGGCATGGAGGGAGACGGCGTTGAAATGTCCATGATGAGCTCTGACACCATGACCGACCCCATGGATGCGATTGAGAATATGCCGGAACTGGATCAATTTGAAAGCATCGTCAGCGGCCCAAGCCAGGGGCAGGGACAGGGCATGGATTTGGAACAAGAAGTCACCCAGGGTGTTTCAATGGTAATGTAATCCTGTTACAGCGGTTAGTTAATGGGTTGCCCGCTTCAGCGGGCAGACCTCAAGTCTTAAGATTCCATCAATTTATGCGGCAGGCTTTCTAGACGACCGGCCTGCGTAATCACCACATAATTCAACTTGCGCTGCAGTTCGGAGATGGTATCGGAGCCGGCATAAGTTAAACCCGAACGTAAGCCACCGATAATATCCGCAATAATGGCATCCTGATTGGTTTTGTAGAGTACTTCAGTTGCTACCCCCTCGGCTGTTTTCCATTCATGCATTTGTCCGAGAAAATCTTCCTGGGCCTCGCGGGATGCCATGCCGCGGTAGCGTTTGACCAGACGGCCATCTTCTTTTTTAATGACCTCCCCGGGCGTGGGCTCCGTGCCGGCCAACATGCCGCCGATCATGACAAAATCGGCGCCAAAGGCCAAGGCTTTGACGATGTCGCCGGAAGTACGGATACCGCCGTCAGCGACAATGGAGCGATCCGTGCGGGCGCAATCCTGAATGCAGGTGAGCATGGGAATGCCAAAACCGGTTTTAATCCGCGTGCTGCAGACGGAACCGCCGCCGATACCGGCTTTGATGATGTCTGCACCGCAGGAGGCTAAGTAATCTGCGCCGGCATAGGTCGCGACATTGCCCGCCATGATGCAGCGGCTACCCAGGAGCTTGCGCAGGTTTTTCAGGGTTTTACCCACGTATTTGGCATGGGCATGGGCGACGTCAACGCAGAAAAAATCAGCGCCGGCATCGCGCAGGGCTTCGGCACGCTGCAATTCCGCATCCGTGCAGCCGACGGAGACAAAAACCTGTCCCTGACACTGTTTGAATTCACGAATGTTGTCGTCAATGCTTAAAAAGCGGTGCATGACGCCAATGCCGCCCTTGCTGTGCATGAAATTAGCCATGTTGCTTTCGGTAATGGTATCCATGTTCGAACTCATGATCGGCAGCTTAAGAGTTAATTTACCGAGGCGATCCGTCATGCCGATATTCACTACCCGGCGAGACTCATGATGATTGTAGGCGGGCACCAGCAACACATCATCGAAGGTAATGGCTTGCATACTCATGCGTATTCTCTCCTAAAACGCGTACTATAAATGCTCTGCTGCATAATAAGCAAGCCTTGAGCGTTCACCGCGCGTTAGGGTCATGTGGGCACTGTGCTGCCAATGCTTGAAGCGATCCACCGCAAAGGTTAATCCTGAGGTTGTTTCCGTGAGATAGGGGGTATCAATCTGCTTGATGTCGCCAAGGCAAATGATTTTACTGCCCGGACCCGCACGGGTGACCAGTGTTTTAATCTGTTTGGAGGTTAGGTTTTGAGCCTCGTCAATGATAATGAACCGATTTAAAAAGGTGCGGCCGCGCATGAAATTGAGTGAGCGGATTTTAATTTTGTTCTGCAGCAAATCCTGCGTGGCATTTCGGCCAAACGTGCCGCCTTCCTGCGAACTGTGCAGCACCTCGAGGTTATCCATCAAGGCGCCCATCCAGGGGGTCATTTTTTCTTCTTCGGTTCCGGGTAAAAAGCCGATGTCCTCTCCCACAGGGATGGTCACGCGCGTCATTAAAATTTCGTTGTAGCGGTTCTGATCAAGGACCTGGGTCAGGCCGGCCGCGATGGTCAGCAGGGTTTTTCCCGTTCCTGCCGAGCCTTGCAGGGTAACAAAATCAATGTCCGGATCCAGCAGCATGTTCAAGGCAAAATTCTGCTCACGGTTACGGGCATTGATGCCCCAGACCGAATGCTTGGGTTGAGTGAAATCACGGGCGACCTGCACGACGACGCCGTTGGATTCAATGGTTTTAACCATGGCCTGGAACTGATTGTCTTCGGTGCTTAAACAATCATTGTAATTCCACTGATTGGTGAGGGGGCCGGTGATGCGGTAAAACGTTTTGCCGTTTTCCTGCCAGGCTTCCATGTTTTTGGAATGCGTATCCCAGAAATTGTTTTCAAGGATGTGCAACCCGCTGTGCAGCAGATTGACGTCATCCAACACCTGATCATTGTAGTAATCTTCCGCCGGGATGCCGAGAATACCGGCTTTAATCCTGAGATTGATGTCTTTGGAAATAATCACCACGGCCCGATCGGGGTGTTTTTTTTGTAAGCCCAACGCCGTGGCGAGCAGGGTATTGTCTGCCTTATGCCCTGGCAGGGAGGTGGGCCGCAACTGCTCAAACTCGTCGGTCTGGAAAAACAAACGGCCGCTGCTTTTAACGTTTTCCGAGGTTAGAAAGCTTGGAATAGGCAAACCGGCGACGATTTGAGTGTGACTGGCATTGCTCATCAGTTCCACCAACATGCGGTTGGTTTGCCGTACGTTGCGCGCCACCTCCGAGAGGCCGGTTTTGTGGCTGTCGAGTTCTTCAAGCACCACCATCGGCAAATAAATGTCATGCTCCTCAAAGCGGTAGATGGCGGTGGGATCGTGCATGAGGATATTGGTATCCAATACGAATAATTTTCGGCTTTCAGATTTGTTTTCCATGGGAATCCCTGTCTACTAAGTCAATTCATTGTGATCAGGGCAGGGAGCACAGTCAAGTGAATTCATACCCCGCGCTGAAGATTATGCGGCTTCACGCTTTGTCCATCATGGATCGCTCGAGGCATTGCCGCGCATCAGGGGTGCTCATGGCACTTTGCAGTAAGCAAGGATCGTCTTCTGCAGCGATTTTACAATGAATGAACGCCATTGCTTAGACCTTGCCAGCATTATCGAAACCCATGGCAAAATGGCAATGGGTTTCGTTCCTGCGATGCAGGGCAAAGGTTGTCTGCGTGCCCTGTTATTGCTGGAGTGATTTCAGGGTGGCAAGCACGTCATCGACATGCCCTGGCACGCTGACTTTGCGCCATTCGTGCCTTAAAATACCCTGCGGGTCGATGAGGAAAGTACGGCGCTCGATGCCGCGTACTTCTTTACCGTACAGGGACTTCATTTTTATGACATCAAAAAGTTGACAGATTTCTTCGTCTTTATCGCTGATTAATTCAAAGGGAAACTGCTGGTTGCATTTAAAGCTGTCGTGTGATTTCAGCGAATCACGCGAGATGCCGAAAATTTCAGTGTTCAATGCCTGGAAGGCGGGGTAGGCGTCGCGGAAATTTTGTCCTTCCACGGTACAGCCTGGCGTAGAATCCTTGGGGTAAAAATAGAGGACGACCCATTGTCCCTGATAGTCATTTAAGCTGGCTGAAAGGCCATTGGTTGCGGTAAATGAAAAAGCAGGTAGTTTTTCACCGATATTCATTGTGTATCTTATCCTTACGTGAGCTCATCTCTATTTAAAATACACGAGAAAAAGACCGTCTGCAAAGCCGGTCAAGAGATGCACTGGATGCGGACAGAATTGCTTTCTGGTGTATAATTCCTCCTCTTTGTTAACGATGATAAGCAGATTATGACTACTCACAAAGCGTCAGGCGCCTCCATTGCCGTCAATAAAAAGGCGCGATTTGATTATTATATTGAGGATGAACTCGAAGCGGGCATGGTACTTCAAGGTTGGGAAGTCAAAAGCCTGCGCGCCGGAAAGATTAACCTGTCCGATGCGCACGTGATCCTTAAATACGGCGAGGCCTTTTTGCTCGGTGCGCAAATCCAGCCTCTGCCCACGGCTTCTGCTCACACGCTGCCTGACGCAACCCGCACGCGTAAGCTATTATTAAACAGGCGTGAATTGAGTAAGCTGATTGGCAGTGTTGAGCGGCAAGGTTACACCATTGTCCCGCTGTCGCTGTACTGGAGCAAAAACCGCATCAAAATCAAAATCGCGCTGGCGAAGGGTAAGAAAACCCATGACAAGCGCGATGCGATTAAAGATCGCGATTGGCAGCGTGACCGCGCCCGGTTGCTCAAGAAAAAATAACTGACTCCATGCGTTGACAAGTGTGTACTGTCAGGGATAATGGTGGTAAGTTGCTAGAAATTTGCTGCAAGTTTTTTTCACGCGTGAACCTGACTGAGTAATTTCTATCGCATTGCAGGGATTCAATGGATTAATGATTCTAAGGAGAGATCATGCCTAATTTTGCCAGACTCTGTAAATGGTTATGTCTTACGCTCGTCTGCCTGCCCCTCTCACTTCACGCGGGTAAAACCATTCAGTCCATGGTGGTTTTCGGTGACAGCCTGTCCGATACCGGCAACACCACCCACCTGCTGAAAAGTTTAAGGCAGGAAGAAAGCCCCGCCTACCTGGTTCGTCCCTTAAAAGTCTTTGTCATCAATAAAATGACAGAATTTGCTTATGATTATTACGTCCCGCAAATGGTACTTGACGCCGGCATTGAGATAGTCAATAACTACTTCGATACGGAATTCGGACCGTTCTTGGCCTCCGTGATCAGTAAAGTGAGAAAAGTACCTGTTCTGCCGGGCGAACCCTATTGGCAAAATCATTTCTCCAATGGCCGCGTCTGGAATGAATACCTGGCACCCATGCTGGCCCTTGACCGCGAAGACAATGAGGATTTCACCAATCAGGCTTTTGGCGGCAGCTGGGCTGTAACCTATGATTATCAACTGACGGTATGGAATCTTATCCGTCATCCGTTAAATACCTTAAAGACCCTGATCGTGGGTAAACTGATTCCGCCGAGCCTGGGGTTGACGGTACAGGCCTACCTGTTAATGAACGAGGTAGTGGATGATCGCACGGCTTATTTCGTCTTCACCGGGGCTAACGATTACTTAAATGTGCTGGTGTTTGAAGACAATTACAATCCGGCGGTCATGAGCGCCTACATTGATAATGTACTCGACGGGATTATTTCAGGTGTAAATAAATTGACAAAAGCAGGCGCACGGCATGTCATCATCATGGGCTTGCCAGACGTTGGCTTTACACCAAAATTTGTTCACACCACCGACAAGCCAGTATTGAGTGCGGCCATTAAACTGCATAATGAGCGTCTGGCGGCCCGTATTGAAACCCTGCGTCAGGCACAACCCGAGGTTAATTTCCTCTACATCGACATCAACCCGCTGTTGCAAAAAGCCCTGGACCATCCAGCCGATTATGGCTTGACTAACATTACGGACGCCTGCATTGACGTCAAACTGCCGATGTTTGGCGCGTTTGCCGCATCGCCTTATGCACGCAATTACGTCTTGTTGTATGCCCAGGTGCTGCAATACCGCGATGCCAGCTTTAAGCGCGGCGAGCGCAATTATCATGTCTGTGATACCCCGGATAATTACCTCTTCTGGGATGAAATTCACCCGACAACACGCGCTCATCGTTACCTGGCTTATGAAATCTGTGAGGTAATGAAAGCCAATGGCTATAAAACAAACTGCCAACAACCGTCTACTATTTAGTATATCCGCGGTATTGTGGCATACTTGGCCATTTTTCAAATGATTAAGACGCCAGCATGCAGGGTCATGCTGGCGACCTGTCAAAAGAATTGGGGTAAGGAGTGAATTATGTGCGGGATTATGGGAGCAACCTCTCAACGTGATATCAGCAAAATATTACTGGAAGGGTTAAGACGTCTGGAATACCGCGGTTATGATTCTGCCGGCATTGCGGTTATCGACAAGACAGGCCGGCTGAAACGAGTCCGAATCCAGGGCAAGGTCCAGGCATTGGCTGACGCCATGCAGGAAGTATCCATCCATGGCACAACCGGCATCGCCCACACGCGTTGGGCAACCCATGGCAAACCCTGTGAAGAAAATGCCCATCCTCACCTTTCCCACGATGAAATTGCCGTGGTTCACAATGGCATCATTGAAAACTATGAATCCCTGCGTAAAAAATTGCAGAACACCGGCTATCAGTTTAATTCTGAAACCGATTCAGAAGTGGCGGCGCACTTAATCCATTACCATTACCAGCAGCATGAAAACCTGTTGACCGCCGTGCAGGATGCTGCCGCTGAGATGCATGGCGCCTTCGCTCTGGGTGTTATTCACCAGAAACGGCCGCAGGAACTGGTTGCGGTACGCAAAGGAAGTCCCCTGGTTGTCGGGATGGGGATAGGCGAGCAATTCATTGCCTCTGATCCGCTGGCGCTGCGATCCTTTGCACAATCGGTCATGTTTCTTGATGAAGGCGACAGCGCCCTGCTGACTGCCAGTGACGTGCATGTTTTTGACCACAGTAAAAAGCCGGTACAACGTCAGCGTCATCCGCTTGATAACGACAGCCAGACCGCCACCAAGGGCAATTATCGCCATTTTATGCTGAAGGAAATTCACGAACAAAGCAAAGTACTGGCTGATACGCTGGAAGGGCGTATTGTTAGCCTGGACGTGCTCAAGGCCAGTTTCGGCGAGCATGCGGCGGCGATTTTTCCCGAGGTCAAACAGATTCACATTGTGGCCTGCGGCACCAGTTATCATGCCGGCCTGACGGCCCGCTACTGGCTTGAATCCCTGACTGGACTGCCCACTCAGGTTGAAATTGCCAGCGAATACCGCTACCGGGATGTGGTCGTCGGCGACAATACCCTGTTCATTGCCATTTCCCAATCCGGCGAGACGGCCGATACCTTAGCCGCGTTATACAAGGCAAAATCCTTAAATTATTTATCTACCCTGGCCATTTGTAATGTGGCTACCAGCACACTGGTGCGCGAGGCTGAGTGCGTTTTCCTGACACGTGCCGGCATCGAAATCGGTGTGGCCTCGACCAAAGCGTTTACGACGCAATTGGCCGCTTTATTGATGCTGTCGGCTGTGCTATGCCGCGATGAGCGGGCAAAAACCGTATTGACGCAGTTGCAGGAATTGCCGGCCTGTTGTGAGCGTGCCTTGAAAATGAATAAGGCCATTGAATCGTTGTCTTCTCTTTTTGTGAATAAATCCCATACCTTATTCCTGGGACGAGGTGTGCAATACCCTGTCGCCCTGGAAGGCGCCCTGAAGCTGAAAGAAATTTCTTACATTCACGCGGAGGCTTACCCTGCCGGTGAATTGAAGCACGGTCCGCTGGCTTTGGTTGACAATGAAATGCCGGTTATTGCAGTCGCCCCTAATGATGAATTGCTGGATAAACTAAAATCCAATCTGCATGAAGTCAGCGCCCGTGGCGGTCAACTGGTGGTTTTTGTGGATGATTCCCAGACCTGGGAATCCAATGGCGCACGCCTGATTCCCGTTCCTTCCTGTGGTCAATGGGTGGCGCCCATTGTGTATACCATTCCGCTGCAATTATTGGCTTATCACGTGGCAGTGGCCAAAGGAACGGACGTGGACCAGCCACGTAACCTCGCCAAATCGGTGACGGTGGAGTGAATAAAGGAAAACAATTCTGGCACGCGCTGTGGGAAAGCGGCAATCTGCCTTTCCACCGCCCGTTGGTCAATGACGACTTAATTCAGTTCTGGCCGTCCCTTCAAACGGCGGATAATCCCTCCATTTTAGTCCCTTTGTGCGGCAAGAGCCTGGATTTGCTGTGGCTGGTGGACCAGGGGGCCACGGTCACTGGCATTGAATTAAGCGAGCTTGCTGTGCAGCAACTGGCCGCTGAAAATCACCTGCCGCTCAAACAACAGACCATTGACGATTGCCTGTGCTACTCCTCACCGGCGTTAACGCTCTGGGTCCATGATTTGTTTACACTGCCTCAACGCCTCATTGAACCCGCAGAGGGGCTTTATGATCGCGGAGCGCTCGTGGCCTTGCCTGCGGCGTTACGCGCTGCTTACACGTCTCGCTGTTTGCAGTGGCTAAAATCAAAAGGCCGCATTTTACTGAAAACCTTAACCTACAATCAGACGCTGATGGAGGGGCCGCCTTACAGCGTCACCCCGGATGAACTAGCCGCGCTGTACCCAGGCTGTACGCTGCACCTGCTTAAGGAAAGCCACCGCCGCATGGATGAGTCTGATTCGCTGTTTGTCCGCGGGTTGCGGGAGGTTATCGATTATGTCTGGTTAATTGAAAGGAATTAACCAAAGGCCGCAAAGTAGTATATAATGCCTTCGTTTTTTTTATCATCATGTTTTTCGGGGAACTGAATGAGTCAAGAGATGTTGTCTACGGCAGCGACAATTGCCCAGGAGCTTAAAGTAAAGGTGTCGCAGGTAGAAACCGCCATTCGCCTATTGGATGAAGGCGCGACCGTACCTTTTATTGCCCGCTATCGTAAAGAAGCGACAGAGGGCCTCGATGACACTCAATTAAGACAACTGGCGGAGCGTCTGCTTTATCTGCGTGAACTGGATGAGCGCCGCGCCGTGATTCTGCAGTCCATCCGTGAGCAGGAGAAATTGACGCCGGAACTGGAGCAGGCCATTCTTACTGCGGACACCAAAACCCGCCTGGAAGATCTCTACCTGCCGCATCGTCCCAAGCGGCGTACCAAGGCGCAATTGGCCCGCGAAGCAGGACTTGAACCGCTGGCGATGACCCTCTGGCAGGAGCCCGGGCATGATCCCGAAACGCATGCTCAGCAATTCATTAATGCCGAGGCTGGCATTGCTGATGCGAAAGCGGCACTGGAAGGCGCAAGACAGATTTTAATGGAGCGGTTTGCCGAAGATCCGGAGTTGCTCAGCGAGCTCAGAGAATACCTCTGGCAGCATGCTGTGCTTAAATCCACTGGCGAGGCTAAGGACAAGAAAGACGCGGCGAATAAATTTGCCGATTATTTTGACTATGCGGAACCGATTAAAAAAATCCCCTCCCATCGCGCCCTGGCCTTATTCCGCGGCCGACGCGAAAGCGTTTTGCAAATTGGCCTGCACCTGGTTGATGATGCGGAGTACGGCGAGAGAAGGGTGGCTGCTTATTTCAACATTAGCCATCAGGGACGTGCTGCGGACAACTGGCTGCTTGATACCGTACGCATGACCTGGAAAATCAAATTATTCACCAAGCTGGAACTCGAATTACTGGCGCGTTTACGTGAATCGGCCGATGAAGAGGCAATCCATGTGTTCGCACGTAATCTACGCGGTCTGTTGTTGGCGGCTCCAGCTGGCCCACGCATTACCATCGGCCTTGATCCCGGCATACGCACGGGTGTGAAAGTGGTGGTCGTGGACATCACCGGTAAATTACTGGATTACACCACGGTTTTCCCATTTGCTCCGCAGAATGAATGGCATCAGGCCATCGCTGAACTCGCGAAACTCGCGGCCAAACACCATGTTAACCTCATCAGCATTGGCAACGGCACCGGCTCGCGCGACACGGAACGCCTGGTGGCGGACATGATTAAAATGTATCCCGATTTGAAATTAAACAAAGTGCTGGTAAGTGAAGCTGGTGCCTCTGTTTACTCTGCCTCTGAACTGGCGGCGAACGAGTTTCCTGATCTGGATGTCAGTCTGCGTGGCGCAGTGTCCATCGCCAGACGATTACAGGATCCGTTGGCGGAATTGGTTAAAATTGAGCCCAAAGCCATTGGCGTCGGACAATATCAGCATGACGTGAACCAGACTCGTTTAGCACGAAGCCTGGATGGCGTGGTCGAGGATTGCGTGAATGCGGTGGGTGTCGATGTCAATACGGCCTCCGTGGCTCTGTTGACCCGTGTGTCCGGTTTAAACGAAACCCTGGCAAAGAATTTAGTTGAATACCGCGATCAGCATGGCGCTTTTGCTGATCGTAACCAGTTAAAACAGGTCCCGCGCATGGGCGAAAAAACCTTCCAGCAGGCGGCGGGTTTCTTACGCATCATGAATGGCAGTAACCCACTGGATGCCTCCGCGGTTCACCCGGAAGCGTATGCCCTGGTGGAACGCATTCTGGCTGATAAAAAAGTAACGATCACCCAAGTCATTGGCAATCATGATTTGTTAACCAGTGTCAATGCCGCCGACTACGTGGATGAGCAGTTTGGATTGCCGACTGTTCGTGACGTGTTGCGTGAACTCGAAAAACCCGGCCGCGATCCCCGCCCGGAATTCAAGACCGTCAATTTCAAAGAAGGCGTTGAGGACATCAGTCATCTGGAAGAAGGCATGATTCTCGAAGGGGTCATCAGCAATGTCACCAATTTCGGCGCCTTTGTGGATATTGGGGTTCATCAAGATGGGTTAGTCCACATTTCTGCTATGACCAATCGGTTTATTACGGATCCGCATACGGTGGTGAAAGCCGGCGATATCGTCAAGGTGAAAGTAGTGGAAGTGGACAAAGAGCGTCGCCGCATTGGTTTGAGCATGAAACTCGATGAAGCCAGGCCCGCTGTTGTGCACAAGAAAGTCAGTAAGCCTCAGGCTAAAAAAGCACCTGTGGTTAAAAAAGACGATGCCCGTAAAAAAGAAGACAGACGCCAGGTTCAACCGGCTAAAAAGGGCGTGTTTAACACCGCCATGGCGGATGCCCTGGCTAAACTGAAACCGGGATCATAACATGGCACCTCGCGGCGAAATTACCATTCAGACCTTAGCCATGCCGGCTGATACCAATGCCAATGGCGATATTTTTGGCGGGTGGATTGTTTCACAAATGGATTTGGCTGCCGGCGTGCTGGCAAAAAAATTGGCGCGTGGACGTGTTGCGACGGTAGCCATTCATTCCATGACTTTTTTAAAACCTGTGCACGTGGGTGATGTGGTCAGCTGCCACGTGGAATTAATTAAGCGAGGCACAACGTCGATGACCATTGCTGTCGAAGTCTGGGCAGAGCCCGCAGCCGGTTCGGGACGCTATCAGGTGACCGAGGGGACCTTTGTTTTTGTAGCCATTGACGAAGAAGGAAAATCAAGAAAGGTGCTTGATTCGGAATGACTATTGAACTGGAACACTTAAAAAAATGGATCGCCAGCATGGCCGCCCTCATAGAAAAAGATGGCGATCCAGAACCCCAGCATTACACGCCTTTTTTGCAGGAACCTGAATTAGCTTTGCGCCTTGTCGATTTAATTGAGGAGTTGGATGAGGCTTCCTACGATGAGGAACGGCCGTATTACTCGGCCTGCGTGTTTGCATTGGATATTTGTGTCGCCCAATTGCAGGCTGCCCATGAAAACGGCAACAAAGCCGGTGGCAAAATCCTGACTCACCTAATGGATTACATGGCCGCAACCATCAATAAAACCAAACACACGTTAAGCTTTTGGCTGCCTATCCTTAATGCGTTTTACGAGGTGCATGTTGAATTGTCATCTCGCCTTAAAGAAGCCTATTTAAATCTCGCAGGCGAAGAAGAGGAATTAACACCGGAAGAAGAGGCCAATCATTTAAGTGCGATCAAAGACATGATTCAGGAACTGTCTGACTTGTCTGTGTTTGATATTGCCGAGAATTTTTTTGCGCAAAGCTATGCCATGCCGGATGACTTCTTCTCCGATTTGGTGATTGATCTGTACAGCATTGAGGAAGGGCAGGATATTGCCTTGCTCCTGTTGCTGCATCCCAAACCCCATGTGCGCCAGGTGGTGGTGGATACCATCGCGCAGATTATTGAAAGCATTACGTTTTCTTCCATCTCGTTGTCGCGTCTGCAGGTTATCAAAAGCTGGTATCCGTCGTCTTATCAGGAGCAGTTTAATTCCTGGATAAAAATTCAGCGCAAAAAGGGCGTCATTTTTCATCCGCTGGGCACCCAGCCGGCCTTTCGTGTAAAAGCCAGTGAAGTCGATGGCAGTGGCGCGCAGGGTTTGTTTGTGCATTTAAAAAAATACCGCGGTAATCGTCTGGGCGGTTTATTATTGAAGCAGGAGATTGGCGTTAAGGATGCCTGGATTACGCCGATCATTGCGGCGAAGGAAGTGAACAGCTATTACGATGAAGCCTTTGATGAGACGGTGACCTTACGTGAGGTCGACAGCGATTATTTTGTCTTAATCACGAACCATTTTCTGGCCCTTACCCTCGCGCAGGGCGCGATGCCTGATTTGCATTTATTTGAAATTCAGGAGCTTTTGGGTTTGCATTTTGTGCCGGAGTTCATTGATATTGCAGCGGTGATGGAGGAAATCAGTATTCAGATTTCCCCGTTTACTCAGGCAGCCATGGACGCGTCCTTCAAGCGTTCGCGCGGTTGGCTGACCACGAAGAAATTCACAGAGTCCTGGTACATCGAGAATGCCCATGTCGACAAACTGGTGAATCGCTCAAGCAGTTTTGTAGAGGGGATAAGGGTTTGCGACATTGAAACCGCCATGGAGGCCGTTTTCGAACATGAAATGGAAAAAAACCGCGACAAATGGTTGTTTCATTTCCTATGGATCACCTTATGGATGAAAGCCAAGGCACGTAAAACGGAGAAGCTATGGCAGGACAGCTTTTTTATTGCCTACGCCATCCAGCAGGGTACGCCGCTTCACACCATCCCTGTGATGCAGGAAATTTGCCGCCAAACCGTGATCAACAGCGCGGAAACGATGAATGAGCGGCGGACTCACCTGAACCAAGAATAATTTCCGGCCGTTTTTAATTCTCCAGGCAGTGATTGAGATCAAACCATGATGTTAGCGGTGGACGAAATCAAACAGCGACTGAATGCCATGATCTTTGATCTTGGTCAGGGCGATGTGGTAACCCTCTCGTTTTCTTTCACGACCCAATTGCGGTTTGGCGTCCATTTTCTGCAACGAATACGTATCGCCAAAAGGTATGGGACGGTTATTGGCGAACTGATTGTGCGTGGTTGTGAGCCTCAGCTCTACGTCTGGTGGGATCAGTCGCCTCATCCAGCACCGCTACCCCTGCGTACATCACTGATAAAGGAGGTCGATTCATTTAACCGCATGCATCCCCTTCCGGTGGTGAAATACATGGCGAAATGCTTTAACAATTGCCCTATAAAAACCTTGATGGCGGCGGGCAACTACCCCTTGGGGCCGAATGACCTCCCATCCTTGTTTCATACCAACCAGTTAAGTGTTATTGAGCGTGGTGAGGAGCACTGGTCTGACTGGTTGGTTATGGCCTGTTTTTATTTTGAGAAGGTCTCACAACGCATTGAGACCTACCTGCAATCGCATGCGCAGTTGCCGTTTGATGTGATGGAAGCGGTGGGGGCTTACTCCATTGATTCAGGATTGGATTGGCAGGATTTTCCGCTGTTTCATTCAAGTCAGGATATCGCAAGCGAAATCGACGGCATCAACAGACAGTTGGATTATTTGCAGTCACAGGCAGCACTGCCGGCTGCTTTAACTTCACAACGGGAATCCAGGGAAAAACTGGCGGCCCTGCTCATGGCGCCCCTGCAAGAACGGCGCGCACTTCTTAAGCAGTACCAACAGGCTCCTTTCATGAGGGCATGGCAGGAGCAGCCAAAGCAATTGCAGGCAAAACAGACGTTCGAAAGGCTTTTTTCCAACCTGCACTATCGTCATTTTGATGCCCATTCACGGATCATGCAGTTCATTTTTAACACCTGGATTGAAATTCAGAGGCAACTGAACGATCACCAGCAAGGTCAAAATCAGGTCATTTTACAGAAGTTGAGTGAGTACGCTTATCATGAAGCATTAAAAGAAACGACTCTGGTCGGACGTGATGTCGGACAAGACTCGTCACCCTGGCCTCCTTATTATTTGTGGGCCTTTGTTTTTGCGCTGAGTCAGGGCGATGCCTTTGTTAAAAAAACCTGCACCCACCTGTTGATCAGAACGTTGCTCCCTGAACACGTGGACAGGCTTGTCCTGGTTGATTTTGACCAGTGGTGTGAAAAAAATCAGGCGGGGGTCTGTTTACTGCACGAGCATTTGCTGAAAAATGAACACTTTAACCGCTTGAAAGGGGAGTTATTCGCCCATGGTCAGCAAACCTTTCAATTCGAAATGGTCAAATTGATGTTTTATGCCGTCAAAGCCATGGTTGCACTCAACAAGGCAACGCCGGAAATCGCTGCCGCACGGTTTGCCAACGAGGTGCTGCCTGCCTTGTCCGAGCTTATTCTAAACGGTTATCAGCCCGCGATTGATTTTATTGTCGCCGGTTTGCGGGAGCCCTCGCAGGTCGGTGTTTTTTTTGGACTGGATTATAACCTGGCCATTGCCCTGGTAAGCCATTATGTGGACGACAATGACTTACCCAAGGCCTGGTCTTTTTTTAGACGACTGCAGCGGTTTGCCTGTGCCTCAGGGATAAAACGGGAGGCGCTTCCACCGGAAACAGTGGCTTTGCTGAACATTGTATTTGATGACAAAGCCCGTGAAGCGGGTCTTCATCTCCTTATTGAACAGGCTAAATTCGGCGCATCGGATTCAATGAAAGACGAGGCGGTGAATGCTCTTCAGCGAGCAGGGCAATTGACACCTGTTGCGGCATTGGCCTGTGTCAGGTACTTTATTGAGGCCCGGGAGCCCAGGGACAACAGGATTTTAAAATTCATGCGCCTTGCAGCCGAAGCGGATCCGGCTGAAACGGCTTATCTGAATTACCTGTTTTTGCGGCAGCGGAAAATGATGGCCCCGGAATCATTGATTAAAGCCGCCTCCTGGGGACATCGCCTAGCCTGCAGCGAATTGGAAAATTACATGAGCCGCTATGTTGAGGAAAAGAATACGCAACTGGTCAAGGATTTTTTTATCCCGGCTCTGCTGGATGGAAAAATACAAAAATACCTGCCGCCTGACCTTGTTGTAAAAACAGTGATTCTCATGATTGATACCCAGACGGAGGATGACAAACCAGCGTATACGGCGAAGATGGTGTCATTGTTTATTCGCGCCTTGAAAAGAGAAAACCCGCCCAGCCGTAACGCATTGATTACCATGCTTCTGGCAAAGTCAGAAGGCCGGTTTTCCGCCGAACAATGCAATGAGCTGTCTCAGGCCATCGATCACAGTCTCCTGCCAGAGGAGGCATTGACAACTCCTGAAGTACAAGGAGTGGCCAGACTGTCGTTTGCCAGGCAAAAAGGCCTCTTTGTCAGGGAGGAGTTGAGTAAAGGGATTAACGACACCAGGGAACCCCCCGCTTCTTCTCCTGGGACGCCCCCATTGTAGGTCATGTTTTCTATTAAACAATATCGATCTACCTTTATTCAATCTTGACATATCCACTGTTTTACGGTCTGTGGATAACTTTGTTCATAAATTTGTTGGTCACCCACAAAAAAAGGCAAAAATAAAATTAACTTATTGATTATAAATGAATTATCTATTTTGAGGCTCGCAGGTTATGGGTAAGCGGCTCTGTGGATAACAGTGTGAATGAATGATTGAATTCAAGAAAAAACAACGGGTAAAGAAATGCCCGTGCGTTGATGCACGGGCAGCGATGGTTTATCGGGAGTGAGGCATGGTGCTTGTGTAATGCGGCGCCATTTGGCTAACCAGTTCCAGAAGAATCATTTGGGCAATGAGCTGGTCAATCATCCGTTCCATGCTGGGAGCATGGTGCGTTTTGATTGAGATAAATTCCGGAGCAGAGGAATTGCCTCTGTGATAGCGATAGGATTCAGCCTTCTCTTCTCGATGCAGATGAGCATCAAAATCGGTAAACAGATTAAACAGGGTCCTCAGCGGTGTAGGGGTGGTGTAAATAAAAAACGGAGCGTGTTCTGGGCCCGGTTTGAAGGTACTGGCATCCGAGGGTGAGTTATAAAACCGGTAATAGGTTGGGGCTGGTCGTGGATAAAAACGATGCGAATCGTAATTGTCCTGGTTGGAAGCCCTTCTTCTGGTCGGCTGAGGTCTGGGAGTCTGTTCTTCACGGGACTGCGGCTGGGGCCTGTGAGTCTGTTCTTCACGGGGCTGCGGCTGGGGCCTGTGAGTCTGTTCTTCACGGGGTTGCGGCTGTGGTTGTCTGGGTGCACTGCGTTGTTGTGCCTGAACAGGATTTCCCTGTTCATCAATGAAGCCTGCATCGTATTGAGCGCGTTGGTGGTTATCACTTAAAATGCTGTAGGCAGCACCGACTTCCTTGAATTTTGCTTCAGCCGATGGATCGTTCCGATTCTTGTCAGGATGGTATTGCAGCGCCTTTTTGCGATAGGCTTTGCGTAGGTCATCCTCTGAACATTGTTCAGTGTTGAGTCCAAGGATTTCGTATAACTTCTTAGGCATCATTACTCCAACGACTTAAATATATCTGAAGTATAAGCCACTAAACTTAAGCCAACATTACGTGATGGGTTTATCGCAGTGCGAGGTGCCGCGACAACCGGGTCTTTCGCTGGTGCTTCACAGCAGGGGAGGATGCCAACCCATTAAGGTTGTTGGTGGCATGACGAATTCTTCCGCTTCTTCCGCGGTTGCCACTCGATGCTAATGATTCTGAATAAGCAATTCTTTAGCATGCAGCCGGGTTTGTTCCGTGATGGTCAATCCACCGAGCATACGGGCAATTTCATTGATTTTGTCGCTTTCTTCAAGTGCAATAATGTGCGAAAAAGTCTCATTGTGTACACTGTGTTTTTCAACCACAAAATGATGGTGAGCGGCAGAGGCAACCTGCGGTTGATGAGTGACACAAAAAACCTGGAGACGCTCGCCCAGTTTACGCAATAATTGGCCTACTAATGCAGCTGTTGCGCCGCCAATACCGACGTCCACTTCATCAAATAACAAGGTGGGTGTGGCACCGCGTTGGGCTGTCACCATCTGGATTGCCAGACTGATGCGGGACAATTCACCACCCGAAGCAATTTTGCTCAATAAGTCCGGCGGCATACCGGGGTTGGTGCAGACCTTGTATTCGACTTTGTCCATGCCATGCGCCTGCATCTTATCAAGTGCGCTGATTTCGATTTCAACCCGCCCCTTCGGCATACCCAATTGCTGGATAATGCGGGTAATTTCCTCGGACAGTTTTTCCGCGGCCCGTTTTCGTGCGCTGGATAGCTGTGCGGCGGCTTCTTCATAATGACGGGTGCAGCGATCATACTCCTGTTGCAGGAAGGTGGCGCGCTGCTCTTTATTCTGTAATTGCTCGAATTCCTCCTGCAATTGGCTGGCATGCCGGGGCAGTGCATTGGCATCAATATGGTATTTGCGTGCCGCCTGATGCAACGCGCTGAGCCGAAGTTCGACGGTTTGCAATCGTTCCGGATCCAGCTGGACCTGATTGGTGAATTCGCGGACTTCATTTACGGCTTCTTCGCACTGGATCAAGGCATTATTGATGAGTTCCGCTGCGTTTTTAATGGTCTCTTGCTCCTGAGGCAGTTGATTCATGTACTGCAGAACCTGATTTAACGCCCGATTGATATTGAGCTCGTCATTGTCATTGAGCAAAGCCAGGATCTGCTGACTGTGGGTTAAGTAGTCGTTGGCATGATGCAGAAGCTGATGTTCTTCGCTTAAGGATTGCATTTCGCCTTCGTAGGTGTTTAAAGCCTGCAATTCATCGATCTGAAACTGCAGCAACTCCAGACGATCAGAATGGGCATCCTGATTTTTAAGATGGTCCATTTCCTGTTTAATCTTCTGGCATTGCTTATAAAGGGCCTGCACTTGCTGTAAACACTCATCATGACCGGCATAATCATCAAGCTGCTGACGGTGAGTCGCATGATGCAGCAGCGTTTGATGTTGATGCTGGCCGTGGATATGGACCAGCATTTCGCTGAATTCTTTGACCTTTTGCAGGGGAAACGGTTGACCATTGATGTAGGATTTTGAGCGGCCTTCTGCATAGATTATTCGCCGCAGAATGATTTCACCGGCTTCGCAGTCAATGTCGTGTTCCTCAAGCCATTTAGCTGGTTCAGAGGTTTTATCAATATGAAAGGTCGCGCTGATGTCGCATTTGTCTTCGCCTGTGCGTAATGTGGTGGCATCGCCACGGCCGCCTAAGGCCAGCATCAGGGCGTCAATCATAATCGATTTACCAGCGCCGGTTTCTCCAGTGAATGCAGTCATCCCCTGGGAGAAATCCAGGTCCAGCTGTTTGACAATGGCAAAATTTTCAATGCGCAAGGAGGTGAGCATGTTTATCCCTGGTGTTTTGATTCCCAGCCGAGTTTGATCCGTAATGTATCATAATAATGGTAATCGGCGGGATGTAACAAGCGGAGTTGCTGCGCATTTTTTTCGACAGATACCTGTTGTCCCGGTTTTACCAGCCGCGATTCATGCCCGTCGCAGCTGATGCGCAAATCGGTTTCATTCAATTCACTGATGATTAGGTCCACTTTTGCCTGGCCATCGATAACCAGCGGCCTTGAGCTTAAACTGTGTGAAAACATCGGCACCAGGACCATGGCATTCAACTGGGGATGCATGATCGGGCCGCCAGCTGACAGGGCATAGGCGGTGGAACCTGTCGGAGTAGAAATGATCAAGCCATCCGAGCGGTAATGACAGACGTACTGCTGATTGATGTAGACATCGAATTCGATGAGGTGGGTTTCACTGCCGCGGCCCAACACGACGTCATTTAAAGCATCGCCCTGGAAGTAGGTGTTTTCATCATCATGGATGCGGGTTTGCAGTAAAAAACGGTGTTCTTCCATGTATCGGCCACCCAGCACGGTGTCCAGTTGTTTTTCCATGTCTTTCGGATTAATGTCCGTCAGGAAACCCAGGCGGCCGCGGTTGATGCCAATGACCGGCACATTGACTTTAATGGCCATGCGCGCAGCCGATAACAGGCTACCATCGCCGCCGACCACAATAATCAAATCCTGTTTTTTACCCATGCAGGATCGTTCAAGGACCGGGAGATTCAGTTTGAAATGAGAGGCGGTCTCGGTATCCTGATAGGTCTCGATTTTCTGATGATGTAAAAATTGAACCAGGCGCTCAATGCTTTCATTGACGCCCTGGTTGGCACGGTGTTGTCGTGCGTAAATGATAATGCGTTGGAATTTTTGTTTCATATCAGGCCAGACTATTACCTGTCAGGAATGAGAACCCTGTGTTTGATCGTAGCACATTCCTGACCTATAAACAGGTGGCCGCCGCAGGAAACGCACGGCCTACGCCATGTTACTCCTCGGTGCTGGCGCGTGAAGCCCGTTTCCGCTCGTGTTCCTTCAGCGCTTTTTTGCGCAGACGGATGGATTGCGGGGTGACTTCCACCAGCTCGTCATCGTCAATGAACTCCAGAGCCTGCTCCAGCGACAGTTTGATAGGCGGCGTCAGAATGATGTTTTCATCACTGCCTGAGGCACGGATATTGGTCAGTTGTTTTTCTTTGGTGACATTGACCACGAGGTCGTTATCCCGTGAATGAATGCCGACGAGCATGCCTTCATAGCACATGGTTTGCGGTTCAATGAACAACCGGCCGCGCTCCTGTAGATTAAACAGGGCAAACGCACGGGCGGCGCCGTTGCAGTTGGCAATCAATACGCCATTCACGCGTTGACCCAGGCGGCCGCGATGTGCAGGACCGTAATGGTCATACACGTGGTACATTAAACCCGTGCCAGACGTGCTTGACAGGAATTCGGTGTGAAAACCGATTAAGCCGCGGGTAGGAATCATGTAGTCCAGTCGGACTCGGCCTTTACCGTCAGGAATCATGTTCTGCATTTCGCCTCGACGTTCGCCGAGCTTTTCCATAATTGCACCCTGATGGGTTTCTTCCACGTCCACGGTTAAACGTTCGTAAGGCTCCAGTTGCTCGCCATTTTCTTCCCGCATGATCACTTCAGGCTTTGAAATGGCCAGTTCATAACCCTCGCGGCGCATGTTTTCGATGAGAATGGACAAGTGCAGTTCGCCGCGGCCGGAGACGCGGAATTTGTCCGGATCTTCGGTGTCCTCAACCCGTAAAGCCACGTTATGCAGCAATTCGGTTTGCAAACGCTCGCGTACCTTGCGGCTGGTAATGAACTTGCCTTCTTGCCCGGCAAAAGGCGAGTCGTTAATCTGAAACGTCATGCTGATGGTGGGCTCATCCACTGTCAATGCCGGCAGGGCTTCAACCTGATTCGGATCGCAGAGGGTGTCTGAAATGTTAAGCTGTTCAATTCCCGTGATGGCGACGATGTCACCGGCGCTGGCGTCTTCCACTTCGACGCGCTCGAGCCCTTTAAAGCCCAATAATTGCAAGATACGGCCGCTGCGGACATTGCCGTCTTTATCAATGACCTTCACCGGCGATTTGCTCTTGATTCTGCCGCGGGTAATCCGGCCGATGCCAATGGTTCCTACGTAAGAGGAATAGTCCAGTGAACTGATCTGCATCTGAAAAGGGCCATTCTCATCCACGTCGGGTGGCGACACGCGATCAATGATGGTTTGCAATAAGGCGTTCATGTCGCTGGCTTCATCGTCAAGATCAAGCTTGGCATAGCCATTTAATGCGGAAGCATACACCACCGGGAAATCAAGTTGTGTATCATTGGCACCCAGATTGTCAAACAGGTCAAACACCTGATCCATGACCCAATGCGGTCTGGCACCGGGGCGATCGATTTTGTTAATCACCACAATCGGATTCAAGCCGCGGGCAAAGGCTTTCTGGGTTACAAAGCGTGTTTGCGGCATGGGCCCATCCACGGCATCAACCAGCAGCAGCACACTGTCGACCATGGAGAGAATACGCTCCACTTCGCCTCCAAAATCGGCATGGCCCGGGGTGTCGACAATATTAATCTGGTGATCGCGCCAGTGGACGGAGGTGTTCTTGGCAAGAATGGTGATGCCGCGTTCTTTTTCCAAGGCGTTGGAATCCATCAGGCGTTCCACTTTGGGGGCGCGCTCATTTAAAGTACCGGTTTGTTGTAACAGTTTATCAACCAGGGTGGTTTTGCCATGATCAACGTGAGCAATGATGGCGATGTTGCGAATTCTCTCAATCATATAAGACCTTTTGCGGTGAAGCAGACTCTAGCGTATTGCGGCTTATCCGTTATAAAAGCAAGCCATGTGTTCAGGGATTCGCCATTATACATGGGTTGAGGCATAAATCCTATTGGAAACTTGCCAGGACTGTGTAGTATGTGAATCCAGATTGAGCTCGTCTCGGGTTTGCCGCTGTCTTTGTGCACTACCCGGGCAGTAGGAATGATAATGATAAGTAATAAATCATGAAGACCAATAAACCAAAAATTAAATGCCCGACTTGTGGCCAATCAGACACCTGGCGTTTGGATAATCCGTACAAACCCTTTTGTTCCTACCGCTGTAAATTAATTGATTTAGGGGAGTGGGCCAGTGAATCACGAAAAATTCCCGGAGATCCCACGAACCTGGGCAATGTCCAGGACAGTGACGATTCAGGCGAATAGCCACGGCCTGTTTGACTTAAAAATGATCTAAATGGTACTATATTTGACATTTGACTGTCAGATAATTTCCCCATGCGCTCTCAATTTGAATACTCAGGCCACCCGATTTATCCCGCTGCCCCTCGAACCTGGCGAGTGTTTATCCGAGCGGATGATTTGGATGCTGAGTCGGTTCGAACATTGAATACCCTGCCCGAATACAGGGTTTGTCCTGCCCTGCACATGAATTTGGGTACGGCCGACTTGCCTGATCGGGCGTACATCGACTCGGGTTATGTCAGTGCCTTTGAGTTTCACGATAACAGTGCTTTAAAGGCTGCCAATGCGTATTTGGCCTATAAAAATGTACATTTCATTTTTATTCCTGAAGCACTCTGTGATTCGATCTATCTAACCGGCGGCACAAGAGGGTTTGAAAAAAACGGTAAAACGACTCATCCTCGACGCGAAGAGGGTTCTTCCTGGCAAATTCCGGTTCGTAATGCCGTTATTCCGCAAATTTTTAATACCGATAACATGTCAGTTGCGCTGATGGAGGGGGACTCCCGTTCAAGTTGCGAAGTATTAATTGGCGGGAATTGGAAGGATTATGCTGTTTGCTTTACCTTGCCCAAAAGTCTCTCCAGAGAAATCGCTGGCTACGAACCTCAGGATATTGCGACTCTTGAGCGGCTGTTAAGACGAAGCGGCAGCCTCCCTTATCTGCTCAATCCCGATCGCTCCATAAGCTATGCCCAACGGGAAGCAATCGCTACCCAGGCAAAGCAATTGCAAACCTGGTGGAAAACGCTGGGAGAGGAGCGAAAATTGCTTTGCTTTATGCACGCGGTGCTTGAGGGTAACGCGTATCGAGAGCCAAATCCTGAAAAAGAACCCCGTTTTATGCGCGATCTATGGGCTGTGCAACTCAGGCTGAATGAAATGATGAGCAGGACGCCATCCGCGCGCCATTACTTAAATGCCCTGCAATTGGTGATAACACGTCTGCATGGTCAATTGCTCCCCTTTCATCCGTCCTATCACCCCTTGTTTAATCGGTTTGTGCAGGAATTTAAAGAAGCGGTTCATCAGCAAAATGAGGAGGAGATGCAACAACGCATTCATTATCTTCACACCGTTGATAAGGCCCTGCAGGCGGAAGAACAGTTCTTAAAACGCCTAAGACAGAGTCACCATCAGCAATTCTTACCCTCGACAGCATTACAGACTCATCTTGAACAGTGCTGCAGCCTTCAGTCGATGGTTTCTCCCACGTCTAACGAAAAAGAACTCATCGAAAAAACCATGTACGTTAAATCGGTAACGGAGGCGCTGGAAAAAGAATTGACTTTTTTTAAGCATCATCAAATCACCCGCCAATTAATGAACCTGGAGCAATTCAGGGCAGGCAGGGAACACTCGTTTATTTTCCATTTGGTGGAATGGTATAACGTGTGGGTGGATAAGAGTGACGGCTTGTTTAAGTCACTGTCTCCGGAAGCGCTGCATCAACAGGCAAAAACCTGCGCAAAGACACAAACGGCATTGATTAAACTGCAACAATTATTTGACCAGTGTAATGCCCGCGGCGCCGGCATCAATCAGGAGAAATCCAATCATTTATTCAGGCAATTGGTTGCGAGGGTGACCAATCAGTTGGAGCAGGCATTGAGGGCGGGAACCTCCTTGGATGTTGGCCGATACATCGATGAAGCGACGCATTATTTGCTTATTCTGCTGGCTCAGCGATTGGGTTCGCAACGAAATGCGTTCTTCAATGAAAAAATGCAATCCAATCACCTGCAAAACCTGGATAGAATTCCAAAACCCCGGGCGGAAGAAACCAAACCGGTTTTAATGGGAACCAGTTTGTCATTTCATTGAATTTACTTGCCAGCTTCATTGATTTTAAGGTTCAATACGGAGTCTAAGCTTTACGTTTTGATGCAAATTCACAAGGAATTGATATGCTTAAAGTCAGTGGCTTAAAAAAGCTGCGCTTACTGAGTTTAATACAAGGAATGGTTATGATGACAAGCACATTCGCTGGCAGCGGTCGGGGCGATTTTCACGTTCTTTATCAGGGGCAGTCCGTTGACGATTTGATTATCCAGTACATGGCAGAACACAATGTTCCCGGGATGTCCTTAGCCATTGTCCAGGCGCCTTATATAACCCGCGTGGTGGGTTACGGATTGGCTAATACCGACAGCAGGCGGCTGGTGGCAACCCATGGTGTTTTCCCGATTGGACAAATCACCAATGCCTACACGGCCGTTGCCATCATGCAATTGAAAGAAATGGGCAAATTGCAACTTGATGATGCGTTGTCCTCTCACTTAAAGGATATTCCCGCCTCCTGGCAGGGTATTACCCTTCGGCAATTAATGACCCAAACGTCCGGGTTGCCTGATTATCGCGAAAGCTCAGGCTTTGATTACAGTAAAGACTATACACCGTCACAATGGCTGGAACTGATTAAAAATACCCCCATTCTGTTCAAACCAGGAACCCAAAGCCGGGCCAGCGCGACGAATAATTACCTGCTGGGTCTGGTCATCGAAAAGGCAAGCGGCATGACCTATCAGGAATTTGTCAGCAAGAATCAGATTGAACGCATGGCGCTTAAGCATACCTTTTTTGTCGGCGGTGAAAAAACCATTGATAATGAAGTCAAGGATGACCAAGCGGGCTTTAAACATCAGCAATTTCTTAAAAACCGGGTGTATATTAACCCCATCGAGCCGGTCACCGGGTATGAACAAACGGAGCAGAAACTGTCGCCGTCCAAGCCGTTAAGCTGGACTGCCACCTTTGCGGACAGCGGCATTATCGCCTCGGCAGAAGACATCAGTTTGTGGGATATTGGTTTGGCTGGCGGCATTCTGGTTCAGGAGCCAGCCGACAGAGAATTCCTCTATCATCCGGTGACTGTGAATGGTCAAACCATACCGGGCAATGCGGGATGGCGCTTCCCCGGTCATCCGGGGTTTATGGAGATAAAAGGCCACTTGCCTGGTTATTCGTCTTTCCTGAGCCGTTTTACAGCACCCACGGAATTGGTTTGTGTGACTCTGCTGGCGAATAAGGGTGGATTACCTGATTTGGATATTCTCGGGCGAAAAATTGCCGGTGCTTTCGATTACAATCTGGCAGCGCCTGTTGGGGCGGTTTGGTCCGAAACCCTGCAAAGCCCTTATTCGGTCAGTGAAACCATGAATCGGGTCGCTGCAATTATCAAAAAACAGGGCGGGACGATCTTTGCTCGCATTGACCACAGTGGCGAAGCCGAGAAAGCCGGGCAATCCTTACCAGAGACGCAGGTGCTGATTATTGGTAATCCCGCCAAAGGCACGGCCCTTATGCAGGCTAATGCGGCCTTTGCCCTGGATCTTCCCTTGCGGATTATGGCGACTGAGGATGAGAAAAAACAGGTCTGGTTAAGCTTTACCGACCCGGTAAAACTGGCTTCACAATACCACGTCACACCCGAACAACTGCCGGTATTGAAGCCGATGAGTCTGGGGTTAAACCGAATTTGCCAACAGGCGGTCAGTCCCGCGACGATTCCTGCCTCTCCTTGAGGGCAGGAATCGCCCGTTAATTGGGATTAAACGGTACAATGGCTGTTTCGCTGTTTTCGATCTGCGGCGTTTCGGGTTCGTTGCCATCCTCCAAATGCAATTCAGAGCCGTCGGTAATGGCCAGTACTTCAGTATCGGACATCGCTTCCAATAGAGGCAAGCCCTGCTCCTGCTGCGCCGTTGTTTCCTGATTGGGTTGTTGAACATCCGGTGTCGGAGTCTGGGTATCAGTCGGGTTTTGGCTGAATAAGCCCAATATTTTATTGGTTATTTGATGGTTAAATTCCAATACCCATCGCAGCAGCTGATCGACCCACTCCTGATTAGGATCCTTGTCTTCGCCTTTTTTAGCCGCTGGCGTCATGAAATCAAAAAGAGAATCATTTAATTCCTGGGCACGATTTTTATCTTTAACTGTTGATTTTTTAGTGGGGGTTGCATCCGCTTCCGCCTTGGGTTTAGGTTGTTGGGGTACGGCGGTGTTGTCGGAGTCTTTTTTCTTGCCGCCTGGGGCGGTGGACTGTTGAGTGTCATTGTCCTGATCTAACTCTTCATCCTCGTCGATGTCATTATCCGGTTTATCGTCCTTATCCGGAGCCGGGTCAGAGAAAGAGAGGTCGTATTGATGGCGTTTCTCGTCATCCTTTAAGACAGAATAGGCTTCACCCAGTTTTTTGAAGACTTCTTCGGCGTCGGGCTCTTTGTATTTATCGGGATGAGTCAACAAGGCCGCTTTTTTATAGGCTTTACTGATGTCTTCAGTGCTCGCGTTCGGAGGCACACCCAGCACCTCATAAAATGTCTTGGCCGCCTTGATGCGCTCAGCTGTGGGATTTTTTGTTTGGGGGGCGGCATCTTCTGGTGTTGAGGACATGAGAATCTCGTATAAAACCAACTTATGTAAATAATAGCACATGCCCTTTTCAGATCATGCCGTTTTGTTTTTCTTAACAAAGCATTTACAAAAATCATGGCGTGGGCTGCCAGGCGGCTTAAGCACAGGGGATTTTATTGCACAGGGTAATGGATAATGTCATGGAAAAAAGCGCTTTTATCATGGGTATTGCGGTAGCCATGCGGTTTGCTGGCATCAAAACGAAGCCCATCGCCCGGGTGAAGCACATGCCAGTCCTGATGAATCAGAATGTCAACGGTTCCCTCAATCACAATGATGTGTTCAATGACGCCGGGTTCATGCGGCGTGGATAATTGCTCACAGTGCGGTAAAAGTTCAATCATAAAGCATTCAAAGCGCAGTTCCGGATCAAAGGGGAATAAGGACGTGATTTTGAGTTGCTCATCCGCATGCTGCAACGCCTGTTGGGGTTGCGGGCGGTAAATGGTTTCGGTGGCGTTGCCTGGACTGTCTTCAAGAAAGGACGAGAACGACACATGAAAACCGCTGGCAATTTTCCACAAGGTAGCCACTGTGGGGCTTGATTCCAGGCGCTCGATTTGGCCAAGCATTGCCTTGCTGACGCCAGTTTCCTGAGCCGCCTTGTCCAGACTCCAGCCGCGCTGCTGGCGAAGGGTTTTCAGGTGATTGGCGATGTGTTGTGCAAAAATGTCCAAAATTTTTCCTCTCAACGCTTGTGCGTTATAACGCACGGTGCTATCCTTTGGCTGTGCGCTATAACGCACAGCGAATGTATCCTGTATTTAATCATGAGGTGGCGCGATGTTGAAGTATTTTTCTATAAGTCATGCCGTAGCCGGCTTTATCGCGGTGATGGTGGGGTTTACCAGTTCCGCCGCCATTGTTTTTCAGGCGGCCGCCGCCGCTGGCGCAGACAAGGCGGAAATCAGTTCATGGCTTTTGGCATTGGGCCTTGGCACATCCTTAAGCACAATGGGATTGTCCTTATATTACCGCATGCCGGTCTTAACGGCCTGGTCCACGCCAGGTGCCGCCTTATTGATGACCAGTCTCGCTGGCCTTTCCCTGCCGCAGGCGGTGGCCGCATTTATGGTCACTGGTTTACTGACGTTGATTGCCGGTTTAAGCGGCTATTTTGAAAAGGTCATGGATTTTATTCCTCGTGACTTGGTGGCGGCCATGCTCGCCGGGGTTCTGCTTCATTTTGGGCTGAATGTGTTTACCAGTTGGCAGGAGGATCCCGGCTTGGTTACGGCCTTGCTGGCCAGTTATTTACTGGGTAAACGCTTTTTCCCCCGCTACGTGATGGTGGGGGTGCTTGCCATCGGCCTGCTGTTCGCCTACTGTCAGGGGGTATTTACCCATACTTTGATTCAGCACGGGTTGACCCGGCCTGTGTGGGTCGAGCCTCAATGGTCCTGGCCGCTTTTATTCAGCGTGAGCCTACCTTTGTTTATTGTCACCATGACCTCGCAGAATATCCCGGGCATTGCTGTTCTCCATGCGGAAGGTTACCGCCCGCCCGTCTCCACTTTAATCAGCTGGACTGGCCTCACGAATGTGTTATTCGCGCCTTTCGGCGGCTTTTCCTGTAATCTCGCGGCAATTACCGCCGCGATTTGTGCGGGTAAAGAAGCCGGTCGTGATCCTGAGTTACGGTATCTCGCCAGTCTCTGGGCCGGTGTCTTTTATCTATTGATGGGCCTGTTTGCTGCAGCGATGGTGGATGTCCTGGCTTCTTTTCCCAAGGTTCTGATCACGGCTATCGCGGGCTTAGCCCTCTTTGCTACCATAGGCAGTAATTTACAAGCCGCGTTTACAGACGCCCATCGCCGTGAAGCTGCGTTGCTGACCTTGATGATCAGCACCTCCGGGATTACCATTTTAGGAATGGGCGCGGCATTCTGGGGGTTAGCAGCAGGTATTGTTGCCAATGGGCTTCAGAAAAAGCCGCTTCGTGCATGACATCCCGTGGAGAATAAACAGCGTGCCATTCACCTCAAGACGGTATCACTTAGATACTTCACTGTCCCCGACTCATTTCAATCTAAGCCGCTGTTTGTCGCAGCAGGGGTGGAAGGTTACGCGCTTTAACTGCCTGTCCAGCATCAATGACAAGGTGCTGCTGTTTAACGAGGCGGCTGCACAGACTCTGGAATACAAGCATTTGCTGGCACAACTTGTCGCGGACTATTGCCCGCAGATCGCGCCTCAAACTTTTTGTGTCGATGAGGGCAATTGGCAGGAAGTGGTGCATCATCTGGTGGGCATTCATGCCCAACTGCCGCCTCACGAAAAATTAGTCTGGATATTAAAACCGGCGTTGTTAAACAACGGGCAACACATACGCTTGTTTGACACACCGGAGGCTTTAGCCGCGCATTACGTACACTCAAAACGCATGGGCGGTATGCATGTCCTGCAGCGTTATTTAAGCCCCCATTTATTAAGGGATGATCGTAAATACAGCATCCGCTTGTTTGTGATTCTGACCAACTACGATGGCGCTTTTTGCTATAAAGACGGTTACTTTAATGTCGCCCTGCATCCTTATGTCGAGGACTTCTCCGATTTGCGGCCCCACTTAACCAATGAGCACTTGCTCGATCCGGAGGTCAATGTCATTCAGATCCCCGCCAGTCGATTTGCGCAATTCAGTCACTATCTGCCACAAATTGACGCAATCCTGCAACAGGTTCTGCAGGGGTTGCGCTATGATTTTCCCGAGGCTTTCCGTTGCAGCAGGCAACGAACCCTTGCCCTTTTTGGGTTTGATTTTATGGTGGATAGTCATGAGCGGGTGTGGCTGCTGGAAGCCAATCACGGTCCCTGTTTTCCGATCGATGACCACCATCCGCTTCAGGCTCATTTGTATCAGGGGTTTTGGCAAGGGCTGATTCACAGTTTTATTGAGCCCATAGCCGACAACCGTCCTGTCAAACGCATTGATTACCCGCATTTTAACAAAGTGCTTTGACGCGCGCTTAGACTAACTGATGTTCCGCTTTCCATTGCGACCAGGGACCTGAATACCCCTTAAGGCGAGCCTCGGCATACTCATAAAAATGCTGCAAAAACTGAAGCCGTTCCTGATAGTAAGGCGTTAGATCCGGATCAGTACGCACAATCTGGGTTAAATCGTAATAGGGCGGGATGGACGCCAGCCGTTCAATGATGTCATTGAATGAAGCCTTGTCGGCGTTGTTTAACATATCGTACATGGCCAGCAGCGTGGTGGAGCGGCCCTTGCCGCCACGGCAATGCACATGAAGCCACATGCCTTTCGGCAATTTCTTGATCAGGGAAACAAAGGTATCGACTTCTTTATCCAGCGGCGCGCGGTGATCGGTAACCGGTAACCGGCGATAGGCAAAGCCTGTTTGAGTGACCTGTTCCTTTTCGCTGAGCAGGGTTTCCACCGCAATGGAATTGCCGGTGCTGTAATCTTTTTTGGCGAATTGCTGAACGGTCAGTACGTTGTCTATTTTTTTTAATGACGACAGGCGTGCCAGCCATTGCGTCTCTGTTGCAATCGATTCTTCCGCGGTTTTACCCAGATTCAGCCAGTTATGAAGATCACAGAGGGTGATGGCATTGCCATTCAGGTAGCCATGGTTTTCCTGACGCAAATCAAGCACCAGAACCTGGTGGGGCTCAATGCCTGCCCGGGAGCGAATGTAATCCGCCACCTGTTGCCACCCCTGGCTGCCAGGCTCGGCGCTTAATGACATGCGCAGGCTATCAACACCAGCGAGATTGCCATGGTAGTAATCGCTAATCATCAAGGTATCCCGCAGGCTGCCCACAGGCGATGCCGGGGTTTCGGTGTCTTGTACGATGCAGGGCTTCTCGCGCGTCGCTTCGCAGGTGAGGGGATCATTAAACGAAAAAACAGGTTGGATAGACGCGGCCCATCCCAGGAGCAATAACGTGATCTTCAATTTAATCATGATAGTCACTCGCAATGCTAAATTGTTCTCAGTCTAGGGAAAAAACGATGGTGCTTCAATAGCTTAAGCCGTTGACTTTGGCCTCGCAAGAAATCGATTGACAGAAAAGGTACCCATTTGACTACAAAATGTTGCCTGACTCAGGAAATTGGTATGCCGTTTGCTAAACTTAAACTAGGACGTAGGAAAAGGGGAAGATTCATGAAAAAACTTATTTTACATCCTACCGAAATAAGTCAATGGCATGCTTTAATCAATGAAGCGCAGGCTTCCACTCAACTTGTACTCAATGAAAACACGGAAAGTTATCTGGTTTTTCTGCTGATGCGCTACACGCAGGGACCTAAACTGATTGAATCGGTCATTGCGCTTGATTTCCTGGAGTCCATGCAAAACGGCAAATGCCGTCAGGTTGAATTGCTGCGGGATGTCGGCGATAAAAGCCTGCTGTTTTGCGGCCTTTTTCCCGGTATCGCTAGAAAACGACAGGTTAGCCTGAACTATTTTGTCGACATGGGACAGGCGGCCTACATGACCATCAGCGAATTGCAGGGGCGTCAACTGGCGCAGTTGTACCTGGAACTCAGTCTGCAGTTTTTAAAGCTTCAGCATATTCTGCAGGCGATGCGTAGCGATTACATTCAATTCTGTGATGCAGAGGGCCGTGCTATCCCAACCTGGGATCTGCCAATGCAATGAATCGATTAGGTTAATAAAATCTTAAGCTTTATCGCCTAGAATCAGCTCCGACTAACCTACCGGAGTGGAGTAATGACACGGGCGTTTACGCATCTGACCGAAAAGATTAACTTTAGTCTCTATAAAAACACGCTTACCATCTATCCGAAGTCACATCAGCCCTCTGTTGAAAGCTTAGAAGGCAAGCATCCAATGGAAGTGCTTCTGGTATTGATGGAGGTGATGCGTTTCGAGGAGTGTCAGGGCATTAAGCTCAGAAACGCGCTGCAGTCTGTGACAAGCGAGTTCGATGTGAAGCGTTTTGTGCATCGTGAAGATACTGATCACAGTTGTTACCATCGCGATGATTTTGATTGGGATGCTGACCATTATCATGCGCAGTTTGCCGTGTCGATTACCCCTTCTTTGTTGAATAAGATCCTGCTGGTGTTTGAAAAGTATAAGCTCATTACCTCAGAAGAGCGGATACGCTTTATCAAAGCCTATCATGAGGCGAATGTATTGCCTTCCAAAGAGCCGGTGGATGAGGTTATTATTCTACCCTTTACGGAAACGACCAAGCACAACAAACCTGTTGTAGAGGAATCCGTTCAGGCAGACCGCGGCACGGAAAACGTGTCGCTTTTGAAGCCTAAGCCGCATGAAATGAAGTTTGAGGCGCAGTTAAGCGACCTTCACAAAAAAGTAGAGGACTTTAAAAAGGAGAGTAAAAAAAATCCTCAGAAATACCAACCGGCTTATAATGAATCCAAGACCCTGTACGATAAGCTTAATCAAAATTACGCGGATTATCAGCAGCACAAAAATGGGAAACTCTTTGTAACAAATGCCAATTCGGCTCTTGATCAGGCGAGGGGAGAGTTGGAAAATCACCGTGGGGTTGGGAAATACATTGTCGATTTTGTTGAGCGAGTCAGGGGATTAATCGCTCAATTCGGTCATTCTCCTCCGCAGAATGTGAATCATAAATCGACCTTTTTTAAGACGGATTCCATTCGTAAGCTGGAAGCTCTGGCTGAGACAGTGCAAGCGTTTTCCTTAGATGCCTGATGGCTTTAAGGGGCAGGGTAACCGCGGCAACCGCGGTTATCCCGCTATTTTCTGAACAATAACGCAATATCAATGGCATCAAATTGGTAATGACTGTTGCAAAAGTCACAGGCAATTTCAATTTTCCCCTGCTCCTGCAACAATTGTTGGGCTTCGCTTTCACCCAGCACCCCGATGACCTGCTTCATTTTTTCAGGACTGCAGCGGCACTGAAAACGGGTTTCCCGGCTGGGGAACAGGCGTAGTTCGGTTTCATGGTACAACCTGAAAAGCAGGGTTTGATTATCAAGCGTCAGTAATTCCTGTTCGCTGACCGTCTGGCCCAGTTGCACGGCATACTCCCAAAAATGCTCACGCTGTTGGCTGTCGGATTGCCCGGGCAGAAGCTGCAGCAGCATGCCGGCGGCGCGTTCGTCATTAACCGCCAGCCAGACCCGTGTGGCAATCTGCTCGGATTGGGCAAAATAATGCATTAAATTTTCACTCATGGACGTGGAGTGAAGCGGCACGACACTTTGATAGGCTTGTGTCTGCTGGTATTGATTAATGGTCAATGCCATTTGCCCCTGAAGAAACGCGTCGGCATAATCAGCAATTTCAAGATTGTCTTCAAATTTGGCAAACCCGCGCAGGTTTAATTGATTATCGCATTGCACCAGCAACAAGGGCAGACGACTGTCTCCCTGAAACTGCAAACTGATTTCCCCCTCAAATTTCACGCTGCCGGCGAGCAGCAGGCAGGAAATCAGGGCCTCGCCCAATAAATTACGCACCATGGGAGGATAAGGGCGTTGCTGCATGATGGCTTGAAAGCTGTCATCGAGATGGGCAATGGCGCCGCGTATGGTTTCGTTTTCAAAAATAAAGCCCTGCAGGGAATCCGGTTCTCTCATCATTAATCGCTAAAGCCAAAAAAGACAGATTCTAGCACAAAGTTCATTGCCTGCCTGCTTTTGACGCGCGATAATGCCAGTTTTTTGGCGAGGGGTCATGAAGCTTAATCCACAACAAATGGCGGCTGTCACTTACATCGGCGGACCTTTGCTGGTGCTGGCCGGCGCCGGAAGCGGCAAGACACGGGTCATTACTCAAAAAATCGCCTACTTGATTGAACAATGCGGTTATGCGCCGGCTACCGTGTATGCCGTGACTTTTACCAACAAGGCGGCGAATGAAATGCGGGAACGGGTGGCCGCCACCCTGCCCGCAGGCAAACGGCGCGGTCTGAAAGTGGCGACCTTTCATACCCTGGGCCTTGGGATCTTAAAACGTGAACTGGGCCTGGCAGGCCTTAAGAAAGGATTTTCTATTTTTGATGCGGAGGATAGCCTGCAACTGTTGCGCGGCCTGCTGCCAACCGGGAAAGCCAATGAGCGGGATTATGTCATGCAGATTCAGCATCAGATTTCCCATTGGAAAAATCAATCGCTTTCTCCTGAAAAAATCCAGTCTTCTGCCTTCGGATCGTCCCCTCATGCCGAAGAGGCCGCGCGACTCTATCCTGAGTATCAACAGGCCTTGAAAGCGTATAATGCGGTGGATTTTGATGATCTAATCCGTTTGCCGGTGAAACTGCTGATGGAGCATGACGAGGTGCGGGAGCGCTGGCAGAATCAAATCCGCCATCTACTGATTGATGAATACCAGGATTCCAATACCAGCCAGTATGAATTGGTGCGCTTATTAACCGGCGTGCGCGCCCAGTTTACCGTGGTGGGGGATGATGATCAGTCGATTTATGCCTGGCGCGGTGCTCGTCCGGAAAATCTGGCGCAACTGCAAAAAGATTACCCGCAATTGAACGTGATTAAACTCGAGCAGAATTACCGCTCCACCAGCCGCATTCTGCATGTGGCCAATACCCTGATTGCCAACAATGCGCATCTTTTTGACAAGCGCCTGTGGAGTGATTTAGGCCATGGGGAGATGCTCAGGGTACTGTGTTGCCGTGATGAAAATGATGAAGCAGAACAAGTGGTGGCCGACTTAATCAGCCACAAACTCAGGATGGGCAATGAATACGGCGACTACGCCATTTTATACCGGGGCAACCACCAGTCCCGGGTGTTTGAAAAGGTGCTTCGCCATCATGGCATTGCCTACCGGATAAGCGGTGGGCAATCCTGGTTTGCCCGCACCGAAGTCAAGGATATTCTGGCTTACCTGAAGCTTCTGTGTAACGAGCACGACAACGCGGCCTTTTTGCGTGCTGTGAACACGCCCAAGCGGGGCATTGGCGAGGCCAGTCTTGATGTGCTAGGTAATTATGCCCACGCCCGCGGACACAGTCTCTATGCCTCGGCCGACCACCTGGCATTAAGCGAACTGCTCACCGATAAACCGCGTGCTGCGTTGGCGCAATTCAAGCAATGGCTGGAAACCATCAAGTCGCGCCTTGGCGATGGCAGCATGGAACCTTTGCGTCAGATGGTGGAGGAAAGCGGCTATGAAGCCTACCTTTATGAACAGAGTGATGCGCCGGCAAAGGCTCAGAAACGCATGGAAAATGTCCTGGAGTTACTGGAATGGGTCGGTCGTCTGTTGGCTAAAGACGAAACACCGTCGCTGGCGGATGTCATCAACAAATTGATTTTAATCGATATCCTGGAACAGTCGGAGGATTATGATCGGGAAACCGTGCAGTTGTTGACCCTGCATGCGTCCAAAGGCCTGGAATTCCCTTACGTTTATTTAGTCGGCATGGAAGAAGAGTTGTTGCCTCATCGGGTCAGTATTGACGAGGAGCAAATTGATGAAGAACGTCGGCTTGCTTATGTCGGCATTACCCGGGCGCAAAAAGGACTGTGCTTTACTTTAGCCCGTCAGAGGCGACGCGGGGGGGAGTTGCAGGATTGCCTGCCCAGTCGTTTTCTAGACGAATTGCCGGAGGATCATCTGGAGTGGTTTGGCAAAAGCAAGGAGCGTAACGAGGCTCAATCCAAAGCCTTGGCGCGGTCGCATTTGCAGGGGTTAAAAAATTTACTGACTTAGTCAGCCGAATGAACCTGGATAAAGCCCGAAGGCTAAATCCAGGAAGGGGCAGTTTATGCCGCTGGGGAAATCCGGTTTGACAGTTTTTCCAGAAATGCCTCGGTCTGGGTAGGGCCTTTGCTGAAAAAGCGATGGGTTTTGTAAACAGGATTCCTGGCTTCGTTTTTAACCAATTCGTGAGCCCTGGCCTCGCCACTACGCAACGACTTATCCAGTTCCTGGAGTTTTTTCGACTTCTTGTCCGCCACCTCAGGCTTCAAAAGCGTTGGTCTGAAATGCTCCTGCCGGTAAAGATTGACATGATACAGGGCCTGCTCGGTTTCCCACTCCTCAGAGGGTTGTGTTTCCACCACCACATTTTCTTTGGTTTCCGAGTCAAAGGGATTGCCGCGTTGTTTATTCCAGGCGCTCTTAAAATCGGCATGCGGGCTGCGTTGATTGACTTCCGGGTTATTGAGTTGGCTGAATCCGTAATCCCACAGGGCGGCCAGAAAATAGATGGGTATGAAAATGAACCTGAGCATCCGGGTCGGTAAATCCGCCTCATGCGAATGCCCGTGTTCTTTCCCCAGGCGTTCGTTCAGCACATCACGAAAATCAGTGTGGCGGTGCTCATGGGAGTGGGACATGAAATAATGCATGTCTTCAAACCCTTCGCTGACAATGCCGAGAACGGCCGACAAAATTTCGGGAATGCCCGGGACCCTGTCCGCGGTAACGCCGATACTGACTAAATGGCCGAAAAAGAACAGGATGCGCAAAGGCACAATGGTTAATTTCAGGATTAAACGAAACGGGTTAAGGATCTGCCCCCAGTTTTCCCGCGCATACAATTCCCCGCCCCATTTACTCAATCGCGTGATCGCGCGCTGGAAAAAATTACGGCCGCTGTTTAACGCAGAGTAAATGATATTCAGTGAATCAGCGGTATTTTCGAGATTAAAAATCAAGGCGGAAAAGCCGGTAATGATGGGATTGATCACCCCCATGACAAAACTGGGTATTTTGACCATCCAGCCAAACAGGGGTTGGGCATTTTTAGCCACCGTCCACCAGGTACCGGCGGTGCAGATGGTCAAGGCAGTGGCTAAACCCAACAGGAGTACGGCCGTGACCGCCATAAAGACATTTTTGACGGTTACGCCCTGTTTAAAGTCATCACGAAGACGCCGATACCACTTGCGCAGGGTATCGTTATTAATCATGTCGGTGATGGCATTGTAGGTCAGGAAACCATACGCCGTCCCGGCGACAATGGCCATGGGTAGAATGATGGCTGGCAAAAAGCCGAAAGGAATGGTGGCCAGCAGCGGAATGGTTGCGAATTCACCCACTAACAGGTAGGTCGTGCCTATCCCCATAAAGACAGCGGCTAAGACACTGAACGCCTGGACCACACGATAAAGACGCTGGCGGCTTGCCAATAAATCCTGACTTTCTTTCTGCTGGTGCGTTTTAAGCCACTCACGTAATCTACTTTCATAGGGGGTCAGTGGCAGCATCCCTTCCCCCTCATCGTCTTTGGCGAAGAGCTGCAGCGCAAACCAGTTTTCCATGTCACGCAGGCGTTGCTTCAGTTGTTTTTTGCGTTTCCGGCTGGCCGCATTCAGTTTGACATGCTTGAATTTTTCCATTTCCAGCAATTGGGCCCGGTAATCGATAAAGAATTGCGGTAGAGGCTCGTTGCTATTAAATTCTTCCTCTTTTGGGAATTTTTCCAGCAGGTACTGGTTGGCAAGGTAACGCTTTAGGTAATCGCGCCCCGTTATTTTATTAAATGCCCCTTTAATATTCTGAAAATAAATTTCACCTTCGTAAGCCACCGACAAACCAAAGGCCGTGAAAGCCAGAGGCAATAAAGGCAACAGGGCATACATGCCGCCAAAACTTAAAAAGCCAAGAATCAGGCTGGCGCCTGCCGTTAACAGGAACAGAAAAAGATAATACGGAATTTTTTTTGTTTTCATCATTCACCCTGAGCATTTGAAAGCCGTGGTACTTTATAACAAATGAAAATGATTATCAATAAAGTAGATGCAAAAAGAATCAGTGTGTTCGATTAGTTCGTCGCTAAAAAAAGAAGTTGCAACATGGCGGTCATCATGTACTATCAAAGGGCATTTTATTACTAAGGAGAAATAATGCGTCTGAAACAATGGATGATCGGTCTTTCCGCAAGCGTCGCCCTCGCAGGCCCTGTTGTTGCAAAGCCCGTTGTGATTAACGAACAGTTGCAAGTGCCTCAATGCTTGGCCAGTCACTTGTCAAGTGACTACCCGGTACTGGCTGAAAACCGCAATTTTAAAATTATTTCTGTCCCTTCAGACGATTTGGACACCATCACGCGTCTCGCCGATAAAGTGGGTTGCGGGCATTACATCAATGTGAGCCACAAACTGGCCCGCGCCAAGGCCGGGCTGCTGCCTGAAAAAGCGCAAGCCTTGTTAAACGCACCCCCTAAAAAAGCGGTGCAGGCTGAAAACTACGAGATTAAACACCAGGCTGAAGTGGATGCGGTACTGGCGCAGGTCAATGCGGATAACATCTGGGACACGCTGACGCATTTAACCAACTATTACAACCGTTCCGCCACCAAGGATACCGGTGTTGAAACGGCCAATTGGATAAAAGCCAGTTTTGAAAAAATGGCAACCGAGTACGGACGTCAAGACACGGACACGTACCTGGTTAAAACCGGCTGGTACAAACAACCCTCAGTGGTCACGGTGATCGGTAAAGACATTAAAGCCCCAGGCATCGTCATTGGCGCTCACATGGATACCCTGGATGGCCGTATGCCCGGTGCCGGCGATGATGGCAGCGGTTCGTCCAGTGTAATGGAAATTGCCCGTGTCCTGTTGGCCAGCGACCAGAAATTAAAACGCCCGGTTTATATCATCTGGTACGCAGCCGAGGAACGTGGTCTTGTTGGTTCTCAGCATGTCGTTGAGGAATTCATGAATAAATCCATTCCGGTCAAGGCAGCGATTCAATTTGATATGACGGGTTTCCGCAATGATCCCAAAGATCAAACCATATGGGTCTTTAAAGATTACACCGATAAAAAACTCAGTGATTTTGTCGCTTCGTTAATCACACAATACGTCAAAGTCCCCGTCAATTATTCGCGTTGTGGCTATGGCTGCAGTGACCATGCCTCATGGACTGACGAGGGTATTCCTGCGGCGTTCCCGTGTGAAACCAGCTTCGATGATCACAACCCCTACATTCATACCTCATCCGATACCATGTCGCTCTTAAGTCTTGAGCACATGACCAATTTCACCCGTTTAGGCCTTGCCTTTGCAATTGAATTGGCCAGTGAATAAGGTGAGTCTTAACCCTCTCCCATGGGAGAGGGTGTTAATAAGGCCGCTGTTAAATGACCCTTTTTAGTGGATTTCTTTACCGCTTTTGGTCGTCGGCAACGGCGGGCAATGATACTCCTGAAGAATCTCACCCTCCGTGTCAACCGCTTGCAGAATGACTGGGAATTTCCATAAGGTATGCAGGTGTTTTAATACTTCGTCTGTACTTTCACCTAAAGGAATGCGGTTTTGCTGGGTGTATCGCAGAGTGAGCGATCGATCGCCTGCGACATCGACGGAATACACCTGAATATCGGGTTCCAGGTTACCCAGGTTGTATTGCGATGACAGCGACTCACGAATGGTCTGATAACCCGACTCATCGTGAATTGCCCCAATAATGAGCTCCGGCTGCCGGTCGTCATCCACAATGTGGAATAATTTTAATTCGCGGATTAAGCGCGGCGACAGGTACTGGGCAATGAAACTTTCGTCTTTGAAATTGCGCATGGCGGTATCGAGACTGCTGAGCCAATCGGTATTGACGAGGAAAGGGAACCAGCGTTTGTCTTCTTCGGTGGGAGATTCGCAAATGCGCTTGATGTCCTGCATCATGTGGTAACCCAGCGTGTACGGGTTGATGCCGCTGTAATACGGGCTGTTAAAAGGCGGCTGCATGATCACATTGGTATGACTCTGCAGGATTTCCAGCATAAATTCATCGGTGACCAGGCCTTCATCGTAGAGGCCGTGCAGCAGAGTGTAATGCCAGAAGCATGCCCAACCTTCATTCATCACTTTGGTTTGCCCCTGCGGATAAAAATATTGGGCAATTTTACGCACAATCCTTACAATTTCCCGTTGCCAGGATTCGAGTAAGGGCGCATTCTTTTCAATGAAATAAAGGATATTCTCCTGCGGCTCTTCCGGGAAACGCTTTTTATGGCCGTTGGCATCCACGTGTTTGCTTTGCGGAATGGTTCGCCACAATTCATTAACCTGGGATTGCAAATACATCTCGCGGTTTTGCTGCCTGATTTTTTCTTCCTGAATGGACAAGGTGGCGGGGTGTTTGTATCGGTCAACCCCATAATTCATCAGCGCATGGCAGGCATCAAGGACGGCCTCCACTTCATCAATACCATGCCGTTCCTCGCATTGACTGATGTAATTTCTGGCAAAAACCAGGTAGTCAATGATGGCATCCGCCGAGGTCCACATCTTAAACAGGTAATTGTTTTTGAAAAACGAATTATGACCATAACAGGCATGAGCAATCACCAACGCCTGCATGGCCATGGTGTTTTCTTCCATCAAATAAGAAATGCAGGGGTTGGAATTAATGACCAGTTCATAAGCTAAACCCATCTGGCCGCGTTTATAACTTTTTTCCACCCCCACGAAATGCTTACCAAAAGACCAGTGATGGTAGCCAATCGGCATGCCTACGGAGGCGTAGGCATCCATCATCTGCTCCGCGGTAATGATTTCAATCTGATTGGGGTAAGTGTCCAGCTTATAGTCAGTGGCTAAACGTCCGATTTCTTTGTCGTAAGTTTGAATTAATTCAAAGGTCCATTCCGCACCTGTTGATATCGGCTTTTTCCTCATACCGTCTTCCTTTTGAATAACTCACGAAATACAGGATAAATGTCGGTGACATTATCGATGTTTTCCATGGCAAAGTTGGGGTAGTTGTTTTTAACCTGCTGATACACTTCCCAAAGGCTTTGATGATGGCGGGGCATGATTTCAATGTAGGCAAAATATTGCAGCAGAGGCATGATCTTCTCCTGCAGCAACTCCTGACAATAGGGCGAGTCGGCATTCCAGTTGTCGCCGTCGGATGCCTGAGCGACATAGATATTCCATGAAGAAGGCGGGTAGCGGGCTTCGATAATGGCATGCAGAAGTTCCAGTGCACTGGAGACGACCGTACCGCCGGTCTCGCGGGAGTAAAAGAATTCCTCCTCATTCACTTCCTTGGCAGAGGTGTGGTGGCGAATAAAAACCAGCTCTATTTTTTCATAATTTTTGGTCAGGAAGAGGTAGAGAAGAATAAAAAAGCGTTTGGCGATGTCCTTTTTGGCTTCATCCATGGAGCCTGAAACGTCCATGACACAAAACATAACGGCCTGTGTAGACGGTGAAGGAATTCGTATGCGGTGATTATAGCGCAAATCAATGGTGTCAATGAACGGCACAGCCTGAATTTTGCGTTTTAAAAATTCAACCGTCTGCCTGACCTTAGCCACGATGTCCTGATCGGCGGTGGCATCTGCTTCGAGTCTGGCCAGCTCGTCTTCCGCTTCGCGTAATTGACGTTTGTAAGGGGATGACAGTGCCACGCGGCGCCCAGTTGCCTGACGCATGGAGCGCACCACGTTGATGTTGCTGGGAATTCCACTGCTGGTTACGCCGGCTCGCACCGTTTTATAGGTGGTGAGACGAGCCAGTTCCTTTTTTACCAAATCCGGTAATTCGAGATCCTCAAAATAAATTTCAAGAAATTCTTCGCGGGAAAGCTGGAAGACAAAATCATCTTCGCCTTCGCCGCTGTCACTGGCCTGGCCGCCGCTGCCGCCAGCCCCGCTTTCGGAGGGGCGTTTAATCCGGTCACCGGCTATGAACTGATCATTCCCGGGTAACACCCGTTCAATACGTCCGCCCTGGCCGCGGTGAAAGCGCGGTTCAGAAATGTCTCTCGCTGGAATACTGATTTGTTCGCCCTGATCGATTTCGGTAATGCTTCGTTTACCCACCGCATCAGAGACAGCGCGTTTAATCTGGTTTTTGTAACGGCGAAGAAAGCGCTGGCGATTCACCGTGCTTTTTTTGCCGGCGTTTTGTCGTCGATCGATCAGTTGTGACATGGCCACATCCTTATCCGCATCCGGGCTGCCTCTTTCAATAATAGAAAAAAACAACCCTTTATGCTGGTGTTATTGCGATTTGCGTACACGTAAATACCATTCGCAAAGTAATCTAACCTGCTTGCGGGTATACCCTTTGTCAACCATGCGGGCAATAAATTCTTCGTGTTTCTTCTTGTCGTCTTCCGATGCTTTGGCATTAAAAGAAATCACAGGTAACAAGTCTTCGGTATTGGTAAACATCTTTTTCTCAATGACCGTTTTTAATTTTTCATAACTGTTCCATATTGGATTCTTGCCATGGTTATTCGCCCGTGCACGCAAGACGAAATTCACCACTTCATTTCGGAAGTCCTTGGGATTGGAAATACCAGCCGGTTTTTCAATTTTTTCCAATTCGGAGTTTAATGACGGCCTGTCAAAGATTTCGCCAGTATCCGGATCGCGGTAATCCTGATCCTGAATCCAGAAATCGGCATAGGTGATGTAACGATCGAAGATGTTCTGACCATACTCGGAGTAGGATTCCAGGTAGGCAGTCTGAATTTCCTTGCCGATGAACTCAACGTAACGGTGAGTCAGATGCTCTTTGATGAAAGCCAGGTATTTCTCATGCAGTTCCTGAGGAAACTGTTCCTGCTCAATCTGTCGCTCCAGCACGTACAGCAGATGCACCGGGTTCGCAGCGATTTCGGTGTGGTCAAAGTTAAAAACTTTGGACAGAATTTTGAAGGCAAAGCGGGTGGAGATGCCGCTCATGCCTTCATCCACACCGGCAAAATCACGGTATTCCTGATAGGATTTGGCCTTGGGATCCGTGTCTTTAAGGCTTTCGCCGTTATAAACGCGCATTTTCGAATAAATGCTTGAATTCTGTGGTTCTTTCAGGCGAGTCAACACGGAAAACTGGGCTAGCATATCCAGCGTTCCGGGCGCACAGGGGGCGCTTTTTAATGAGCTGTTATCAAGCAGTTTCTGATAAATTTTGATTTCTTCAGACACACGCAGGCAATAAGGAACTTTGACAATATTAATGCGGTCAATAAAGGCTTCATTGTTTTTATTGTTGCGGAAGGATTGCCACTCCGATTCATTGGAGTGAGCCAGAATAATGCCTTCAAAGGGGATGGCGGACAAGCCTTCGGTGGCGTTGTAATTGCCTTCCTGAGTCGCAGTCAACAGCGGATGCAGCACCTTGATGGGTGCTTTGAACATTTCCACAAACTCCATAATACCGCGGTTGGCGCGGCATAAACCGCCGGAGTAACTGTAGGCATCGGGATCATCCTGAGAAAATTCTTCGAGTTTACGGATATCGACTTTACCGACCAGTGAGGAGATGTCCTGATTATTTTCATCACCCGGCTCCGTTTTGGAAACGGCAATTTGTTTCAAGCGCGAAGGTTTTAATTTAATCACTTTAAACTGATTGATGTCGCCATTGAATTCCTGCAGGCGTTTAACCGCCCAGGGGGACATGACGTAGCGCAGGTGTCGGTTGGGAATACCATACCGTTCCCTTAAAATGTCACCGTCTTCCTCCGGATCAAACAAGGACAGCGGCGAATCAAACACCGGTGAGCCCTTGATGGCGTAAAAAGGCACTTTTTGCATCAAATCCTTCAGCTTCTCAGCCAGCGAAGACTTACCGCCGCCAACGGGACCCAGCAGGTAGAGGACCTGTTTGGTTTCTTCCAAACCCTGGGCCGCGTGTTTTAAGAAACCCACAATCTGTTCGATGGGTTCTTCCATGCCGAAAAATTCTCGGAATACCGGGTAACGGTGAATGACTTTGTTGGAAAATAATCTTGATAGGACGGGATCATGACGTGTGTCAATCAATTCGGGCTCGCCAATGGCCAGCAGCAGGCGTTCCGCAGGATTGGCATAAGCCGTTGGGTCGGTTTTACACAACTCCAGATACTCATTCAGAGTCAATTCTTCTTCTTTGTTGTCGACAAAGCGTCGAGTGTAATTCGATAAAAAATCTTCTGTGCTCATAAGCCATCCCCTTTCACTAAAATCCCTGGTGGGAAACGCACGTCTTGCCTTTACCACTTTGCATTTCTCTGATAAAAGCGACAAACTATCCTTAAATTTAGTATAGAACCAAAATGGTTCCCGAAGTAGAGCTAAGGCATAAAAAAATTAAAAAGAATCAAATCATTATTTATACAGATTTTTATTATTCAAAATTAATTGTACCCAGAATGGAGCAATGTTCATGCCAGAGACCACGGTTTATTTGAAAAATTACCAATCCCCTGTATTTACAATCAAAACGGTTCAATTGAATTTTGAACTGTTTGACGATCATGCGCTGGTGACGAATGACATGACGGTCAAACGACAGTATACAGGCCCCCTGCAACTGTTCGGCGATGAACTGGAATTGGTCAGCCTTCATATCGATGGCCGTCAGGCAGAGGAAAAAAATTACCGTTTTGTGGATGGTCATCTGCTGATTGAAAATTGCCCCGATGAAGCCACAATAACGGTAGTGACCCGCATCTATCCACAGAAAAACAGCAAACTCTCTGGCCTGTATCGTTCCAATCAGATGTTTTGCACCCAGTGCGAAGCGGAAGGTTTTCGCCGCATCACCTATTTCCCGGACAGGCCCGATGTCCTGGCGACCTATACAACCCGCATCTGTGCTGACAAAGCCAAATACCCCGTGCTGTTATCCAATGGCAATCCGGTTGACCGCGGTCTGGCAGACGGCGGCAGGCATTGGGTAGTCTGGCAGGATCCGTTTAAAAAACCCTGTTATCTCTTCGCACTGGTTGCCGGCAATTTAAGCTGTGTTGAAGACCAGTTTACCACCTGCTCCGGGCGCTCGGTGGATTTACGCATTTATGTGGAACCCGGCAACGAAGACAAATGCAGCCATGCCATGGAATCGCTAAAACGCGCCATGCGCTGGGATGAAGAGGAATATGGACGTGAGTACGATCTGGATATTTTCATGATTGTCGCCGTCAGTGATTTCAATATGGGTGCGATGGAAAACAAAGGCTTGAACATTTTCAATTCCAAATACATTCTTGCACGCCCCGACACAGCCACCGATCAGGATTTTGCTGACATTGAAGGAGTGGTTGGCCATGAGTATTTCCATAACTGGACTGGCAATCGTGTGACTTGCCGTGACTGGTTTCAGCTTAGCCTGAAAGAAGGGTTAACCGTTTTTCGTGATCAGGAGTTTTCCCGGGACATGCATGCCCGTGATGTTAACCGCATTCTGGATGTGAAGGTGTTGCGAGCCCAGCAATTCCCGGAAGATGCCGGGAGTATGGCTCATCCGGTACGCCCTGAATCCTATCAGGAGATCAATAACTTTTATACGGCAACGGTTTACAACAAGGGTGCGGAAGTCATTCGCATGCAGCAAACCCTGCTGGGAAAGGCCGGTTTTCGCCGCGGGATGGACCTGTACTTCAAGCGGCATGATGGCCAGGCAGTCACCATTAATGATTTTGTGGCGGCGATGGAAGACGCCAATCAGGTTGACTTGACCCAATTTAAACGCTGGTACAGCCAGGCTGGTACGCCGGAAATTACCGCAAAAACCAAGTTTAAAGACGATTGCCTGACCTTAACATTAAGCCAGTATTGCCCGCCCACGCCTGAAGCCAGTGAGAAAGCGCCTTTCCATATTCCGGTGCGTATGGCTTGCTTTGATGAACAGGGGTTACCGATTCCGTTAGAGAAAGAGGTGCTTGAATTGCGTGAGCAAGAGCAAACCTTCACCTTTCCGGGTTTAAAGAAGAAGCCCTTCGTGTCCTTGCTGCGTGATTTTTCTGCGCCGGTTAAACTAAAACGTGACCTGAGTCAGGACGAATCGCTGGCGTTGCTTCGCTTTGAAAGCGACGGGTTTGCCAAATGGGACATTGCCCAGCGACTGGCCATTGATTGCATTGATGGTTTATTAAAAACCAACAAATCACACTGGTCTATCCCCGCGCCGCTGCTTCAGGCGTCTCATCATGTGCTGCTTGATGAAACCCTCAACAGCGCATTGCGGGCTGAACTTTTAAACCCGCCCTGTTTCGAGGAGGTTACCTCTTCCCTGCAGGAAATTGATGTCGATGCCGTGGAGGCTGCGCGTGATTTTTATCGCGCCGCCTTAGGCGAGGCATTGTATGGCTCGCTGTCTGAAACCTACCAGGCGTTGTGGCGTGAAGAAAAACATCAGATGGATGCGCAGGCTTACCAGCGGCGCAAATTACGCAACGTCTGCCTGTGGTTGATGATGAAGGCGCGCGAGAAAGAAACCCTGCCGCTTTGCCAACAGCAATTTGCAAAGGCTAAAACCATGACCGACCAAATGGCCAGCTTTGCCTTATTAAACAATAGTCAGGACAGTGCGGTTCGCGAAGAGACGGCCGAGCGCTTTTTCGACCAGTGGCAAAACGATGAACTGGTGCTTGATAAATGGTTTGCCGTACAGGCCACAGGCGAGGCGGCCAATACGTTGGAACGGGTGAAACAATTAGTCCATCATCCGGCGTTTTCTCTAAAGAATCCCAACAAAGTGCGCTCGCTCATTGGGGCGTTCTGTATGAGCAATTACCGGCATTTCCATGCGTTAAACGCCAGCGGCTATGGGTTTTTAACTGATATCCTGGTTGAACTGGATAAAATGAATCCCCAAGTGACTGCAAGACTGGCCACGCCGTTCACCCGCTTAAGACGCTTTAATAAACCAAGACAGGAATTAATGCGTAACCAATTGGAGCGGCTGAACGCGCTGGAATTATCGCGTGACCTGAAAGAAATTGTCAGCAAGAGCCTTAAAGATTAAAGAGGATTCATGGTTAATCGTTATGCTGTGATGGGCCATCCTGTGGCCCATAGTTTATCGCCGTTTATTCATGAACAGTTCGCTCTTCAGAGTGGTGTTTCGTTAAGTTATGAAAAAATCGCTGTTGAGCCCGGTTATTTTGTGACGGCCGTGCAGGATTTTTTTGCTGCTCAGGGGAAGGGGCTTAATGTGACCCTTCCTTTTAAAGAAGAGGCCTACCAGCTGGCAGAACAGGTAACGCCGCGTTGCCGGCAAGCCCGTGCAGCCAATACCCTGTGGATGAAGCAAGGGCATTTGCACGCGGACAACACGGATGGCATCGGCTTAATTCGCGATTTGAAAACCCACATCTCCCTTGCCGATAAGCACGTGTTAATTTTAGGAGCAGGCGGCGCGGCGCGGGGAATTATCGCGCCGCTGCTGGCGGAAGGCATTGCTGGCCTCACTGTCACTAACCGCAGCCTTCACCGTGCGGAGGATTTACAGGCCGATTTTCCCTCCATTCATTGCCAGGCCTGGGGAAGCTCCTCGCCATTTGATCTTCTCATCAACGCCACGTCTGCCGGTACCCGGCAGGAGGAAATCAGCTGGCCTGCGGGGGCAATCAAGGCGGATTCATTCTGCTATGACTTGTCTTATACACTGCAGGGCAGTACGCCGTTTGTCACCTGGGCAAGGCAAAGGGGCTGTGGGGTAGCAGATGGTTTGGGCATGCTGGTAGAGCAGGCTGCTGAGGCATTTTTTATCTGGCATGGTCTTTTTCCGGAACGTGCAGCAGTGCTGGCCCTGTTGCGCGAAAAGCAGCTTGGGAAACGCTAGGAAAAGAAATCTTCAACGGCCGCTTTGGCATTGATGGTGTCATCATAACCCAGCTGAATGAGTTCCTGAGTGAATTCCTTTTCAAACAAGAGAAAACTAAGCAGATCGCCCGAGTGACTTTTGGCCCCAAGCGTATTCAGCAGGAAACGCAGCAGTGCCGGCATGTTTTTGTATTGTTCCTGAGCAATGGCGGCCATGTCGATGCTGGGGCGCAAATGCAGTGTCTCAATGGGACGCCAGGGGGAGCGGCGTTTTTTCCATAAGGAAATCATGCGGGCGATGTCGTTCATGCGATTGACGAGTTCAATATCCCGGTCGAGGTTATCCAGGAACAGGCCGTTCAGCATGCCTCCCAGGATGTGTGCAAAACCAATGTCGCCATTGCGTAATTTTTCGGTATTGGTTGCCTCCGGCAATTGCCGTGTGCCAAGGATAAGAATCTTTTCAACCTGGCAGCGTATGGCGCCGCGCAATGGAGAAACCAGCCCCATACTGCCGTCCCCGTAATGAAGGCCATTGATTTTAACAGTGGGGAAAAACAAAGGCAGCGCACCGGAAGCCAGAATGTGCTCCATTCGTAAGTTGGTGCGCTCACTCATGTGCCTGGGGTAATTCCAATCCTCAAAAAAGGCATCGGTATGCTGGTAAAAGGAAACGGTTTGATGGGTTTCATAGCAGTTGCTGATGACTTCAAGCGTTTCGATGTGATTATCGATGATGTGACGCTCGATGGCCTCAAAATCGACATTGCTATTGATGAAGTCGTGCAGAGGAAGCGTATTGAGCAGATAACCGGATTGCCGCTGTTTGATGATCATGTGGCTTAAGTTGCGGAAAACCGATTTGCTTAACTCATAATTACTTGCGTTATAAATCTGCGAACAACGGATTTCGCCCCAGAGACCCACCAGCTTTTCCACGCCAGCCGGGAAGTCCGTTGCGTTTTCAGCCAGGATCGCTGCATTGATGCTGCCGACGCTGACACCGCTGATGACTTCAAAGGGTATCTTCTTAACCCCAAGAATGGTGCTGATGGCTTGCAATACGCCGGCCTGATAGGCGCCTCGAGCACCGCCGCCAGCAAGATAAAGGGCTTTTTTAGCCATGGACTCTTATTCTTAAAATTAATGTTGAAAATATAGATGACTTCGGGTGTTTCTGGCAAGCCTCTTAAGAAAGCCAGGATGAATTGTTTAAATTTCCACTGAGCAGAGGGATTTATTTCATTACATCAGCATTCGTTAAGCAACGGTTTGCTATAGTAATAATTATTGCCATCAATAAGGTGTAGTAATGAGTCAGGATAAAATCCCCAATCCCCCACCCAGTTTTGTACCCGAAACCGATCTCGACGAGGAATTAACTCCGGAAGCCTTGCGTAAAAAAGCCACTGAGCATGCACGAAAATTGCAGGAGCTTAAGGACCGGACATTTGAAGGCCATCCACCGGCTAATCCCGGTTTTGTAATGGATATGCTTAAAGCCAAAATACCCGGTCTGACCGGGTTGCTGCAGGGCATGGGTAGGACTGGCGGCACCATCAGCAGTCTTATTGCTGCAACAGGTCACGTGTCTCAGCCGCTGCAGGCGGCGGGCTCCGGGTTTCACATCGCCGGCGCTGCCCTGGCGGCGGTTGATTTTATTCGTATCCCTCTTGTTTCTCTGGCGGCATTCATCGCCGGTGAAAAGCCGATTACTCTGTCTAAAACGGGACGCTGGTTGTATTCAGCCGTGGGACTTGGACTTGCATTAACTGCCATCCTGGTTCCGGTTGCCGCGCCTTACATTGGTGTAGCCGCTGCGGGTATCGCTTTGGGAGTCAGTGTCATTACGCTGGGAAATATGATTTATCAACGCCAGAAGTTGAAAAAATCCCTGAAGGAAACGGAAACAAGCATTGAAACCGGCATGACGGAGTTAAAGGCCATTGCTTCGGAAGCTGAGCAATTGGAGCATGAGCTTGGAACACTCGATGCGACCAAGGATTCAGGACGAATAAGCCAAATCGCAGACCGTCTGACAACGCTTGACAAGCAGGCGGAGAAGTTGGAGAAGGATCTGCAGGGATTGTACGATAAACAGGCCACTGACAAAGTCAAACTCAAAAAAATGGGCGTCACCGCCTTTATGGATAAGGGTGTTGCCATTGGTTTAGGCTCCATGGTTGTGATTGGCGCCGTTGTGAGCCTGTTTTTTCCGGTGGCTGGCTTAAGCATTCTGGCTGCCGCAGGTGTCATCGGCGTCAGCTATGCGGCGGGGCGTTTCCTGGGGCCCATGGTTGCGCCCTATCTTAAAAAATTTGGCAGCTGGGTTGCGAGTAAATTCAGTCAGGACAAGGACAATTCCAACGAACCCTCGCCGGAGTTAATCGATGCCGACAAGGAAAAGGTTGCCTTGACAGGCAGTGATGCGCTTGCTGAAAAGGATACAGAGTTAAGGATTGAAAACCCGCACCCGCGCTTAAGTCTGTTAACTGGGCGCTCCAGAGAGGAACTCATTAAGCTTCGCCAGGATCTGGAAATCCAGGAAGAGCATATGGATGAAATGGATCGCAAACTCACCACCCTGGTCGAAAAAAACGATGCCAAAGGGGTTTTGAATTTCTTTACCCAATTAAAACAAAATCTCAAGGCCGAATGTCCGCATGAAAACCTGAGTTGTGTCTCTGATCTGTTTGAATCCATTAAACCTGCTCTGAAATTACTGGGGCAAGCCGTTAAGCAAATCAGGGACGGTGAATTGAAACTCAGTGAGAAGGAGCAGCTTGATTTGGAAAACGCAGCTGACTTCACGATTTCGCTACTGGAAAAACCCGAGGCATCGATGATGTTGGCTATTGCTAATGAACATCATGCCAAGGACAGTTCACCAAGCACTTCCGTCGTTCAGAATAAAGAGGAGGATGAGGAGGAAGGTGAGGAGGAAGGTGAGGAGGAAGGCGAGGAAGCCAAAGGCCACAAGCCAAAGTAATTTCTACGATTGCAATCCTCAATAAAGTGGTATAGCTTAGTTAATCTTGATATGGATTGATGAGGCGGCGGCTCATGCTAGCATTATTTCGTGAGCAACCACGCGCTTTCCACATGATTTTCATGCTGGAAATCTGGGAGCGGTTTGGTTTTTATACGGTACAGGGCATTCTTACCCTGTATTTCATGCGGTTTTTAGGATTCAGCGACAACGAAGCCTATTTTGCTTTTGGCGCTTTTTCGGCTTTGGTGTATGGAATGGTCGCTTTTGGCGGCTACCTCGGCGATAAAGTACTTGGTACCAAGCGAACCATCGTTCTGGGATTAATCACACTGGCTCTGGGCTACCTCGCGCTGGCTTTCGCAGACGAGGAGCGCGTTTTTCTTGCGCTTGGCTTAATCTGTGTGGGTAATGGTTTGTTTAAGGCAAACCCCTCCAGCCTTCTCGCCAAATGCTACACGGAAGACGATCCCCGCCTGCACGGCGGTTTCACCTTGTATTACATGGCCATTAATTTAGGCTCAACGGTGGCTCTGATTGCCGGGCCTGCCATTTCTTCCCGCTATGGATACCCCTACGCTTATTTTGTGAGCTTCATCGGACTGGTATTAGGATTGGCCAACTATTGGTTTCAGCGTCAGCATGTTGCGAATGTGAATACCGAAGCAGACAATAAAGTCATCCAGTTATGGCAATGGGCTGTGGTGGTTGCCGGCATTGTCTCAGCGACCTTCGCCTCGGCCTACCTGTTGCAGCATGTGATGATTGCTCAGGAATTAGTCTGGCTGGTGACGGCAATTGTCGTGGGGATTTACTTTGTTTATATGCGCCGCGAAAAGAATCGTTCCTTCCTGCGCATGGTTGTGGCGTTGGTGCTGATGATTGAAGCCATTGTTTTTTTTACTCTTTATCAACAAATGCCGACCTCATTGAATTTGTTTGCGGTCAATAATGTGCACCCGGTCCTGTTAGGCGTCACCTTCGATCCCCAGACTTTCCAGGCACTGAATCCCATCTGGATTATTATCATGAGTCCCATTCTGGCCTTGTTTTACAGCCGCCTGCACAAATCACGCGTGCATTTCCACATTCCCTACAAATTTGCAGTAGGCATGATTTGCTGCGGCATCAGCTTTACCCTCCTTTATTTTGCACGTTTTTTTCATGACGAGTCCGGCTTGGTTTCGTCCTGGTGGCTGGTGGCCAGTTACTTTTTCCAAAGTACCGGCGAATTGTTTGTTTCGGCTCTCGGCGTTGCCATGGTGGCTGAACTGGTGCCTGCCCAGATTGCCGGTTTTGTGATGGGCATGTGGTTTCTCACGTCTGCGGTGGCCGGGTTTATCGGTGCTTCCGTCGCTTCCTTTACCGCGTTACCTGAGCATGTGAAACCGGGTTTGGAGTCTTTGGCTATCTACACCAATGTATTTGCCTGGATTGGCTTGGTAACTCTAGCCATTGGCATTTTCATGTGGTTAATTTCCGCACGCTTAAGCCATTACATCAAAACCCCTCAGGATGAATAAAATAAAGGGTTTTCTTGCTCCATTGTAAGTCTTTTATCACAATAATGCAGAGTAAAGAGACCCGTACCCTGGATGTTAAGGCACATTCTGTGTAGGCGGTGGTGACGACAGGGACGGAATTAGCCATCATCACGCGCTTTGGGTATTCTCCGCACGCCCCCTTATCTGTTCCTGAATACTCACTTCCGGTATCGGAATAAATTTTATTTTCAATACCATGCGCCTGTTAATATTTGTTTAATAAACATTCAGTATGATCCCAGGTATGCACTGCTCGCAGTGAATCAACATAATCCAGTGGAGTACTGACGTGAGTTTACCTCCTGTAACCAGAAAAGCGACGTTAAAAGTAATCGCCAAGGCTAAAAAGGCGGGCATCGATCTGAAGCCGATAGTTCCAGCTGTTTTTTTAGATGAATCAGACAGTTCAAAGTCTGAGCCTGCAAAGGCTGGGCTTCAAGATTTACTGAGGTTGTTTGCATCCACGTCTCAAACCTTGACAGATAAAGAGCGGTACTATGTTGAAGCGTTGATTGCAGCCCATTTAAAAGATATGGAGAAAGCTTTACAAGTCAATAAAATTGCAGAAAAGAAAAAGTCCAATTGGCTTAACAAGCTTAAACTCATTCTTTTAGCCGCTGCGGGCACTGTCTTTTTTGGCTGTGAAGGTTTCGATGGCGTCACGGCTTTATTGGGTATTTTTAATCTGCCTACGGTGGGCATTTTTGTTGCCGGTACAGTCTTTTCTGTTCTGTCCATTCTGGTTTTTTATGCGTTTGACTTAGTCGAGATATCCCATAATCTGGGTGTGAATTTGAAAAGCGCGCCGAAGATGGTTGATCTCTACACCAAAGAACTTGAATCCATTAAGGCACTGCGGATAAAAATTAATTCCGAATGGCGCAAGAAGAAAACCCCACAGGAACTTGAAGAATACATAGAGTTGATCCAGGCTTTAAAGGCACGTCGGGAAGAAATTTTAAAAGACGCTGAAACGTTGGAAAAGTCGTTGGACAGGCCAGCCCTTAAAGCCGCCAAATTGGTGACAGCGGCTATCACCGGTGTCATTTTTTTCAGCGGTGGTTTTTTTGCAGGCCAAACGGTGGCTCTGGCCATTGCGGGGGCTATTGTAGGTAGCGTTTCCGCCACGTTCTGGCCTATTATTTTAGTCAGCGTGGGCGTTGGTCTGGCCGCACTTGCTGTCTACTGGTTTGTCGAGCGTCCCGGTATTGAAAACCTCATTGGTCGAATGATCGGTCTTGATAAAGAAAAAATTGAGAAGTTAACTGATAAAAAAGAGAACAACGATGAAAATCATGAAATCCAGAGCCTGCTTGAGAACATCAGCCATCAAAAAGATCAATTAAAACGTGTTTCATCCACTGAAGAAGAACTTCGTAAAGAAAAGACGGCTCATGCAGGAACAATTGGAACCGCTGGAAAACTAGAAAAAGAAGTGGATAATATCCGTGCGCGAAACAATGAATTGGTTATACAGAAAGAACATGCGGAAGAGACGCTGGCTCAAGTAACCGAAAAATTGCAAAAAGTCGTTGTTGAAAAAGAAAAAGTAGACAATGCAGCAATTGAGATGGAAAGGCGGCTTAAAGAGACTCAGGAAGAATTAAAGAAAATGGAAGAAACCCAAAAGCTGCTCGAAATAACGAGACTAGAAAATCTAAGATTACAGTCTGCTTTGAAAAAGGAAACACAGCGTGCTAATGAATTAGATAACGCGTTGGGCTTTGAAAAGAAAGAAAAAGGCAAGCTTGAACAAAAAGTGTCTCAGTTGGAATTGGCTCTTTTAACGGTGGCCGAACCCATCCGTGTTGTGGTAGAAAAACCCACCGGGGGCTTGTCGGCAGAATCAGTCGAGTTGGCTGATGAGGAGAAAAGCAAAAAATCACCGGATGAGGAAAAGGTATCACCTTTGGTGGCTTTAAGTCTGTTTACTACCCAACCCAAATCCCATTTGCCCGCCGCCGTGGTCAATGCCACCCAGGTGACCCATGAAGAACAGGTCAATGGCAAAGTATATACCTAACAGCTGTCGGAACTCATTAAATGAGGCGAGTTAGTCACTACCTGTCGGATACCATGGCCTATGGTGGCCAGGTTAAGCGGCAGGTAAACCAATAGGGAGTGGCCTTTGCGGTACTCGGGATTGATGCTGTGATAATAATCCGTCAATTCATTCTGCTCGATAAGCGGCAGGTCGGGATGAAGGACCGCCAATTGATTGGTGATCACCATGGGATGATGGGCGGCTGATTGCCAGTGATTGTACGCCTTGAGCTTGTTCACCAATTGAAGAATCGGCCCGGGGACAGGCTTTTGCGGTCGTGGATAGTATATCTCGCTCATAGTCGACAAAAACTGGTACTTGGTTGGCGTATTGACATTGGAGAAAAACACCAGCTCCTGCTCGGGATGACTCAATTTGTACTTCATGGCCTGAATGAGTCCGATTTTGGCTGCACTGTAACAAATATTCAGCCGTTGATCATGGTAAGTCCCACCCAGAAAAACAATGTAGTCCCGGGCATCCACGCAAAATAGTTGCCGATAAATGCGCATAAAGCCGATTATACGATCATGATGCCCATAAAAAACAGCCAAATCACCTGGTTTGCCAGCTCCTAAAACAGCCTCATTGAACTGCATGGCATCCTGAATCAGGTAATGCTGGCGGGTGAATCGTTCCAGATTTTGAACAAGCAGTGAAGGCAACGCTTCGCCCTGCTCCGTACTGAACAAGTCAGTGCGTAAAATAGCGCCCGTGTCCATTTTCCCTCCCTGGAAAAAGACATAAAGGGTTTACTATAGTAATGACCCTGCAAAAAAGTCAAACACCGAGTGTTTTTTTTACAAAAGGGACAGTAATTCGTCTTTGGGCAGCCAGAGACGCTTCATCGAGTTTATCCAGGATGCGTTGTAATTCATGCATGTTACGTCCGCAGCGATTAATCAGAAAAAGCGCAACACTGCTGTTTAAGTGGAATCCCCGCTTATCGGCCTGTTGCTGCAGGGCGGTGATTTTCAATTCATCATTTAATTCCCTAAGCTGCAGTACCAATCCCCAGGCCAGGCGTGAACGCAAATCAGGCAGTTGAATGGCAGACGATGCCGGTGGGTGCTGGCCGCTGATTAAGAGCGTCGCCTCCGCGCGATCGCGAACCTGATTGTAAAGATGAAACAAGGCTTCTTCCCAGGCCGCGTCCCCGGCTATCGCATCAATATTATCCAGGGCGATTAAATCATGGTCTGCCATGCCTTCAATGCTGGCTGGCCCCCATTCCTTTAAGATATCCAATGGAAGATAGATGGCCTGAGGATGCAATTGACAACAGGCTTGCAGCAAATGCGACTTACCGCATCCCTTCGCTCCCCAGAGGTACAGAAAATGATCCCCTTTGCCTTTTAACATGGCTTCAATCTGCTGTCTGATTAAACGGTTTTCCTCACCCCAGCAAAAAGTAGTTAAATTGGCCTGGTGATTCAATTGAATGGCTAACGCTAACTGCTGATTATTCATTGAGGCAAACGGTTGGCAATACAGGCTTTCCTACTCCAGGTCCAGACATAATGAACGTAAGTGGCTGTGGTAGTAATGGCAGTCAGAATGATTAAGGTTTGAATTAAATAATCGGTAATGGGGAAAAAAGCCAGTTCGAAAAGGCAAACAGTAACCAGTGCCAGTTGTAATGTGGTGTTGACTTTACTGAGTGCGGTAGGCTCAAAATCCAATTGACGCTGCACAAACCAGTACCAGGCCAGGACGCCCATCGAAATAGTGAAGTCCCGTAAAAAAACCAGAATAACCAACCACCAGGGCAGTTGCCCAATCAAGGCCAAGGAAATAAAGCTGGAGGCAATTAATAATTTATCCGCCAGGGGGTCAATGAATGAGCCAAAAAGGCTCTGCCAGCTGAAATGCCTCGCCAGCCAGCCGTCAAAGCCATCGGTAAATCCTGCAAGCATGAACACGTAAAAGGCTATCGGGTAATTTTTACGATAAAGATAAACCAAAAAAGGAATAATCAATATCAGCCGTAATACGGTCAATGCATTAGGAATATGTTTTAGTATCGGGTGAGACACAATAATTTATTGACCTTTTGTTTTTGGCCAGCAAGAGCAAGGCTGCCGCCTTGCTGCCACGATTCTATTATTAATCGCCCTCAAGTTTATACAATCCTGCCGCGACTGTCACCTTGTTGCGAAGGTGATTTGTCAAGCGAAAGACCGGATCCGGTCATTAAACTGCAAATCCCAATCAAGCTCATCAGGCACATAAATGGCACAACACGCTCAATACTGAGCAGGCTGCTGATTAAACTGAACAGCGCGGAACAGGCAAACTGACAGAACAGGGTCAATGCCAGTGCCGTGGCCATGTGCCGCGGAAAAGGACGCACGGACGCGGCGGTGCTCGACGCGACGATAAACCCTGTGCCGAAATAATACACCATCATGGGTAAAATGAAGAGAAAAACGAGGCTGGCGTCTGTCCATGAAAAGAGAACCATCAGGAAGGCGCTGGCAGCAAAAAACCGCACCCCCAGCACCACCAGCTGGGCGCTGCTGAAATAACGGATGAGCCAGCCGCAGGCCCCTGTTCCCAGCAGGTGCATGATGGCCATGAGTGTTTTAATGCTGCCATACTGGCTGACGCTAAACCCCCCACCCTGGATTAAAATAAACGAAGCGCTGGTATTGAATGCCGATTCACCGGCCATCATAAAAGCCGATACCAGCAGGTAACGCACGAACAGAGCGTTGTGAAAAACCAGTTTAATTGTTTGCCGTAACGTCAACGCATCCGGCGGGGTGGTATGGGTTTCATCGATGCAGGCAGTGAAACACAGTAGTAATAATCCATACGCGGCCATGGTGAGCATTGCAGTCTGCCAGGGCCAAAACTGATGAATACGTCCGCCTATAAAAGGCAAAAAGCAGATAAACAACCCGGCTAAGGAAAATAAAAAAGCAAATTGCCGGGTGGCCTGTTGTTCATCATGGGTGTCATTCACCATCGCCCGCCCCATGAGCAGGGTGGCGCCCACAGCAATGCCCTGCACAAACCGGCATGAAAGAAAAAAAAGCGCGGAATGACTGAATGAGCAAAGCCAATTACTGAGGGTGTAAAGTAATAAGCCCAGGATAAAAATGGGCTTGCGGCCGTGGTGTTCAGACAGTTGGCTCCATAAAAGCATGCTGACGGCTTTACCGGCTAAAAAAAAGCTGATGGTCAATTGGGCTATCCGTGGGGTCACGTTAAAAAAAGCAGCCAGTTGCGGCAAAGCCGGGGTTATAAAATGGATGCTCATATTGCCCAGGAACCAGGTCAATAAAATCATGATCCAGGCTGATTTTCTCATCATGGCACCTCAACAGCGGATTGAAGGGGGAAACGGTGCGGCAGCAGCACAGTCGAAGCAAGCAAGGCCATCATGGCATAGAGCGCCGCAACCACTAAAAACAATTGCGCGAGGGTCATAAACCCCGCCAGATACCCCCCAAGGCAAAGACCCGTTAAATTACCGAGTTTGGCTAACGAGTTGGCCACGCCCAGGGCATAGCCCTGTTGTGGGTGCCTGTCACTGATTAGGGTAAACAGGGCAGGCAAAAGTGCTGCAAGCACCACCCCCCAAAGAAGACGCAGACCAATCAGGCTGAACCGGTTAATAAACAAACCCTGGGCCAGCAGGATGAGTGCACCCAATAAGAAAAAGCTCAATAAATAGTATTTAATCCGTTCCGGGTGGAGACGGCATTGATCAAATTGCCGCCCGCACCAGTCCGAAACCAGAAGCATTGAGACCGCAGGGAGAGAGTAAAGCAGGCCGATGAACACGGCATCCGCGTTAAGCAAGTGGGCAATAGCCACAGAAAAGACGGGATCGGTTAAACATTTGGCCATCTGGGTCAACAGAATCAATAAACCGATGACGCTGGTAAAAAGCCCCATGGCGCTCAACGAAGCGCCTCTTTTCATGGGGAAATTGACGTGTTGACGGCCAGAGTCCGGTAACTGTTTCTGCATGACCAGTGCGGTCAACAGGCTGAGCAGCAAGGCGGTGCTGTAGAGGCCGCGATAACCGCTGTAAGTCAGACACAAACCGCCAATAAGGCCTGCAACGGTGGTGGCGACGGCTTTGGCGGATTGCAGACGCGCCAATTGACGGCTCTTTCGGTGCCAATCGCAAAGGGATAAGGCATAGGTCTGCATGGCGACAATGAATCCGGCAAAGCCGCCCTGAATAATACGGACAATGAGGATCGCTGAAGCCGAATTGGCAACAAGCATCAGACCTTGGCAGAAAACCAGGGCCCAGGCCGCCCGCATCAACATCCGTTTGTATCCCCAGCGATCGGCCAGCCGGCCCCACAACGGCCCCATGATAATGTTGGCTACCATGGGCAGTGCCAAAGCCAGGGTACTGTAAAAAACAGCGGCTTTAAGGGAACTGGATTGGCTTGCAACCAGCAGGGGAAGAAAGGGATTTGTCATTTCCATCGCAAGCAGCATAACGAACTGACTGACGAGAAGGATCCATTCTAAACGCTTGCTCATGAGAATACGCTCAACGGGTTGGCGACAAAGCTAAACAAGTCATCCTGGTTTCCCTGCAGCCGCATGGATAGCAGGTTTTTATATGGCCATGGCCTGACTAACAATTTTTGATAATACCAATCGGCAAGATCAGCTGGAACCGCGGGAGCCAGTTCAGCGAATAAACGCTTTAATTCGGCACTTGCCCGCTGCCATAATTCGCAGGCTGTAACCTGACCCTGCTGATTCAGGGCCGCGATCACATGGGCCAGATTGCTTTGCAGATTGCCATGGATGAATTTGTCGCACACCCCGTCAAGCTCAGGACTGGCTAAGGTTGAATCGGGATGCAATCGGGGTTTGGCGACGTGGTCATAAACGGGATGGGTCGATAGGCGGATTCCTCCAAGGTCACGTACAACCACGGCTGAAGGAAGGTGATCGTCAAAACGGATTAAGGTATTTTGCTGGTGGCTTTCCATGGCAATGCCGTAGCGCATCATCAGATGCAGTTGGCTGGCAAGCACCAGGCGGCAGTAAACAGTAAAATACTCACGCAGAGACAGCCCGCTGGCTTCGATGATTTCAAGCAGCAACGGATAGGGTCCTGCGGGTGATTGGGTCAAAAGTGCGGCAAGTGGGATTAAGCGCTGTGTTTCATGCTGCACATAAACAACCGGGTTTTCCCGCAGGAGCAAAGCGGCTTGATTGCGTTGATGGGCGGGGATGGCGGAATGATTGATATTGATTCCAGCGAGGTCACCGGCTAAAAAAAGCGTCCCTCGATAGTCATCCTGATCCTGCAGGAGCTTTTTAATCCAGGAGGATAAGACGGGGCCGTTGTCCACCGAAGCCGGAGAAACGGTGCGCAACGCCGAGGTGGTGTGCACCGCGGCTGCCAATTTTAAATGGCCGCTTTTGTCGCCCTGCGTCATCATGGTGCGAAAGGACATGGAAGGGCGAGTGAGTTGATGATGGGGAATTAAAAGTAATTCTTTATTATCGAGCAGTTCAGCACACAGGCTCTGAATTTTATTACGCCATTGCCAGGGATGGATGGGCAATGGGTAATAATCCTCGGGGTTCATTTGCTTAAAGCAGAGATTATCCCGCCAGCGCTGATACTCGTGTGGAAACTGGCTTTGCAGCAGGGACTGATAATCCACACGGCCATGGCTTACGTGAGCGCGATCACGCCGCAAAGCGCCCCAGTGGATGGCCACCTGGGCATTGAATTCCGGCGAATATTGCATGACTTCGCGACGGTTAAATCCCATTTTACAACGAAAATTGGGATGGTAGGGATGCCCTGTGCACCCCCATTGCTCCAATAGCCCCGTGCTCTCCTGTGCACTGCGTTGATTTAGCCAGTTCCAGAACGTTCGGCCATGAAGCTGCCTTTTTAAATCAGCCTCCCAGCGTTGGCGATAGGCTAAGGCCAGTGCCTCATTGGCGATGCTTTCATTGAGTTCCTGGCGTAAGTCCTGCCAGTGATAAAAGGCGCTGGCCGGGTGAGTCTGTTTCATTCTGTCTTTCAATAAATCAAGCCAATCATGAACGTGATGACTTGGAGGGGCTAAACCCAGTTGTTCCATGATGGCCGCCTGTTTAAGGCGCTGCAGGCAGTCACGGTGGGCGACCGTGATGTAATGATCCACGGCGTTTTGTGGAAGACCAATGCCTACTTCAAATAACAGGAAGCGTAATTGATGACTTAAATCATGAAAATTACCATATGCAAGTGCCATAGTCTGAATTCCATCAACAAAGATGGATTAAATATAAATGATAATCATTCTCATTTTCAAGTGGGACTTAACGGACTTTCAGAATATTCTTCTTTCCCCAGGAGGAGGGAATTATCAGCCAGAGGGGAGGGAGAGCGTGCGCAATCGTTCAAAGGAGGACAGTGTAAGATCCTCCTTCCGGAAGAGGGATAGGAAAGCGCCCTGCGGGGCTGTCTCAATCTTCTTTTTTGCGGTAAATCACTGCCGTATTGCCAATGACCTGAATGAGTTCGGCCTGCAAGGCGTCACAGAGATCGTGAATCATGACTTCACGATCTTCTTTTTCAGCGCCATTAATTTTTACTTTAATCAGTTCATGCGCGTTAAGGGCATGGCTGGTTTCTTCAATAACGGGAGGGGTCAATCCTTTGGCACCAATCAAGATGACTGGTTTTAAATGATGGGCTTTGGCTTTTAGAGCCTGTTTAAACGCAGTGTTCACTGGGGGATCCTGAGAAAATAAATGGCGAATTATTGCACGTTTTGCTGGGAAAAGGTAGTAAATTTAAGTATGATAGCGAGAGTTTTCCAATTCATTTTTCAGTATGCCACGTTCCAAAAGCAGTAAGCGATGGTTGCAAGAACATTTTGATGACGTTTATGTCAAAAAAGCGCAATCAGAAGGGTATCGAAGCCGCGCTGTCTATAAATTGAAGGAAGTGGATGTTAAAGAACATCTGCTTCGCCCGGGCATGACGGTGGTTGACCTGGGCGCCGCCCCGGGCGGCTGGACCCAATACGTCAGTCAAAAACTTGAGGGCCAGGGGCGTATTGTTGCCTTGGATATTTTGCCCATGGATGCCTTGCCTGATGTCGATTTCATTCAGGGTGATTTCCGTGAAGATGAGGTGCTGCATCAATTAACGAATTTAATCCCTGAGCGCAGTGTGGACTTGCTTTTATCAGATATGGCCCCAAATATGAGCGGTACGGCCGCTGTCGATATTCCGCGCGCAATGTACCTTGCGGAATTAGCCTTTGATTTTGCTGACAAGACCCTTAAGCCTGGCGGTTCAATGCTGATAAAAATATTTCATGGTGCGGGGTTTGATGAGTTGATTAAACAGGCCCGCACACGATTTGAAAAAGTAGTTATTCGTAAACCAATGGCCTCACGTTCTCGCTCGCGAGAAACCTATTTGCTGGCGAAGGGCTATAATTTATAGTAACTTTATCGTTCTAACGACGTAGAAATACGTACAATTGAGGTTAATACTTTGAACGACATGGTAAAAAATCTGATTCTGTGGCTAATTGTTGCTATTGTACTGGTTTCAGTGTTCAGCAATTTTGGGCCACGGCACGCTGACACTCAAAAATTATCCTACAGCCAGTTCCTTAAAGAAGTGGAGCAGGGTAACGTCAATTCAGTGACCATTGAAGACAGTAAAGTCATCAAGGGCATGACTAAAAAGAACCAACGTTTCGTAACCTACATGCCGTTGCAGGATGATGCCCTGCTGGGTGAATTATTGAAAGGCAAGGTGGATGTCAGTGGTCAGGAAAAACCACAGGAAAGTTTCCTTGTTCATGTCTTCATTAACTGGTTCCCCATGTTTTTACTGATTGGTGTCTGGTTCTTTTTTATGCGCCAGATGCAAGGCGGCGGCGGTCGAGGAGCCATGTCGTTTGGACGTTCGCGCGCGCGCCTGCTGGGCGAAGATCAGGTTAAAGTGACGTTTGCCGATGTGGCGGGTGTGGATGAGGCCAAAGAAGAAGTGAAGGAATTGGTTGATTTCTTAAGGGATCCGACCAAGTTTCAGAATTTAGGCGGTCGTATTCCCCGCGGCGTTTTGCTGGTTGGCCCCCCGGGAACGGGTAAAACCCTGTTGGCCAAGGCTGTAGCCGGTGAAGCCAAAGTGCCTTTCTTTACCATTTCAGGTTCTGATTTTGTGGAAATGTTTGTGGGTGTTGGTGCTTCCCGTGTACGTGATATGTTTGAACAGGCGAAGAAACACGCGCCTTGCATCATCTTTATTGACGAAATTGATGCGGTCGGTCGTCATCGCGGTGCAGGACTTGGCGGCGGACATGACGAACGGGAACAAACCTTGAACCAGTTGCTGGTGGAAATGGATGGGTTCGAGGGGAATGAAGGCGTGATTGTGGTTTCTGCCACCAACCGTCCTGATGTGCTTGATCCGGCCCTGCTTCGTCCTGGCCGTTTTGACCGGCAGGTTGTCGTTCCTTTACCCGATATCCGTGGACGCGAACAAATCCTCAAAGTGCATCTGCAAAAAGTACCCTTGGAAAAGCACGTGGAAATCCTGCCTATTGCTCGCGGTACGCCGGGATTCTCCGGTGCCGACTTAGCCAACCTGGTTAACGAGGCCGCCTTGTTTGCAGCTCGTGCCAACAAGCGCAAAGTCAGTCTGGTTGAACTGGACAAAGCCAAAGACAAAATCATGATGGGCGCTGAACGCCGCTCCATGGTGATGGATGAAAACGAGAAAAAACTGACGGCTTATCACGAGGCAGGTCATGCGATTGTCGGGTTGTCCGTGCCGGAACATGATCCGGTTTATAAAGTCACCATTATCCCTCGTGGACGTGCGTTGGGTGTGACCATGTTTCTGCCTGAGCAGGATCGCTACAGCCACAGCAAGCGGCGTCTGGAGAGTCAGTTATCCAGCCTGTTTGGCGGCCGGATTGCCGAGGAGCTCATCTTTGGGGCTGAAAGCGTGACGACTGGCGCATCGAATGACATCATGCGGGCTACAGAAATCGCTCGTAAGATGGTGACCAGTTGGGGCTTGTCTGACTTGGGTCCTTTGACCTTCGGTGAAGAAGAAGGGGAAGTTTTCCTGGGCCGCAGCGTCAGCCAGCGTAAAGAAGTGTCCGACAAAACTGCTGAGCATATTGACGAAGAAGTAAGAAAAATCATTGATAGAAACTACGAGCGTGCCAGAACTATTCTGGTTGCAGCCATGGATAGATTGCACGTCATGGCGGAGGCCTTGATTAAATATGAAACGATCGATACCCATCAAATCAGTGAAATTATGGCAGGCAAAGAGCCTACCCCTCCTGAAGACTGGGATGAAACCAAACGCATAGAAAAAAACTCCCCTGAAACCGGTGAATCCAATAAACCCATTAATGGAAAAACGGTTGATCATCCTGCGGGAGAACATTAACCGGAAGTAACCTTGACGCGGCTTTCGCCCGCGTTAAGGTTACCCCGCCCAATTGCCATTACCATTCCCTTTATCCTGAGAGAAACGTGAATAACAGCGAGTTTTTAAATTGGCTTACTCATTATGCCAGGACCTATTCTATCCCTGTTTCTGCCAAACCCCTCATTATGGGTGTATTGAATATCACCCCAGACTCCTTTGCCGACGGTGGGCGTTACCTCAATCCGGACGCCGCGCTGCAACAAGCCTTAACCATGAGGGACGCCGGCGCGGATATAATTGATTTAGGCGGCGAGTCGTCGCAACCGGGTGCCCGTGCGGTGTCGATACAGGAACAATTGGATCGCGTGCTTCCCGTGATAGAAAAGATACGTCAGGAAAGCGATATTTGTTTATCGATTGATACCACCAGGGCGGAGGTTATGCGTGCGGCTGTTGCGGCAGGCGCGGATTTGATTAATGATATAAAAGCCCTTTCCGAGGAAGGAGCCCTTGCGGCCGCGGCGGAGTTAAAAGTTCCAGTGTGTTTGATGCACATGAAGGGCATACCGGAAACGATGCAGGAAAATCCCTACTATAGTAAAGATGTAGTGGATGAAATCAATGATTTCTTCATTGACCGCATTGAGCGATGCACGCAGGCGGGTATTGCTCCGCAGCACCTTATTCTTGATCCAGGATTTGGTTTCGGTAAGTCTGTTCAGCATAATTTGTGGCTTACAAAACATATTCAGCGTTTTCAGCAGCACGGATTACCCCTGTTGCTTGGTGCTTCGCGTAAAAGTACATTAGGGGCGGTATTGAATAAAGCGGTGGAGGAGCGGCTGATTGGCAGTATTGCTGTGGCAGTTTTTGCCGGATTGCAGGGAGTCGCAATCATCAGAACCCACGATGTGGATGAAACCAATCAGGCCTTGTCGATGATTGACGCCATTGTCCAGGCTGAGAATGAGTGAGGTAATAAGGATGAATCAACGTAAATACTTTGGTACAGATGGGATTCGGGGACGGGTTGGATTGTCCATTGTCAATCCTGAGTTCATGCTGAAATTGGGGTGGGCTTTAGGCCGGGTGTTGGGTAATGAACAGCGTAAAAAGGTCATCATCGGCAAAGACACGCGGGTTTCAGGTTACATGCTTGAATCGGCGCTGGAAGCAGGGTTGGCTGCGGCGGGTGTCGATGTAGCCCTGTTGGGACCGATGCCTACGCCTGGCATTGCTTATCTGACGCAAACGCTAAGGGCCAATGCCGGCATTGTCATCAGTGCGTCTCATAATCTTTTTGAGGACAACGGCATTAAATTTTTTTCCTCCGACGGCAGTAAATTTCCAGATGCCATGGAACTTGCCATCGAGGCAGAAATAGAAAAACCCTTACAGACCGCAGAAGCCCGGCATTTGGGAAAAGCACGACGCATCAATGATGCCGCCGGCCGTTACATTGAGTTCTGCAAATCCAGCATTCCCTCCATGACGCGCTTGTCGGGAATTAAACTGGTTGTTGATTGTGCCAATGGCGCCACCTACCATATTGCACCGAATGTGTTCACTGAGCTTGGAGCCGAAGTGATTGCAATCGGGGATGAGCCGGATGGCTTTAATATCAATGCGCATTGCGGTTCCACAGCGCCCGAAATACTCCGCCAGCGTGTCATTCAATCGCGCGCTGACCTAGGCATTGCTCTGGACGGTGATGGCGATCGCTGCATCATGGTTGATGCCGAGGGCAATGTTGTGGATGGGGATCAAATCATTTATATCATTGCTCGGGAACGGCATCAGCGCGGCATGCTGCAAGGGGGCGTGGTAGGGACACAGATGAGCAATTTCGGATTGCAGAAGGCGCTTGAAACCATGGGGATTCCGTTTTTGCGCGCCAAGGTTGGCGACCGTTATGTGCTGGAAGCATTGAAAGAAAAGGATTGGAAAATAGGCGGTGAGCCTTCAGGGCACATTGTTTGCCTGGACAAAACCACAACGGGCGATGGCATCATTGCGTCCTTGCAGGTTTTAGCCTGTATGGTTAAACAGGATAAATCGTTAAAAGAGCTCACGGAAGGCATTCAGCTGTTACCGCAAACCCTGATTAACATTAAAACCAGGGATGCCAGTGAACTGGCCAGCCACCCAAACATTACTCATCTGGTTGATGATGTCAGCCGCCAGTTGAATAACAATGGGCGCGTGCTCTTACGCGCATCAGGGACTGAGCCCTTGCTTCGGGTCATGGTAGAAGGCATCGATGAACAGGAAGTGGCGCGTCACGCGCAGTGGTTACGCGATGAAATTATATCCTTTGAAAAGACTGCGCATAAAAATTAACCGTTGCCCTAGGCAGGGCAACTGATTAATTCGTGGTTGGTGGCTTGCAGCAGTTGCGACGAACAAGTCGGTATAAAGAAAAAACGATGCCGATGGTCATTTGCCCTGGGTGAAACCATCCGGAGGAGATAAGTTATAAACTGCGCAAGCATTTCCACGATCTTCAAAAAGCCGCGATGCGTTTGCAGGGTTTCATAACGGGGGTCGACCAGGCATTCCGTCATGTTCTGAAGATCGTCATTTTCCTCATTCGCTTCCGCGATATGGGCTAACTGATGCAGATTGATGGTTGCCTGCTCCAGTAATTTGGCTTCTCGGGGGTGCTTATTCTGCATGCCGGCCTGATGGGCATACAGGTTGTCAAGTCGTGTTTTCAGGGCGGGCGATTTCACCTCGTCGGGCTTTGTGTCCATCACCGGTACCGCAGGCTTCAGTTTAAGCAAAAGCGCGCAATCTTTATCCGGGTGTGGGGCGAGGGTTTGATACGCTTGAAGCACGGCATGTGGCGTTGTCGGATGAGGGTATGCCAATTCGAAATGAATGTCCCTTAACAGTTGAGCTGCCTGATAATAATGTTTTTTGTCATTGGCCTGGGATCGCAGGGCGATAAACAGGTTCTGGTACCAGTGCCTCAAGTCCTGGTCCAGCCCTTGAAGCAGTGGCAGAATGTTCTGGTGCATCCCATCTAGTTTTTGATGGTACTCAATCTCCTGTTTAAGCGGCAAAGGATGATTCTCACTCGGGTCTTCGACTTTGCCATTATCCTGCTCAGACAATAAGGCTTTCAATTGCTTCAGATTTAGTTCGAGCTCTTTCTCCAGCTGGCTCTGTTCAAGGGGCAACTCATGGGGTGGCGGCAGGCGGCCTAACTCTTCCCGCAACTCTTTTTGCCGACGCTTCAACTGAATGGTCCGTAAATTGAGGTCCATCGTGTGGGTATCAGACAAGGTTACCTGCTGCATACGAGCTAAATACTCTTTGCACTGGCTAATTTGCCGAATCAATTCCTCAATACGAATTTTACGGGCCGGGGTTTTCTCCGTCAGCTCTTTAATCTGCGTCGGCGATAACTGAAGTTCATTGCCATGAATAATGTTATTGTGAGTGCGAAGGCGTGTGTTTTCCGAAAGAAGTTCGCTAAGCTCCTGGACCAGTTTCAAGCCCTTGCCTAATAGACTGATGTTACCTGACGCGGCAAGACTGAGCCTGTCAAGCTCCTGCTTTAATTCCAGGCTGCTGTTATTCTGCCCGGAATAGGACGCATCATACGATTGGATAAGCTGAACAATTGTCCGATTGAGTGAATCCGGCGCGGACGCCGTTTGCCCTTCTTTAGGGGCTTCTGGCAACATCGCTTGAGCATCGTCTCTTTTTTTATTGAGTGAATCAATGGTTGATTGCAGTTTGTTCCGTTTGAGCAAAAGCGAAAGGTAGGCATAATGATGCTCCATGCTCTGAACATTCTGGGCGTAGTTCTTATTATTTAACCAGTTCACCCAGGCTAATGGATTTAGACTTGATGTGCTGATGACTTGTTGCCAACCTTTTATGTAAAGCAGGTTCTCCTTGTCCGTTGCTTCATCAAACAAATAGGTCAGATCCCGTTTCACTTCAGCAGGAAGGACAAATTGTTCAATGTCTTTATCCAGCATTTTGAGTGTCTGTTGGGATGCTTCAAGTTCGTCGCTTAACTGCTTAAGGGTACTTGAAAGCTCTTGATGGGATATGGACTCCTTTAAGCGCTGCGAGTAGCGGGTAAACTCCTGAAGATATCGCTCATGCCCGATGATCTGACCTTGAATATTCTCCAGCTCGCTCCTCAGAAGGCGTATGTCGTTGTAAGAGATCAGTGTGATATTGAGCTCTTTTAACTGCCTTTGAATGTCGCTGATTCTTAACCAGTTCCTATTGAGAATGAGTTTGAGATCGTTAAATTTGATGCTGTTCAATTCCCTGGTAAGGGTTTCTTCAAGTCCTGTGATCAACACCTCGCGCTCACGAAGGCCGGTATAAATTGGAAGCGCCAGTATGGGGTCCTTCTGGTATTGTAGTTTGGCATAGATTTCATAGAGTTGCTGATAGGGTTCTTCAAGCTGGCTTTTTATCTTACGTGCCTCAAGATCATGGGACTTGAGACTGTCCCTAATCAGCTGGAGTTCGCTGCGGTTGCGCTTTTTCTCGTCATGGATCGCAGCGATTGCAGCCTGTTTGTCCGCATTGCTTTTCCAGCGTTGCAGCAAGTCCCTGACGTCATGGAGAAACAGCCATAATGCTTTGACTTCCTCAGGGGGGCTGCTCTCTGGATTGAATAAATGATCATAATGGGTGAAAAGAGTATAGAACGAAAGGAAGTTCGTCGGCGGTGATGAGGTAAGAAGTTGAGCTGCCAGGGCTCTGAGTTCCTCTTTCATGCGATTCTCCTGAATACAAATAAGTCAATCCCTGAGTACACCCTGGACTGAAAAGAAGCTCAATTTCTATAATTAACGGAGCAGTTCATAAAAATCAAGCAAAATACTAGGATTTCGAACAACATTAAGGTATATTGCCCCGGTTATTAACTGGAGTGGCAATGAGGAAAAAAATTGTAGCCGGGAACTGGAAAATGAATGGTACAGTCAGCACCATTACCCCGCTGCTCAAAGACCTCATTCAGCAACTGCCTGAATTAAGCCACGGCAGGGAATGTGCCGTGATGCCGCCCGCGATTTACCTGCCTCTGGTGCAGGCGCTTCTGCAGGACAGCTGCATTAGCTGGGGCGCGCAGAATGTTTACCCGGCGAACACGGGCGCTTATACGGGTGAACTTTCCAGCACAATGCTTAACGATTACCAATGCCGGTATGTGTTGGTAGGTCATTCGGAGAGAAGGCAACTTTTCGGAGAAAGCGAAAAATTTGTTGCTGATAAATACCACCATGTAAAAGATCATGGTATGATACCCGTTCTTTGCGTGGGCGAGACGCTTGAGGAGCGCCAGCAAGGAAAAACGAAAGACGTATTGACCCGTCAGATTTTAGCCGTAGCTAAAGAAGACTCGGCTTGTTTTGGCAATGCAGTCATCGCTTATGAACCCGTATGGGCAATAGGCACCGGTCAAACAGCGAGCCCTGAGCAAGCTCAGGAAATGCACGGGTTTATTAGAGAATTAGTGAGCGAATTCAGCAAGGAAGACGCTGCTGCATTACCGCTGCTATATGGCGGAAGTGTAAATGACAAAAATGCAGCCTCGTTGTTTTCCATGCCGGATGTCGACGGTGGTTTAATTGGTGGTGCATCCCTTAATGCACAACAGTTTGTGGAAATTGTTAAATGTATCAATTAATTTTAATCATTCATGTGCTGGTCGCCTTGGTCCTGATTGGACTGGTGTTGATACAGCATGGAAAAGGCGCCGATATTGGTGCTGCGTTTGGTTCAGGCGCATCAAATACCGTTTTCGGCAGCCAGGGTACCGGAGGATTTCTGTTCAAATTGACCGGCGGATTGGCATTGACATTTTTTGTGACAAGTTTGTTCCTGTCCTATATGGTATCCACACAATACCAAAAGGCAGAACAACAAGCCATTCCTCAACCAATCAGCGCGCCAAATAACGCGATTCCGGTGCCGGTTGATAGCAGTAAAAACGGAAAAGAATAACTAAATATGCCGAAGTGGTGGAATTGGTAGACACGCCGTCTTGAGGGGGCGGTGGCGTAAGCCGTGCCGGTTCGAGTCCGGCCTTCGGCACCATTTATCCGAGCGATATGAATGATGCTATCACAATACTTGCCAATATTAGTTTTTATTATCATAGCCCTGGCTTTAGGCATTGCTATGATTACTGCCGCGTCATTGTTTTCCAAACATCAACCGGATTCAGCCAAGAACGCGCCCTATGAGTGCGGCTTTAATGCGTTTGAAAGTTCCCACATCCCTTTTGATGTCAGATTTTATCTGGTTGCTATACTTTTTATTATCTTTGATCTGGAAACTGCTTTTTTCTTCCCCTGGGCCTTGGTATTGCGTGAGATAGGTTGGTTTGGTTTCTCAGCGATGATGATCTTTCTCGGCCTGCTGGTCATTGGCTTTATCTACGAATGGAAGCGGGGCGCTCTTGAATGGGAATGATTTGTTTTTATCAATCCCGCGTGGAGTCCTGTGGCGGCGTGTTATTAAACCAAGATATATTATTTTAGAGGCTTGCTATGGCTGTTGCAGAATTGCAAAAAACGGGCTTTGTCACAACCTCCGTTGAGAAACTGGTGGGTTGGGCGCGCAGCGGTTCGATGTGGCCGATGACGTTTGGCCTGGCCTGTTGCGCAGTAGAGATGATGCATGTGGGTGCTGCCCGCTATGATTTGGACCGCTTTGGGATTATTTTCAGACCCAGTCCCCGGCAATCGGATGTCATGATTGTTGCCGGTACCCTGTGCAACAAAATGGCACCTGCCCTCCGTAAGGTCTATGACCAAATGCCTGAACCCCGCTGGGTCATTTCCATGGGGTCATGTGCTAATGGCGGGGGTTATTACCATTATTCCTATTCGGTCGTGCGGGGTTGTGATCGCATTGTACCGGTTGATGTGTATGTACCGGGCTGTCCTCCAACGGCTGAAGCGCTTCTTTACGGCATTATCCAGTTACAGAATAAAATCAGGCGTAAACCTGTAATAGAAGCATAACGAGCACAGGTATCTATCGATGACTAAACTGACTAGCTTGGCCGAAAAAATAAACACTGAATTGGCTCATTTGATTGACTCCATCGATGTGGCAACGCATGAAATTACGATTGAATGCAGTCCCGCACACGTAAAGCAGGTCCTGGAGCAGTTGAAGGAGCATGAGCATTTTGCATTCGATCAGCTGATGGATGTTTGTGCCGTGGATTACCTCGATTACGGTTCCTATGACTGGGAAACCGAAGCAGCCACTGAAAGCGGCTTTTCCCGTGGCGTGGAGGCGCATGAAGCCAGAGCCTTTGTCTTTGATAAACCTCGCTTTGCTGTAGTCTATCACCTGCTCTCAACAGCCAAAAACCAACGCGTTCGTGTCAAAGTATTTCTTGATGAGCATAATCTGGTTATTCCATCGGTCCATGAACTATGGAAGTCAGCCAACTGGTTTGAGCGTGAAGCTTACGACTTATTTGGTATTCTTTTCTCCGGTCATCCTGATCTTAGACGTCTGCTGACGGATTATGGATTCATCGGTCACCCGTTCCGCAAGGACTTCCCTTTGATTGGTGAGGTTGAAATGCGTTACGACGCACGTCAACAAAAAGTCGTGTATGAGCCGGTCAGCATAGAACCCCGAATCCTGGTACCCAAGGTAATACGCAACGACAACCGTTATCTTGATAACCATGGAGTGAGCCATGATTGAATTAAAAAATTATACGCTTAACTTTGGCCCCCAGCATCCTGCTGCCCATGGTGTATTACGCCTGGTTCTTGAGCTTGAGGGGGAGACCATCGTCCGTGCGGATCCGCACATTGGTTTGTTGCATCGTGCGACTGAAAAGTTGGCCGAGTCAAAACCTTACCTGCAAAACATTGGCTACATGGACAGGCTTGATTACGTGTCCATGATGTGTAATGAGCATGCCTACGTGCTGGCCATTGAAAAATTATTGGGCATTGAAGCGCCGGTGCGTGCTCAATACATCCGCACCCTGTTTGATGAAGTAACACGGGTTCTTAACCATTTGCTCTGGTTAGGTGCCAGTGCTCTGGATATTGGCGCCATGACAGTCTTTTTGTACTGTTTCCGTGAGCGGGAAGATTTGTTTGACTGCTACGAGGCCGTGTCCGGCGCCCGTATGCACGCCAAGTACTATCGGCCTGGCGGCGTTGCCCGTGATCTTCCTGACAGCATGCCGCAATACAAGGCATCCCGATGGCACAATGAGCGGGAAGTGGAAAAAATGAACGAAAATCGTCAGGGAAGCCTGCTTGATTTTCTCTGGGCTTTTACTGAGCGTTTTCCAAAGTGCGTGGATGAGTACGAAACATTATTAACCGATAACCGAATCTGGAAACAGCGCACGGTAGATATCGGTGTGGTTTCCCCTGAGGATGCCCTGCAATGGGGGTTCAGCGGCCCCATGCTGCGTGCCTCCGGTATTGCCTGGGATTTGCGTAAAAAACAGCCTTATGCTGCCTATGATCAGGTCGATTTCGATATACCGGTCGGCAAAACCGGTGACTGCTATGATCGTTACCTGGTGCGCGTCGAGGAATTGAGACAATCCAACCGCATTATGCGCCAATGCATCGAATGGCTGCGCAAAAATCCGGGTCCGGTTCGACTCGAGGATCACAAGATTACGCCGCCGCGACGGGTTGAAATGAAACATGACATGGAAGCGCTGATTCATCACTTTAAGCTGTACACGGAAGGTTTCTCCTTGCCGCGGGGCGAGGTTTACAGCGCAGTGGAGGCCCCTAAGGGTGAATTTGGTATTTATCTGGTTTCTGATGGCGCGAACAAACCCTACCGTTTGAAAATTCGGGCGCCTGGTTTTGCCCACTTAGCGGGATACGATGAAATGGTCAGAGGCCATATGTTGGCTGATGGAGTAGCCATCCTTGCCAGTCAGGATATTGTTTTCGGTGAAATCGATCGGTAACACGACGCTGTTGGATTAAACGTTTTTTAAGGTTAGAAGCATGTCTGAGCATTCAGCTAAAATACTTTGTCAACTGATATCAGCAGAGCGGATCAGTGAAATTAATTACTGGATAGCGAAATATCCAGCGGATCAAAAGCAATCCGCCGTAATGAGCGCCCTGCGTATCGTTCAGGAGGAACACGGGTATTTGTCGCCTGAATTGATGGACGCGGTTGCCGATTACCTGGAGATGCCAGCCATTGCCGTTTATGAAGTCGCCACCTTTTACACCATGTATGAACACAAGCCCATCGGGCGTCATCTGGTTAATGTGTGTACTAATATTTCCTGTAAACTGATGGGTTCATCGGAAGTGGTTAACTACCTGCAGTCCAAATTGGGCATTCAGCTTGGGGAAACAACCGCTGATGGGCGCTTCACCCTCCGCTCAGTCGAGTGCCTCGGTGCCTGCGTTAATGCACCGATGATGCAGGTCAACAAAGAGTATCACGAGAATTTAAACCCTGAAAAAATTGATCACGTGTTGGAACAGTATCAATGAACGATAGAGGTGATTGCCATGGTTGAATTAAATCAAGTCTGTTACCGAACATTCCATCTGCAAGAGCCTTGGACGTTAAAATCATATCTAAGTGTGGGTGGGTATAGTGCGTGGAGACGTATTCTGAGCGAAAAAATCCCGCCTCAGCAAATTATTGAGGAATTAAAGACCTCAGCCTTGCGCGGACGCGGCGGTGCGGGTTTCCCTACTGGCCTTAAGTGGAGTTTCATGAACCGAAATGCTCCTGTACAAAAGTATGTGGTATGCAATTCGGATGAAGGGGAGCCCGGTACATGCAAAGACAGGGAAATTCTCGCCAATAACCCCCACCAGTTGATAGAGGGTATGGCGATTGCGGGTTACGTTATGGGCGCTACGGTAGGCTACAACTACATCCGCGGCGAATTCTGGCTGCCTTTTGAGCGAACAGAGCAGGCCTTAAAGGAGGCTTATGCCGAGGGGCTCCTGGGTAAAAACATCCTGGGCAGCGGCATTGATTTCGATTTATACAATCACCTTGGTGCCGGCGCTTACATTTGCGGTGAAGAAACTGCCTTGTTAAATTCGCTGGAAGGTAAAAAGGGTTTGCCGCGTTTCAAACCCCCTTTCCCAGCCAATTACGGTCTTTATGGCAAACCCACGACCATCAATAACACAGAAACATTTGCTTCCGTTCCTCCTATTCTGGAAAAAGGCGGTGAATGGTTCTTAAAACTCGGCAAGCCAAACAATGGCGGGACGAAATGTTTCAGTGTCAGTGGCCATGTCAACAAGCCAGGTAATTTTGAAATTCCGCTGGGAACACCCTTTAAAACCCTGCTGGACTTGGCAGGCGGTGTACGCAATGGCAATAAAATCAAGGCGGTTATTCCGGGCGGTTCCTCCATGCGTGTCCTCCCTGGGGATGTCATGATGGGTCTGGATATGGATTATGACAGCATTCAAAAAGCAGGTTCCGGTCTGGGTTCCGGTGCGGTCATCATTATGGACGAAACCACCTGTATGGTGGATGCGCTCTACCGCATTTCTGAATTTTACATGGACGAGTCCTGCGGTCAATGCACACCTTGTCGTGAGGGTACCGGTTGGATGGTTCGTCTGATCCATCGTATTCGTGAAGGGCACGGCGAGCCGGGTGACATTGAAAAACTTGTCAACGTGGCCAATAAAATTGATGGCCGCACCATTTGTGCATTAGGAGAAGCGGCTGCCTGGCCGGTGCAGAGCTTCGTGAAACATTTTTATCATGAGTTTGAGTATTTTATTAAGCATAAACGCTCGATCGTCGCAGCATAATTGAGAAGGTTTAGACAATGGCTACCATTGAAATCGACGGGAAAACATTTGAAGTTGAAAATGGCAAAATGATCATTGAAGTGGCTGATGAAGCGGGGATTTATATTCCGCGATTCTGCTATCACAAGAAATTGTCTGTTGCCGCCAATTGCCGTATGTGCCTGGTTGAAGTAGAAAACGGTCGAAAACCTGTCCCCGCGTGTGCGACACCGATCACGAACGGCATGAAAGTGTTTACCAAATCTGAAGAAGCCATTCGTTCCCAGGAAGCGGTAATGGAATTCCTGTTAATTAACCATCCTCTCGATTGCCCTATTTGTGATCAGGGCGGAGAGTGTGAGTTACAGGACATTTCCATGGGATTTGGACATGACAGTTCCGAATACGAGGAAACCAAGCGTTCCGTTGAAGACGATAATCTGGGCCCTTTGATCGCGACAGAGATGACCCGCTGCATCCATTGCACGCGCTGTGTGCGATTTGGTGAGGAAGTGGCCGGTCTGCGTGAGCTTGGTGCGACCGGACGCGGTGAAAAGATGCAAATAGGCACCTACGTGCAACACAGCATCCAATCGGAAGTATCAGGCAATATCATTGATTTATGCCCGGTAGGTGCGTTGACGTCCAAGCCCTATCGCTTTACAGCCAGGGCCTGGGAATTAACCCAACATGACAGCTTAGCCCCTCATGACTGCCTGGGTTCCAATGTGTACTTGCATGTTCGGCGTAATCAGGTCATGCGTGCTGTCCCTAAAGAAAATGAAGCCATCAATGAAACCTGGCTTTCTGACCGCGATCGATTCAGCTATTTGGGGCTTAAAAGCGAAATGCGTGCAGGCCACCCGATGATCAAAACTCAGGGGCAATGGCAGACAGTGGATTGGGAAACTGCACTGAAATTTGTGGCCGAAGGGATGAGCCGCATCATTAAACAGCATGGACCCGAGCAATTTGCTGCGTTTGCTTCGCCTTCCTCTACCCTTGAGGAATTCTATTTATTGCAAAAATTAATGCGGGAACTGGGGGTTAATAATCTCGATTACCGCTTAAGACAAATTGATTTCCGCGATCAGGATGGCTTGCCTGCCGCCTGGGAGAATCAATTAAGCCTGACGGACATTGAACATCAACAGGCAATTCTTTTGTTGGGCTGCAATGTTCATCGCGAAGTTCCGCTCGCCGGCCTTCGAGTTCGTAAAGCGTTTCGAAACGGAGCCAGGTTGTTTGCGATTAATCCCGTGGACTATGACTACCATTTCGATGTTCGGGCGAAAGCCATTGTCTCACCCCAGGAAATGCCCATGCAGTTGGCAAAACTGGTTGCAGCCATGGCTGCCGATGTTCAGAAGTTGCCTGAGGCCGTTCAACGTTTAATCGTGGGTCTCGAAGTCGATGACGTCTCTCGCGCCATGGCCGCTGAATTGAGCCAAAGCAAGGCGGCTATCATCATGGGTGCGCTTTGCGAAAATCATCCTGATGCGGCTTTGCTGCGCACGCTGGTGCATGTGCTTGAAACAATCAGTGGTCTGCGTGTGTTGCGATTAACCTCAGGCGCTAACGCAGCCGGGGCAGAACTGGCGGGGATGCTTCCTCATCGAACCACAGCAGGCAAAACAGTGTCTCAACCCGGTCTTGATGTGCAATCAGCGCTTGATGCCAAATTAAAAGGCTATTTCCTGCTGGGGGTTGAACCTGGGTTTGATTTTGCCAATCCTTTTAATGCCAGACAGTCCATGCTTGCTGCGGAATTTGTAGTCATGGTTTCTGCTTTTCAACATGAATCGATGTTTGATTATGCAGATGTGATTCTGCCCATGGCTCCTTATGCAGAAACCTCTGGAACCTACATTAATGTTGAAAACCGCTGGCAAAGCGTGAAAGGTGCCTGCAGTCCTTATGAAGAAGCGCGTCCGGCGTGGAAGATACTGAGGGTATTGGGCAATCTGCTGCATTGTCAGAATTTTACTTACGTCTCCAGCGATGAAATCCTGACCGAGGTGAAATCCATTGTTGACATGACATCCGGCGTGAAATACCAACCCTACTACCCCGAGTCGCTGCCTTCTTATCACCAGCAGCTGGTCAGGGTGGGTGAGTGGCCCTTGTACCGTTGCGATGCCATTGTGCGCAGCACGCAGGCTCTGCAACATTGTGCAGCGGCGGAGCCCGCTTGTATCCGTGTACATCCCGATACGGCAAATAGATTGAAATTAGATGAGGTTGCTACTGTATCTCAAGGAGATATTGAGATAACATTGCCGCTCAAACGAGACGAGCGAATAGCACCCGATGTTGTATGGGTAGCCAATGCAATGCCTGAAACAGTTGACCTTGGGCATTCTTTTGCTGCAATCACTATTAAGCGCTAACAGGTAAGATTATGCTACATGATATAGGCATTTTGCTGTGGATTATTATAAAAATATTAATCATTGTCGTGCCCCTGCTGATCGCTGTCGCTTATCTTACCTATGCTGAGCGCAAGGTCATTGGCTACATTCAGGTACGGATCGGTCCTAACCGCGTGGGTTTTAAAGGGCTGTTACAGCCTTTTGCTGATTTGATTAAGTTAATCACGAAAGAAATCATTATCCCGACGAAATCGAACAAGTACCTGTTCATTATTGCACCATTATTTGCACTGGCACCTTCGTTGGTGGGCTGGGCTGTTATTCCTTTCTCGGAAGGCATGGTTTTAGCCGACATCAATGCCGGTGTGCTTTACCTGTTCGCCATGAGTTCCCTGGGGGTTTACGGTGTTCTCATCGCCGGCTGGGCATCGAATTCAAAATACGCCATGTTTGGTGCTTTACGAAGCACAGCACAGACAGTGTCTTATGAAATTGCCATGGGTTTTGCTCTGGTTGGCGTATTGTTAGCCGCTGGCAGCATGAATCTGACCGAAATAGTCCAATCTCAACGCGGAGGACTCTGGCACTGGTGGTTTTTGCCGTTATTGCCTTTGTTTGTAACCTGCTGGATTGCCGGTATTGCGGAAACCAATCGCGCGCCATTTGATTTGGCGGAAGGGGAGTCAGAGATTGTTGCGGGATTCCATGTCGAGTATTCGGGGATTGGATTTGCGCTGTTTTTCCTTTCCGAATATGCCAGCATGATTCTCATTTCCACCATGTTGTCCATTCTTTTTCTGGGAGGCTGGTTATCGCCTTTTGAAGGCATTCCCCTTCTTAACAGCATTTTCTTTGTCGTTCCCGGCTTTGTATGGCTGCTTTTAAAAATCTCTTTTTTCCTTTTTGTTTATTTGTGGATTCGCGCCACTTTCCCTCGCTATCGCTATGATCAGTTAATGCGCCTGGGTTGGAAAGTTTTAATCCCGGTGACCATAGTTTGGGTGATTGTTACCGCCTTGATGGTAATAACTCATCTGAAGCCATGGTTTTAACGAGCAATGAGCTAAGTAATGAAAAAATTATATCGATACATCAAACATTACATAAAGAGCTTCCTGTTGCTGGAGCTTTTCTCTGGATTGTCAGTGACGGGTAAATATTTCTTCAAAAAGAAATTTACCGTGCAGTTTCCCGAGGAAAGTACTCCCGTATCTCCCCGCTTCCGGGGCATGTTAGCCTTGCGCCGTTATCCAAATGGTGAAGAGCGCTGCATCGCCTGCAAATTATGCGAAGCCGTGTGTCCTGCGCTGGCGATTACCATCGAATCGGAAGTGCGCGAAGACGGCTCCCGTCGCACAACACGTTATGATATTGACAGCTTTAAATGCATTTATTGCGGTTTGTGTGAAGAATCCTGCCCGGTCGATTCCATTGTATTGACCCCTATCCAGCACTATCACTACACGGAGCGCGGGCAGAATATTTTAACCAAAGATAAACTGTTGGCTATCGGCAGCCTGATGGAAAAGAAACTGGCTGAAGATAGAGATGCTGATAAAGATTACCGCTAACGAGGTGCGACATGCATGAGTTGCTAATACAAACTGTATTTTATGTTTTTGCTGCGCTGGCAATTTTTTCAGCACTAATGGTGGTTACTCAAAATAACCCGGTACGCTGCGTGCTGTTTCTGGTGCTGACATTTTTTGCCAGTGCCGTACTCTGGATTCTGGTTGCCGCGGAGTTCCTTGCACTGATTCTTATTTTAGTCTATGTGGGAGCAGTAATGACCCTGTTCCTTTTCGTGGTTATGATGTTGAATATCGACGTTGAATCCATGAAATCCCATTTTGTACGTTACCTTCCCTTTGGCTTGATTATAGTGGCATTCCTGACTGGATTACTGCTCATTGCCTTGCCGGATAATATGTTTAAAGCAGCGGTTGAACAAACCCCAGTTACAACATCGGTAGTTGATGACTTTAACGAGTACGATGAAGTGGTTGCCCAACCTGCAAAGACGATTTCAAACACAGAAGCCATTGGCAGGGTTCTTTATACCGATTACGTATTCGCATTTGAGTTGGCGGCCGTGTTGTTGTTGGTCGCTATCATTGCAGCCATTACTTTGGCGCATCGAAACATTATCCGATCCAAGCGGCAAAGCATACTCAGCCAGATTATGACTGATCGCAACGATCGAATTGAACTGATTGCGATGAAGTCAGAAAAACAATCATAGGAATGACCATGATACCAGTAAACAATTACCTCATTCTGGCAGCCATTCTTTTCGGCTTAAGTATTGTTGGCATTATGCTTAACCGAAAGAATATCATCCTGTTGCTGGTGTGCATCGAACTGATGTTATTAGCCGTAAACACGAATTTTGTTGCTTTTTCTCACTATTATGGAAGCGTGACTGGGCATGTGTTCGTCTTTTTTATATTAACGGTTGCTGCCGCTGAAGCGGCCATTGGCCTAGCTATAGTGATGTTGCTCTATCGTAATCGGGGCAATATTGATGTTGATAAAATGAATCATTTAAAAGGTTAACAACGTGAGCATTCAACAACTATGTCTTATCATTGTCCTCGCACCGCTGCTCGGCTCGCTTGTCGCAGGCTTTTTCCGTAACCAGATTGGACGGGTTGGTGCGCATTCGGTCACTATAGCCGGTGTGGCGCTGTCATTTCTTCTGTCGCTCTATGTTGCAGTCGCGATTTTAAGCGGCGCTCACGAATCAGTGAATGTCAACCTCTACACCTGGGCAAGCGGTGGGATGTTTTTTCCCTATGAATTTCATATCGGCTTTTTAATCGATCCCCTGTCAGTGGTGATGCTGGTTATTGTGACGTTTGTCTCCTTACTGGTTCATATTTACAGTATTGGCTACATGGCTGATGATGACGGTTATCAACGATTCTTCAGCTACATATCCTTGTTTACCTTCATGATGCTCATGTTGGTTTCTGCCAATAACTTCCTGCAACTGTTTTTTGGTTGGGAAGGTGTAGGTCTTGTGTCCTATCTCCTGATCGGTTTTTGGTACAGTAAGGAGTCTGCCATTGAAGGGAGCCTTAAGGCGTTTTTAGTCAACCGGGTAGGGGATTTTGGTTTTGTCCTGGGCATTGGTCTCGTACTGGCATACACCGGAAGCCTGGATTATGACGTGGTATTCAAAAGCGCATCCAGTTTGAATACCCAAACCATTGAACTGTATTCTGGCCATCCTTGGTCGCTGGTCACTGTGATCTGCATCCTGTTGTACATTGGCGCCATGGGTAAATCCGCTCAGGTTCCCCTGCATGTCTGGTTACCCGAGTCGATGGAGGGTCCAACACCCATTTCAGCATTAATTCATGCCGCCACGATGGTGACTGCGGGTGTGTTCATGATTGGTCGGATTTCACCATTGATGGAATATTCCACAACAGCCCTGTCCCTGGTTCTTGTTATTGGCGCAACGGGTGCATTGTTCACTGGCCTCCTGGCGCTGGTGATGAATGACATCAAACGTGTGGTCGCTTACTCTACCTTGTCGCAGTTGGGTTACATGATGGTTGGCATGGGCGCTTCTGCCTACAGTGCCGGTATGTTCCATTTGTTGACGCATGCCTGCTTTAAAGCACTGTTATTCCTTGGCGCCGGTTCCGTGATTATTGGCATGCACCATGAACAGGATATGCGAAAAATGGGCGGCCTCTGGCGTAAAATGCCCATTACTTACGTCACCTACATTATCGGCAGCCTGGCGTTGTGTGCCATCCCGCCGTTTGCAGGATTTTATTCGAAGGATACCATCATTGAGGCAGCGAAAGTATCCACCATCCCAGGAAGCACTTATGCCTACTTCTGCGTCGCCCTCGGCGCCATGGTGACTGCCATTTACACGTTCCGATCCTTTTTTATGACTTTCCATGGCACACCGCGCATGGATAAGCACACCTTTGACCATGTGCATGAATCACCCGCCGTAGTCTGGTTGCCATTAGTGATTCTGGCCATACCCTCGGTGATTATTGGGTATATTCTGTTCATGCCTATGCTATACAATGTGCCGACTCTGCTGGGTAAGTCACTGTTTGTGCTGCCTGAACACAACGTGCTTGAAGAATTGTCCCGCGAAGTGCACTCCCCTTTACAGGCGGCATTGCATGCTCCGTTGTCACTGACGTTCTGGTTAACCCTGGTCGGAATCGCCATTGCCTGGGCAGGTTACATTGCCTTCCCTGCCATCCCGGCAAAACTAGCGAGTTCCTTCTCCTGGATTTACCGCCTGTTGCTTAATAAGTATGGCTTTGACACCTTTAATGACAAAGTGATTGTGGGCGGTTCTAAAGCGCTCGGTCGATTCTTTTACAATACCGGCGATCAACGCCTCATTGATGGACTGGTTGTGAACGGTGCAGGACGAACAGTGCGCTGGTTCGCTCAGAAGGGACGTGGTATTCAAAGCGGCTATTTATATCACTATGCAACGGTCATGGTGTTGGGTTTAATTGTTTTCTTATGCTGGTTGCTATTAGGCTGATTATAAGGTGAAGGTATGCATCATTTGCTCAATTTGTTGATCTGGTTACCCATTATTGGAGGCGTGTTTGTATTCCTGACCGGTGATGACAACAATCCCAATGTCTCACGTTATCTGGCATTGTTTACGATATTGCTGACGTTGCTCATCTGTATCCCGTTGGTGAACGGATTTGATGTGAACACGTACAGCATGCAATATCTGGAAGACATGGCCTGGATGCCGGCTTTAGGGATTAATTACAGTCTTGGTGTTGATGGCTTGTCGCTTCTGCTGATTGTGTTAAGCATTTTTACTAACCTGATTGTCGTGCTGGCCACCTGGACGAGTATCCACAAACGCGTTGGACAATACATGGCTGCCTTTTTGATTATGCAGGGCTTTTTGGTCGGGGTCTTTGCTGCCACGGACGCCATTGTCTTTTATATTTTCTGGGAAGCGACCTTAATTCCCATGTACCTGATTATTGGTATCTGGGGTTCGGACAATCGTGTTTATGCTGCCATTAAATTCTTCCTGTACACCTTTTTAGGCTCTGTGTTAATGCTGGCCTCCTTTCTTTACATGGGCTACATTGCTGGATCCTTTAAAATTGAAACGTTCTATGCTGTAAAACTGAGCATGACTGCCCAGACATTGATTTTTATAGCGTTTTTCCTGGGCTTCGCCATTAAAATACCGATGTTTCCCGTGCACACCTGGTTGCCTGATGCCCACACGGAAGCGCCGGCAGGCGGCTCCATCGTTCTTGCCGCCATTCTGCTTAAACTCGGCGCCTATGGTTTCATCCGTTTTGCATTACCCATTGTCCCCGATGCCTGTCGGTATTATGCCGATGTGATGATTGCGCTGTCGTTGATTGCGGTGGTCTATATTGGTTTGGTTGCCGTTATCCAACAGGACATGAAGCGCCTTATCGCTTATTCTTCCATTTCGCATATGGGTTTTGTTACCCTGGGTTGCTTTGCGATTTTCACCATTGCCGAAAGGTCTGGTTTACAAAATGCCGGTCTTGTTCTGGAGGGTGCTATCATTGTCATGATCTCCCATGCGTTTGTGTCAAGCGGAATGTTTGCTGGCGTGGGTTACATCTATGATCGCATGCACACGCGACAGGTCAGGGATTTTGGCGGGCTTGTCCATTCAATGCCTATTTTTGCTTCGTTCTTTATGTTGTTTGCCATGGCCAATGCCGGGTTACCTGGCACTTCCGGTTTTGTAGGCGAATTCATGGTCATTTTGGGCAGTATCAAGGCCGGTTTCTGGATTGCTTTCTGGGCCGCCACGACATTGATTGTGGGCGCAGCTTACACACTCTGGATGTATAAGCGGGTTATATTCGGACCCGTAAAAAACGACAAAATTGCAGCCCTTCACGATCTGTCCGGTTTTGAAATCAGTGCCTATGTGTTACTGGTTATCATGGTTGTGGCGATGGGAGTTTATCCCAAGCCCGTGCTTGAATATGTGCATCAAACAGTGAGCCATACATTAGCTCAGGCCGATAAATCGAAACTATAATTTACAAGGTTAAATGAACATGACGTCCTTGCTTGATAATATCCACGTAGCTTTACCGGAAATCATCCTGTTGATTACAGCGGTTTTGGCTCTGCTCAGCGACCTGTTTTTGCGTGATTACTGTAAAAACATTGCATTGACTTTGTCCATTATTGGATTGGTCCTCTGTACGGTTATCAGTGCCTTGTTACTCGGAAGTTACAAATCCATTATCTTTGGTGGTTTGTTTATCAGCGATGACAGTGCGCAGTTAATGAAAATCTTTATTTACCTGTGTGCCATTTTTTCGTTTATTTATTCGCGTCAATACGTCGATGAACGTCAGATGCCTGCCGGGGATTATTATGTTCTTGGTCTTTTTTCCACCTTGGGGATGATGGTATTAGTCTCGGCGCATTCGTTATTGACTATTTATCTTGGTTTGGAGTTGTTATCCCTGCCTTTGTACGCCATGACTGCTATCCGTAGAACCAACAGTGATGCAGCCGAAGCGGCGATGAAGTACTTTGTGATGGGTGCCATTGCTTCCGGGATGATGCTGTACGGATTGTCTTTAATTTATGGTGCTACCGGAAAATTGGATCTCCTGGATATCGCCAATGCGATCGCGGCCAATTGGCAGGAGCAGGACACACTGCTTTCCTTTGGGCTGGTTTTCATTATGGTCGGTGTGGGCTTTAAACTCGCCTCCATGCCTTTTCATATGTGGGCACCCGATGTCTATCAGGGAGCGCCTACCTCCGTCACACTGTTTTTAAGTGCCGCCCCTAAAATTGCTGCCATTGGCATGACCCTTCGTCTGCTGACTCTTGCCCTGGTTGATATTTCAGCCCAATGGCAACAGTTGTTGTTGATCATGGCGCTGTTGTCGACGGGATTTGGAAATCTGTTTGCCATCGCCCAAAGCAACATCAAACGACTGCTTGCCTATTCAGCCATTTCCCATGTTGGTTATGCGCTTTTCGGTATCCTTACCGCGACCGAAGCGGGCTATGCGGCGGGTCTTTATTATGTACTGGTTTATTCCATTATGACGGTGGGTGCCTTTGGCTTGATTGTCTTACTGTCTAACCATGGGCTGGAAGTAGAAAACGTCGATGATTTAAAAGGGTTGAATAAACGCAACCCCTGGATTGCCTTCCTGATGCTCATTGTCATGTTTTCCATGGCTGGTGTTCCTCCTACCGTTGGCTTTTTTACCAAGCTGTTAGTGCTGAAAGCCCTGGTGGATGTGCATTTAACCTGGGTTGCTGTCTTAGGTTTACTCTTTGCGGTTGTAGGCGCTTATTACTATGTCCGTATCGTCAAGGTCATGTACTTTGATGAAGCGAGAGACAGTGCACCTGTTCAGTTAAGCACGTCATCACAAATTTTTTATTCCATTAATTGTTTGTCACTCCTTTACCTGGGAATTTTCCCTTCTGGATTGATCAGTGCCTGCATTAATGCGTTTGCTTAATAACTTGCAAAAATTGCTTGCTATGCAGGGTAAGTGTGCGTATACTTGCCTCAGTTGATGCGGGGTGGAGCAGCCTGGTAGCTCGTCGGGCTCATAACCCGAAGGTCGTAGGTTCAAATCCTGCCCCCGCTACCACTATCTAAAAGACCCCATTATTGGGGTTTTTTGTTATGTATTACCCGGTAATCAGACACACCTGTCGGTTTGCAATCTTTATAGAGTGCGGGCAACTTTATATACCGTAAACTCCGATTATTGCTTAATGTTTCTCAAGCGACAGGTCATTGTCCTATGCGATTTTTTCGCTGCCGGAATAAAGTGCTGAGAGTGGAATATGATAAGAACAGATATTCAGGAACTATTGGAACCTTTGGTGAATAGCCTGGGCTATGAACTCTGGGGCTGTGAATATTTGTCACAGGGGCGGCATTCGTTATTGCGTATTTATATCGATAAAGAAGAAGGCATCGGGATTGGTGACTGTGAACGAGTCAGTAAGCAGATTAGCGCTTTACTGGATGTTGAAGATCCTATTTCCGGCAATTATAGTCTTGAAATATCATCACCCGGTATACCCAGGCCTCTGTTTTATAAAAAACATTACCATCGATACCTTGGGCATGATATACAGTTAAAGTTATATAAACCCGTAAATGGAAGCCGTAAACTGTCTGGCACGATTGCCGCAGTGGAGGAGGATACTCTGAAATTACTGGTCAACGAGACACCCGTAGACGTGCAATTATCCAATATTGTGAAAGCAAATTTGACAGGCGAGTGAGGCGAACAATGAGTAAAGAATTGTTATTTATTGCTGAGGCATTATCCAACGAAAAAGGCGTCAGCAAAGAAGTAGTATTGCAAGCAATCCAGGCAGCCCTGGAATCGGCCACCCGCAAACTGTCAGAAAAGGAAATGGGCATCCGCGTCAAACTGGATAACCGCACTGGCGAGTACGAAACATTCCGTTATTGGGACGTGGTTGAAGATGACGCCGTGGAATTCCCGGATCAGGAAATAGGAATTACCGAGGCCAGAACACGATCGCCTTCCATTCAGGTCGGTGAGCGAATTGAAGAGCCAATGCCCTCCATTGAATTCGGACGAATTGCGGCGCAAACTGCCCGTCAGGTCATTATGCAGAAAGTCCGAGAGGCAGAAAGACAACAAGTGGTTGATCAGTTCCAGTCCAAGCTGGGTCAATTGGTCTATGGTACAGTCAAAAAGGTCACTCGCGATAACATCATCATTGATTTAGGCGGCAAGGCTGAAGCATTCATGCCTCGACAGGAAATGCTGCCCAATGAAATGTTCAGACCCAATGATCGTGTACGGGCGTATTTATACGAAATTACCCCTCAGTCTCGTGGTCCGCAATTGTATGTCAGCCGTATACGCAATGAGATGTTGATTGAATTATTCCGCATTGAAGTGCCAGAGATTGGCGAAAACGTGATTGAAGTGAAAGCGGCTGCCCGTGAACCGGGTAATCGTGCCAAGATTGCTGTGAAGACCAATGACGGCCGTATTGACCCTGTGGGTGCCTGCGTCGGTATGCGCGGTGCGCGTGTTCAGGCTGTATCCAGTGAACTGGGTGGTGAGCGGGTCGATATCATCCTCTGGGATGACAACCCGGCCCAATTGGTTATTAATGCCATGGCGCCTGCTGACATCAGTTCAATTGTCGTCGATGAAGACAGCCACACCATGGATCTGGCGGTTCAGAAAGAACAGCTTTCTCAGGCTATCGGACGTAATGGTCAGAATGTGCGCCTGGCCAGTCAATTGACCGGTTGGACTTTGAACGTCATGACCGTTGAAGATTTTAACAATAAAAGCCAGGAAGAATCGCAAAAGACCATCAACTTATTCACCAGTGCGCTGGAGATTGATGAAGAAATCGCTTCCCTGCTGGTGGCGAATGGCTTTTCTTCACTGGAAGAAATCGCCTATGTTCCCAAAGAGGAACTCATGGCGATTGAGGAATTCGATGAAGAGATTGTTGAAGAGTTAAGGAACAGAGCGAATGATTGCCTTCTGACTCAAGCCTTGTCGTCCGGGCAGTCGGGGGATCAGCCGTCCGAATCATTATTAACGATGGAAGGCATGACTAACGATATCGCCGCCAAACTGGCCGCCAAAGGCATTACGACCATGGACGACCTGGCTGAGCAATCGGTTGATGAATTACTTGATATACCTGGAATGACTGAAAAGAAAGCGGGTGAATTGATCATGAAGGCCCGTGAACCCTGGTTTTCATAATTATCAATTGTTGTAATGAGTGACCCTTGCTTTTAATCAGACAGCGTTTGACTGCTGATTAAAACGTAAGTGGATAACAAGTATTGAACAATGGCAATTTGAATTGAAATTGCTAAAGGGGGGTAAAATATGGCGGATGTGACGGTTAAACAATTAGCTCAGGTCGTGGGAATCCCCGTTGAGCGTCTATTGAACCAGTTGCAGGAAGCGGGACTCTCTTTTAATAACGATGAACAGACCGTGAATGAAGAACAAAAGCGTGTCTTGCTAAATCATTTGAAAGGTAACGCCGGCAACGAGTCAAGAGCTGCACCTGAGCGAATTACGTTGAAGCGAAAAAGCCTGACCCAGGTCACGGTAGGGCATGATCTGCACAGCGGAAAAACCGTGAATGTGGAAGTTCGTAAAAAGCGAACCTACGTTAAGCGCAGTGCTTTGCTGGAACAACAGACTGACACCGAGCAGGATGCAGAACCCGTACTGACTGATGGTTCAGCCGAAACCCTGCCGTCTTTGGCGGAAGATGCAGCTCTACAGGCACTGGAATCCGATGTGGCTGTGGTTGATGAAACACAAGAGCCAGAGGCAATGAAACCCGTGGAACACTCATTGGATGAGTCTGAAAACATGGCGGCAGCTGCCACTGCGGAGGAAAACCTTTCTTCGCCAATGGAAACGACGCAGCCTAAAGAAATTATCGAAAGCAAAGAAGAACAGGAAAAACGCGAAGCTGCCAAAGAAGCGCGTGAAAGGGAAGAGAAACCCAAGAAGAAATATTCCAGTAAAGAAGACATTGAAGCGGAAGCTGACAAGACGGAGTTTAAAAAAGCCGCAGCTAATAAAAAGAAAACCAAATATTCAATCACTGAACGTGAAGACGAGGAAGGTTCACATGTCCGTCACAAGCGTCCAAAATCCAAACGGCGTAAACTGAATGAGAAATCGGACAAGTACCGTGAAGCGGAAGATGCCTTAACCCATGGCTTTGCCATGCCCACTGCACCCGTTGTCCGGGAAGTACTGATTCCTGAAACCATTACCGTTGGTGAATTGGCAAAACGCATGTCGGTTAAAGTGGCTGAAGTCATTAAAGTCATGATGGGCTTAGGCGCCATGGCAACCATTAACCAGGTTATCGATCAGGATACGGCCGTCATTGTGGTTGAAGAAATGGGCCATAAGGCACGTGCACTGAAGGAAGATGCGGTGGAGCAGACCCTGGGTGAAGTCATCAGCAAGGGAAGCCAATCGGAAAGCCGCGCCCCCGTGGTGACCATCATGGGGCATGTGGACCATGGTAAAACGTCTCTGCTCGACTACATCCGCCGCACTAAGGTGGCTGCAGGAGAAGCCGGTGGGATTACCCAGCACATTGGGGCCTACCACGTTAGTACACCGAAGGGTGATATCACGTTTCTGGATACGCCAGGCCATGCTGCCTTTACGGCCATGCGTGCCCGCGGTGCTCAGGCCACGGACATTGTCATCCTGATTGTTGCAGCGGACGATGGCGTTAAACCTCAGACAATAGAGGCTATTCAACATGCCAAGGCTGCAAAAGTGCCTATTATTGTGGCTGTTAATAAAATGGATAAGCACGATGCTGATCCCGAGAAAGTCATGAATGAATTATCGATTCATGAAGTCATCCCCGAAGCCTGGGGCGGCGACACCATGTTTGTTAATATTTCTGCTAAAACCGGTATGGGCATTGACGAACTACTGGATGCCGTACTGCTGCAATCGGAAGTGCTGGAGCTGGAAGCCTTTACGGATGGTGCCGCCAAAGGGGTTGTCATTGAATCACGTCTCGACAAAGGGCGCGGTCCCGTAGCGACGGTTCTGGTGCAAAGCGGAACGCTGCGCAAAGGGGATATTCTGCTGGCTGGTTTCCAGTATGGCCGTGTCAGGGCCTTGGTCAGTGATAACGGCACTCTGGTTGACAGTGCCGGACCTTCCATTCCAGTGGAAGTCTTAGGTCTGTCTGCCATTCCGCATGCCGGGGATGAAGCCGTTGTCGTGCCGGATGAGAAAAAGGCGCGAGAAGTGGCCTTGTTCCGTCAGGGCAAATTCCGTGATGTCAAACTGGCCAGACGTCAAAAATCGTCAATTGAAGGCATTTTTGAAAACATGACCACCACGGACGCCAAGGTACTGAATATCGTATTGAAAGCCGATGTCCAGGGTTCCCTGGAAGCCATTGCGGATGCCTTGGTTAAATTATCGACCGATGAAGTGAAGGTTGAAATCATTGCCAGTGGTGTGGGCGGTATCACCGAATCCGATGTGCATTTGGCCATTGCCTCCAATGCCATTCTTATTGGCTTTAACGTGCGTGCCGACGGCGCTGCCAAGCGATTGGCCGAACACGAACAGGTTTCCCTGCATTACTACAGCGTAATTTACGACATTGTGGATCAGGTTAAAGGCGCGTTAACCGGTATGTTGGCTCCTCAATTCAAGGAAGAAATCATTGGTATTGCCGAGGTACGGGATGTTTTCCGTTCGCCGAAGCTGGGTGCAATTGCCGGATGTATGGTGGTTGAAGGGATGATCAAACGCAACAATCCTATACGGGTTTTACGTAATAACGTTGTCATCTATGAGGGAACACTGGAATCCTTACGACGCTTTAAAGACGATGTGGTCGAAGTACGCCAGGGCTTTGAATGCGGTATCGGTGTGAAAAACTATAACGATGTCAAAGCAGGTGATTTGATTGAAGTATTTGAAACAATTGAGATCAAGCGGGCTTTATGAGTAATGACTTTAAACGAACGGATCGCGTAGCCGAAATGCTGCAGCGTAAATTATCGCAGATCATTCAACAGGAGATTAAAGATCCACGACTGCCCAGTTTTGTCACCATTTCCGGCGTCAAGGTTTCAGGTGATTTAAGCCACGCCAAGGTGTACTTTACGGTGTTGGGTGATGAGAACAAGCAGGCGGCAGTGATTTTGAATACAGCCGCCAGCTATTTGCGCACTGCCTTAGCCCGTACGATTAAATTGCGCACGGTTCCCCAGCTTCATTTTGTCTATGACGAATCCATTGAATACGGCCGGCGCTTAAGTAAGTTAATTGATGAAGTCAACCCTGACGATCAAGATGAGCAACGTGAGCCGTAAACAAGCCATTGACGGGATATTGCTGGTCAATAAACCCCAAGGTCTGTCATCCAATGCCGTACTGCAAAAGGTAAAGCGGCTTTATCATGCTGAAAAGGCGGGCCACACCGGCAGTCTGGACCCATTGGCTACCGGCATGCTTCCTGTCTGTTTTGGTGAGGCGACGAAATTCAGCCAATACGCGCTTGACGATGATAAAACCTACGAAGCGACGGGTTTGCTAGGAATTAAAACCACAACGGCCGATTCCATGGGTGAAATCCTAACTAAAGTGGACGCTGTTCATGTGACCCAGGAACGCCTTCAGGCTGTGATTCAGGAATTCATTGGCTTAAGCCACCAGACGCCATCCATGTTTTCTGCCTTAAAGCACAAGGGTACACCCTTATATAAGTACGCAAGAAACGGCATTGATATTGAACGTGCTTCACGCGCAATCACCATCAAGGAACTTCGCTTACTGGATTTTGACGGACAACAGTTTAAAATCAGGGTGAGTTGCAGCAAAGGAACGTACATTCGAAACCTGGTGGAAGACATTGGTGATAAATTAGGTACAGGCGCGCACGTGACGCAGTTGCATCGCCTGCACACAAACGGTTATTCCGAGTACCCCATGCACAGTCTGGAATCGCTGGAGGCAGCCAATCAAGAGCAATTGACAGCCTGCCTGCTGCCGATGGAAACCACGGTACGGCATTTTCCTACGCTCCAATTAACCGATGAGGAGTTGGCTAATCTGAGGCTTGGACGTGTCATTTCTCCGATGAATGCCACGGCGTACACAACTGAAATCCGTTTATATGACAGCAAGGGACAGTTTGCTGGTCTCGGTGCTTTTGATGAAGCCGGTGCTTTTAAGGTCAAGCGTTTACTCAGTGAGCAGGCCTTCCGCGCACGTGGGTGAGAATCTTGCACAATTATTAACTAAAGACTTGTGTCTTAAAGGCGCTCTTGATAGAATGCTCCCCTTTAAGAAGAACACTTAGCTTATTTCCAGGAGTGAACAATGTCGCTAACTAGCGCACAAACAGCAGAAATTGTGGATCAGAACAGACGAACTGAGAAAGATACTGGCTCTCCAGAGGTGCAGGTTTCTTTAATTACCAATCGTATTCAATACTTGACAGACCACTTTAAGGCCCATAAAAAAGATTTCCATTCACGCCGTGGTTTGCAGGAACTGGTTAACAAGCGACGCAAGCTGTTAAAATACTTAAAAAGAAAGGATCAAGCCCGTTATCAAACGCTGATCCAGAAGCTTGGTCTGCGGGATTCCTATTGATAGTGAGTTTTCCTATGTTAGGAGATACACGACTATCCAACTTAAGTTAAAGGCGCAGTTTTCTGCGCCTTTTTTTTGCTAAAACATCATGAGGTGACTACGTGTCAAAATTCACTAAAGAAGTGCAATTCGGGGAACACACCCTGATTTTGGAAACTGGCGAAATAGCCAGACAGGCGGATGGAGCTATTTTTGCCAGCATGGGCGGGACTCAGGTATTGGTGACTGTGGTCGGTAAGAAAGACGGCGCCGAAGACAATGGTTTTTTCCCCTTGACGGTTAATTACCAGGAAAAGACCTATGCCGCGGGCAAAATTCCAGGTGGCTTTAACAAGCGTGAAGGCCGTCCCAGTGAAAATGAAACCTTGACTTCGCGACTGATGGACAGGCCATTGCGTCCCCTGTTCCCTGAAGGATTCCGTAATGAAGTGCAAATCATTGCTACGGTGATGTCGTTAAATCCCGAAGTGCCTGCCGATATCGTGTCCATGATTGCAGCTTCCGCAGCATTGGCTATTTCAGGTATCCCCTTTATGGGACCTATCGGCGCTGCCCGTGTCGGTTACCAGGATGGCATTTATTTATTAAATCCCAGCTACAAAGCCACTCAGCAGTCCGATCTGGATTTGGTTGTTGCCGGAACAGAAGATGCGATTTTAATGGTCGAATCTGAAGCACGCGAGCTGACGGAAGAAGTAATGCTGGGCGCTGTGCTGTATGGCCATGAAATGATGAAAGGCGTTATTCGCGCGATTAAAGAAATGGCTAGCGAAGTGGGTAAACCAGCCTGGAACTGGACTGCGCCAGCAACAGACACCTCATTGATTGCCCGAATAGGTGAATTGGCAACCACTCGCTTTAACGAAGCGTACTTAATTAAAGACAAACAACAACGTCATCAGCGTCTCCAGGAAGCTCGTCAATTCGTGATTGATACGTTGGTCCAGGAACGTGATGATGTCAAAGTGGATGCTGTGGCTGAAATCATGGAATCCCTGGAAAAAACCATCGTACGTAATCGTATTCTCGATGGCGAACCCCGTATTGATGGACGTGATCAACGCACGGTCCGCCCCATTGCTATTCGTACCAAGTTTCTTGAGCGTACCCATGGTTCCGCCTTGTTTACCCGTGGTGAAACGCAGGCCATCGTTGCCGCCACTTTGGGTAACGAGCGCGATGCACAAACACTGGACGGTCTGTATGGTGAGACGAAGGATCGCTTCATGCTGCATTATAATTTCCCTCCCTATTCGGTCGGTGAAGTCGGTATGGTCGGCAGTCCCAAACGCCGTGAAATAGGCCATGGCCGCCTGGCAAAACGAAGTCTGATGGCTGTATTACCTACGGCTTCGGAGTTCCCTTATGTGCTTCGCGTTGTGTCCGATATTACTGAGTCCAACGGTTCCAGCTCCATGGCGACCGTCTGCGGAACAAGCCTTGCTCTGATGGATGCGGGAGTGCCGCTCAAAGCGCCTGTGGCGGGTGTGGCGATGGGCCTTATCAAGGATAACGATCGTTTTGCTGTGCTGACGGATATTCTGGGTGACGAAGATCATCTGGGTGACATGGACTTTAAAGTGGCCGGAACCGAAAAGGGCGTCACCGCACTGCAAATGGACATCAAAATTACCGGAATCACCAAAGAAATCATGGAACAGGCGCTGGAGCAGGCGCTGGCCGGACGAAAGCACATCCTGGGCGTGATGAATAATGCGTTGTCTGAACACCGTGGTGAACTGTCTCAACATGCACCACGCATCACTACCATGAAAGTGGCGGAAGACAAAATTCGCACCATCATTGGTAAAGGTGGCGCCACGATCAAAGGCTTGATTGAAAGCACCGGTGTTTCTATCGATATCGATGATAGCGGTGTCGTGCAACTCTTTTCTCCAGATGCCGAGGCGCTGGAAGAAGCACAACGCCAGATTAAAGCACTGATCGCAGAAATTGAAGTAGGGCAAACCTATAAAGGGAAGGTCAGCAAGATTGTTGATTTCGGTGCGTTCATTAATCTGCTGCCCGGTAAAGACGGCCTTCTGCACATTTCACAGATTTGCAGTGATCGTTCTCAGAAAGTAGAGTCGGTCTTAAGTGAAGGTCAGGAAATTGAAGTATTCGTGGCTGGCGTTGACAAGCAGGGACGTGTAAAACTGGAGTGGAAGGATAAACCGCAGACGGCAGAAAAAGCAGCGGATGCTCCGGTAACCACTGAAGAAACCGTTGATCTCTCCCATGACGAGATGGACGAGACGCAAATCAAATCCACCGAAGAAGAAGAATAACCCTCTCAAAGTGCCTGGCCTTCGTCAGGCACTCCTCCTCTTGTTTTTATATTAATCACCCTGACTAATGTGTTGGCGACTGCGGTTCTTTTCCTGTAATATGTGGCCAGAAATTACTACACTGCAGTGAATATGGGCGCATCCAGCATTTTAATTTACGGTAAAACAACCAAAGCCAAAACCCAATTCATTGAGCGGCTCGCTCAAATTAATTTGAAAAACATGGACATCCGTCCCGTATGTGTGACCTGCCGTGAGGAAGGCTCAGCGAATGAATATCTTTTCTGGATTCTGGATACATCGTATGAACCGTACTTGGCGCTTTATTGCAGGGACATGCCTGTCGTTCTTTATTTTATAGAACACTGGGATGAGACTCAGATCACCAGTGATATTGATGCATTGAAGAAAATCAATTCTTCCCTCCCCATTCTGATTGTTGACGCGATAGAAAACCAGGATGAGATTGCTGTCGCTTCATTCGCTGACTGTCCTGTTCTGCGGGTGGCTAATAGGGAGGACATGAACAGGGACGGCCTATTTCAGACGCTTAATCAGATGATCAAGGCAAAAAAGCGTTCCGAGCAAGAGCCTTATTTTTTATTCAAGAACCAATTAACGGCAATGGCCAGAGCCAAAGGGTGTGCCTTGCAGGGAAGCGTGCTTTACCATGCGCTTGAAAATCTCGAGCACGAATTAAAAAGCGTTCCCCCGGAAACAAGGGATGCCATTGCCCAATCAGCTGAAAAATTGATGTTGGCCTGGCAGAGGTTAGAAAACATGGAAAATAAAGACGCGATTACATCCACGTTTCTTCACGAATGCCAAGCCCATGTTTACGGTAAACATTACATGTTGGCCCAGGCCATTGTGACGGTAGCCATTATTGCTACACTGACCCTTGCCGCCGCGATCATTGGTTTTGGTGTTGGATTTGGTCTGGGGCTCTGGTCGGGCCCCGGTGCATTTTTCAGCGGCATTGTTGCCGGTGCAGCGGCGGCCAATGCGGTACTGGGTCTTTCAGCAATCGGCGGCGTTGCAGGCGGCATCGTGTCCTATGGTCTATTTAAATCCAATCCTGTCATGAAAGCCGCGAATGGTGTGACACAGGCCATGAAGCTCGCACCCGTTTACATGGATACTGACTTATAGCCATGACGAACAAGCACCATGGCTTAACGGATTAACTTTAAAAACTCGCTGCGCGTGTTGGAGTTGTTGCGCATGTCACCCAGCATCACCGAGGTGGTCATGATGGAGTTTTGCTTTTCGACCCCGCGCATCATCATACACAGGTGCTTGGCCTCAATGACCACACCGACTCCCCGTGCACCAGTGATGCTTTCAATGCAGGCGGCAATTTCCGTAGTCAGTCGTTCCTGAATTTGTAAACGCCGGGCAAAATAGTCAACAATGCGGGCTATTTTAGAAAGACCAAGCACTTTCCCGCTGGGTAAATAGCCCACATGGCATTTCCCGAGGAAGGGCAGCAGGTGATGCTCACACATCGAGTACAATTCGATTTCTTTCACAATCACCATCTCGCTCATGTCGGATTCGAACAGCGCATTATTGATGATGTCGTTTAAATCTTCCGCATAGCCTTTCGTCAGATAACGCATGGCATTGGCAGCACGCTCCGGTGTATCCCGCAACCCTTCACGTGAAGGGTCTTCGCCTATCTCTTCCAATATTTTTTTATACAATTCTTGCATTAATAAAACCCTAACCCGGCGGCCAGGTCATTTGCCGGCCACCCAGTACATGTAAGTGAATATGATAAACTTCCTGTCCGCCACCTGCATTCACATTAAAAACAAGGCGATATCCGACATCGCTTAAATGCTCATGATGTGCCATCTTTTTGGCAGTCAGAATCATGCGGCCAAGCAATTGCTCATCGTTACTGTCCGTGTCATTAATGGTTGCAATGTGTTTTTTAGGCAGCACCAGCAGGTGAGTAGGAGCCTGTGGTCTGATATCACGAATCACCATGACTTCCGGATCATCAAAAAGCACCGTGGCCGGAATCTCCCCTTTGATAATCCTGCAAAAGAGACAATCCATCATTGATCCTCAATTTATGAGCTAATCCTACATTATACCTTGAGTTATAGCGATTAAAAATAGTTGACTGTTGATTGATCGCTGAACATCTTATTTTGCCTTTTGGTGAGGTTTTGGCATAATACGCCGTCTTCATATCTTAATGGATAGTTAAAATGGGCTTAATGCAAATTAAAAGTGGTCGTGATGTTCCAAATGAAATCAATGTCATTATTGAAATTCCCATGCACGGCGAGCCTGTCAAATACGAAGTCGACAAGCATACCGGCGCGTTATTCGTTGATCGCTTCATGACGACCGCCATGTTTTACCCCACTAACTACGGCTACATTCCCAATACGCTGTCTGAAGACGGGGATCCCGTTGATGTGCTGGTGGTGACCCCTGTTCCGTTGATAAGCGGTTCTGCTATTCCCTGTCGGGTGGTGGGTATGCTCAAAATGACAGACGAGGCAGGCGTGGATGCCAAATTACTGGCTGTCCCCACCAACAAGCTCACCAAAATGTATGAGTCAGTAAAAACCTATGCGGATTTGCCGCGGCAATTATTATTGTCTCTGGAACATTTCTTCCAGCACTACAAGGATCTTGAGGAAGGCAAATGGGTAAAAATTACCGGTTGGGAAGGACCCGAGGCGGCCAGAGAAGAGATTGTTGCCAGCGTTGAGCGTTTTAACAGTAAAGACAATTAATCCCTTAGCGGATTTTCAGACGTTGCCATTTTTCCAAAGCGGCCTTTGGGATGCTCAAATTCCTGGTCGCTTTTTAATATGCGCTCCAACTCCCCGTTCACCTGACGTACATAACTGATCATCTCGGCTTCCTTTTCAAAGAATTCAAAGGATTGCTTTAATGAGGCTTCATCCAGTTGTAAAAAGGCTTTGGCCTTGCGGCGCAACGTGTCAGGGCTATGTCCAAGGAAGGCCATAATCTCCTGAGCCATGGTCAATGACGAATCAAACGTTTCCCGTTTAAAATAATCCACCCCGGCTTTATGCAGTTGGTAGGCATGGCTGCGGTTGCGGGCGCGGGCATAAATTTTTAAGTGAGGAAAATTCTGTCTAGTCATTTCGACAATGTCGAGACTGACGTCTGGATTACCTACGGCAATCACCAGTAATTTAGCCTTGGCCACACCGGCGTTGAGCAGCAAATCGAGTCTCGCGGCATCGCCAAAGTACCCCTTGTAACCGAATTTACGCAACAATTTAATCTGCTCGGGGTCCTTTTCCAATATGGTTAATTTAATGCCATGCCCAGTTAAAAATCGCCCAATGATTTGACCAAAGCGCCCATAGCCAACAAGAATAATGTCTTGTTGTTCGTGGATGGTATCAAAGGGTTGTTTGGGTAACAGGCTTAAGTAATGAGGCACAATAAAACGTTGATAAACCAGCATGATAAAAGGAGTCGTTGCCATGGAAAGGGCGACAACCAGTGTATAAAAGGCGGCTGTCTGCTCGCTGATAACATTTAAATGGGAAGCGAATTTGAACAGAACAAACGCGAACTCGCCGCCCTGAGACAAGGCCAGGGCAAAACCGATGCGTTGAATCTTGGTCAGGCCGAATTGCCATCCCAGAAATAAAAGCACGGCGGCTTTGATCACAATCAGAAGACCCACGGCACCCAGCAGCTCACCCCATCGTGCCTCAAGCAGGTTAAAATTAATGCTCATGCCCACGGAGATAAAGAATAAACCCAGCAATAGGCCTTTAAAAGGCTGGATATCAGTCTCCAGTGTACGTTTGTATTCTGAGTTGGCGAGCACCACTCCGGCCACAAAGGCGCCAAGGGCAGGCGACACGCCGACGGCTTCCATCAACAGGGTAATGCCGACAATCAGGGCAAGCGACGTGGCTGTAAATACTTCCCGAAGGTGAGTCCTTGCCACAATAAAAAACAGATGGCTTGAGAAAAAGTGGCCGGCAATGATCATGGTGCCGATGACGCTGGCGACGATGAAGGGATGAGCCCAGGAGGGGAACAGGGCAAGCAGCGTGGCTTCCTGCGGTGCGGCTGTCGTGGTGGCAGCGGCGAGCAGCGGCATGATGATAAGAATAGGGATAACCGCAATATCCTGAAACAGCAGTACGGCAAACGAGGTTTCCCCTTCGGCAGTTTTCAGCAGGTTTTTTTCTTCAAGCATTTGAATAACCAGGGCTGTAGAAGAAAGCGTCAATGCCATGCTCACTGCCAGGCTGCTTTGCCAGCGATAGCCAAACAACAGCCCCAGGAGGCAAAGAATGGTGGAGGTTAACACCACCTGCAGGCTGCCCAGTCCCACGATCATTTTGCGCAGGCGCCACAGGGTGGCCGGCTCCAGTTCAAGGCCAATCAAAAAAAGCATCATGATCACGCCAAATTCTGCAAAGTGCATGATTTGGCTGGGGTTGCCAATCAGTTTAAAACCGTAGGGTCCAATCAGGGCGCCAATGATTAAATAGCCCAGCACGGAGCCCAGTTTAAAACGGCTGGCCAGCGGCACAATCAGGGCGGCCGAGGCGAGAAAAATAAACACATTGCTTAGGAGATGGTTATTCATGTTGGTCTTTCTGTCAGTTCGATCACGAAGACGGGGTGTAACAAGGACCCACCCGATATCGAACTATACCGTTTATTTTCCTGCGCAGCTACAAAGCCTGAGGTGGCGGGTTTTCTTCAGCATGACCACCAAGGTGCAAAACGCCTCTTGAGACAGTCCCGAGCACTTGAATGTCCACTTGTTTTTCAAGCAGGGGATCATGGCTGAACAAGGTCATGTCGGCGAGCTTGCCCACTTCCAGGGTGCCCTTGTCGTCGTCCATGCCATACAGCTTGGCGGCTTCGATGGTCAGTGCACGCAAACTGTCTTCCAAACTTAGCCTTTGCTGCGAATTGAATACGTCAGGGCATTGCGCATTGGGTTTTTCATTCCAGCGCTGGATTTGACGGGTGAGGTTTTGCCGCATCATCGCCAGAGGGGAGGGAGGCGTTGCTGGCGAATTAGCCTGAATGGGGGTGCTGCCCAGAATGTTGCGGGCCTGTGCCAGCGGGTTTTCATTGAGGGCTCTGGGTGCGCCAAGGTACTGGCGGCACATGCTTTCTCCCCAATAATAAAGATGCGGCGAAAACCAGTTGATGTTCAATCCCAGCATGCGGATACGGTAGAGTTGATCCTGCCTGGTGAGTTGCGCATTGATGAGAATAGGCCTGAAGGTGAAATCATTCTGGGTTTGTTGGACTTTTTGAATCAGGTTTAACGCCACGTCGATGGCGGCATCGCCCTGGCATTCGAGCGCAACCTGAACGTTGGCTCTGGCCGCTTTAACCAGCATTTTTTCAAGGCTTCGTAAGTTGTAGCGCAGTTGTCCCGCCCAAGCCGTGGGCAAATCATCCGGTACTTTATAATAAGGGGACGACAGGTAGGCATGGTAATCGCGGATGTTGCCGTCGACTGTGAGGCGTACCGGTCCATTGTAGAGTCTCGGATTGTCCAGCTCATTCATGGCAAAACGTTGCTTATCTCCCACCGTCTCTGCATTTAAAACCACATCCACGGGAAAGGAGGGTTGGCTTGTCAGCGAATAATAGGCATTGAGCCAATCCTGAGAGGCCTGGGTCTCAGTTACTGTCGTATACCCGGCCGCGGCATAACGGGTGGCTGCAACTTCAATGGCCTGTTGCAACTGCGCCGATTGAATGACTTTGATCAGGGCTTTTTGCAGCGCCCCTTCTTTTAACAGGCCGTTTTCAGGCACGGTCACTGGAAGGGTGCTTTTTAGCGCCGGCAAACGGTTCATGGCGGCCTGATTTAACAAGGCTTCATGCCCGGACGAATACATGACCAGGATGGGCTTCGTCGAACTGATTTCATCCAGCATCGTCCGGGTTAACGGTGCGCCTGGCATGCGGGCTCTGTCATACCCATTGACAACAAGCCAATTATCATCCGTTGTCATTTTATTACGGATAGCCGTTAAAAATTCACTTAAGGATTTAACCGGTTGCCACCCCGGTTGTTGAAACACATTGGTCGTGGATAAATCCAGGGCGTGGGTGGCGAGCCAGCCGTAAAGGACAAATTGTGAATAGGTATCAATCAACCCAGGGGTGACTGTCGCCCCTTTCAGGTCAATGATGCGGGTATTTTCATCGCGGCAATGAACAGACAGATCCTTTTCCTTCCCCAGCGCGACGATGCGGTGGTTTCGAATAGCCACCGCTTCGACTGTGGGTTGTTTGGGATTTAAGGTGATAAACCGGGCATTGGTAAATAACGCGGTGGCATGATGACACAGCGTGAAGTCATTCTGCGAGTAGACACTCGGTATGGTCACAAAAAGACAGCCGCCAACCAGGAGGACGCGATGCATTTACCTATCCTTGTAAAGACAATTTATTTATCCTAGCTAACTTATGCAATCGAGGCAAAGCATTTGTGTCCCTGCTGGTTTTGGTCACAGTCTGCCTGGACATTGAAATTTTTTGACACGGTGATTACTGATTTACAATTTAAATGGTTTCGAGTAGAGTGGATACACTTTTTTGTGTATTTTTTACACGATTATTAAGCTTACCTTAAGCTTAGGTCAATATAATGAATTTGCCATTACAGGATTAGCCAACAGAGAAGGATTGGAATGAGCACTAAAAAGCATGCCTTAACTATTTTTAGTCTGACAATGATCACTGTCGGATCGGTCGACAGCATTCGCAATCTGCCTGCCACGGCCTTGTTCGGTAGTCAACTCATTGCCTTTTTTATGCTCGGCGCCCTGTTTTTTTTAATTCCTACGGCCTTGGTTTCTGCTGAACTCGCTTCCGGGTGGGCCAAGCAGGGCGGTATTTATATCTGGGTCAAGGAAGCGTTCGGGAAGCGCACCGGCTTTTTAGCCATCTGGCTCCAGTGGATTGAGAATGTCATCTGGTATCCTACTATTCTTTCCTTTGTCGCTGGCACGGTCGGTTACCTCATCAATCCGACCCTGGCTGGTAACCCTTATTTTCTCTGGGCAGTGATTGTCAGCTCCTTCTGGGGCGCGACCTTGGTTAATCTGCGCGGCATGAGTTCCTCCGCCTTGTTTAGCAACATCTGTGCGCTTTCAGGATTACTGTTGCCCATGTCCTTAATTATTGGCTTGGGCGCCGCGTGGATAGTGGGTGGCAACCCCCTGCAGATCCATTTTGATGCACAGAGTATTTCACCTCACCTGCACGATAAAGGCATGTGGGTGTCGCTTACTGCCATCATGATGTCCTTTTGCGGTATTGAAATCGCCACTGTTCACGCCAATGATGTCGAAAATCCGCAACATGCATTCCCACGGGCCTTGATTTATTCCGTGATGATTATTCTCAGCACCCTGATTTTAGGCTCGTTAGCCATTGCGGTGGTTTTGCCGCATAACGACATTAATCTGGTGGCCGGTATTATGCAGGCATTCGATGCCTTCTTCGCGCGCTACCATTTGTCCTGGATGATGCCTGTGGTCGCCCTCATGCTGGTCATGGGGGGATTAGGTGGCGTCAGCAACTGGATTATTGCCCCGACCAAAGGCTTGTTGGTTGCGGCAGAAGAGGGCAACCTGCCTCCCAGCTTCCAGCGCACCAATCGCCATGGCGCACCCGTATTGATGCTGATTACCCAGGCGGTGATCGTCACGTTGTTATCGACTCTGTTTTTATTCATGCCAAGCGTTAATGGATCGTACTGGTTGTTAACTGCGCTGGCGGCGCAATTGTACATGCTGATGTACCTGTTAATGTTTATCGCCGCCATTAAGCTGCGTGTCAGCGCCCCGCACCATCCCCGCGCGTTCCGTATCCCTGGTGGCCTAAGCGGCATGTTGTTGATTGCCGGCATCGGAATGGTGGGCACCTTGACTACCCTGGTGGTGAGTTTCATGCCGCCTGCCGACATCAATGTCGGCAGTGTCGCCCGTTATGAAGCGACGCTGGTGTTTGGCTTGTTGCTCATGTGCGCCCCGCCGTTTGTCAGTTCCTGGATGATGTCCCGTCGTGAGCAGGACACCGTTGTCCTGGACAGCACCCCGGCTTAGTCATCGACGTTAGTTTAAATGACCAGCACTGTACAGGGGTTGTTAAACGAATTAAACGCCCGTCTTCCCGAGTTGGAATGGAAGCTGGCCAATCTGCATGCCTTTAATCCCTTGAGTTTACCCAAGGGATTATTCCAAACAGCTAATGCCCCTTTAGCGAGTGCGTTCATTGCGGAAGTTAAACACGACATTGATCGGTTGGCTGAGCGCGATGACTTGCAAACTGCGCGTTTTGTGGCCGAACGCATCAAGCAAAAAATCAATGTATTAGTCACTCTGTGTCAACTCAACGAAAAGTCGAGGGCGCCAATCGAAAAGCCGGGTTACACCCTGCCACGGATAATGACCCGTCAACAGTGGCTGCAATCGCTCGAAAATGACCTGGAGGTCCTTAGGAATCAACACCAGGCTCTGCTCAACCGGAATCAAAAAAACCTCGATGCCGAAGCGCAACTCCGCCTGCAGGCCGAATTGGGGGAACTTGAAAAACGCATGACCTTGCTGCGTGAAACCTATCAAAAAGCCATCACCGCCTGAAGTGAGTTATTTTTGAACAGTGGTGTGTAAAATAATACGCATGCTCTTTTTATTTAAGCCTCAATTAAGTTTTGAGCGTTAGGATAACCTGAAAATGAAGAGAGGATTTTTCCATGTTTTTTACGGCAGCCAATCGCCTTCACCTTCAGGCCCAACAAGCCATTGCCCAGGTATCGCAAAAAATAGACGAGCACAGCCGGCTACTTAAAGACGTATTGCCTGCAAAGGAAGCGGAGGCTAAAATCCATGCCCTGGGCTTATTAAAACAAGCTTTCAAGCGGGTTGAATGCCAGGAGGTCTGTATTGCCGATGTCATTCATCGCTGGGCCGCGTCGTTGCGATTCATCACGCTCCCGGGCACAGTCTCGCAGCATCGCCATTTATTTTACCAGACGGATGACCCAGCCAGGACAATGCCCTTTGTCAAAACCCTGCTGAGTGATTACGGTCATGTCTTATTGAAAAGTCCCTTGCCAAGCTCGCCCGACTCGATGAATCATGCCATGCCCGGGTATGACATTTAATCTGTTTTGACATAAGATACTGCATTTACTTAACGAATCAGCATGACGGGATTTCGAAGCCGTATCGCCTTTCTGGGCATGTTCGTTTTAAGCCCGGTGTGGGCCTTGTCCATCAATGACAGCGGTCATATCAGTTCGACTACGGTCAGAGAAATCATTCAGGTGACGTCTGAAGAAGACATTGCCGCGGCGTTACAGAAAGCCAATGCACAGCATCTGCCTGTGGGAATTATGGGAGTTCAACACAGCCAGGGCGGTCAATCCATCGCGCCAGCGGGTATCCAGTTAAACATGCTTCCCTTTAATCAGGTTTTGAAATTCGATGTGGCTAAAAAGCAGGTGACTGTGCAAAGCGGCATCACCTGGGGTAAGTTGCAGGAGGCCATCAATCCGTACCAACTAGCCATTACTGCCATGCAGTCGCCGAATATCTTCACGGTGGGTGGTTCCTTAAGCGTCAACGCCCATGGCGATGATTTCCGCATGGGGGCGGTGGGGAACAGTATTGTGCGCTTTTCTCTCAGGCTGGCCGATGGGCGGCGCTTGCGGGTTTCGCCGGAACATTATCCGGATTTGTGGCGTGCGGTCAGGGGTGGCTACGGTGTATTGGGGGTGGTCACAGACGTCACGCTGCAACTAACAGACAATACGCTGTTAACCAGTCACTACAATGAAACGTTGACACGCACATTCCCGGATTATTTTCGCCATCACATTTTAAACGATCGTCAGGTGGTTCTTTTTTATGCCCATATGAACATCGTCCCCGATGCGTCGTTTCTTAACGACATGTATGTCATTACCTACACCGACACAGGCCAATTGCCCTCCAAAGTGGTCACACTTGAAAATCCAGAACGCTGGAATGCGGTGCTGACACCCTTGTTTAATGTTTCTCGCAACAGTTTTTATGGCAAACGCTGGCGCTGGAAAATGGAAAAACGCCTGTTTAGAAAACGATACAGGGATAAAACCGTTACCCGTAACAATGCCATGGAGAAGCCTGTGCGTTTTGCCGCCGATTACAAACCCGGTACGGCGGATTGGCTTCAGGAATACTTTATTCCAGTGGAGCAGTTTCCGTCATTCATCGACCAATTGCGCAGGTTAACCTTAAGCGCTTCCATTGATTTATTGAATGTGACGGTACGTTATGTGCCTGCTGAGCCGGATTTGCTGTTGTCGCAAGTCAGAAAAGACAGCCTTTCTGTTGTGCTTTACTTTAATCAGACTTTGTCGCCACCGGCGATAGAAAAGACAAGGCAATGGACAGAAAACGTAATCAATGCCGCACTGGCGTCAGGAGGTTCTTATTACCTGACGTATCAGAATTTCGCCAGTCAATCGCAATTTGAACAAGCCTATCCCCGCTTTGCAGAACTGAACGCACTTAAACGCGAGTACGACAAAAACAACCGATTCAGTAATATATTTTATCAAAAATATTACAACCTGATGATTAATCCTTAATACCAGGTTAATTTATAGTCACTACACTAACAGGCTCTTATTGATGAAGAGTTTGTTATGTCTAAAGATTATCCTAAAGAAATTAATTATTACGATCAGCGATTCCTGCCCTCGGATTTTATTGCGCTAAAGCCACAATTTGCGGCCGAAAGAAAAGCCATGCGTCTGCTGCAGCGGCAAACCGAAGAGTGCAAATACATTGCTCAAGAGAATCAGGCCGCTTACGCCATTGTTCCTGCGGAGGAGCATTTTGTATCCCTGATGACAGGTGAATCCTTAGACCAGGATGAAATGAATGAGGAATTTAATTTCGTATTAACCTGTGAGGAGAAGCCGCAATTATTGGTGGATAAAAAACTGAATCACTCATTCCTGGCCAATGGTAAAAAAGTATTGGCTGCCGGCTCACTGATCTTTAGTCAGGGGATACTGATTGGACTCACCAATAACAGCGGTCATTATCGACCGACGGATGAACAGATGTTGGCTGTTATTAAGGCATTGCATTCGGCCAGCGATTACCATTTAAGGTATTACCGAAGTTACGTCAGCGATCCGGCGAAGACTTATGCTGTTCAGGAGCTTCTTGATGTGGATACTTTTGCTGAGGTCAGACCTTTGGGCGACGAGGAAATTTTACTTGAAAGCGGCCAACGGCAAGTCATTTCCGGGTATGATAACGACTCTTCCCAAAGCCAGTCAGGTCGTCGCTTTGGACTTACTTTAACCTCTGAATTGAATGAAGAATACCAGACAACCATTACCCGGCATTCTTTTTTCAAGGAGACCATCGCAGAAAATAATACTCCCCCCTCTATCAATTACAGTCTGCTGTAAAAAAAGGGTGTCGGGACGTCACTCGGCTACACTGCCGTAACAGGCTTGAGGTTTGCCGCTGATGAAGGCCCAATAGCGATCCCCGTAAGACCAATGCCAATACTCTGTCGGGTAATTGACAAAACCTGCCAATAGCAGTGCATGACTCATCACACGGCGATAGTGCGCCGCTTCAGGGGAAACCAGGGCGGAATTCGTCGGCGAAAGCTCGACATGGGTATCGGACATCCAGTCTTTGGGATGGATGCCCATGTCCACGGGTTGTCCTTCTTTATCCACCAGGTAAACATCAATGGCAGCACCGGTGGTATGCGGGGGGATATTGGGGCTGCCGTCCAGATTCAGCACTGGGGAGATAAGCTTGGTTGTTTCGTTAAAAAGCTGTTCCCGCGCCCAATGGGGATGTAATTGCTGCAATTCGGCATACCGCGCGTCAAACAGTTTCTTTTGTAATGCCAGACTGCGAAACCCCTCGTACAGGCAGAATCGCAGATTTGCAGGCAGCAATTGCTGCGCGGCCAGCAACCGCTGATACACGTCATTGCGCATTTTAGTGTAATCGGTGTTATTGGGGATTTCAGGGGAAGGGCCGATGAAGAGTTCGTCGCTGTGTTTAATGTCGATGAGCGGATCATGATTCTCAACGATGGGAATAGCCAATACTTCGGGCGCTGCAATTAAGGCCATCGGGGGTTGTGAAGAAACCAGCATTGTCATCTCCATACAGTCAACTCAGAGAAGAGTATACAATTGTTGAAAAAAATTGTCAGACTGTTTCTTTATTCAGTCCTCTCTGGCCAAACGGGTAACCCGTTGGCTCGCTGCAACCAGTTGCTCTGTGGATAAGGAGAGCTGGCATCAATCGCATGCAGGGTATAGGCATGCCTTGACTTGGATGACCTATTGGCGTCGCTTTTATGCGGGACGCGGCCATGCAGAAGAACAAGGCTGCCTTGCCTCACTTCAAGTGGCACGCAATCATCCTGACACCAGGGGGTTTTATCATGCTCTTCGAAGTAAATGCGGGTGTTTTCCCTGATCATTTTTTGCTTCAGGGGTATCGTATGAGGACTCGGTATCACCTGTAAACAGCCATTTTCCAGGGTCGCATCCTCAAGCGCGAACCAGAAACCCAACACCTCTTGCTCGCTGTGCAGGTAGGTGGCATCCTGATGGCAATTGACTTCCGCGCCGATGGCTGGTTGTTTAAACAGGTACATGGATTGCAGCAGGCAGGGGGTTTTAAAGCCCAGTTGCCGGCACATGGACTGGATACGCGCATCATGAGAATAATGTCTGAAAACGGGATCATGCTCATGCAGAGCATGCCCCACTTTGTTTAAAGAATGCTCAATCGGTTGTGCCAGGGTGCCATCGTCGTTAAACGCGTCAGGCTCAAAGAAAAAGTGAATTTTATCGCCGGATTCAAGAAAATACTCAGACGCCGCATGCTCATTGGTTTGGGTAGAAAAGACAGTAGCCGGGATGAGGTCTTTGTTTTCTGCAATCAGGTGATTCATGCGCTGCATGAGTTGCTCACAGGTTGCCTTGCTGAAAAAGTCTTCAATGACCAGATAACCCTGGGTGAGGAAGTCGTCGATCTGTACTGGCGATAAGTCCATGGTCTTTCCTTGATGTGATAGCGCTTAAGGCGCAAGCATCATAGTGCGTTTGCGACCTTTAAGCAACCCGATGGATAGAAGGGAACGCCTTGAACAATACCCCCGCTTTCATTATGCTCTAATTTTAGCGAAAGGATTCTTATGACCGCGTCCATGGCCACCCTCTTTCTTTATTCAATCCTGCCGGCCTTGATGATGATTCTCGGTGGAGGGATCACCAGTTTTTATCAGCCCAGCCGTCAACTGACGAGTGCAACCCAGCATTTTGCTGCCGGTGTCGTCTTTGCGGCAGTGGCCAAAGAGTTATTACCGGAAATCAGTGCGGCCAATGCCCCTCTGGCATTGGCCGCAGGATTCTCGTCAGGCGTCCTCGGCATGCTGGTGTTGAAATGGTTAACCGGCAGGCTTGAAGAACGCGAGGAAGGCCTTCCTGGGATGCCCTTGGGGTTAATTTATGCGGTAGGGATTGATTTATTACTCGATGGCATTTTAATTGGCGTTGCTTTTTAGCAGGGGCTCAAGGGGGTGTTCTGGTGGCTGTCGCTCTAGCCATCGAAATATTCTTCCTCGGTTTATCCACCACAGCCACTCTGGCGTCGCGCCGTATTTCTAAGGCAAAACGGGCAGGAATTACCCTGCTGTTAGCCCTGTTGATTCCGACAGGAGCCATGCTTGGCGCAAGCCTGCTGGCCCATTTGCCGCCGGTCATGACCGATGGTGTATTGTCCTTTGGCGTGGCGGCGCTGCTTTATCTGGTGACTGAAGAATTATTAACCGAAGCGCATGAAGGGGTTGAAGCGCCCTGGGTTACGGCGTGTTTCTTTGCCGGGTTTTTAATCATTTTATTGCTGGAAGGGTTGAGTTAGGTCTTTTTAAAGGGATGGGATACATGAAGCGACTGTTGATTGGATTAATGGCCTGCAGCCTGCCAAGCCTGGGATGGGCGTCAGACACAGCGCACCAAGCCACCGTACAAGCGGTGCATTTTACCCCGTCACAATTTGAAAAAGCGAAACGCAGCAATCTTCGATTTATTGTGGCCTTTCATAAAAAAGGGTGTGCACGCTGCAAAAAGCAGCAACAAATTTTAAATGAACTGGCCCTGTCGCCTGAATTTTTAGCCTTGCGCCTGTTGATCGCAGATTTTGATGATGCTGAACTTGTGAAGCAATTTGATGTCACTTTTCACGACACCTTGATTGTTTACCGGGGACCGCGCGAAGTGAGTCGCTCGCAGGGCTTACTCAATGCAAGAGCCATTAAGCAGCAAATAGAAGGTTGAATTCTGTACAATCGTTGCGAAGCCACGAAAGTAAAAATTGCGCTTTTATGCATTTTGAACTGTAATAAAAAAGGGATCATCAACTGGAGCAACCAGATGCCAATCAGTTATGCATGCCTTACCTCATTAAAAACCATGTTACAAAACTATAAGAAAACAGGCAGCAGCGATACCCATTACCAGGATTTGCTGGCTTTATTACAGAAAACAGGCCGCTCCTCGCATAAATTGAAAACCTGTACTGACAGCGACATTCTTCTGCTGTTGTGCCATTCAGCTTCCCGTGTTGAGAAGGCACCGCAGTTTAAGGCCTGTGTCGAGGCTTTTCTTTTGGATTATCAGGCACGCACCAACGCGCTGGAATCGTTTGTCGATGATAAAGGGATTCCAATCGCCAGCGGCGAATTCTGGAAAGAAGAGAACCATTGGCTGCCGCCGGAGATACCCAGCGCGTTGACGCTTGAGCTTAAAGCGGTCATTGCCGAACGAGAGCGCCGCTTGAGAGGAGGTGGTGCAGAGGCATTAAAAAACGTGAATGCCAATAAGACCGAATTTGGCTTTAACATGAAATAAACAACCCTGTTTTAATTCAGGAAGAAACGATGTTCAAGAAAATTTTAATCAGCAATCGGGGCGAAATTGCTTTACGCATTGTGCGTGCCTGCAAGGAAATGGGGATTGCCGCTGTGGCCATTCACAGTGAGGCTGATCGTTACTCCCTGCATGTCAAGCGGGCTTCTCACTCCCATTGCTTGAGCAGCAAGCCTCTGGATGCTTATCTGAATGGCCATCGCATCATTGAATGCGCCAAGGCAGCCGGTTGTGAAGCGATACATCCCGGGTATGGTTTTTTATCGGAAAATGCGGATTTTGCCCTGGCCTGTGAACAGGCTGGTCTTGTGTTTATCGGTCCTCGCGCAGACGTGATAGCCATCATGGGATCCAAAGTGGCCGCACGCAAAGCCATGCAGCGCGCCGGCATTCCGGTCATCCCGGGCAGCGAAGGCAATCTTGAATCGGTCGAGGACGCATTAGCCTCTGCCGAACGACTCGGCTACCCGGTGATGCTTAAAGCGACATTTGGCGGGGGCGGCCGCGGTATTCGTCTGTGTTACGAGCCTGACCATGTTCGGCAGCAGTTTGCGCGCGCGCAATCCGAGGCGGAAAAAGCGTTTGGTGATAACCATGTGTTTATGGAGAAATTCATTGCCAATCCGCGCCACATCGAAGTCCAGATTCTGGCGGATCATTATGGAAAGGTCCTTCATCTGTTCGAACGTGATTGCTCTATTCAACGCCGGCATCAGAAACTGGTCGAAATTGCGCCGGCGGTACAGCTGAATCAGGCCACACGCGAGATGTTGTATGCTTACGCCATTAAAGCCGCAAAAGAAGTCGGTTATACCAATGCCGGTACGGTCGAGTTCATTCTTGATGAGGACAATCAGGCTTATTTTCTTGAGATGAATACCCGCCTGCAGGTGGAGCATCCAGTCACGGAACAAATCACCGGGATTGATTTGGTTCAGGAACAGATTAAAATCGCCGCAGGCGAACCCCTCCCGATGCAGCAGGAACAGATTAACCGCAATGGTTTTGCCATTGAATTCCGCATTAACGCTGAAGATCCCCAGAATGATTTTCTGCCCAGTTTTGGACGGGTGACCCGTTATTATGCCCCAGGAGGGCCTGGAGTAAGAACGGACAGTGCCATTTATACCGGCTATTCCATTCCGCCTTATTATGATTCGCTTTGCGCCAAACTGACCGTATGGAGTCTGGATTGGCCGTCGGCTATCCGCCGCGCACGCCGGGCCCTGGAAGAAATGCGCCTGTTTGGAATAAAAACCACCATCCCTTATTACCTTGAGATGATTAAATCCGAGGAGTTCTTGCAAGGGCAGTTAAATACAGGACTCGTGGAGTCCCATCCAGAATGGCTGCAGTATTCCAATAAATCGCTGCCTCAGCATAAAGCCGCGGTGATTGCCGCGGCCATTGCCCGCCTGGGCATGAAAAAGAATTAGCTGAGCGCGTAATTGTCAATCAGACGGATATCATCAATGAGGACGGCGGCAAAGCGGCGACCGTCCTGCTCGTGAAGGTACTCCACCTCAATGCCGGCAGCCTGCATGTCTTTTTGCAACGCGTCTATCGTTTTATCCTGGTGAAAAAGGCGAGCGAAGGTTTCCGCTTTAAGACGCTGGGCGTTGTTGAGGCGATTGTTACGCGAACTGAAAGCCAAACCGCTGGGCTCCCGGATGGTGGGGCAGGGGATAATCGCAATCGGCAGAAAAAAAGCGTCAACCATGCCGCGAATGAGCCGGTATTGCTGATAATCTTTTTCGCCAAAATAAGCCTTTTGCGGTCTGACTAAATTCAATAATTTTAAAACAATGGTTAATACGCCGGTGAAATGGCCGGGGCGGTGAATGCCTTCCATGCACTGGCTTAAATGAGTCTCATGCACCTGATAATGATACCCGTCTTGATAGATTTCCTGCTCGGTAGGCAATAAACAGAAATCGACGCCGCTTTTTTCCAATAAGTGTAAATCCGCTTCAAGGGTGCGCGGGTAGTGGGTGAAGTCGTCCGGCCGGTTAAATTGAGTCGGATTAATAAAAAGGCTGGCTGCAGTGTAATGATTCTGCTGTTGGCTGATGGCATACAAGGACGCATGGCCGGCATGGAGATTGCCCATGGTAGGGACAAAGCCCAGGCTTGAGTCAGCCGGCAGCGTTCGGCGGAACTGAATCCACTCATCCAGGTGATGAAAAATGCGCATGGTTAATCCTGTTGATGAAAGCCCCGCAACCGGGGCTTGTAATTAAAAGGCATGATCAGGCGTTGGGAATGCGGCTTGTCGAACCTCATCCACGTAAGCATTGATGGCGTTTAAGGTTAGCGCCTTCCCATTCAGGTATTGCTTTAAAAACTTAGGCCTGAATTCCGATTGCAGGCCCAACATGTCATGCCAGACAAGAACCTGCCCGTCCGTGCCGACCCCGGCGCCAATGCCGATGGTGGGAATGGAAAGTGCCTGTGTGATGGTTTCTGCGACGGACAATGGAACACACTCAATCACCAGCGCGGTACAACCGGCCGCTTCCAGGCGTTGCGCCTGACGCAGTAGCTCGGTGGCCTGTTTTTCTTCTCGACCCTGAACTTTATAGCCGCCCAATTGGTAAAACGATTGCGGTGTTAAACCGATGTGGCCGATGACAGGCACCCCAGCGGTGACCAAATGAGCAATTGTTTGACAGGTGTCCTCATCGCCGCCTTCAATTTTTACGGCATGAGCGCCTGCCTGCATGAGTTGTCTGACACTTTCAACCGTGTCGCGTAAAGAAAGGCGATGGCATAAAAAAGGCAAATCACTGATTAAAAATTGCTGGGTCAGGCCGCGGGCGACCGCTTGGGTATGCAGAATCATCATGTCCAATGTCGCCATGACCGTGGTGTCATGCCCGTGCACTGCCATGGCCACGGAATCGCCCACCAGCACGCAATCGAGTTTCGATTCAGCAATGGTTCTTGCCGAAGGGTAATCGTAACAGGTTAATACGGTTATTTTCTCACCGTGTTGTTTTTTGCGTTTAAAGTCGGAAATTTTCATTGCGCGCCTCCCTGTAACCGGAAAGTGCGGATAAGTGGTGCTACAGGTACCTGTCTCATGGATCAAGTCCTCCGTTTAAATGGTTTGATAAGTCGCCGCTGCCCTTCAGGCGGTCGGCGCCTTTCTGATCTTAAAGTACAGACACTAAATTGCAAGATGCCGGCTTAATTATGTTACTATCTTGCCTCATTCAAGAGAAAAATGGACAAAAATTGTCCTCAACTGCGAGACGTGCATGGTATTTGCTGACAAATTAGACAAACCGGGCGAACACCCCTTTGTGTTTAATACGGAAGCGGGCGAACTCGAAGGCGTGTTGACGGTGCCTTTGACCGGCGGCTCCCCGTTCATTGCGGTGCTGGGGCATCCTCATTCCCTGCAGGGCGGCACGATGAATAACAAAGTCGTCACCACGATGGCGCGTGCCTTTAAAGAATCCGGTATTCCGAGCCTCCGCTTCAATTTCCGCGGCGTTGGCCATTCTCAGGGACGCTATGACGAAGGCATTGGTGAAAGCGACGACATGCTTGCCCTTTGTCGACTGTGGGCCGCGGAATGTCCGCAAAGCCGTTACCTGTTTGCTGGGTTTTCCTTTGGTTCCTATGTGGCTTATCGCGCCGCCGCGCAGCACGCCCATGAGTTGTTAATCACCGTGGCCCCGCCGGTTCATCATTACGATTACCGGGCGTATCAGCCCGCACCGTCACCCTGGCATGTTTTTCAGGGGGATAATGATGAGGTTGTACCCGAGTCCCTGGTGATGGATTTTGCCTCAAGCATCTCCCCGCCGCTTGCAGTGACTACATTTGCGGGCACCAGCCATTTTTTTCATGGAAAACTGCTGGAACTGAAAGAGGAATTAATCAGGGTCCTCAATGAAAAGGTGTTGCACCCATGAGTGTTTCAGCCAGTTATGATGCGGCAATTGCCCGGGGTGAAATTGAAAATGATCCTTTGCAACGGCAGATCATTGGCGTCATGGACGATTTGGCCAGTGCCTTAAGTCAACCCAAAAAATCCTTTTTCAGCTGGCGGCGCACGCATGTGGTCAAAGGCATTTATCTTTATGGCAGTGTTGGCGTGGGCAAGACTTTTCTGATGGATCTTTTTTTCGAACAGGTTAAAACCCGCGAAAAAGTCCGGTTCCACTTCCATCATTTCATGCAACAGATTGATGCGCAGCTCCGGCGTCTGCAGGGGCAGAAAGATCCCCTGCAAGTGATTGCAAAAAATTTGGCTAAAACAACCCGCCTGTTGTGTTTTGACGAATTTTTGGTGCACGACGTTGCCCATGCGATGATTCTTGCCGAATTGTTGAAGGCTTTGTTTGCCAACGGCATTGTGCTGGTGGCGACATCCAACATCAAACCGGATGACCTGTATTTAAACGGCGTGCAGCGGGCGCGTTTTTTACCGGCCATTGCCCTGATTAAATCCCAGTGCCAGGTACTCGCCCTCAATCAGTCGCGCGATTACCGGGTCGGCCGTGAAATTCAGGTGGAAACCTTTTTCTGCCCTCTAAATGAAGCCAACCAGAGCCGCTTCAGCGCGCAATTTGCCCTGATGGAACCGGCGGCTCAGTCCGCAGGGACTGTGACGGTGCAAAACCGTGACATTCCTTATGTTCGTTGCGGTGAGGAAGCCATCTGGTTTGATTTTAAAGTGATTTGCAACCTGCCGCGCAGCCAGCTGGACTACCTTGAGTTGGTGGATCGGTTTTCCACTGTATTTGTCAGCGACATGCCGCAACTCCATGAGCGCGATACGGTCTATGCGATTTTATTTGTGCATTTCATTGATGTACTCTACGATCGCGGCGTGCGGCTGATTCTTTCAGCCGAAGTCCCGTTGACTGAACTGTACCTCAAGGGAGAGATGAGTCAGGCCTTCAAGCGAACCTTAAGCCGTTTGCAGGAAATGCAATCCCAGGATTACCTGCGTCGTCATCCTCGTCGGCCAGTGAATTCGCTGTTGATACCGCCAGAATGACAAAATTTGTTCTAAAATGAGAATGATTCTCGATATCATTTGTGTTAAACTAATGGAATTTTGGATTGAGTGTTACCACCATGCACATTACCGAGTTAACCCGTGGCGATAAAGTCCGATTGCTTGATTTTGGCCGCACCGATGCGCAGTATCGGCGGCGTTTGCTGTCGTTGGGTATTACTCGCGGTGTGGAATTGACGATTGTAAGAACCGCTCCCCTGGGGTGTCCAGTGCAGGTTGAAGTCCGGGGAACATCCCTGACCTTGAGAAAAGAAGAAGCAATCCACCTTAATCTGGAGCGTGTATGACCTCTCTTTTACTGGTAGGCAATCCCAATTGCGGCAAAACCACCTTATTTAATGCCTTAACGGGTGATAATCAGCGCGTGGGTAACTGGCCCGGCGTTACGGTGGAGAAAAAAACCGGGGAATTGGTTGTCGAGGGCCAGTGCATTGAGGTGACGGATTTACCCGGTATTTATTCCCTCGCCCTGACCGGGCGGGGCAGCAGTCAGGATGAGCAGATTTCCGCTAAGACGGTGGCCACCTGCGAGTCTGAGTTAATTATTAATGTTATTGATGCCTGTCATCTTGAACGCCACCTTTACTTAACCAGCCAGCTGCTGGAACTGGGTAAACCCATGATTGTTGTCCTCAACATGATGGACATCGCGAGACAACGCGGCATCACCCTTGATATTCCGGCCTTGTCCCGGCAATTGAATTGCTGTGTTCTGCCGCTTGAAGCGCACAAAGGCATAGGCCTTGCTGAATTAAAAAAAACCATCATTAAGCCACTGGCTGCTGCTGTGTCGCTGCCTTTTGATTACCCAGCCTCCATCGAGTCGCTCATGGAGAATCTCAGAAAGCAGCTGATCGCTGTTTGCAGTATCGCCCCTGAACGGGCAATTTATTATGCCCGGCGTATACTGGAAGGCGATACCTTGCTGGTCGAGGCAGCAAGGTTACAGGCTTTGGATCCCGCACTGATCGGAGAGAAGGATACCGATGTTGTCCTGGCGGATATCCGTTACCAGAAAATCCACGACGTGATTAGTCTGATTCAAACTCGGGCCAGTGATGCCAGCGACCATCTGACGGCTAAAATTGACCGCATTGTGCTGAATCGATTCCTGGCTTTACCCCTGTTTTTTGCCATGATGTACCTGATGTTTTTGTTCGCCATCAACATTGGCGGGGCCTTTCAGGATTTTTTTGATATCTCCACCGATACGATTTTTGTTCAGGGCAGCGCCTGGGTACTGCAGCAGCTGCATTCCCCGCAATGGCTTATTGCCGTGGTGGCGAATGGTCTGGGTATGGGTATTAATACCACCCTGACTTTCATTCCGGTGATTGCGGCGATGTTTTTCTTTCTGGCGTTACTGGAGGCGTCAGGGTACATGGCCCGTGCTGCGTTTGTGGTGGATAAGGCCATGCGTATGCTGGGCTTGCCTGGAAAATCCTTTGTGCCGATGATTGTGGGATTTGGTTGTAATGTGCCCGGGATCATGGCGGCAAGAACGCTGGATTCCGAGCGTGATCGGTTATTAACTGTGCTGATGAGCCCCTTCATGTCCTGCAGCGCCCGATTGGCTATTTATGCTGTGTTTGTTGCGGCGTTTTTCCCAAGCGGCGGGCAGAATGTGGTGTTTGCTCTGTATGTCATCGGCATTTTAATGGCGGTTTTTACCGGGTTTATTTTGCGTAAAACCACGCTGGAAGGGGAGGCGTCCCCCTTGATTCTTGAGTTGCCCGCCTATCATAAGCCCTCGTTTAAACGCCTCTGGCGTGAAACCAGCCTGCGTCTACGTTATTTTGTTGTCAGGGCCGGACGCCTGATTATCCCCATTTGCATTATCCTTGGCACTTTGAACGCCTTGACCATTGACGGCGGGTTGAATACGGATGAAGCCAGTACCCATTCTGTTCTGTCCTGGCTTGGCCAATGGTTGACGCCTTTGTTTGCCCCCATGGGCCTGCATCAGGATAACTGGCCGGCCACGGTCGGTTTATTAACCGGCATGCTGGCGAAAGAAGTGGTGGTTGGCTCTTTAAATTCGCTCTACGCGCAATTAGGTCATCTGGCGCAGACGCAGGCCGCTCATTTTGATTTCTTAGGTTCCATGGCGCAGGCATTCTGGTCGGTGCCTGAGAACCTTTCGTCATTGGGACAGGCTTTACTCAATCCGGTTTTAGCCAGTGCACCCGACAGCGAATTGTCACAAACGGTGTATGGCATGATGGCCGAACGATTTGACGGCAAAGCCGGAGCGTTTGCCTACCTTCTCTTTATCCTGCTTTACATCCCCTGTGTTTCAACCATGGCGGCTATCCGGCAGGAGACGACACGCCGGCTGATGTGGTTTTCCGTGATCTGGTCTTTCCTGATTGCCTACGCGTCTGCGGTGATTTTTTATCAGAGTGCGGTGTTTTACCGTCATCCTCAGGAATCGTTGCTGTGGATTGCGGTCATGGTGGGGGGCATTCTCGCGTTTATCGCGGTATTGCGCGGACAACATCTGCTTGTGAGGAGACGCGATGCTGTTACAAATCCGTGATTTCATTCGCCAGCACAAGGTGGTGAGCAGCCAGCAGGTGAGCCGTGAATTCCATATTGACTTCCAGGCGTTGCAGCCGATGCTTGAGATCTGGCTTAAAAAGGGAGTGATTGCCCGCTGCGACGAGAAAGCGTCGTGCCAGAGCCGCTGTTTTAAATGCAAACAGCCCCCTGTTTATTACCGCTACCTGGCGGATTGTTAAAATCCTTAAGTCCTGACTTGGCGCAGTGATTCCCTATTTACTGATTTTTTTCTCTTTTTGTACCGCAAAGCCCTGTGCTGAATCAATTAAATTGGGCTAAGATAGCAATATGACGAGTTTTATCGGTTGACTAGGATGGCGGAAAACGCATCACTCCCTGAAGAAGATTTTTTAAAACTGGCCGAAGAGGCTCGCCAGCGGATTGTCGAGGATTTCAATGATCCGCTGAGCCTGGTTGAAAAAGTCTACAGGCTATGGTGGCATTGGGCTGATTTTTCCCTTTTTATCGTGACCCCGACCATCGAAGTGATTTCACCGCCGATTATCGTCCCCCCTGAACTGGTGCCGGAAACCAACGAGTATGAATTCGTTTACCCCATTCATGATCACGGCTATAAATTAAGTGCCTCCAAAGCGCAGGACATGTACATCGCCGGCACGTCCATGTGCAAATTATTCTACACCATTGAAAAAATGATTTTTATGCTGGTCGAACGCCTTAAGGCGGGCGGCGTGAGTGCTGAAACTGAAGTGCAGGTCGCCTTTGGCGGGCATGAGCTTGCCCAGCGCAAGGCCTTTGAATCGGTGATTAACTTAAGTTACAACGTCGTGGTGACCAATTTCGATCCGGGTTCCTGGGGTGAGCGCTACCTTGAAATCGTCAAGCGTTTAGCCGATCGCGGCTACGGCTACCCTGCGGAAGCGCCCAGGGATGTTTACCGGCATCATCGCGGTACGGGACCCTCTATGCAGCGTTAACCAGACGTAATTTGAAACCTTCTCCCCTGATTAATCGCAGACGCCAGGATTTAAACCCGATGGTCTGCCCCCCGTAACGAAAGGACAGAATAAAATAAGCCCCCATGATCGCGGCCAACAGGCTTTGGTATCCGCGCGAGGCGGGTGGAATAGCCTGCCCCTGATTAAAATACACGGTGATTGCCGTGGCCAGCATGAACAGACTGCACAATACAATCAGATCATAGAACAGAGCGGCTAAAAGACGAAAAAACATGATTATTTACTCAAAAAAAGGAGAATTTAAGGGTAATGCCTTGCCTGCCGCAGTGCAAGACGGTTAGTGTTCAGACATTGCTTTTTTGCCGATGGAGACATGCTCCAGGCAATCGATGTAAATCTGACTTAAATCGAGGCCGTAGTAGTCATTGCCGTCTAATTGTTCCCAGTGGCCTTCCTCATAGGCTATGACCATGGACAGTAACTTTCCCAACTCCCCTTCGCGTGCCATGAGCGCCCCTTTAATGTCGTCTGCGAGCGTGATTTTTTCAATCAATGCGTTCATGGGGGTATCCAGCAGGCTGTCAAGCACCGAGAGCAACCCGGCCGTGTAAGCGCTTTCAGCCGATAACTTCGAATTGGCTTTAGCCAGTTTTTCAGCCATCTGGGCGCGGATAAGCCCGGACTCGACAATTTCGATGGGCTTATTGGACACGTTTTTCATCGACAGCACCATGACCCAGTTTTTTAAATTAAGAATGCCTAAGCGGGTGACGGCCTGCTGGATGGATTCAATGGCCTGATAACCGGAGAAGGCCGCCGAATTGGCGACACGCAACAACTGATAACTTAACAGTGGATCCGTCTGAATTAACGGGATTATCTCGTTAAAATGGGTATCGGGGTGCTGCAGTTTTTCAATCAGCATCAGCAGGTTTAGTTTATTGGCGGCAATTTCCTTCACTTCCTTGACCTCAGGCTGAAAGAGAAAGTCACCGCAATAATAATCCATGGTCATGTCTTTGCAATTGATAAAGCGGTTCGGGTCGGAAATATTATAGGCAATGACCTTGCGCTGCTTGGCCTGACTGTATTTGACCACTTTGGTCAAATCAGCCATGCCCATCAGGTGCTCGCTCAAGGCGATGTATTCGGCAAAATTGAGCCAGGCCAATTGGTCGGGGCTGTCAATCATGAGCGCAATGGAGTGGGCTGCGTCGTTTAACTCCTCTGCCGTGTAGGTCTGGTTAATGTCTGCAGCATGCAATTTTAATATCACCGGATTTTCAAGGGGGGGATCGGCGAGTTCGAGCAGTGAATTGAGCGCATAAGGCACAAACAACGGCAGGTTGCTGTCAATGTTGTGGGTCACCGTGGTGAAATAAGGCAGCAATTCAATGGGTTGTTTGGCTTGTTGGTTAGCGATAATCTCCATGGCGACACATTTCAATTTTTGATTATAGATTGGTCGTTTAATTAACATGGTTACTCAGTCCTTCGCTTAACCGATATTATCAATGATAGTATGGCTGGTTGTTTGTTTCCATTCAAGTTGAGTTCAAATTATTCTTTTTGATTATAAAATAGATTTATTGAGGCAATGGATGGGAACACATGATATGCTTTTAACGCAGTAGCTTTGCGCTAAAAATACAGAGTGGTATACTTCGCCAGTTTTCTGCTTGCTTTGTGTAAATTACAGCCTGATTTGTTGTTTCGATTTAAGCAGCATGCCGTGCTTTTCTGTTATCAGGGAGGCATGAGGGTTAGCTTTGTTATGCTATATTACTAATTTTAGTTGAGGGATGCCGTGAATAAAAAAAGACCGGTGAATCTGGACCTGCGAACGTTAAAATTTCCGCCCATGGCGATTGCATCGATACTGCATCGCGTTTCTGGCATGGTGTTATTTCTGCTTCTGCCCGTCATGATGTATTTTCTTGATTTATCATTGCGCAATGCCGGCACGTTCACTAACCTGCAGGCCACCTTGGCCCACCCCTTGTGCAAAGTAACCCTGTGGGCTTTCTTGGCGGCATGGACTTACCATTTGTTGGCCGGTATTCGCCATATGCTGATGGATCTTGGGTGGGGAGAGCATCTCGAGTCGGGCCGCCGCAGCGCCGTGTTCGTGATTATCCTTTCTGTTATTTTCTCACTTTTGTTAGGGGTCTGGATATGGTAACCAATGTCACCAGCCTGACGGGCAACGGGTTAAAGGATTGGCTGATACAGCGCGCCACGGCCGCGTATCTTCTATTCTATACATTATTTTTAATGGGCTTTTTAATCGCTCATCCGCAAATGGCCTATCACCAGTGGCAGTCCCTGTTTGCCTGCAACTGGTTTAAAGTCGCCAGTGTTATCGCATTAGGCGCCATTTCTTTACATGCCTGGATAGGCGTCTGGACCGTCACCACGGATTACATGAAATGCACCATGCTTAGAGTATCGGTGCAAATGGGTGTGGTTGTCTGGTTGCTGGGACAATTTATTTGGGGTTTGATGATTGTTTGGGGACAATAAGCATGGCATTTCCACGACACAAATTTGATGCGGTAATTATTGGTGCGGGCGGGGCTGGCATGCGGGCTGCCCTGCAGCTGGCCAATTCAGGATTGCAGGTGGCCTTGCTGTCCAAAGTCTTTCCCACCCGTTCCCATACGGTTTCTGCACAGGGCGGTATCACTGCCGCGCTTGGCAACGCGGATGAAGACGATTGGCGCTGGCACATGTACGATACGGTCAAGGGCGCTGATTACATCGGCGATCAGGATTGCATTGAATACCTGTGTAAAACAGGCCCGGAAGCCGTTTATGAGCTCGAGCACATGGGACTGCCTTTCTCAAGGATGGACAATGGCAAGATTTACCAGCGCCAGTTTGGCGGTCAATCCAAGCATTTCGGCGGTGAACAGGCGGCTCGAACCTGTGCGGCGGCAGACAGAACCGGTCATGCCCTGTTACATACCCTTTACCAGCAGAACCTGAAAGCCAAAACGCATGTGTTCAGCGAATGGCTGGCTTTGGATTTCGTTAAAGACAATCACGGCCGCATCGCGGGCGTGACGGCACTGTGCATAGAAACCGGCGAAGTCGTGTTTTATCAAACCCGCGTCTGCATTTTAGCGACAGGCGGAGCTGGACGTATTTACCAATCAACGACCAATGCCCACATCAATACGGGCGACGGCTTTGGCATGGCATTGCGTGCCGGCCTGCCGTTGCAGGACATGGAAATGTGGCAATTCCACCCTACCGGTATTGCCGGGGCCGGCACGCTGGTGACGGAAGGATGCCGCGGTGAAGGCGGTTATCTGATCAATAAGGATGGGGAGCGCTTCATGGAGCGGTATGCCCCCCGGGTAAAAGATTTGGCTTCGAGGGATGTCGTCGCTCGCTCCATGGCACTGGAAATCCGTGCTGGCCGTGGCTTTGATCCCAAAGGCGTCGATCACGTCAAGCTGAAACTCGATCACCTGGGAGCGGATTTAATCATGTCCCGATTGCCCGGTATTCGCGAATTGTCCTTAAAATTTGCCGGGGTGGATCCGATTGTTGAACCCATTCCCGTTGTACCAACCTGTCATTACAGCATGGGCGGTATTCCCACGAACATGCACGGGCAGGTGATTACCCATAAAAATGGCGTTGACACCGTGGTTGAGGGCTTGTATGCCGTAGGCGAGTGCGCCTGCGTCTCCGTGCATGGCGCCAACCGCCTCGGCGGCAATTCCCTGCTTGATCTCGTGGTGTTTGGTCGTGCGGCAGGACTTCACGTCGAAGAGTTGTGGCAATCCAATCAAATGCCCGACATGGCTTATGTAACGGAAGAGAACATCGCCGAAGCCATGGCCCGTTATAACCGCTGGCAGGAATCAACCGACGGCGAGATGCCGTCAGCCATCCGTGATGACATGCAGCGTGTCATGCAGGAAGATTTTGGTGTATTCCGTACCGGCAAGGTCATGGAGGAGGGCCTCCATCGTCTGCAGGCCCTGCGCGAGCGTTTGCAGCATGCCAGGCTGGTGGATAAGACCAAAGTATTCAATACCGAATTGGTCACTGCACTGGAATTGGATAATTTAATGGCAACGGCCTATGCGACAGCTCAATCTGCCCTGGCCAGAACAGAAAGCCGCGGCGCGCATAGCCGGGAAGATTACCCACAGCGTGACGATGCCAACTGGATTAAACACACGCTCTATTCTGCGCATGATGATGCGATTGATTATCGCCCCGTCAATGCGAAACCTAACTATGTCGAGCCTTTTGAGCCGAAAGAACGCGTTTATTAAAAGAGGATAAGCCATGGCTGATAATCGAATTCTGAGCCTGTCTATTTACCGTTACAATCCTGAGCTCGATGAGTCTCCTTACATGAAGGACTATGAAATCGCCGTACCGGCCAAGAGCGATCCCATGCTGCTGACCCTGCTTGAACGCCTGAAAGCCGAGCAGGACCCAACCATTGCCTATCGCCGCTCCTGCCGCGAGGGCGTGTGCGGGTCAGACGGTATGAACATCAACGGCACCAATGGCTTGGCCTGCATCACCTCGCTTTCACAGTTAAACACCGATCGCATTGTGATTCGTCCGCTGCCGGGATTTCCCGTGGTGCGTGACCTGGTCGTTGACATGACCCAGTTTTACCAACAATACGAGCGCATTGAGCCTTATCTGCAAAACGATCAGGTTGCTCCGGCGCGTGAACGGCTGCAATCGCCGGAAGAGCGTGCACAGCTGGATGGCTTGTACGAGTGCATTCTGTGCGCCTGCTGCACCAGTTCTTGCCCCTCGTTCTGGTGGAACCCGGAAAAATTTGTCGGCCCTGCCGGTCTGCTTCAGGCCAGACGCTTTTTAGCGGACAGCCGTGATACAGCAAAACGGCATCGTTTGGATAAATTACAGGATCCATTTAGTGTATTTCGCTGCCGTTCCATTATGAATTGCGCGAATGTTTGCCCGAAGGGACTCAATCCGACGCAAGCGATTGCCGATATCCGTAAACAGATGTTGAATCAAGAAACTTGATGACGATTATCCAGCGTCTGAACCCAGGACGCGCCCCTTTGGAGAACCAATACAATGAGCAGTAACGACTTTCAGAATCAATTAGCTTCATCCTACCTCTCGGGTGGGAGTATGGCCTATGTGGATAGTCTGTACGAAGATTTTCTGAATGATCCCAATTCAGTGCCGGCCGACTGGCGCGCTGTTTTCAGCACATTACCCCAGATTAATCATGTCGCTCAGGATATTCCTCACCGTGACATTCGCGATTACTTTCTGGTGAATGCTAACCGCAAACGCGCCCCGGCAGAAAACGCAGAGGCCAGCAAACAGTTCCAGGTTGCTCATTTAATCAATGCCTACCGTGCTCATGGCCATCATGCCGCCAAGCTTGATCCGCTCGAAATGGCGGAGCGGGTTCAGGTACCCAGCTTGGAACTTAGTTACCATAAATTATCCGATGCTGATTTAAACCGCTCTTTTTATGCCGGTAAGAATTTTAATGGTACTGAAATGCCTCTGGCTGAAATTTATCAGGCCCTGCGGGCTACCTATTGTGGCAGCATTGGCATCGAATACATGCATATCTCCAACATTGAGGAAACCGAATGGCTGCAGAAAAAGCTGGAAACCGTTCGCGGCCGTCCCAATTTTGACGCAGAAAAGAAACGGCAGATTTTAAGTGATTTGATTGCTGCGGATGGCCTGGAACGTTATCTGGGTACCCGTTACGTTGGCCAGAAGCGCTTTTCGCTCGAAGGCGGGGATGCGTTTATCCCGATGATGAAGGAAATTATCCGTAAGGGCGGTGCAGAAGGGGTGCAGGAAATTGTGATCGGGATGGCTCACCGCGGCCGTCTGAATGTCCTCGTGAATGTGCTTGGAAAAGAGCCTGATCAATTATTCCAGGAATTTGAAGGCAAGCTCGGTTCGGCTGAGCGCTCAGGGGATGTGAAGTACCACATGGGCTTTTCATCCGACATTCGCACCGAAACCGGGGCCATTGTTCATCTGGCACTGGCTTTTAACCCGTCGCATCTTGAAATTATCGGACCTGTGGTTGAGGGGTCGGTGCGTTCACGCCTGGGACGCCGCCATGATCTTGAGAAAAAGGACAAGGTCGTGCCCGTCGTGATCCATGGGGATGCAGCCTTCGCCGGGCAGGGTGTGGTCATGGAAACCTTTAACTTTTCCCAGGCCCGCGGCTATTCCACCGGCGGCACCGTGCACATTGTCATCAATAACCAGATAGGCTTCACCACCAGCAATCCACTGGATGCCCGTTCAACCCTTTATTGCACCGATGTGGCTAAAATGGTGCAGGCGCCGGTTATTCATGTCAATGGGGATGATCCCGAAGCCGTTGTGTTCGCCACGCAAATTGCAGTCGATTTCCGCATGACCTTCAAGCGCGATGTGGTGATTGATTTGGTCTGCTATCGCCGCCATGGGCACAACGAAGCCGATGAGCCGTCAGTGACTCAGCCCACCATGTATAAAAAAATCAAAAGCATGCGTCCCTTAAGGGAAATCTATGCCGAGGAGCTGATTCAGGAAGGGTTAACGACGGCGGCCGAGGTTGACCAGTTAGCGGAAGATTACCGTAACCGTCTGGACAGGGGACAGGCGGTAGTGGATACCGTGCAAGGGAATTATGATGGCAAAATGTCCATTGATTGGACCCCCTATTTTAATGCCAAGTGGACCGATAAGGCGGATACCACCATCAGCCCCGCGATGCTTAAGACCCTGGCGAAAACGCTGCATACCCTGCCTGACGGCTTTGAGTTGCACCCGGTGGTTAAACGGTTGCTTGCCGAGCGCGAAAAAATGGCGACGGGTGAATTGCCCATGAACTGGGGATTTGCTGAAACCATGGCCTATGCCAGTCTGTTGCAGGAAGGATATGGCGTCCGTTTGTCAGGGCAGGACTGTGGCCGTGGTACCTTTGCTCATCGTCACGCCGTGTTGCACGATATTCAAACCGGCAATACGTTCGTGCCTTTGGAGAAAGCCGCCACCAGCAAACCGTTTGTGGTCATTGATTCGGTGTTGTCTGAAGAGGCGGTACTTGCGTTCGAATACGGTTATGCTTCTTCCGAACCCAATTCACTGGTGCTCTGGGAAGCGCAGTTTGGGGATTTTGCCAATGGCGCCCAGGTGGTGATTGATCAATTCATCAGTTCCGGCGAGCAAAAATGGGGTCGCCTCTGCGGTCTGGTGATGCTATTGCCGCATGGCTACGAAGGCCAGGGTCCTGAGCATTCCTCCGCCCGTCTTGAGCGCTACATGCAGCTTTGTGCGCAACAGAACATGCAGGTTTGCACCCCGACGACCCCTGCCCAGATTTTCCATCTCCTGCGTCGACAAATGATCCGCAATTTCCGTAAGCCATTGATTGTTATGACGCCAAAGAGCTTGCTGCGTCATAAATTGGCGGTATCACCGGTTGAGGATTTATTGAAAGGTAAATTCCATGATGTGATTCCAGAAATCGATGCTCTGGATGCGGCTAAAGTCACGAAAGTCGTGTTATGCTGCGGAAAAGTTTACTATGATCTGTTGCAAAAACGCCGTGACGAACAGCTAAATCACATTGCCATTATTCGCATCGAGCAATTATACCCATTCCCGAAAAAGGAACTGGAGCAGGAACTGGCGAAATTTACCAAGGCGAAGCAGGTTGTCTGGTGTCAGGAAGAACCGCAAAACCAGGGGGTTTGGTTCTCATCGCAGCACAATATCATTGACTGTTTACGTCCGGATCAACGTTTAAGTTACGCCGGTCGAGGATTTGCCGCGGCTCCCGCCGTCGGAAGCCCTCTGCTTCATGCGAAAGAACAACAGGATCTGGTTAACCAGGCTCTGGCTTGATAACGAATTACAATAAATAACCAAAGAAGGACTAACCATGTCTATTGAAGTTAAAGTACCGGCTCTGCCCGAATCCGTGGCGGATGCCACCATTGCCGCCTGGCATAAAAAAGTGGGTGACAAGGTGGCTCGTGATGAAAATCTGGTTGACCTGGAAACCGACAAAGTGGTTTTGGAAGTCCCGGCCCCAGCTGACGGCATACTGACAGAAATCCTGTTTAAAGAAGGTGATACGGTCAACTCAGCACAATTACTGGCCCGTATTGAAGCGGGAAGCGCTGCGGCTGCAGCACCGACGGAACCCAAAGCGGCAGCCGCCGAGCCACAGCAGACGCCAGTGAGTGCGCAGGCTCCTGCCCAAAGCCAGGCGACCAAGGCGACGGGTCCTGCCGTACGCCGCATGCTGGCTGAAAACAATCTGCAGCCAGAGCAGTTATCCGGCTCTGGTAAAGACGGGCGTCTGACGAAAGAAGACGTCGTGGCTTTTATTGAATCCAACCGCGAAAAATCGGCCGGTGCAACGGCCGCGCCCAGTCGAAGCGAAGCCGCTTATATGCCGCCCATGGGCGCTCGTGAGGAACGCCGTGTTCCGATGACACGTCTGCGTGCCAAAATTGCGGAACGCTTAGTCCAGGCTCAGCACAATGCGGCCATGCTGACGACGTTCAACGAAGTCAATCTTAAGGCCGTCATGGATTTGCGTGCACAGTACAAAGATCTTTTTGAGAAAAAACACGGCGTAAAACTGGGCTTTATGTCTCTCTTTACTAAAGCCGTGGTTGAGTCATTGAAACGCTTCCCGGCCGTTAATGCGTCCATTGATGGGCAGGATATTGTTTATCACGGTTATTATGATGTCGGGATTGCCGTTTCGACGGATAAAGGCCTCGTGGTGCCCGTTGTTCGTGATGCTGATCAGCTCAGTCTGGCTGAAATTGAAAAAGTCATTGCGGATTCAGCCAGCCGTGCCCGTTTAGGCAAACTCTCGTTAGAAGAAATGCAGGGCGGTACCTTTACCATCACCAATGGCGGTGTTTTTGGTTCCCTGCTGGCTACGCCCATCATTAATCCGCCGCAAACGGGTATTCTCGGCATGCATAAAATTGAAGACCGGCCGGTGGTTGAAAAAGGGCAAATTGTGATTCGTCCGATGATGTATGTCGCCCTGTCTTACGACCATCGCCTGATTGACGGTCGAGAGTCTGTGCAGTTTTTAGTAAGCGTCAAGGAGTTGCTCGAAGATCCCGCCCGCTTGCTGCTCAATGTGTAACGATTGACATTTTAACCGCATAACCCGGCTTGCCGGGTGTTGCTTTTTTAAAGGTACTAACGATGAATTTACATGAATACCAAGCCAAGCAGCTGTTTGCCCGCTATGGTCTGCCTGTTCCAAAGGGCCAGGTTGCCTACAGTGTTGACGAGGCAGTGAAAGCGGCTGAACAGTTATCCACGCCCAGATGGGTAGTGAAAGCCCAGGTGCATGCCGGCGGACGCGGAAAAGCAGGCGGTGTAAAACTGGTATCCAGCAAAGAAGAACTGGCATCTGTCACCCAATCATTGTTAGGAACCCGCTTAGTCACTTACCAAACCGATGCCAAAGGCCAGCCGGTCAACGCGGTATTGGTGGAAGAGACCTGCGACATTGGCCGTGAGCTGTATCTCGGTGCGGTGGTGGATCGTTCCAGCCGCCGTGTGGTGTTTATGGCTTCCACAGAGGGTGGTGTGGAAATTGAAAAAGTGGCCCATGAAACACCGGAGAAAATTTTTAAAGTCATCATGGATCCTTTAGTCGGGATTATGCCTTTCCAATGCCGCGACATCGGATTTAAGCTGGGTTTAAACGACGAGCAAATCAAGCAATTCACTCAGCTGATGATGGGGCTCGGGAAGATGTTTGTGGAATGCGACTTAAGCCTTCTGGAAATCAACCCGCTGGTTGTCACTCAAAGCGGACAAATCCTTTGCTTGGACGGCAAGATCAATATTGACGGCAATGCCCTCTACCGCCAGCCTGAACTGAAAAGCATGCGGGATAAATCGCAGGAAGACGAGCGTGAAAATCGCGCCACCGATTGGGAACTCAATTACATTCCGCTTGACGGTTCTATTGGCTGTATGGTGAATGGCGCCGGTCTTGCCATGGCTACCATGGATGTGATTAAGCTGCATGGTGGCGAACCAGCCAACTTCCTCGATGTGGGTGGCGGTGCAACCAAAGAACGTGTCAGCGAAGCCTTTAAAATCATCCTGTCGGATGAAAACGTCAAAGGCATTCTGGTCAATATCTTTGGCGGCATTGTGCGTTGCGATTTGATTGCCGAGGGTATCCTTGCGGCTGTAAAAGAAGTCGGCGTAAAAATCCCTGTGGTTGTGCGTCTGGAGGGCAATAATGCCCCGTTGGGTGCTGACATTCTGAACAAGAGTGGCTTAAACGTCATTGCGGCCAACAGTTTAACTGATGCTGCAAAGAAAATCGTTGCAGCAGTCGCGTAATCACCAGAAGGGGCGCATGGGCGCTCCAAACTAAATTGAGGTTAGCAATGAGCGTATTAGTTAATAAACACACCAAAGTCATTTGCCAGGGTTTTACTGGTAAACAAGGCACCTATCACTCCGAGCAGGCGATTGCTTATGGTACGCGCATGGTAGGCGGCGTTACTCCCGGTAAAGGCGGTCAGACGCACTTGAATTTGCCTGTTTTCAATACCGTGCGCGAAGCGGTGGAAGAAACGGGTGCGGATGCCAGCGTGATTTATGTTCCCGCTGCATTCTGCAAGGATTCCATACTGGAAGCGGCCGATGCCGGCATTCAATTGATTGTCTGTATCACTGAAGGCGTTCCCGTTCTGGACATGTTGGAAGTCAAAGTCTATCTGGAAAACAACACCAACGCCCGTCTGATTGGTCCCAATTGCCCCGGTATCATTACGCCTGGCGAATGCAAGATTGGGATTATGCCCGGCTCCATTCACCTGCCCGGCAAAGTAGGGATTGTCTCCCGATCCGGTACACTGACGTATGAAGCAGTCAAGCAGACAACGGACAAAGGCTTTGGCCAAAGCACTTGCATCGGCATTGGCGGTGATCCTATTCCCGGAACCAATTTCATTGATGCACTGACTTTATTCGAACAAGATCCACAAACAGAAGCGATCATCATGGTCGGCGAAATCGGTGGTTCTGCTGAAGAAGAAGCGGCTGAATTCATTCAATCCAATGTGAAAAAGCCTGTTGTTTCCTACATCGCGGGTGTGACAGCGCCAGCAGGTAAACGCATGGGGCATGCCGGCGCCATCATTTCCGGCGGTAAAGGGACTGCGGCAGAAAAATTTGCCGCTCTTGAAGCAGCCGGTGTCCGTACCGTTCATTCTCCGGCTGATCTTGGTGATGCCATTGCCGAAGTCACTGGCTGGTAATTCATCCAAACCTTGATAAGCCAAGGCTTATCAAGGTTATTTCTTCGCTTTTTTGCTCATTAAATCATCAAACAATGGGCGTTTGGCTTCGGGCAATTCCGCACGACGCAAAGCCCGCATGTCGTCTGGGCTTCCCTGCACGCAATCGGGCGTTAGTCGATCAATAATCAGGACGCCATTGAGATGATCAATTTCATGTTGTAAAACACGGGCGTAGAAACCACTCTCCTGTTGGCGGTGAAACTCCCCGTCTTCATCATAATAGGTAACGGTGATTTGCTGAAAACGCGGCACCTTACCTGCTTTGTCAGCGACGGAATAACAGGCTTCAAAATCAGCCTGCAGGGGTAAACCCGCGACTCCCTCATAGCTGGGATTAATCATAATATGCATAGGGTAGGGTTTGACCTGATCGCGTAACAGGGCAGCGCTCTCGGGTATATAGACGGCAATAATCCGCCTGGATTGGTTGACTTGCGGGGCGGCAAGGCCCACCCCCTCCAGGGCATGGAGCTTCTCTTTCATTGCCGCGATCAATTGTTTGTCGTCGGCACTTAAAGGGAATTGAACCGGCTTGGCCGGTGTTTTGAGAACCTGCTGGTGTTCCAGTTGTTCAATGTGGATGAGATGGAGGGGGGAAGCCGAGTTGCTCATAAGGAATCCTGCTGCAAGCCAAGTTATAAATTTCATTGAATTAAATCAACACGTTGATTAAATAGCCAATTTTTGCGAAAAAGCTAAACAATATGATTGTTCACTATCTAGCATTTCCATATAATGCCTATTCCCCATTTTAACAATAACAAGAGAAAGGTAAAACAATGAAAAAATGGATGTTGATGGCGGCAGGCAGTGTGTTCATGGTCAATGCTCAGGCAAATGAAGGGCTTTGTGGTTACAAAGATTATTTCCATTTGAGCAATAAGGCACACCCGGCCATTTATATTGTTAGCGGTTACAGTGATCAGGATCTTAATTTACAACTGGTCGGTCCGCGCAGCTTTGTTATTCGCGATACCCCCCAATGCCGTTCTGGCTATGCGCATGTGACGGTGGCGTATGATGCAGCCAATTGGTGTGTCCTTGACATTAAGGACGGTCCTTATATGCAGCACCCTTCTATTAGCGCATCCTGCCATGGCATACACTACATCGGTTTGGATTATGATGGCTTTGGCAGTTATTCCTACACCATTAAACTGGATTAACCGCTATGGCGCGAGACCTTTTTCTCGCGCCGAGGCTGTCAGGCACCTGCCAGAGAGCCCATTGTTTGTTTACGAAAACGCCATTGCAGCATACCTGTCAGCAGAGCGCCCACTAATGCACCGCAGGGAATGACTTTTAAAGCCAGAAGGTAACTCGTCAGAGAATAGACATGCACGCCATCGACTGAGAGAGTTCCCGACCAGTAGGTTTCCATGACGTGGCCAATCAAAGTATGAAAGAATGAGCCGCCCAGCATATTAACGCAATTAAGAAAGGCCACCGTCACGCTTAAAAGTTCCGGATGAACGAGCCTGGCGCCGGCAGCAAACACGAGAACCTGATAGCAGCAGAGAAGGCCGATGATAAAAAACACCAGAGCAAATGCGGCTTTTTGATAGAAAGGGTGTGAAAGCAGCATGAAAAATACGGCCGCCATGCCAAGTCCGCAAAGACTTATTACGGGGTAATGGCCCATTTTTTTGCTCGCGAAAGACAACAGCGGCCCACCAAATAACATGCCGACAAACAGAAACGAAATGACCAGGGCCGCCTCGCTTTTGGGAATACTATAGGCTGTCATCAGATAAGGGACGCCCCAAACATCGGCAAATCCTTCCAGCGAACCGACCATTAATGCATTGGCAATGGCCAATACCCAAATGGAAGGTGCGGAAAGAAGGGCCTTGAACTTCCTGAGGCTGAAGCCAGTTGTCCCCGTGGCCAGCGGTTGTGGCGGCGTACGAAGAAACACAGTGACGGCAAGGCCTAAAACCACAGCCAGCAATGCGAGAACAAGGGCCAGCGCATGCCAGTCGTAATAAAGCGCAAGCAGGCTTATCGGCTTACCGCCATAAATGGCGCCTAATAAGCCCAGGCTGAAAGAAAACCCCACCATGCGCGCGTAGTGTGTTTCAGGAAACCAGTCAGAGATCACTTTCGAAACACCAAGGAATCCCACGGCCGATCCCGCACCAATTAAGAAACGGCTGAGACAAGCAATCAGCCAGTGGTGGGTGAGGGTAAACATCAGCGTGCCGACACTGCAGAGTAGAGCAAAAAACAAAATTACGCGGCGTGCGCCATAGCGATCAAGTAAAACAGCCACAGGGATCTGCATGCCGGCGTAACCGTAGTAATAAAAAGCAGCCAGTAGCCCGAACTGGCTGGCATCGATAGTCAACTGCTCCATAATTCCCTGCATCATCAATCCAGGCCAGAGACGGAGAATGAATTGATAGGCAAAAAAGACCACGGGGAAAAACCACATGACAAAGGGTAAATGGCGTTGTGAACGAAACATACTGTCCTCACTGGAAAGCGGGTTAAAACGAAAGGCAGAAAAACGGTGTGAGGAAAGTGATCGGCTATTCAGCCGATAATAATTGAACGGGTAATGAGGATGGCGCAGAGGAACAAAGTCATGGGTTAAAATCAAACGAAACCATTAATTCACGTTACATTATTTTCTCATCAATGACAATCTCTGGGCAGAAAGTATTTTTATTTTCACTGGCTCCAATCAATTTCAGATAGTCTATTGTTAATAGGTGACTTCTGTCGCTATAGTTGCAATCCACAGGACAAGCATGAGGAAAAGGCGATGAAAAAGGGAATTTTATGGATTATCAGTTTACTCTTATCGGCCTCGGTTGGGGCAAAACCGTTTGAAATTACAGGCCAGATTCCTATCCTTATCAGTGATGAATCGGAGACCGGCCTGCAGCAATCCCGGGTTGTGCTGGTGCAGAACGTGCAGCTATCCAAGGAGGCTCAAGCGGTGCTGAGCGAGCGGGTGCAGGAGATAATGGATACTGCCAGTGACGAGGCATCGCTGCTGCCCACAGGCCTGCCGGCAAAGCTGGATTTAGGAATGAATAAAACGCCGGTACTGAATCAAGGCGTGCACGGGACCTGCGTAACCTTTGCCGTGACGGCTGCCCTGGATGCCCTGTTGGCTAAAGGGGATTACATCAGTCAATTATGCAGCCTGGAGTTAGGCACTTACCTCCTGAATAAAAAACAGATCCCCTACAGCGGTTGGGACGGCTCCTTTGGAAAAATCGTCTTAAACCAGCTTGACCAGTACGGCATTATCACCACCAGCCATCAACGCAGCAAAGGCTGTGCCGGCGTGAAGCTTTACCCGGCGGATAATGAAAAAAACCAGGGTAAAGCCATGTCCGTGAGTGAGTACAGCGCCAATGCCCTGGCTATTAATGACCAAATGGCCTGGGAAAGTCTGGTGGACATTGATGAGGTTTTCACCGTCAATCACAATCCAGCTCAGGTGTTACAAGCCATTAAAAAAAGTTTGAGTGAGGGGCATCGGTTGACCTTTGGCGTCCTGCTGGATGTGGAATTGAATCATGCCGGGGCCATGGGCAAATACGCAAAGGCGTTTGATTCCTGGATGCTCACTCCTGAAATCATCCGTCATGCCAAACAGGGACGAGTGAATGGCGGCCATGAAATGATTATCACAGGTTATGATGACACGGCGTTGATTATGGATAACTTTGGCCACGTCAGCAAAGGCATGTTAATCTTGCGTAATTCCTGGGGCAGCAACAGCGGCAACCGCGGCAATTATTACATGTCGTACGACTACTTCAAGGCATTGAGTGATGAAGTGCAAATCATCAAGCCCAAGGTTTAATGTGATGACGATGAGAAAAAAAACGCATGGACTATAAAGACTACTATCAAATTATGGGATTGGAGCGCGGTGCGTCACCTGAAGAAATTAAACGGGCCTATAGAAAACTGGCCCGCAAGTACCATCCTGATGTCAGTAAAGAGCCCGGTGCTGAGGAAAAATTTAAAGAACTGGGCGAAGCCTACGAGGTATTGAAAGATCCTGAAAAAAAGGCCAAGTATGATCAATACGGTCAATACTGGAAACAACAGGGACAATCCGGTTTCAGACCCGGTGAAACTCCGTACCGTCATGACTCCTTCAATGAAGGCGATGCCGCTGATTTTGAGGATTTTATCAACAGCATTTTCCGCCAGCGTCAGCAGCAGCAACATGCTAATTTTTATGATTTTGGCCAACAGGATATTCATGCCAAATTACCCATCAGTCTGGAAGACAGTTACCGCGGCGCTGAAAAAAGCCTGCAACTTAAAGTGCCGGTTTATGATCGTCATGGGCATGGCGAGTATCAGACGCGCGCGGTCAAGGTGAAAATTCCTGCGGGTATCGGCGATAAGCAGCAAATTCGCCTCAAAGGCCAGGGGGGCAGGGTAGACGGCCAGCCGCCGGGTGATCTGTACATCGAAATCAACCTGTTGCCGCACCCTTGGTTCCGTGTGGATAAAAAAGACATCTATCTGCAATTGCCTGTGGCACCCTGGGAAGCGGCATTGGGAGCGACTGTCCAGGTGCCTACGCTGGGGGGCGTGGTCAATCTTAAAGTTCCGGCGCAGTCCCAATCCGGCAAACAAATGCGGCTTAAAGGCAGGGGGCTACCCGGTAATCCGGCGGGTGATCAGTATGTGAGTCTCGACATTGTTATCCCTCCCGGTGACAATGAGGCACTGCGTCATTTGTATGAAGAAATGGCAAAAGCAACCCCGTTTAACCCGCGGGAAAAATTAGGAGTCAACCATGGCTAAGGACAACGAAACCACGGTGGTGTGCGAAGAATGGTATACCTTGTCCCTGCATGAGGTGACCGGTTCTTTTGGGGTGAGTGCCGAAGTCATTCTTGAAATTATGGATGAAGGGATTATTTCATCGCAAAAAAATGAGCGGAATGAATTTTATTTTGGCAATGAAGACCTGCGACGCATTCGAACCGTTTTGCAATTGCACCGCGATCTTGGTGTAAACGTTGCCGGTGCAGCATTGGCATTGGAATTGATGAACGAAATCGAGCAGTTGAAGCGTTTATTGCAGGGTGGCCGTCACTGATCAGGCAACAGGGGCCGCTGCTGGCGGCATGGCTTCTGAGTCCTCATCGGCTGCGTGCAATCCAGGGTCATGGTAGGCGCGCTCGGTCCTGGTAAAGAGACCGAACTGATTGGCAAACGAGGGCATTGGCGGTTTATTTTTTTCTGCAGCGATATCACGCAGGGCATTAAAACGCTTAAGTGGCGTGGGCGTATAAAGATGCAGAAGCGACAGCAGATTAATGAGGCAACTCTTAAACCACAACCAGTCAGACTCTGTGAATGAGCGCTGTTTGGTTAAGGGAATTGAGAACTCGACCTTGTTACAGGCGGTTTGTAATTGAAAAAGCCGCTCGCTCGGCGAGTTTTTATCATTGAGGGCAATGTCTTTTAATAGAGTAAGCAGTCTGCTTTTCTCATGAATGAGATCCTGTATCTCATAGACGGAAGTGTCATCCACCCCGTTGCCTTTTGCGCTGTCCAGGTACAGGTAAAAGGCTTGAATGGCTGACAGGATTTTATCCAGATGCACATAGTGACGCAATTCGTCATTCTGAAAGGCTCGGGTTTTTTTAATTAATAAACGAATCATGCTTTGGCGGATATGATTAGACGATTTCGTCTGCTCAATGATTTCCTGATTAAACGACATCAGGTGGGCATGCAGTTTTTTCTCATATTCACTGTGAATGTGCAGTAAACCAAGGCGGCGTCCTGCCATCCTGGTCACGAGTTCCTCAAAGGTGGATTGCAGGTACTGAGCCTTATACTGTTGGTTCAGCTCAGCGTCTTTTGTCTGAGCGGCTAACAAATAGTGCGTTTGTTCTTCGGCAGTTTCCTTCTCGAATTGGTAACTGGCCTGCAAGCCCGCGTAATGAGCATTTAAATTGGCAACCCAATCAGCGACACCGGAAGGTATGGCCATGCACACAGGCAGTTGCGCGCCATTGAGCAAGGTATCCACGTGAGGATGGCGGCCTGATGCGCTTTGTCCTGCCTGGTAGTGGTCCTGATGTTCATACAGGTCGGGTAAAAGACTGGTGTATTGAGCGAGCAATTGGTTCTCGATGGCCTTAAGAATTTCAGGCGTTGAGGGAAGGTACCCTGACGTAAATTGCAGGTAGTCGTTTAATTGGTCATTGAACTGGCTGTAAATACGGATTTTTTTATCGCGGTCGGGCGAGGCGGATTGTTTCTTCCAGTAAATGAGTGCACCGGTTGTCAGGCCGGCAATGTTGTCAATCACAGGGATGATTGTGAGGTCGCTTTTGAGAAATAACCCATCGATTACAGGGGTGTTTGCCATTCCCTGTGGGAGTAAATGAGGTAATTCCTTTGCTGCCTGTTTAAGAAAAGGCAATGCCTCGCGGTAATGCTTGACTGCGTCCTGTCTGCCCAATTCCAGCACATCCGGTCGCACCGGGGGGCCTGGTATGTAGGATAAGGCGGGTTGTTTAAGACGGCTATACAATTGCAGGGATTTATTCAATTCCTTAAAGACACGCTGCTCACGGCTGATTTGTTTAAGCTTCAATTCAGCCAGGGTTGCTCGTTGTTTCGCCGCCACTTGCCGTTTCTGGATGGGCGTCATGGAGAAAACCAATTCAAGGTGCTGAGCCGAAACCAGACCTGCCGGTTCAACCAAACCCTGGTAAAATTGATCCAGAATGGCTTTCATGGAGGTAGCCAATACACCAGGCTTTAAGGCCAGTTTGGCCTCAAAATGATCCGTTTCCATTAATAGACGAGTGAATAACACCGAATTGATTTCGTCCAGATGATCCATGACTGCGTCATGAGAAGTTTGAGAAAACTGGATCAATTTGGTTTTTAACTCCATGAACAGCTCATACATGACAGGCGTGTCCAGCAGTAATCTGAAATGGGAGGGCGAGTCGTGGATAATCTTCTCAATGTTCATCGCGATGCGTTTGGTATTGAGACGGATTTTTTCAAGCCTGTCCGCCGGTATCGGTGTTTGATAATTCAAGGCTTGAATGTGTTCGGGAACCACCATAAAGGCCTGGATTGTATACCATAATCCATTGTAATGAAGGGGTTCTTCCTTCGGCTCTACCTCCTCGGGGTGGACTAGGTAGGGTTGGGTCTGATCGCGTGTGAATTGATACAGTTGCTGGGCTTTCATCATCAGATCACGGCAAACCAGGCGTGAGTGAGGATCATGATAAAAGGAAAGTGACAACTGATAGATGGTGTTGATGGCATGATAAACCTGCAGCAGATGATAAACATAGGTTGATTCACTGCTTTTGTCATTGAGTTTCTCAAGTTCAATGACCATTTGTTCAAGGTAATACAGGGCATTAAACAGGCGTTTAATGTTAAGCAACTGCTGAGGCTCTGCCAGCAGGGATTGCTTCGTTTCCAATTGGGGAAAAGGAACACCCTTTTCCTGCGGTTTAAGATGCTGTCTGGCGGGAAGATTCAACGCCGCAGTGAATTGAAAAAGCGATTTGCGGTAATCCGCTATGTGTTTCGAACAGGTGTCTTTTTTAAGCAGGTAATGCGCTCGATTGGCATGCTGTGTATTCACAGCCAGCGGCGGGGACTCCACGTCCTTCTCATAGCGCTTTTTACCGTCATCAAGGTAATTGTCACGATAGGCCTTCCAACGCGTCTTTGTGACTGCGAAGCCTGTATTAATATCCAGTTCCATTGAAATTAATTCATCGACAGTCAACGGCAAAGTAGACTCTTTGTCGGTCAGAGACTGGATGATTTTCTTATCCAGTGCGGCAATTCCTGCATCAGACGCTTTGATCGTCATAAAATAAGGTTGAAAACGGGCATAGAGAGGCCGTAATTTTTTCTTCTCGCCCTCCGGTAGTGCAGAGAGGGTGGCCACGTCCTGCTGATCAAGGATAGCCATGAATTGCCGATACGCTTTTTGGGCCTGGGTTAAGGCGACTACGCGCTGATCATAATGTTGCGCAAGAAGAAACACCTGATCGGTGGTTAAGGGGGCTGGCTGTTTTAAAAGGCAATGCCCTTCGTCGGACACGGTAAATTCAAACCCCTGGGCCTCGTCTTTTATGCCGAGAGCGGCTTTCTCGTTGAGCTTGAACACGTCTTCGCCCGGGTAAGGCGCTAAAGCCAGGTCGCTCTGGTCGATAATGTGTTGAAAAAGCGCTTTATTAAGCTGTTTATGGAACCTGGCGGTGACTGTTTCCTGGGCAAACAAGGCAGCGAGCGTGGTGTACTTAGCCTGAAGGTGACTGATTTTATCCGTGTTTTCGTAATTGTAATACCAGTCAAAAGGTGTTTTTAGGGTGCCCAGCCAGCCGCGAGGTTGCGTCAAACCATTGATAATGGCATTACTTAAGTCAACATGATGATGCTCGATCACAGGACGGATGTATCGGTAGTGTCGGGCTAATTCCTTTTTGACGATCTCAGGCAGTTGGTTTAAACGAAGCCCCTGGTATTCTGGCCGGGCAAGAATGGCATAGAACGTGTTAAATGCACTCTGCAGGCGTTGCGCTTTGACCGAGGCCGTCCGCGTTTTGCTTAGCCGCTCACGCGTTTCACTAAGGCGCAAATCAAGGAATCGGGCATCTTCCAGCGTCAACAATTCCTTGCCGCAGGTTTCAAAATTAACGGGCTTCCGGGCATACGTGATGAGCAGGTCATAAAGCGGTTTTATCTGTTGCATCATCGGCCTGGAGAGGGTTCCTGGATGCAGCAGGGCTTGATCTTCGATACGATCGACCAGGGCAAATAACCGCGGCAGCAGGTCGTATTTTAATTTGGCTAGATTATCACGTACCACATTCTGGGATGTTTCATTGAATTGCACCATCTGCTGAAAGGTGCTGGTGGTTAGGCTGATAATGTGACGTACAATATTAATGTATTTCAGCAGCTTAAATGCAATGAAGAAATTGTTGTCCCTCAAATCATCCAGCGCAAAAATAATCTTGATCGCATTTTCCTGAAGTTCCTGTAATTTTTGCTCATTAATTTCCGGTGCTTCAAGGGAAATTTTTGCAGAATAATGATGCAGGTGGAGGCGTAATTCCTGAATGTAGCCTGGGAGTTTGGCACTGAATTTACTGATAAAATTGTAATCAAATCCCTCCTGCCGAGGTTTCATTTGATCCACAGCAATGCCTGTATACCAGCCGGTATTATAACTCAGTGGAAAATCCAGAATGCGGCCAGCCAGGTCATTTGCCTGCTTTTCATAACCATCCGCCTGCTGTTTGACAAGATGCAGAATGTGCTGCAATTGCACAAGCTCATGGCCAAACACCTCCATAAAATCCACATCGACGTGCGTCAACAGGTAACTGGCCTGATAGGCGTGGTGAATGGTATTAAAATAGAGTTTTTTCAAATCAAGGGTTTTTTGCTGGCCGTTGCGCAGATTGACATTTTCCAGATCGATGAAGGCCATTTCCGCATGGTACAAGGCATTAATGAGTTGTTTAATCTGGACGATGCGGCGGGGTTCATCGGCGAAATCAACATAGGGCTCGCCTGAGGACTGGGTGTCGGCAAAATAATCGCGAGCGTGGCTTGAAAAATAGGGGCCTTTCAGTTGAGTTGTGATAAATTCACGATTGCTGCGCAACAGCGTGGAAATCTGATTTTCCTTAAAAGTATCCAACAAGCGCAAAAATCGTTCTATCATAGGTAGTTACCGATGCGATCGTGGTGCAGTTATAATATAAGTCGCGTCTTAAGTGAAGTATAAGATGCTTTCTTTTTGTTAATTATATGAAAATTTTGGTTTTTTTGAAGGCATTCAAAGAGGGGATGTAACATGACTGGGTGGCGGACTTTAGCGGATATACGGCGTGATTATGGGGATTTAAGGATTGATGACCACCAGATCGGGGGCGATCCCTTACTGCAGTTTCAGCTCTGGTTTAAAGAAGTGCTTGCCAGCGAGAAGCAGGATCCCACGGCCATGGTTCTGTCCACGGTCGATGAAGAAGGAATGCCTGATTCAAGAGTGGTATTACTCAAGGGAATCGAAGAGGGGTGTTTTATTTTTTATACCAATTATGAAAGCGCGAAAGCCGTGCAATTGCAAAAACACCCGTTTGCCGCCTTGAATTTTTATTGGCCGGAAATGGCCCGGCAAGTGAGAATCCGGGGCGCGGTGGAAAAAACCAGCCGGGAAATGTCAGACGCCTACTTTGCCAGTCGGCCGCCAGCCAGTCAGCTTAGTGCCATGGCTTCGCCTCAGAGCCGCCCCATTGCCACCCGGCAAGAATTGGAGATTGCCTTTAACCGCCTGCTGGCGCAATGGAATCAGCAACCCATAGTTCGCCCGGAAAACTGGGGCGGATACCAACTCAAACCGTCGACCATTGAATTTTGGCAGGGGAGAGATAACCGGTTGCATGATCGCGTGCTGTATCGCCAACAGGGCGATGAATGGATTGGTTGCCGCCTGGCGCCATAGTGAGATAAATCATATACTTACAAGGACAATGTGTATTATTTTTAACTATATTGTCAAGAAATAGTAAATTAATCTCGCTTATCCCCTCCTGGATTGCTCAAGGCGTAAAATAGTTTCTAAGTGGATTGAATCACGAATCCCTGGCGATGGTACGGAAGTTGCTACCATTCAAGTAAGAGGAAGACGAGCTAAGAGAGGGTACGAACATGAACGATACTTCAGCCTTATTACCACATATTAAATTGCGATTTAACATTGAGCATCCTAATCTGGAGGATTGCTATGCTGAGGGGTATCAATGCGCGCTGTCCGAATTGGGCGAGCAGGAGAATCCTTACCGTCAGGGCACAAGCGAAAATGAACAATGGCAGGAAGGCTGGTGGGCAGGTTTTTATGGCGAAGAACCGCTTTATGATTTAGACGCAGCAACCTTTAAGAAGGATGAGGAAGAAAAGTCAGCCGTGTCAGCCGCCAATGACGGTTTATTTTCTATTCACAATAAATCATTTCTGGTAAAAGTGTTGCGTATTACCGGGGCCATCGCCGCTTCGGCCTTTGTCGGCTACCAGGTGCTTGATTTAGTCGCATAACCGTGGAGGCGGGGCAAACCCGCCTTCATTTAAACAATTTTAAAACCATGCTGCGCATCCTGGCGATCTCGGATGCGTTAAATTCTTTGTAAATTTCACTGCCAATATTCAAACAGACCGTCACGTCATCCCCTATCCCTTTCAGCAGATCAACGCCAGAAAGGCGCAGGATCTGAATGGCATCACGAATGTCCTGTGCCCAGGCATCAAGGTAGCTCATTTCACTAAAGACCGGCAAAAACGTGTGTTCACCTTCGTTAAGGTAAAGCACTTCCGGATTGTCCGGCGCAGAATGAATATCCACCGGGATGATGAAATTAGCCTTGATGAATTCAAGGTAAGCTTTATTCGCCTGTTGACTATCCCCTTGCGAATCCAGGGCATTTTTTACAGCAAGTTCGAGACTGTTCATAACCGACAATGTCAATAAAAGGTCAGATTATACGCATTCATTGCGTATAATTATACCCCACCTTCCTTCTGCAAAGGAGATGGAGGGGTTTTCCATGCCACTCTGGTGTTGAAATAAACATTTGTAGCAGTATAATGGGTGCTTGGGTTTGTAAATTTTTTGAGCTAATTGCTGTTGGTAGGGAGCATAAGATGGTCGGAATGGACGTTGCTTCTGGATACAGTTACCGAGTGTGTATTTATGAATAAAATAGCAGTATCTCAAAATGCAGATTCCTCAGGACGTTTCGGTCAACTGAGTTTTGCATGGATCGTCTGGGGGTTGGCGGCGGCGTTTTATTTTTCTGATTATCTCGCCAGAGTAGCACCCGGGGTGATGCATCGCAGTCTGCAGATTGATTTTGGCATCAATGAGGTCGGGTTTGGGATTCTGACCGCGTCGTTTTACATACCTTATATTATTATGCAGGTTCCGGTTGGCCTGACTGTTGACCGTTTGAGTATCCGCGGTATTTTAACCGTGATGTCCCTGATTACTGCGTTAGGCTGTGGGGTCTTTGGTTTGGCAGACGGTTTGATGATGGCCTCCGTTGGACGTATGCTGATTGGTTTTAGTGCTGCATTTGCCTTTGTCAGCGCGCTGCGTCTTGCGACCTCCTGGTTCCCGCCGGCCATGTTGGGTCTGTTGTCGGGTTTAACTCAGGCGCTGGGCATGTTGGGTGCTGCAGCGGGTGAGGCGCCTGTGTCTTTTCTGGTGTCCAATGTGGGCTGGCGCCACAGTATGTTGATTATTGCATTCCTGTTTATCGTTTTAGCCGGTCTTTTGTATCAATTTGTTCAGGATAAGCCAGGCACCAAGCGCCGTGAGATTAAGGCACAACCCCACATCAGTATCCTTGAAAGTCTGAAAATTATTTTATCGCATCGACAAACCTGGCTTAATGCCTTGTATGCGGGTTTCCTTTTTGGCCCCACCGCTGTCATTGGCGAAGCCATTGGTCCGGCTTACCTGCAATATGGTCGCGGCCTTTCAGCTCATGCGGCAGCTTTTGCAACCGGGCTCATTTTTATAGGTTGGGGCATCAGCGGCCCGTTGTCGGGATGGGTTTCCGATCGCATGGGACGCCGCAAACCCTTTATGATTTTCTCAGCGCTGTGCGGCGTTGTACTGACGACCCTGTTTGTTTTCTACCCCGACATGAACAAAACATCCGCCTATGTGCTTTTCTTTCTCTTTGGGTTGACCAACACAGGCGTGGCTATCGCTTATGCGGTTTCCACTGAAATTCAGGAAAGCAAAGTCATCGGTACCTGCATCGCTTTTACCAACATGACTTCTATTTTTGTGGGTGCGTTAATGCAGCCCCTGGTGGGGCGTCTGGTGGATTTGTCAGCCGGAGCGCGGGCTTTCAATGTGGAAACCTTGCTGTTGAGCGACTTCCAGGCCGGCCTGCGTATTTTGCCGCTGTGTTCCCTGATTGCACTCATTCTGGCATTCACTGTAAAGGAAACGTATTGCAAGCCCATAAGGCAGGTTAACTGATCTGATTTTGTTGAGTTTTTTTTGTTATTTCTTTTGCTAGTTGGTGTATCTCGTGCTTTAATTAGGGCGGGTACTACTTACCGCATCTTCTATGCAGTTTTGCAGTGAGATGTCACTAACACGGAGATAATAATGAAAAAAATCATAGGATTAGTGGTTATCCTGGCCGTTCTAGTCCTTGGCGGATATTATGGTATGGGCATTATCACTGAACACACAGTGAGAAAAAACGTCGATATCGTTAATCAGTCGAATGGCCTGTTTGCCGATATCACGGAATACCATAGAGGCTGGTTTAAATCCCAGGCTACATTAAACTGGCGTTTACATGTGCCCGAGCGCATCGTCAGAGGTGCTGATGGCCAACCGCAAACCATGCCTGCACAAGATTACCAGATGCAAATGCCATTAACCATTTATCATGGCCCCATTATATTTGCTGATAACGGCGTTAAATTAGGCTTAGGTTACGCTAAAACGGACTTAACCTTACCACAAACCTATGCTGAACAGTTCAATAACACGTTTACCGGTGATTCCACCAAACCCAAACTGGATTTAAGTCTGCTGATTAACTACTTGAATAACAGCAAGGTCAATATGTCCATTCCTGAGTTTAAACTGATTGCCAAACAAGGTAATTCCCAGTTTGACTGGAAAGGCATGAGCAGCACCGTCAATGTGACGTCTTCCATGGACGAAGTGGCAGGCGACCTGACCATTGAAGGCATGAGCTTTGTAAAAGATCAAGTGACAGCTACCATGGGGGAAATCTCCAGCGAATACAACCTGCACCGAACAGACTCCGGTTTATTCCTTGGTGATGCCAGTGTTTCTTTCCCTTCTCTGCTCATCCAGGATAAAACTCAAAAACTGTTTGAACTGAATGATCTCGACATCAATACCAGCAGTGACATTGAGAGTGGTCTCTTCAATTCTCATTTCAAAAGCTCATTGGACAAGATCGTTACTCAGGGTAAAACCTATGGCCCCGGTAACCTGGAAATGGCTGTACGTAATCTTGATGCAGACGCGTTGGCCCGTATTAATGAACAAGCCAATAAAATGCAGCAGGGTTCTGATGCGGAGAAACAGCAGGCGTTGATGGCCATTATGCCTGAGATTCCTAAACTGTTTAGCCGTGGTGCGGAATTTGAAATTTCAGAAATGACATTTACCATGCCTGAGGGTACAGTCGAAGGCAACCTGATTATTACTCTGCCAAAAGGAGATAACAATAATCCGGTCGAGATGATGCAGAAAGTTCAGGGTAACGGCCGTTTGAAGGTTCCAGGTGCGGTACTGAAGCAGATCATCAGCCAAACCGTCAGACAACGATTGGCCGCCGGTTCCGCTCAGGTGACGTCAACTCCGGATACTACGGCTACCGATCCCAATGCGCCGGCTAACACTGACACAACGGCAACACCGGATATGGAACAACAGGTTGCGGCTCAAACGGATCAACAAATCAATGCCATGGTTCAATCAGGCTTACTGGTTCAACAAAGCACGGACTACGTGGTTGAAGTCAGTCTGAATCAGGGCCAACTTGTTGTAAATGGCAAGCCTTTCAATCCTGCCATGATGAAATTCTAAGTCTTATCAATACCTTGTGAGCAGGTTGAGTTTGAATTAAACCTGCTCAATAATACCTGATTATCAGTCAATTTTTCGGTTGTTTTACTTGTCAGGAATTGTCCAATTGGGTAAGATTCATGTTTTTAAAGGAGGAGTTAATAATAATGACAACAATCAGTAATGAAGCCGGGGATACAACTGCGTCACTGGCCGAGAGCGTAACTCAATCAGTGCAAAGGTATTTCTCCGAGCTGAAGGGAACTGATCCTGTTGATCTGTACAAGTTTGTTTTGGAAGAAATAGAGACACCTCTGTTTCGTGCAGTAATGGAGCACTGCAAGTACAATCAATCTCGTGCAGCGGTTATGTTGGGTATTAGTCGAGGAACGTTACGCACCAAATTACGTCGCTATTTTGATGATAAATACGTTGGAACACGTGATTAAGGTTAAGTAGACCCAATAAAAAAGGAAGCTCAGGCTTCCTTTTTTATTGGTGTCATTGGCCTTTATTCAGCAAACATGGAGCTCACCGATTCTTCGACATTGACTCGTTTAATGGCCTGAGCCAGCATGTCAGCTAAACTCACTACCCGAATTTTTTTACACTGTTTGGCGGCCTGAGAGAGAGGAATCGTATCGGTTACTACGACCTCATCCAGGGAGGAGTGAATGATGTTTTCAACAGCCGGACCTGAGAGCACGGGATGGGTGATGTAGGCTCGGACACTGTTGGCGCCATTGCGTTTCAAGTGCATGGCAGCTGAACAGAGCGTACCGGCGGTATCGACAATGTCATCGATAATGATGCAGTTTCTACCCGCAGGTTCTCCGATAATGTGCATCACTTCGGACTTATTGGGGCCACTGCGGCGTTTGTCGATAATGGATAGTTCCGCATCATTCAAGCGTTTGGCCATGGCTCTGGCACGGACCACACCGCCGACATCCGGGGAAACAACCATCAGGTTCGCCAGATTCTGCTGCTTGATGTCTTCGAGCAGAATGGGGGTTGAATACACGTTATCGACCGGCATGTAGAAAAATCCCTGTATCTGATCAGCATGCAAATCAACGGTCAGAACCCGGCATATTCCTACCGAAGCCATCATGTCAGCGACAACCTTGGCAGTAATCGGAACGCGGGCGGAGCGAACACGTCGATCCTGTCTCGCATAGCCAAAATAGGGAACAACAGCTGTGATTCGGCCTGCGGAAGAACGTCGCAGGGCATCGGCCATGGTCAATAATTCCATGAGGTTATTATTGGTTGGCGCACAGGTGGATTGGACAATAAAGACATCGCGTCCACGGACATTTTCCAGAATTTCAACCATGGTTTCACCATCGCTGAAGGTGCCTACAGTGGCTTGGCCTATCGGAATTTGTAAGTGGGAAGCAATTTTAAGTGCCAGTTCGGGGTTGGCATTGCCGGTAAAGATCATCATCGTTGACATGTGTAAGAAACCTTCGATTGTTTATAATCAGTTAACTTAAACACATAGCAGAAGACAGCCAGAAAGATATAATTATTATTTTAGCGATCCGGTGAACGCATCCTTCCCGGTTATCTTCTGCCGTCTGTTTACTTGAATCAACAAGAAAATGGCTGGGGTGCTAGGATTCGAACCTAGGTATGCAGGGATCAAAACCCTGTGCCTTACCACTTGGCGACACCCCAATATGCTTAGATTCTTAATCATCCATGAATCATCTGCAGTTGTCGCTGCAATGTGCTGCGTATTTTGCAGAGAAATGAGGGCAATGTCAACGTTGACCTGCGAAATTATTTTCACAGGCCAATTTCTTCATTTTATTGCTCATTTTAAGAACATAAATTAGACTCGCCACTTTTTGATCACCATCTTGATAAAGATGTCATGGCCCTGAAGTCGGATTTGGCTTGGCAACGCCGCTTTGCCGACAGCACTGTAGCCTAAGTATTGAATAGTGTAACCGGCTTGGCGAAGCAGCAGCAGGCGGTTTTGAGGATCGCGCTGCGCGGTTTGTACAGCGCCGGGGGCAGGCAGGCCGCGAACCCAGTAATACAGGTTGGCTACAGGCAGGCCAACGCCCGTTTCTTTTCGCAACAAGGCGTCCGCACTGCTGGAAGAGACTTTTTTCGGCCCGTCACGCAACGTGACCACGCCGCCTTTTTTGTCAATCATCACCGTACCGCTGCCTAAGGGACCGAAAAGGCGGATTTGGTAACTGCCAGGACCATTCTGCAACCAGTTCACGGACGCCGTCCAGCTTTTTTTCTTACCACGTGCCGCCATGGCGCCGGATAATTCCCATGACGAAATACTGGCGGTTTGTTTCGCCTGTTCAGCGGGCGAGACGTTGACTGCGGGCGATGCCGCCGCTTCCTCGGTCGTTAAGGGCTGGCCATTGACAGCGCCCTCGCCGGGCAGGCTACCCTCTGTTCCTGAATGAAGCGCCTGATGATGACGAGGTGCGCAGGCTGTTAAAAGTAAAAGCAAACAAAGCGACGAGCATTTCAAAGCATTCATTGCCAACTCTCCATTCCGTTAAATCTCAATCATAGTTTTTTAAATCACAATACGCTAGACTGCGGGAAGTTGCAATTAATGACAAACCTTATGAAACCACGAGCAATATACCCCGGTACTTTTGATCCGGTCACCAATGGTCATGTGGATATCATCCAGCGGGCGGCATCCATTTTTCCGGATATTATCGTGGGTGTAGCTAACAGCTCGGCAAAAAAACCGTTCTTCTCCCTCGACGAACGCATTGCCCTGCTGCGCGAGGCATTGCACGACGTACCCGGTGTGAAGGTGGTCGGTTTTAGCACGCTTTTAATTGATTTTGTCCGTGAACAGCAGGCGACAATCATTTTGCGTGGTTTACGGGCGGTAAATGATTTTGAATACGAGTTTCAGCTGGCAGGCATGAACCGTAAATTATCACCCGACATTGAAACGCTGTTTTTAACGCCTTCCGAGCACTTGATGTTTATATCGTCCAGTCTGGTTCGGGAAATCGCCGCATTCAATGGCGATGTGTCCCAATTTGTTCCGGCTGCCGTTGTACGGGCTCTTAAGGATAAAAAACAAAAATCATGAATGCACGCACAAGTCTGTTGATCCTGGTCAGTAGTCTTTGGAATGTTTGCCCTGGTTTTGCTTCCCCCTTTCATGACACGCCGCCTGGCTATGCAATCGCCACCGCTCATCCGTTAGCGACGAATGCGGGGCTTGAAATTCTGGCAGCGGGTGGTAATGCTTTTGACGCTGCGGTGGCGGCAAGCGCGGCTCTGGCAGTCGTTGAACCTTACCACTCTGGCCTCGGAGGCGGTGGATTCTGGTTATTGCACCTTGAAAAAGAAAAGAAAAACTGGTTTATCGATGGGCGGGAAACCGCGCCCCGGGCGGCCCACAAAGACATGTTTCTTGGGAAGGACGGTAAACCTGTTCCCGAGCTTTCTCTCAATGGAGGACTTGCTGCGGCCATACCGGGCGAACCGGCTGCTTTGGTTTATATTGCCAGCCATTACGGACGTCTTCCCCTGTCAAAAACACTGGCACCGGCCATCCGTCTCGCGGAAGAAGGCTTTCCTGTCGATTATCAGTTTCGTTATTTTTCGAGCCAGACGGACAGGCTTAAGCAGTTGCGCCGTTTCCCGGCGACAGCGGCTGTGTATTTGAAAAACGGTAACCCTTACGCCATTGGCGACATTCTGCGTCAGCCCGATCTGGCTAAAACCCTGCGCCTGCTAGCTGAAAAGGGGCATGAGGGCTTTTATCAGGGGGAGGTGGCTGAACGTCTGGTCAAGGGGGTGCGTGCGGCCGGTGGAATCTGGACTCTCTCCGATCTTGCGCATTATCAGATTAAAGTCCGGGAACCCCTGCAGGGGGCCTACCATACCATGCTGATCATTACCTCGCCTCCCCCATCCGCGGGCGGAGTGGCGTTGTTGACCATGTTGAATATTCTTTCTGGTTATTCGCTGGAGAGCCTACCCCTGCCGATGACGATTCATTATACCGTGGAGGCAATGCGAATGGCTTACTGGCAGCGCGGTGATGCCATAGCCGATCCTGATTTTATCAGCGTACCGATTGAGGACATGATTTCGGCTGCCAATGCCAAAAAACTGCGTCAGTTCATTTCACCGATGCAGGCAACCCCCAGCCGCCGGCTTGAGTCCAAAAAGGTGATGGACGATGTTTCCAATACCACCCATTTGTCGATTATGGATGCCGAGGGCAATCGCGTGGCGGCGACCATGACGGTGAATTATATTTTTGGTTCCAGTGTGATGGCTGAAGGTACGGGCGTGCTGTTGAATGATGAAATGGATGATTTTGCCAGCCAGCCTGGGGCATCGAATGTCTTCGGTATTGTCGGCAGTCAGGCCAACATCATTGAACCGGGTAAACGGCCGTTATCCAGTATGTGTCCAACGTTTCTGGAAATGCCGGGGCGCGTGGCCGTGATAGGGACCCCGGGCGGCAGCCGAATTCCCACTATGGTTTTGTTAGCCAGCCTGGTTTTTTATAACTCGGAGGGGGCAATCAGCATGGTTTCCCGTATGCGTTTCCATCACCAATACCTGCCCGATGTGTTGCAGTTTGAACCGGAAACCTTTTCGCCGCAATTGCAGTCGCAATTAAAAAGCATGGGGTATGTGCTGATGCCTTTACTGCAGTACTATGGTGACATGCAGGGGGTTACCTGGGACAGGCAGGACAATGTACTCACCGCCGCATCCGATCCGAGGCACATTGGACTCGCCGCTACAGTGACCGCCACGCAAAGCCAGGAGAGCTACGGCGTATCGCATTAGGGTTTATTCCTGTGTTTCGCCAACCAGCTTTTCCATGGACTGATGAACGCGTTTGATCAGTTCCTCTTTCTGGTCTGTGGTATAGGCACTCGCATCAATGGGTTCACCGATATGAATTTCAGCCGTTTGATTGATGTTAAATTGCAGGGTTCTTGCCGGCAGGATGTTATAAGCACCGCGAATACCAATGGGGATGATGATGGCTTTGGCTTCGATGGCGGTGACAAAGGCGCCTTTTTTAAAGGGGGCAAGTTTACCATCCTTCGAACGGGTGCCTTCGGGCGCTATCCACATGATGATGCCGCTTTCCAGCAGTTGACGCATGGCTTCGAGATCTTTAATCGCCTGATTGCGGTTTTTTCTATCGATAAAAGGAAATTCCGCTGCCGTCATGCCTTTTCCCATAATAGGAATTTTGGACAGTTCCTTTTTAGCCAGCATGCGTATGGAGTGATTGGGGAAGGCTTTAAAGCTGATGGGAATATCGTAAAGGCTGCTGTGGTTACACATGATGATGTAGGCCTTTCCTGGCTGAGGAACCACGCCGTGGGGATTGATGATTTTGCATTGGACCCCCACGAGGTTAAGCAGGCGGTTAACCCAGCGATGAATCGTCGTGTCTACCCAGGCACGGTTGGTTTTACCGAACAGACGCATGAGGACGGAGCGGCTGCATGCATTCACCGTATAAAGCGCTGACAGCAGCATAATCCAGAACGTGCGGAGTTTACTGATTTTCATTGGAACTCGTTTCTATCATTGGGTGGGGAATCATACTGTAAGAGCAGGAAGTTGCCCATACTCTTACACTTTATCCCAGCGCACATTGCAGTTTTTCTTAACAGCCGCGGTCAGGAGCTGGACTAAAGGATAGGCGCGATTGGCAAGACTCACCTGATCGTCATCGTCTTCCGGATTTAACGGCTGCTTTTGGGTTTCCCTGTCGATGGCTTCTTTCAAGTGGTCAAGGGCTTCCGGTATTTCATCAGCGACCAGGGCGCCAGGGATGATGCCACTGTGCCCCATCATCTTTAACAGTCGCTGCGCAATATCCCCTAACATGGTGATATTTTCATAAGCGTCGCTTTTAAATTTAACTAACATACAGCTGTCCTTCTCTGGTATGAAACAGGGTAAGAATTATATACCGATTATACAGTAAGAAACGAGGGGCGAAAGGCATTCATTCCGCGGCCGGCACAGGCTGGCATTGAGGGCAGAAGGCCGAACTTCTGCCACCAATGATTTTGACCTCAATGGCACAGCGGCAGTGAAAGCAGGGTTGGTTTTTACGGCCATAGACTTGAAGCTTCTGGGTAAAATAGCCGGGCTTGCCGTCTTTATCATAAAAATCGCGAAGCGTGGTGCCGCCGGCTTCAATGGCGCGCCGCAATACAGCCTGGATGTGCAGACTCAGGCGGTTGAATTGTTCGCGGCTTACGCGTCCTGCGGGTGTGAATGGGTGAAGGCCCGCCAGAAACAGACTTTCGGTGGCGTAAATGTTGCCCACTCCTACCACAATCCGGTTGTCCATGATGAAGGATTTGATGGTTTGGGTTTTGCGTTTTGCTTTTTCAAATAAATAGTCGCCATGGAACGCTTCGCTTAAAGGCTCCGGTCCCAGGTGACGGAACAGGGGGTGATCGTCCGGAGCATCGGCAAGGTACAGCCACAAGCCAAAACGGCGCGGATCGTTGTATCGAAGAAGCCCGCCATCGGTTAACAGCAAGTCGATGTGATCATGCTTTTTAGGCGGGGGAGCGTTGTTTTTAAGCAGACGCAGATGCCCGGTCATGCCCAGATGAATAAGAAGATACCCCTCTTCGAGGTGAATGAGAATGTATTTAGCACGCCGGCTGACCTCAATGATTTTTTTGCCGATGCAGTAGGCGGCTAGCTGGGGCGGCACCGGCTTACGCAGGCGTGAATCCCTGACGGCCAAGCCGCTGATTTCTCGTGCCATCAGAAACGGTTTAATGCCTTCCTTGGTGGTTTCGACTTCAGGTAATTCCGGCATCAGTCTTGATCTTTATGTTCTATAATCCGGCCTTGCGGCGTATCCTGTTTAACCTTGGGCGGCGGGAATAGTGCGTTTTTAATCAGGGTGGCTACCCAGAGTAAGCCGCCGATAAACAATCCCCAGACCAGGACATAGGAAAACATGATAAACAGACCAATTAACAAGGAAACGGCCACGCCGATGACCAAAAAAGGCACAATGCTTTCTATGATTCGTTTTATATTGTCATTCATTATGGAGTCCTGTTCTCGATGTACTTCAATTTATTTCCTGTTTTAATTAAAATTATCGTTCACAAGTCGGCCTGATGCAATGCGGTTTGTGCAATTTGTGGTATGATCATAAGAGTGGGGTGTAATTGTATACCTTCGCACACGCCTTGGCTTAATAGAGGATTCGATCTCATGTCGAAGCTGAGCGGATAGTTTAATCAGCTGTTAAGTCTCTGGCAAATAATTCTTTTTTGGGGAGTTACCGAATGATTTATGGGGTTTTGAACCTTTCATTTTGGGGATATGTCATCGCGACCATCGTGTTAACGCAAATCACGATTGCCGGGGTTACCATCTATCTGCATCGCTATCAGACACACAGAGCATTGACCCTTCATCCTGTCGTCAGTCACTTTTTTCGTTTTTGGCTCTGGTTGACTACCGGGATGGTGACGGCCCAATGGGTCGCTATTCACCGTAAACACCACGCCACCACGGATGTTGAAGGCGATCCTCACAGTCCCAAAGTTCTCGGGATTAAAAAGGTATTCTGGCAGGGCGCTGAATTGTACCGCGCCGCCTCCAAAGACCAGGAGATGGTAAAAAAATATTCCCATGGGACGCCGACTGACTGGGTGGAACGCAATGTTTACAGCCGTTTCAGTTCCAAAGGCATTCTCATTATGCTGTTGGCCGACTTGATTCTATTTGGCATTCCCGGCATTACCATCTGGGCCATTCAGATGATGTGGATTCCACTGCACGCGGCAGGCGTCGTCAATGGAATTGGCCATTACTGGGGGTATCGCAATTTTGAATGCCCGGATGCTGCGACCAACATTTTTCCCTGGGGTTTCTGGATTGGCGGTGAAGAATTGCATAATAATCACCACACCTTCGCTTCCTCTGCCAAGTTTTCTGTGAAATGGTGGGAGTTTGATATCGGCTGGTTCTACATTCGCTGCCTGTCTTTTCTGAAATTGGCCAAGGTTAAAAAACTGCCTCCGAAACTGGCGATGGAAGAAGGCAAGCTGAACGTGGATTTGGAGACAGTGAAAGCGGTTGTCAGTAATCGGTTTCAGGTGATGTCCTACTATTACAAGCGGGTGGTCCGCCCTATTCTCAAGATGGAAAAGCGTATCCATACCGAGAACAATAGTGATAAAAAACTGTTCCAGCGTGCCGGACGTCTCCTGCGTCTCCAGGACAGTTTGTTATCGCCGCGTGCAAACACGAGATTGCAGGCGTTACTGGAAAGCTGTGAGCAATTGCGCCTGGTTTATACTTACCGGCAATCCCTGCAGAACATCTGGCTTAAGACCGCAAGCTCACAACGTGAGCTGGTCGACGCGTTGCAGCAATGGTGCAAGCAGGCAGAGGAATCTGGCCTTGAAGTGTTAAAGCAATTTGCCCAGCAAATGAAAGGCTTTGTACCCAAACCCGTCAAAATCTGATTCTAAAGGGAGGCTGAGCCTCCCTTTTTTCTATTTAAGCCCGACCTGCATGGGTTCTCTGGCTATACTTTCAATAAGACATCAAATTATGGTAACTCATGATTGACTTTCCTCTGGTTTTGCTTTGAAGTAATGAATTACCAGTCACAAAATTGAAAGGAGTTGTTTATGGAAAAAATGACAGCCGTTGTAACTGGAGGTACAGGAGGAATTGGCACAGCGATTTGCCAAAAATTAGCTTCCGAGTACCAGGTGATCGCTTGCTACTTCAAGGATGGAAAGCATGAAGAAGCCAAAGCCTGGCAAGAGCAGCAACGCAAAGCCGGTTTTAACGTCGATATTGTTTATGCGGACATGGCAAGTTTTGCTGATTGCGAAAAGCTGGTTTCCCTGGTGAACGAACGTTATGGCCACATCGATGTTCTGGTTAATAATGCCGGGATTACCGCCGATTGCAGTCTTAGAAAAATGACCCCTCAGCAGTGGCAGCAGGTACTCGATGCCAATCTGACCAGCGTCTTTAATATTACCCGCAATGTATTGCCTGCCATGCTTGACAAGGGCTATGGCCGTATCATTACCATCTCGTCAATCAATGGCCGTAAGGGCCAGTTTGGTCAGTGTAACTATGCCGCCAGCAAGGCCGCCTTGTTTGGTTTCACTAAAAGTCTGGCATTGGAAGTGGCCAGCAAAGGCATTACTGTCAATACCATTTCGCCCGGGTACATTGAAACGCCGATGCTGGCGGGAGTGAAAGAGGATGTATTAAAAAGTATTGTTGCCAATATTCCTGTCGGACGTTTAGGGCGACCTGAAGAAATTGCCGATGCCGTGGCGTTTCTGGCTGCTCGTGAATCAGGCTTTATTACCGGTGCCAATCTGGATATTAATGGCGGTCAATACATGTAATTACCTGTTTTCTCATGGTTAGCAGAAAGAGAACAAAATGGAAAAAGACAAGGTTATATTGGTAACAGGGGGCACTGGGGATATTGGTACTGCCATTGCCATTGAGTTGAGCAAACGTTATGGTCAAATCATTGCGTTGGATGTGGTTTCACAGGCGCAGGCCACGGAGTGGCTGAATCATCTGAAACAAGAAGGCCATGAGCAAATCGCTTTCCGGCACATGGATGTGACCCGCTTTGACGAATGCCAGCAAACTGTTGCCGATATTCTTGTCGAATACGGACAAATCGACGTGTTGATTAATAACGCGGGAATTACCCGCGATGCCGTATTCCATAAAATGACCAAACAACAATGGGACGAGGTCTTGCGTGTTAATCTCGATGGCATGTTTAACGTGACTCGTCCTGTGGTTGAGATCATGCGTAATCAGGGCGGTGGCCGCATCGTCAATGTGTCGTCCGTGAATGCGCAGAAAGGGCAATTTTCTCAGGCCAATTATGCCGCCTCCAAGGCCGGTATTTATGGTTTTACAAAGAGCCTGGCGCAGGAGTTGATGAGTAAAAACATCACGGTAAACAGCATTTCTCCCGGTTATGTCAATACTCGTCTTATGAAGGGTATCCGGCCTGATATTCTGGATTCAATCATTAATTTAATCCCGGCAAAACGTCTGGCAGAGCCGCAAGAAATAGCCTGGGCTGTTGAATTTTTAATTGATGAGCGAAGCCGCTACATTACCGGCGCCAATTTAAGCATTAACGGCGGCCTGCACATGTATTAAGCGGAACAGGCTGCTTTAGAGGATTAAATGACTAGACTTATCAAGAAATACAAAAACAGACGATTATACGATACCGAAAAAAGCCAATACATCACCGTTGAAGAGTTACAGCGTTATATTATCGATGGAATCGCTTTTCGAGTGGAAGATTCTGTCACCAACAACGACATAACCAATGCAACCTTACTGCAGATTTTTGTAGAAATGGAAAGCGGCGCCAGCCAGTTTTTGTCGGCCGACATGTTAAAGCAACTCATTATTCTGGCCAATCACCCGATGAGTCAGTCTTTTAAAAAGATGCTGGAACAACTGTTTGTGACCCTGGAAAAATCACTGCAGGGTAACCCCTATTTAAGTGATTATAAAACCACCAGTGATCTCTGGTCTCAACAAATGCAGCAATTCCTCAAGCAGTGGCAGGGATTTTTTAAATAATTTATGCTGCACTGCAAAAAAAGTCGCTGAATACCTTGACAGGCATGGTGATAAGGAACTATTCTATTATTGTGCACTGCAACATATTGGGGAGAAATGAAATGGTAAACCAAGCTTATTTTGAAAAATGGAGCGAAATCGCCAAGAAGGTTCAAGAACCTGTTCAAGCCATCGCTGAGTTAAATGTCAAGACCTTGCAAAACCTGTCTTACATTAAGCCCGATGAGTTGGCTAATTTGAAAAAGCCGGAAGAGTTGTTTGACAAGCAAATGAATATTGCGCTGGAAAACGGCCACAAGGCATTGGATTACATGCAAAAATCCTTTCAAATCATTGAAAAGGCTATGTTAAATTTCGCTAAAGACGTTAAAAAAACGGAACAAGCGGTTAAATAATTCTTCACCGCCCGTTCTGAACAGCCGCTTATGCGGCTGTTTTTCTATTGGCTCATCAGCCGCCCTAAGTCTCTTGCTCCCTACCCATTAACTGGGAATTATGTCAGTTTATAGGTTTACTACCGATAGAGGCCAACCCATGGAACACAGCCATTCGCCCATGGACATTAAACGCCGGCTAAGTACCAACCCGCAAAATTACCTGCGGGATTGGATTTATGGCGGTATCGACGGGGCAGTCACCACCTTTGCGATTGTTTCTGGTGTAGTAGGAGGTCAGCTGTCATCGCTTGTTATCCTGATCTTGGGTTTTGCTAATTTACTTGCGGATGGATTTTCCATGGCAGCAAGCAATTACCTGGGGACAAAAGCCGAACGGGAACGCTATCAACAAGACAAAGCCATAGAGGAAAAACACCTCCGCCTTGTACCCGAAGGCGAAAAAGCCGAAATACGTGCAATGTTTGCGGACCAAGGATTACAGGGGGAGGCGCTTGAACGGGTGGTTGAGGCGATTACATCCAATCAGGGCTTGTGGTTAAAAACCATGCTCCAGGAAGAATACGGATTGCCGAAAGTTGTGCCATCGCCCTTAAAGTCGGCTGCCTGGACATTCATTTCATTTCTGATTTTTGGGGCAATCCCTCTGCTACCCTATGTTTTTAACAGGCCTTCTGCTTTTTTCTACTCCTGTCTATTCACTGGATGCACGTTTTTCATCATTGGTGCGATTAAGAGCCACTGGTCCCCCAAATCCTGGCATTATTCAGGCTTAGAAACGCTTACCTTAGGCGCTGTCACGGCGGCGTTGGCCTATGTCATTGGTTGGGCTTTGCATCATTACCTGGCCTGATACTAGCCCTGACTGATAATCAACACCCCGATGAAGATGAGGGTGCCGCCAATCAACACGGAGGAATTGGCATGATTTTCACGAAACAGCAGCCAGGTGAAGAAAATGGTGAACAGGGGATAAATTAATTCAATGATGCCTGCAGCAGTGGCATTTTTAGCCCGCACAGACAGTGCAATCAGGTAACTTGCCACGCTGACCACGACAATCTGAGTCAGCGTAAGAATCAGTAAATCAGGCTGATTGCTCAAGGTATGCCAATCTTTTTTAAAGGAGGTCAGGCCGGCAAGCAGGGAAAAGACCACCGCGCCAAGGAGCATCTCCAGCGCCAGCAGGGTAAAAATGGACAAGCTGTGCAGGAGCTTTTCTGCGAGAGAATAATTTAAACCCCAGAGCAGGGCTGCCAATAAAGCAAATACTATCCACATCGTTAGTCCGCTTTATGAAGGTTGTCTCCCCATCGTCTCACAAGATCGAGGTCAAAATCAAAAAGATCGAGAATGCGCCCTACCGTGTGATTGACCACATCATCCAACGTGGCGGGTTTTGTATAGAAGGCAGGCACGGGTGGGGCGATAATGGCTCCCATTTCCGTCACGCTCACCATGTTCCGAAGATGCCCCAAATGCAGCGGGGTTTCTCTCGCCAGGAGGATGAGTTTGCGCCGCTCTTTCAAGATCACATCGGCTGCCCGGGTTAATAAATTACTGGTACAACCGCTGGCAATGTCAGCCAGCGTGCGCATGGAACAGGGGGCAATGATCATGCCCAAGGTTTTATAGGAGCCGCTGGCGAGGCAGGCGGCAACGTCATTGATGTTGTAATAATGACTGGCCAGCTGTTCAAGATCCGAGGCCGTGTAGGTGGTTTCATAATGGCGGGTCTGCTGAGCCGCTTTCGTCACAATCAGATGGGTTTCCACCGACAGTTGCCGTAAAATTTCAAGCAGTCGAATGCCATAAATAATGCCTGAAGCGCCGCTGATGCCGATGATGATTCGTTCTTTCTTAGCCATGAAGTTGCTTTTGCCGACGAGGTAAGACCGTAAAAATACCACAAAAAGTGTTATTTTTCTCCATTTTCGCTCCCAAGACGGCAGGAAGAAAGCAGTTCTTCCAGTTGAGTGACGCCGAGCTCACGCATTTTTTCAATGTTGCGCAGAGGAATTAGCGAGGTGTCGCCATAATAGGCAATGGCCTGTTCAACCTGGTCTTCGCGCAAAAGATGCAGCATGGGGTAAGGGGAGCGGTTGGTGTAATTGCCGGCATCATTAAAATCAACGCCGTCGAAACAATAATCAGGATGAAAACTGGCCAGTTGATAAAGGCCTTCATAGCCGCTGTCGTTTAAGAGCTGCTCGGCTAAATCCAGGAAATCCAGGTAGTCAAAAAAGGAATGGAATTGCCGGGGGAAAATGAGCAGGGTGGTGGCAATGGCAGGATCCTTATCCAGTAGAGACACCTCGTCCATTAATTGGAACAAGGCCTGTTCTGTATCCTGGCTGTCTGCAACCGCAAGGCGAAGCGTCTGGCGATCCACTTCCCGTTTGGCAAAGGGGCAAACCCCGTATTCGATTATAAAATGCCGAACCCAATGCCGGGTTTGAGCAATGACCTCTTCAGAATGATTCATCATGATTAAAAAGCAGGAAGTATAACCGATTTTGACACTTGCTATAATTAAAAGGCAATCTCGCTATGGAAAAAAATGATGAATAAACACCTACTACCGTTGCTTGCTTTGTTGCTGGCGTCTGAAAGTCAGGCGTTGGAGCCGCTGAGTTTCAAGTCCCCTTACAATGATCAGGTGCTGCCGTCGCCCTTTCCAGTCTATGTCATTGAAAATCAAGGGGTGGTGAATCATTCCTACCCTGGGGCAAAGAAAGTGATGTTGCCCACGGACAACAGCTACAGCGGCAAATCAGGCTGCTACGTGGCCTGCTATTCGCATCGTTCTGGAATTTACGCCGTCTCACCGGACATCAGCGTCATGGGGCAGGTGCGTGTGCCTGGGGAATACATTGGCCGCATTTGCCAGCCTAAAGCCTATGAATGGCAGGACATCAGTCAAATAGCCGCCTTTAATCAACTCTGTGCTCAGAAAATCAAAAGCTGTGCCGCCGGCGATTGCTGGGCCGGCGGCGATACAGGCGGTTGGTTTGGGATTCAGTAACCGTTAACCGGTGGTTGCTGCAGGACTGGTCGTCACTTCGCTTGTGTATGTTTTAAACACATACGTTCCAGGGGCATTGACGATGCCAGGGTAGGGCAACTCACTGAACACCGGCGCCTCGACCATGCGCCCTGACTCTTTTTTAAGCCAGGACATCCATTCGGGCCACCAGGAGCCGGCAAGATGCATCGCATCATTGAACCATTCATCCGCTGTCTGGTGGGTATCGTAATTACGGTAATACCCGTACTTTTCTACATTGGGCGGGTTGACAATGCCAGCAATGTGGCCTGAGCCACCCAGGAGAAAGCGCTTTTTGCCTTTCATCAACTCAAAGCCCTTGTAGGTGGTTTTCCAGGGCGCAATGTGGTCTTTCAATGTGGAGACAAAGAAAGTGGGAATAGTAATCTGGGTGACATCAATCGGGACGTGATTGAGCAGCACTTTACCGGGCTTAACCAGGTAATTATGCAAATACATCCAGCGCAAATAAGTCGAATGCATCTTTGCCGGCATGTTAGTGGCATCGGCATTCCAGTAGAGAATATCAAAGGGAACCGGATTTTTGCCCTGCAGGTAATTTTTAATGAAAAAGCTCCAGACCAAATCATTGGCCCGCAGGGAATTAAACGTACTGGCCATAAACCGCCCATCCAGATAACCTTTCAGCTTCATCTGCTCTTCAAGACGTGCTATTTGGTGTTCATCTATGAAGACGGAAATATCCCCCGGGTCGCTGAAATCAATCATCGAGGCGAGGAAGGTTGCACTGTGAACCGGCATGGTTTTGCTGGCATTGTAATAGGCCAGAAGGCAGGCCAATAAGGTGCCGCCGATACAAAAGCCCAGGGTGTTGACTTTCTTGACTTTTAATTGCTTACGGATAATGTCAATGGCGGTCATTGGGCCTTCGTCGAGGTAATTGTACAGGCCTTTATTGGCATAGCTGGCATCCGGATTGACCCAGGAAATCATGAACACAGTAATCCCCTGCTCCACTATCCATTTAACAAAGGAATTATGCTGGCTTAGATCCAGGATGTAGTATTTATTGATCCAGGGCGGAATAATCAGCAGCGGAATTGAATTGACCTTTTCCGTTTGCGGCGAATACTGGATGAGCTCCATCATGTCGTTGCGGAAAATGACTTTGCCGGGTGTGGTTGCCAGATTTTCCCCGATTTTAAACGCATCGGTGTCCGTCATTTTGATAATGAGACGGGTGGAGCCAGACTCCATGTCCGTGAGCAGATTCTGTAATCCTTTCAATAAATTTTTGCCATGGCTTTGAATGGTTTCAGCCATTAGCTGGGGGTTGGTGTGCAGGTAATTCGCCGGTGACAGCGCATCGAGGTATTGACGGGTAAAAAACTGAATGCGTTTTGCCAGTTGCTTGTCGCCGTAATCGATTTGTTCAAGCAGGCAGTTCATGTGTTCGCTGGCTAAAAGGTAATGCTGGCTTAGCAGATTAAAAAAAGGATTATTGACCCATTCCTCGCCGCTGAACCGTTTGTCGTCTATCGGCATGGCTTTGCCTTCAAGCCAGTGACTGAACTGGTCCTGCGCCAGACTCATGGCGTCTTTCCAGTAGGCGACCTGCATTTGCCAGACCTGCTCGGGATTTTTAAGCAATGTCAGCATCAGCGAAATGAAATCATTGGTTACATCGGAATACTGCTTGATTAAATCCAGTACCTGCGTGGGCTGCGTCTGAAACTCAGTCATCAGTTTAAGACTTTTTTCAGCCACGACCTGCATGATATGGCTAAGTTCCGCGTCGTGAGTCATCCTTGCTCCTGCTATCCTTTTGCTGTTCTATTCTCACGCTTTTTAGGCTAGATTAGCAAGTAGGGAATTTACGTAGAGGCTAAGAAGTGAAAACAAATGCTAAAACACGAAAAATAAGCTGGTATACCTTATTAGTTACGACCGTGGTGGTTTTAGCCGTTCTGTATTATTTTTGGGAATATTACCTGTTCAATTATTACCTCGGCGGGTTCACCCACGAAGGCTACCTCGTCCAACGCTCGCAGACCGGGTTGCATTTCTTCCTGTCCGTATGGCCGCTGTGGGCTTTTCCTCTCGCCGTAGGAATTGGCTTAACCTTGCTCTGGCATGAAGCTACCTTAAATCAGGCCCGAAGGCGCATTGAACAACTCGAAGAGGAACGGGCCCTGCAACAGCTTCCCCGGCATGAAGACGACATAGAAAAAAAGCGTGTGGGCACGCCTCAGGAGACAGCTCCAATGCAAAAATTCCTCCCTGACCTTAGCAAGGAGTACGAAGAATTAAAAACCGCGCATGAAACTCTGCAGCAGGACTATCAGGCGAGTCTTGATTTCATTGAGAAACTGTTATTAAGGCTGAATGAATCGGAAACACCAAACAGTTAATTTTTTGATAAGGTTCTCGGGTTATAATTGGTTCAGATAATCCAAAAGAGAACCATGATGTCGTACAATTCAATTGAAGTACTGAGTTACACACAGAAAGTATGTAGTCTGTTTCAAGTTGCAATCCCGCATTCAGCCGAGTTGACAAGCTGGCAACAGGCAAAACAGGGAATAAATGCAGCCGCCCTGCAATTGAAAGGAGTAATTCCGGGTATTACTTCGCATGAAGAACGTCAACGCTTATTTGCCTTGCTGATGATTGCGATTGCAAGGGCAGTGAACTATGTGGATAAACACCCCAATTACCGCAGCGCACTGGACGTCTATATTGGCGGCGCTCTTGAGGAGGCAAAGCATTTTGAAGCGCTTAAGCCGTTTAAGCAGCCTCAATTTCATGATAGAACCAAACCCTCCCCGACGCCCAGCATCCCGGAACAAGCGGTTGAAATCAAACAGCATTTTTCCGAAGAAGAAAAAGTGGCTGTTGCCAGCCGAATGGGCGGGATTTTTTTTAATAACCCCCAAGCCATTAAACCTTTATCTGATGAAGAAATGAAGGGGTTGGAGGAGGTCAACGCATTTAAAGCGAGTGCTTCGTATGTAACCCTTTGCAAATACCAGACATTTCTAAGCAAGGACCCCCGAAAGCATTGGTATAAAGTTCCCGATAAAGCAGATAATCTGGCTATCCTTATCGATGCGCTGGATGGTGCTAAATCCGAGACCGATATTAAACATATTTTAAGCGACTTTTATGCAGGGAAAGGGCGGGAAGGCACTTTGTATGAAAAGCTGAATCAGGGCCAGGGCATTACCAGCCGCTTCCTGGGCTTATTTAATTCCAATACCCACACCACAACCCTGGAACTGATTGATAAGCTGGCAAAGCCTTTTGGGTTGGGCAACTTAGTCCCTTCTGCACCTGCCCCTAAGTAGTTGCTCATCCGCATGTCGGCGATCCGATGTGCGGATTCTTCTCTATTTCCCACATTTCAGGCTATAATTCCCGCTATTTCGTTTAAGCTAAGTCCTGATGCACCTCAAACAGTTAAAACTGGCGGGTTTTAAGTCTTTTGTTGATCCCACGACAGTTCCTTTCCCAAGTCAACTGGTCGCAGTCGTAGGTCCCAATGGCTGCGGTAAATCCAATATCATCGATGCGGTCCGTTGGGTAATGGGTGAGAGTTCGGCTAAAAATCTGCGCGGCGAATCCATGACGGATGTTATTTTTAATGGATCCTCCAATCGCAAGGCACTGGGTCAGGCTTCCGTCGAGTTGCTGTTTGATAACAGTTTAGGCCGTTTAACCGGTCAATACGCAAGCTATCAGGAACTGGCAGTCAAGCGGGTCGTTACCCGCGATGGCGAATCCCTTTATTACCTCAATGGCACCCGTTGCCGACGGCGCGACATCACCGACATTTTTTTAGGCACAGGGGCTGGCGCCCGCGGTTATTCGATTATCGGCCAGGGCACGATTTCCCGCTTGGTCGAAGCACGACCTGATGAATTACGGGCTTACCTTGAAGAGGCAGCCGGGGTTTCCAAGTACAAAGAACGCCGCCGCGAAACCCTGACCCGTATCCAGCATACGCATGACAACCTTGCCCGGGTCGCCGATATCCGCGACGAGCTCGATAAGCAACTGCAGCGTCTGGAGCGTCAGGCCAAAGCGGCGGAACGCTATCAACAACTTAAACAGGAAGAGCGCCGCCTTAAAGCAGACATTCTGGTCCTGAAGTGGCAGGCGCTTTGCGAAGAACAGGAGCGCATGGAGCACACCATTCAGCAGCACCGCGTCGCCTACGAAGCGCAGCAGGCCCAATCAACCGAAATTTATCAACAAAGCGTTGCCCTGCGCGAAAAACGGCATGAGGAAGACGAGCGGCTGCGGAATGTCCAGACTCGTTATTATCAGCTGGGAACAGAAATTGCCCGGCTGGAGGAAAATCTTCAGCAGCATCAGCGGGACAGGCAGCGCCTGATGGATACGCGTAACCAGTTGCAGGACGATTGGCAGTCATTATCTGCCCAGCAGACGCAGGATAAAGACGCCCTGCACCACAGCCAGGATATTCGCGAACAATGCCTGACCAATGTCCTGTTGCTGCAGGATGAACTGGCCGCCAAAGACGCGCTGTTAAAGCGGTGTCAGCAACAGCAAAGCGATTGGCAGGAGCAGGCCGATACGGTTCAACAGGCCCTTAATGACGCGCGCCATGAACAGCAGATGACAGCGCTCAGTCTGCAGCATCTGATGCAGCGCCGTCAGGACACCCAAACCCGCCTCGACAACCTGATGAGGGATGAAACCAGCCAGGACACTGCCGGTTTAATGGTGGAATTGGAACGCGTAAAGGACGAGGCGCAGAATCTTCGCCTGCAGGTTCAGGAGCAGGAACGGGATTACGAGGCGCAGTCTTTACAGGCGCAAGGCATGGCTCAGGAATTAAAAACCATTGAGCAGGCCATCCGTACAGCGCAGGATGAAGGGTACTCCCTGCACGCCCGGCATGCGGCCTTGTCAGCCATGATTCAAACGGCCTTGGGGCGTCATGAGGACAATGCGCTTGATGGTGACTGGAACGATCAACCGCGTCTGGCGGAAGTGCTGCAGGTCGATAAAGACTGGCAGGCTGCCTGTGAAATGGTGTTGGGGGATCGGCTTCAGGCCGTGGTCATGGATGACATCTCCGCGCTGTACAGCCGACTTAAAACCGATTCTTTGCCGGGTGATTGCTGGTTTTTGACCCCGAAATCCTGTCCTGCATCGCCCCGGAAACAACCGCGTTTATCCGATAAAATACAGGGTTTTACCGCCTGTGGCAGCCTCGATTTCACTAAAATCCTGGCCGCAGCCGATTGGGATGAAGCCATCGCCTGGCTGCCTGCGATTACCGCGGAGGAATCCATTCTGACGCCGGAGGGTTACTGGTTGGGGCATGGTTGGTTAAAAGCGGCGCCGCTTGCACGCAGCGACAATCAGGGTATTTTAGTGAAACAGCAGGAATTGGCTGAACTGACCGACCAGCTTGAACAGTCGCGTCTTCTGTTAAGCCGCCTGATGACGCAACGCGATGAACAACAGGAGCAACTGGCGGCTGTGCAGGAACGGACAGCCAACCGCCAACAAATCCTCATCGAAACGAAGGAGAGCCTGCGCCGGGCGGAAACGCAAAGCCAACAGCAGGAACAGGCACTGCGGCAGACTGAGCAAAAAAGGGTGCAGCTTAGGGAAGAAAAAGAAGACTTGCTGCTCAAACTGCAAACCTTAGCTGAAGAGCACCATGAATTAACAGCCCGCTCGCAGGAAGCGGCGCGTATTGTCGACGAACAGACGCATCGCTATCAGCAGTTACAGGATGGCAAAACGGCCTGGCTTTCCGAACTGCCGTTAAGCAAGGCCGCTGTCGACACAGTCCGTACCCTCCTGCATCAGGCGGAATTAAATGCCGAACGTGAAAAATTGAAAGTGAGTCAGTTGCAGGACGCATTAAAACGAAACGACGATCGCCTGCAGGTTCTTCATGATCGCCTGGAAGAAGTGCAATGCCAGTTACTGACTCTTAAGAATCCCGATACTACCCTTAAGCCCCTGCTTGAAGAAAAACTGCTTCAGCATCACGAACTGGACGAGTTGCTTGCACAGCACCGTGAACAGCTTAATCAGCTTAACCAGCAGATTGAGGGACTTACCGAACAGATGAAAACCCTAGACAAGCAAAGCCGCGACTTGCAAAACGTCATCCAGCAGGCGCAAATCGAAGAGCAAACACTCAAAGTGCGCGCGGCAGGATTGCTTGATTCCTTAACGGAGCTTGGCGTAAGGCTTCAGGATGTATTGACAGGACTTGCGCCTCAGGCTTCGCTGAGTTTGCACGAGGAAGCCCTGGTTGAGGTGGTCAATAAAATCCAGCGTTTGGGCGCGATTAACCTGGCTGCTATTGACGAATACGAGACCGAATCGCAGCGCAAACACCATTTGGACGCCCAATACGACGATTTGCAGGAAGCGCTGGCGACACTGCAAACCGCGATTGAAAAAATGGATAAGGAAACCCGGCAACGGTTTCAAAGCACCTTTGATGAAGTCAATCAGCGGTTTCAGGTCTTGTTTCCGCGTCTTTTTGGCGGTGGACGTGCCCTGCTTGAGCTGACTTGTGATAATCTGTTGGAAGCTGGTATTGTGGTAATGGCACAACCGCCGGGTAAACGGAACAGTACGATTCATTTATTGTCCGGGGGAGAGAAAGCGATGACGGCTGTGGCATTGGTTTTTGCCATTTTCCAACTGAACCCGTCTCCTTTCTGTATGTTAGACGAAGTGGATGCGCCCCTGGATGATGTCAATGTCGGACGATTTTGTACTTTAGTGAAAGAAATGTCACAATTCGTACAATTCCTGTTTATTACCCATAACAAGGTAACCATGGAACTGGCGGATCATTTAATTGGAGTAACCATGCGTGAACCCGGTGTGTCGCGCGTTGTTGCAGTTGATGTTGAACAAGCCTTGTCAATGAGCGAGACTTGATAAATACCAAGAGCGAAGTCAAGGGCTCTTTACTTACGAGGAGTAAACCATGCAGGCAAACTGGAGTCTGATACTCAATGTGTTATTACTCATTGGTGTAGTGGTTGCTATTGGCCGCCTGATGAAAGCCAGAAGGCAGAGTTTAAACCACACGGCTTATCAACCCTCACTGGGTCAGGCCGCCGAACCGAAGCATTACGATGATATAATTGCCATTCGTAAAGTCAACCTTCAACCGAAGGAAGATGTTGACGAACTGCCTGAATTCACTATAAAAACCCAGTCAACGGAGGGTCCATCCATTGCTCTGGATGAACAGGACACCCCCGGTACGGTTGAAACGCGTGTCGATATCCGCCCAATCGAGGCCCGTAGCGAGAACCGGCCTGCGCTCGATTCACGCCCCATGGAAGCAAGACCTGTCACTAAAAATGATCCTGGTCAATCGATCATGATGTTTCTGCTGGCAAAAGAAAACCGCCAGTTGGCAGGCTATGAACTGCTGCAAACCGTATTGGCAGCTGGTCTTCGTTTTGGTGAAGGGCATTTGTTTCACCGTCATCAGCAGGCCAATGGTCAGGGGCCTGTGTTATGCAGTCTGGCCGCCGCGACCGCGAGCGGGGTGTTTGATTTGCAGAATATCGGCGCATTCAGTGTACGCGGCCTGTGCCTGTTCATGCACACCTCCGGTAATTCCACCATTGATGCTGAACGCTTTACCATCATGCTTGAAACCGCCAAACAATTAAGCGATGGCCTCGATACGCATCTGTTGGACGACATGCGGCGTCCTTTAAATGACGAAAGCCTGGCCCGTTACCGTCGTGTACTGAATATTCCCAGTGAACACGAACTCTCGGCCCTGGCTTGATTGCCGTCCTCAATTCATGCAATTGACGCTCAAGGTCAAACCGGCCAGCCGCGTCAATGCCTTGTTCCTAAATAACAACCAGGATCTTTTACTTGAACTCAAAGCCAGCCCGCAAGAGGGCAAAGCCAATAAAGAACTGGTGGTTTACCTCGCCCGATTGCTGGGGTTGACACAAAAACAGGTGGTGATTGGCAGCGGCCATCATGCGCGGGATAAAAAAATTCGCCTGCTGGTCGAAGAGGCTCGGCAAAATCAGGTCATCCAGCGCCTGGATAAAGTGCTCACCATGGCCTGATTTTATAAATTTTGCACAATTTGCTCAGAGGTTGAGGGCTACTCTGGTGAGTTGGCACAATAACCATTACACTAAGCATTTTAACCCCTTGCAATCATTATGAACTTAAAAACAATTGCCGAGCTTTTGGGTTGCGCTCCTGCGCCAGACATGGAAATCCATGGCATCGCCATCGACAGCCGCCTGGTAAAACCGGGTGAATTATTCATTGCCCTGCGAGGTGACCGCTTTGATGGTCATGATTTCATTGCCGAGGCGGCAGCCAAAGGCGCGGCAGCGATTGTTTGCGAGCAGGCCTGCCCTGGAATTGCCGTACCGCAATGGGTTGTTCCCTCAAGTCTTGATGCCCTGGCTAAACTGGCCGCCAGCCATCGCCGCCGCATGGATTGCCGGGTAATTGCGTTGACCGGCAGCAACGGTAAAACCACGGTCAAGGAAATGATTGCAGCCATTCTTCCGCCGCCTTCTCTGGCAACCCGCGGCAATCGCAATAACCACATTGGTGCGCCCTTAACGGCCCTTGAACTTAAACCGGAACACCGTTATGCCGTGTTTGAGCTTGGTGCCAATCACCCGAAGGAAATTGCTCATACTGTGGCGGTTGTGCAACCGCAAGTGGCGCTCATCAATAACATTGCCCCCGCGCATATTGAAGGGTTTGGCTCGATTGACGGCGTTGCCAGGGCTAAAGGCGAGATCTATGAGGGCCTGCCTTGCGAGGGTACGGCCGTGGTGAATGACGATGACGAGTATGCCCATTTTTGGGATGGTCTCTTAGACGGTAAAAACGTGTTGCGCTTTTCTCTGAACAAGCCGGTTGATGCCTATGCCCGCGATACCGTGTTTGATGAACGGGGTTGTGCCCGGTTTACTCTGGTATTGCCTTGCGGTGAGGCTCAAATCCAGTTACAGGTTCCCGGCGAACACACCATTCGTAATGCCCTGGCGGCGGCGTTGTGCTGCTTCGCCGCCGGTATAGGGTTGCCGGACATTGCCCGCGGCTTAAACCAGTTTCAAGGGGTGGCGGGACGCATGACCTATCTGCACGGCCATAATGATGCCCTTGTCATTGATGACACCTACAATGCCAACCTGCGTTCGGTTCTGACGGCCGTTGATGTCCTGTCTAAACGGCAGGGCCGCCGTATTCTGGTGTTGGGCGACATGGGGGAACTGGGTGCATGGACACAGCAGCATCATGAAGAAATCGGGCGGGTGGCGCAAAGCAAAGGCATTGATTTGCTGATGACCTGCGGCAAGCACAGTGAGTTCAGCAGTAAGGCCTTCGGAAAGCCGGCTTGCCACTATCAGACGCAGGACGATCTGGCCCGGGATTTGCTGCCGCATCTGAATAAAGACACCACGGTGCTGGTGAAGGGGTCACGGTCGGCGGCGATGGAGAAAATTGTGCATAGACTGGTGGGTTGATGAATCCAATTATGCTATGCTTGGCAACTTTTTGCACGGCCTGATACCGGCTGCAATCGAATCAATCTGACAAAGAGGAACAGACAACATGCTTTACTGGTTAACGCAGTTATTTCAAGGACAATATCATGCGTTCAGGGTTTTCCAATACATTACGTTTCGCTCCATCCTCGCGGCGTTAACCGCGTTGCTGGTGGGATTGTTTTGCGGCCCCATGATGATTAAATGGCTGAGAAATCTCCAGATCGGCCAAATGGTCCGCAACGATGGTCCGCAAACGCATTTATCCAAAGCCGGGACGCCCACCATGGGCGGGCTGCTGATTTTAGTGGCCATTACCTCCAGTTGCCTGTTGTGGGGCGATTTGCGGCAACCGGCGCTTTGGTTGGTGCTATTGGTCACCTTAGGATTCGGCGCCATTGGCTGGGTTGATGATTACCGCAAGGTGGTGCGTAAAAACAGCCGTGGCTTACCTGCGCGCTGGAAATATTTCTGGCAATCCGTGGTCGCCATCCTCGCAGTCACTTTCCTATATTTTAATGCCAGCATCCCGGTTCAGACCCAATTGTCTATTCCTTTCTTTAAAAACTGGCTCATTACCTTAGGCCCTTTATTCCCGGTTCTGGCGTATTTCGTGGTCGTCGGCAGCAGTAACGCGGTGAATTTGACCGACGGCCTGGATGGTCTGGCCATCATGCCGATTGTCATGGTTGCCGGTGCGCTGGGGATTTTTGCCTACGCCAGCAGCAATGCCTTGTATGCTCATTACCTGGCCATCCCCTACATTCCCAATACCGGCGAGTTGACGATTTTCTGTTCGGCCATCGTCGGCGCGGGATTGGGCTTTTTGTGGTATAACACTTACCCCGCCCAGGTTTTCATGGGCGATGTCGGGTCACTCGCTTTAGGTGCAGCCCTGGGGATTGTCGCTATCGTGGTCAGGCAGGAACTGGTGCTTTTAATCATGGGCGGCCTTTTTGTGATTGAAACCCTGTCGGTTATCCTGCAGGTAGGCTATTTCAAGTACACCGGTGGTAAACGCCTGTTCCGTATGGCGCCCTTGCATCATCATTTTGAATTAAAAGGCTGGTCTGAGCCTAAAGTGATTGTGCGGTTCTGGATTATGACGGTTATTTTTGTCCTTTGTGGTTTGGCAACCTTAAAATTACGATAGGCGAATCATGAATCAACCATGTTATCTCGTTGCAGGTCTCGGTAAAACAGGACAGTCCATCGCCCGTTATCTCAAGCGGCGTAATGAGCCGTTCATTGCGTTTGATACGCGAAATCAAGTCGAAGGATTGGCCGATTTCCACTCGGAGTTTCCTGGCGTTGACGTGTTTTTAGGGCAATTGCCATCGACCGTTTACCCTCATCTTAAAGCCATCATTACCAGTCCAGGCGTGTCGCTTGAGGAACCCTTCCTGACGCAGGCCTATGAACGCGGTATTCCTGTGTATGGCGACATTGAATGCCTGGTGCGCGAAATCACAGCGCCGGTGATTGCCATAACCGGAACCAACGGCAAATCCACCGTCACCATGCTGGTCGGCGAGATGGCTAAAGCCGCAGGCCTCCATGCGGCGGTGGCTGGGAATATTGGCACGCCTGTTCTCGATCTGCTGGATAAGGGCATGGACTATGATCTGTGGGTGCTTGAATTGTCGAGCTTTCAACTGGATTTAACCCATTCTCTGGCGGCAAGGGCGGCCACGATTTTAAATGTTACCCCGGACCATCTCGACAGACACCACACCATGGCGGCTTATACCGAGTCCAAACAGCGTATTTACAAGCAGGCTGAGTTGCTTATTTACAATCGCGAGGACAAGGCGACAGTGCCTGAAACGGACGATGCCCAACGCACAAGTTTCGGGTTGGATAAGCCAGAGACGGGGCACTGGGGAATTGTTTATGACGGTACAGACGCTTTTTTGGCCTATGGCGAAGAACGATGGCTTGCCGTGGACGAGTTGCGCATTAAAGGCACCCACAATTGGCAGAATGCCTTGGCCGCCTGTGCCTTAGCCCGTGCCGCAGGCATTGATCGCGACGCCATGATCACCGTATTAAAAACCTTTGCCGGCTTACCGCACCGTTGCCAGTGGGTAAGAGCCCTGCAGGGGGTGGACTGGATTAATGACTCCAAGGGAACCAATATCGGCGCTACCCAATCAGCCATTACCGGCATTGGCGGCGCCATGCAGGGTAAAATTGTTCTGATTGCCGGCGGTTTGGGTAAGGGCGCGGATTTTACCGAGTTACGTCAGCCCGTCAGCCGCTATGTCCGCTCAATGGTGTTGATTGGTACCGATGCCGACAAGATTGAGAAGGCGGTGGGGGATTTATTGCCTGTCTCCCGTGCCGCTTCTTTGGACGAAGCGATTCATCAGGCGAAGCGTCAGGCTCAGGCGGGGGACGTGGTGCTGTTGTCGCCAGCCTGCGCCAGCATGGACATGTTTCGTGATTTTAATCATCGCGGCGAACTGTTTGCCAACCTGGTAGGGAAATTGTGAGCGCCATGCAACCCCGTCATTACACGCAACGTGGAAAACCAACCCACAAACCCTTAGCCCTTTATGACAAATGGATGATGGGGGCGGTGCTGGGCCTGCTGATCATTGGTCTGATGATGGTGGCTTCCAGTTCCGTCATGATTTCCACCAAGTATTATCATCAACCCTTTCATTTTCTCATTCGTCAATGCTGCTATCTGGCGGCCGGCTTTCTGGTGGCGCTGGTGGTGATGCGCATTGACAGTCAAATCTGGGAAAAACTGAGCATGCCGCTGCTGCTGGCCTGCCTGGTGATGCTGATGCTGGTTTTAATCCCCGGTATCGGACGTTCCGTCAACGGCAGCCGCCGCTGGCTGGCTTTGGGTCCCATTGGCATTCAGGTGTCTGAATTGGCGAAAATGACCATGATTTTTTACGTGGCGGGCTATCTCGTTCGTCAACAAAAACAGATAGGCGCCAGTATTTTGGGTTTTATCAAGCCCATGATCATTCTGGGCATGGTCTCGGTTCTGTTGTTACTGGAGCCTGATTTCGGCGCCACCGTGGTCATCGCCGGTACCATCATGGCCATGCTCTTTTTAGCCGGGGTGAAGCTGCGTTATTACATTGGTTTGGTTATCTTAGTCGGCTGCTGCCTTGCCATGCTCGCGGTGTCGTCGCCTTACCGGGTCGCACGATTAACCGCGTTTCTCGATCCCTGGGCGGATCAATTTAACAGCGGTTACCAGTTGACCCAATCGCTGATTGCGTTTGGCCGTGGTGGCTGGCTGGGGACTGGTCTCGGGGATAGTGTTCAAAAATTGTTTTATTTGCCGGAAGCGCACACGGATTTTCTATTTGCTGTGCTGGCTGAAGAATTAGGGTTGCTGGGCGTCCTGTTCGTATTAATTTTGTATAGTATACTGGTGCTTAGAGGACTGATGATTGGCTACACCGCCTTTTGTCAGGATCGGCTCTTCGCCGCATTTACGGCTTATGGCTTGACCTTCTGGTTAGGGTTGCAGGCAACAATTAACATGGGGGTCAATTCAGGTTTGCTGCCAACAAAGGGATTAACCTTGCCGCTGTTAAGTTATGGCGGTGCGAGTATGGTGGTTAATTGTGTGGTTATCGCATTGTTATTGCGGATTGATCATGAAAATCGTTGGCAATCTTTGGGATTGAGAAAGCCGACTTCATAACAAGGGGAACGTGGTGGATAGCTCAGGACAATTTCTTTCGCCAAGGATGGGGCGTGTAGAACAGATTCATTTCGTCGGGATCGGCGGTGCCGGCATGTGCGGCATTGCTGAAGTGCTTCATAATGAAGGATATCGCATTACCGGATCGGATATCAGCGAAAACAAAGTGGTTGCCCGTTTGCAATCCCTGGGCATTGCGGTGGCCATTGGCCATCGTGTGGAAAACATCCAGGGAGCCGATGTCGTTGTTCGGTCCACTGCCGTCAGCTCAGATAATCCGGAAATCATTGCGGCCAAAGAACAGTTAATCCCGGTTATTCCACGCGCGGCCATGTTGGCTGAATTGATGCGTTTCCGTCACGGCATTGCCATCGCGGGGACGCACGGCAAAACCACCACCACCAGCTTGGTCAGCAGTCTTCTGGCGGAAGGCGGCCTGGATCCGAGTTATGTTATTGGCGGAAAATTAAACAGCTCCGGCAGCAATGCGCAATTGGGACATTCCGCTTATTTTGTGGCGGAAGCCGATGAAAGCGATGCCTCGTTTCTGTTCTTAAAACCGATGATGGCGGTCGTGACCAACATTGACGCTGACCACATGAGCACGTATGAAGATAACTTCGATAAGCTGCGTAACACGTTTGTGGAGTTTCTGCATCACCTGCCTTTCTACGGCCTTGCCGTGTTATGCCTTGAAGACGAAGAGGTTCGCCGTATCCTGCCGTTGATTCAGCGCCCGACCATGACGTATGGTTTTCGTGAAGAAGCCCATTATCGCGCCATCAATTGGACTCAAACGGGTTTAAGCAGTGAATTTACGGTGTTAAGACCCAGAGGATTAAAGCCTCTGGACATTAAATTCCAGTGGCCGGGACGCCATAACGTGCTTAATGCCCTGGCAGCCATTGCCATTGCTTCTGAGCTCAATGTCAATGATGACGCCATTGTCTGCGGTCTGGCTAAATTCCAGGGCGTGGGACGACGCTTCCAGATTTTAGGCGAACGCCAGTTTGAACACGCCAGCGCGACGGTGGTTGATGATTATGGCCATCACCCGCAGGAGATTCGAACGACGCTCGATGCTTTCCGCCGCGTGTGGCCCGACAAGCGTCTGGTTCATATTTTTCAGCCACACCGTTACAGCCGTACCAAAGATTTGTTTGATCAGTTCGTGGATGTATTGAGTATCGCTGAGGAATTATTGTTGCTGGATATTTATTCTGCCGGCGAAGAACCCATTCCCGGGATCAGCAGCGAAGCCTTGTTAAAGAAAATCCGCACCATCCGCCCCAATGCCCGATTGGTGAATGATCAGAACCTGGTCAAAACCCTGGATGAATTGATTGCCAATGGCGATGTTATCCTCATGCAGGGGGCTGGCAGTATAGGTCAGATGGCGCAAAATTTAATGCAAACCGTGCGAGAACCAGCGTGAAAACAATCAACGGGTTAAATGGTCAGGGTGTTGCTTTTCAAGGGCAATTGCTCAGCGATGAGCCATTGGCAGACTATACCACCTGGCGGGTGGGTGGGCTTGCCCGTCAACTCTACAAGCCGGCTGGCATCGATGATCTGGCTCTGTTTTTAAAGCACCTGCCGAGCAATGAACCCTTGTTGTGGTTGGGGCTTGGAAGTAACTCCCTCATCCGCGACAGCGGGTTTGCAGGAACGGTGATCCTCACTCAGGGCTGCCTTAAAGAAGTCAGTCTGGTTGGCGATCGCCTCGTGCGTGTTGAGGCCGGCGTTTCCTGCGCCACCATGGCCCGTTTCTGCGCCAGGAATCAGTTAGCCGGCGGCGAATTCTGGGCCGGCATTCCAGGGACCATGGGCGGGGCTTTGCGTATGAATGCGGGCTGTTTCGGCGGTGAAACCTGGCAATCGGTTGTTGAGGTCGAAACCATGACCCGGCATGGCGAGAGACGGGTACGCAAACCGTCCGAATTCGCCATTGCCTATCGTCATGTCGCCGGACTGGAGGATGAATGGTTTATTGCGGCCACCTGCCGGCTTTCACCCGGCGAAAAAGATAAATCACTGCAGATGATTAAAGAGTTACTGGCTCGCCGTGCTGAAACGCAGCCGACGAATGAATACAATTGCGGCTCCGTATTCCGCAATCCCACCGGCAATTTTGCCGCTCGCCTCATTGAAGAATGCGGGTTGAAAGGAAAACAACTGGGGGGTGCTGTGGTATCCACCAAGCACGCTAACTTTATTATCAATCACGAAGGCAATGCGTCGGCGCATGACATTGAATCATTGATTGAACTGGTGCAACACACCGTTCATCAGCAGACCGCCGTCGAACTGATCCGTGAAGTACACATTATTGGAGACTAATCATGTCTGAACTGGTCAACCTGGCCTTACTTTATGGGGGCAAATCGGGGGAGCATGAAGTTTCCCTTGTTTCCGCTGCCTCCGTTTTAGCCCAACTCGATGCCCGAAAGTATCGTATTATTCCTATCGGCATGGATAAAGAAGGGCGCTGTTACCTGAATGATTATCAGGAACTGTTGGCGCATAAGCACAGCTTACCGGTAAAAACCGCTTCCTCCCAGGCATTACCCAGCCTCTTGATTGATGGGCGTTTGGCTGTGGATGCGGACGTGGTATTTCCTGTTGTGCATGGTCCCCTGCATGAAGACGGTTGTTTACAGGGACTGCTGGAGTTGGCCGGTGTCGCCTATGTTGGATCGGATGTTCTGTCATCAGCCATCGGCATGGACAAGGACATGGCTCGTCGCCTGGCCTGCGATACGCGTATCCGTTCCGCCCGTTACCGTCTTTTATCCTGGCACAGCAATGCAGCCGAGCGTCAACAATTCTGCCAGAATGTGGTGTCTGATCTTGGCTGGCCTTTGTTTGTTAAACCCTGTTCGTTAGGGTCCAGTGTGGGTATTCACAAAGCGAAGACGATGACCGAACTCGCTCACGCTGTCGAAGATGCGTTACGCTACGATGAGACCATTCTGGTCGAAGAGTTTATTCAAGGGCGTGAAATTGAATTGTCCGTACTTGAAAATACCAATCCCTCCGCTGCGCCGCGCGTCAGTGTTGCCGGGGAGATTTGTGTCCATCATGCGGATGGGTTTTATTCCTACGCGGCTAAATACATCGAAAGCGCCGCAACGGATCTTCATGTTCCTGCTCAATTGGACAATTCCTTGTTGAAGGAGTTACAAGCCATTGCCGGCGAGATATTTACCCGCTTAAAATGTAAGGGCATGGCGCGTGTGGATTTCTTTGTCAATGACAAAACGGGTGATATTTATTTTAATGAAATCAATACTCTGCCCGGTTTTACGCCCATCAGCATGTATCCCAAGTTATGGCAGGCCAGTGGGCTTGGTTACCCTGAGCTGCTTGAGGAATTGATTTCCCTTGCCAGGATACATCATCGTTGCAGGGAGCAACTGGTAACTAATTACCAATAATTGAGGTCGATGGATGGACGGAAGCGGTAAGGGGCAGTTAGGTTATGCCGGCGTGCTGACGCTGTTGGTCGCCTGCGCGCTTTTTTTAGGGGCGCGGCTTGTCTATGTCTTTATCGCTGACCCTGGACGTTTTCCGGTCAATACCATTAAAATTGCGGCAACCTATCAGCATGTTTCCCATCAGCAACTGGAAGAAATACTATCCAGATACCTGGACGCGAGTTTTTTTTCCCTGTCGGTCAATCAATTGCATGCCGAATTAAGCGCCCTGGAGTGGGCAGCGCAGGTGGAAATAGAGCGAATTTGGCCGGACACCTTAAAAATTACGTTGGTTGAAAAAGAACCGGTGGCGACCTGGAATGATGCCATGCTAACCAGGGATGGCGAGACATTTAACGGGGGGCAGGTGGATGATTCTACTCTGCCTCATTTACGAGGTCCTGCGAATCAACAACAGGAAGTCTTACAAGTTTACAAAAAAATGAGTAAGATATTATCAATCTATGGCTTGCACGCCGCCTCGCTGGAATGGCGCGACAACCATGCTTGGGACCTCACTCTGGCAAATGGTGTACAGTTACGCCTGGGAAAACGAGATCTAGAAATGCGAATTACACGATTCTGTAAAGCATATCCTGCTGTTTTTGCAGATAAACCGGAGCAGTTGGCAAGTGTTGATTTACGGTATCCGCGCGGCATGGCGGTGCAATGGAAAAAATAAGCGGGAAGATAATGGCAAAAAAATCAGAAAAAAACATCATCACCGGTTTGGATATTGGCACCTCAAAAGTTGTTGCCTTAGTGGGCGAAATCACGGCTGACGGAACCATTGAAGTCATCGGCATAGGGCGCCACCCTTCCCGCGGCCTCAAACGAGGCGTGGTGGTGGACATTGAGGCCACGGTCAATTCCATTCAACGTGCCGTCCAGGAAGCAGAATTAATGGCGGGCTGTGAAGTCCGTACGGTGTTTGCCGGAATTGCCGGCAGTCATATCCGCAGCCTCAATTCGCACGGCATTGTCGCCATCCGCGATCAGGAAGTGTCGCAGGCGGATGTCGAGCGGGTGATTGATGCGGCCAAGGCCGTTGCCATCCCTGCGGATCAGAAAATTCTCCACATTCTGCCCCAGGAATTCATTATTGATAATCAGGGAAGCATTCGTGAGCCCGCTGGCATGGCCGGTGTCCGGCTTGAGGCACGGGTTCACATTGTGACGGGTGCCGTCAGTGCCGCGCAAAACATTGCCAAATGCGTGCGCCGTTGCGGACTTGAAGTCAGTGACATTATCCTTGAACAGTTAGCCTCCAGTCATGCCGTCTTAACGGATGACGAAAAGGAATTGGGCGTTTGCCTGATTGATATCGGCGGCGGGACAACCGACATTGTTGTTTTTGCCGAAGGGGCCATCCAGTACACGGCGGTCATTCCTATCGCCGGCGACCAGGTCACCAATGACATTGCCATGGCGTTGCGGACACCAACCAAGGCGGCGGAAGCCATCAAGGTTAAACATGCCTGTGCCATGCCTGAGCTGGCCAGTGCCAATGAAATGATTGAAGTCACCAGCATGAATGATAACCGCCCTGGCCGTAAAATTTCAGCCAAGGCTTTGTCTGATGTCGTGTCCGCCCGCTACGAGGAATTATTTACCTTAGTCAGAAATGAATTGCGCCGCAGCGGGTTTGAGCAGCGTTTGGCGGCCGGCATGGTCATGACCGGCGGCGGTTCAAGCGTCATGGGCGCTATCGAGTTGGCGGAAATGTGTTTTGAAATGCCGGTACGCCATGGGTGTGCTCACCATGTGTCAGGATTGGCAGAAGCGACAGTAAACCCTTCTTTAGCAACAGGAGTTGGTTTATTATTGCACGGATACCAACAGCAGTATGAAGGCGGTTATGCAGTTCCGGCATTGAATGTCAGCGGTAAAGGGCTCTGGTCTCGCATGAGAGAATGGTTTCAAGGTAATTTTTAAATTACCCACAGAATAATAAGAATTGAAGAGGGGAGAGGCAGTAATGTTTGAACTAATGGAAAGCCAAGATAACAGTGCCGTCATTAAGGTTGTGGGTGTCGGCGGCGGCGGTGGTAACGCGCTGGAGCATATGGTCGCTGAAAATATTGACGGTGTAGAGTTTATTTGCGCGAACACCGATGCCCAGGCATTGAAAAATTCCAATGCTAAAATTCATATTCAGCTTGGTGATAATCTAACCAAAGGCCTCGGCGCCGGCGCCAATCCACGCATTGGCCGCGAAGCGGCTGAAGAAGACCGCGAGCGTATCCGTGAAGTGCTGGAAGGCGCAGACATGGTCTTTATTACGGCCGGTATGGGCGGTGGTACCGGTACGGGAGCGGCTCCAGTCTTTGCTGAAGTAGCCAAAGAATTGAACATCTTAACCGTGGCTGTGGTAACCAAACCGTTCTCGTTTGAAGGCAAACAGCGTGCCTTGGCGGCTGAGGAAGGCATTCGCCGGCTGGCTGAACATGTCGATTCATTAATCACCATCCCCAACAATAAACTGCTCAGCGTACTCGGCAAAAACATCAGTCTGCTCAACGCCTTTAAAGCAGCGAATAACGTCTTGTTGGGTGCGGTAAAAGGGATTTCCGATCTGATTACCCGCCCTGGTCTGATTAACGTCGACTTCGCTGACGTTCGCACCGTGATGTCTGAAATGGGCATGGCGATGATGGGTACAGGCAGTGCCACAGGCGAACAGCGCGCCCGCCAGGCCGCCGAAGCGGCGATTGCGTCCCCGTTGCTTGAGGATGTGAACTTCTCCGGGGCAAAAGGGATTCTGGTAAACATTACTGCGGGTCTTGACATGTCCATTGGCGAATTTGAAGAAGTGGGCGATGTGGTGAAAGAATTCATTTCCGATGATGCGACCGTGGTGGTCGGTACCGTGATTGATCCTGACATGACGGACGAAATGAGAGTGACGGTGATTGTAACAGGCCTTGGCGACTCACGTCCGCGCGGTCAACAGCAATCGGCCTCAAGCCAACAACCGGCCAAATCCCGTTTTGCAGAGTCTACCCGCAGTGACGGGTCCCTGGATTATCACCAACTGGATCGTCCAGCAGTGATTCGCAAGCAGGCTGCCGCCCCTGCAACCACCACGTCAACCAAGGCCGTATCGGAGTCTGTACCGGATGTTGATTACCTTGATATACCAGCGTTTCTTCGTCGACAAGAAGAGCATGTTGATTAAATAATGGACGGCCTTCGGGCCGTTTTTTGTGGAAAAGCATGAAAAAATTAGACTAATCAATCAATTGCTGTTATGATTTGGTCGTTTATTGCGCGTCAACAAAAAGGGTATCGAGAAAAGGTGATCATTGCATGATAAAACAAAGAACTCCTAAGAAAGTAATTCAAGCAACAGGTGTAGGCTTGCATTCAGGCGAAAAAGTTCTTCTTACTCTGCGCCCGGCACCCATCAATACCGGTATTGTTTTCAGACGCACTGATTTAAATCCACCCGTTGAAATCCCTGCTTCCTACGACAACGTGGGCGACACCATGCTCTGCACCTCGCTGCACCGTAACGGCGTGAAGGTTGCAACCGTTGAGCACTTGCTCTCAGCTCTGGCTGGATTGGGCATTGATAATGCCTATGTGGATGTCAATGCGCCGGAAATCCCCATCATGGATGGCAGTGCGGCTCCCTTTGTCTTTTTAATTCAATCCGCAGGAATCCGTGAACAGAGCGCTGCCAAGCGTTTTATCCGCATATTGAAACCCATTCGCGTGGAAGACAAGGACAAGTACGTGCAATTTTTGCCGTACAATGGCTATAAAATCTCATTTACCATCGATTTTGATCATCCGGCGTTTAACGGTCGGCCGCAAAAGGCGAGCTTCGATTTTTCCGATACGTCCTATGTCAAAGAAGTATGCCGTGCCAGAACTTTTGGCTTCTTGTCCGATTATGAAAAACTGCGTGAAAATGATTTGGCGAAAGGCGGCAGCATGGACAATGCCATCGTGGTAGACGATTACCGCGTGCTCAATGATGACGGCTTGCGCTTCGAAGGTGAGTTTGTCGCTCACAAGGTCCTTGATGCCATTGGCGATTTGTATTTATTGGGATGCGGCTTGATTGGCGCGTTCGAAGGCTACAAATCCGGGCATGAATTGAACAATCGCCTGCTCAGGGAATTGATGGTTCGTCAGGATGCCTGGGAATACACCTATTTTGATGCTGAAAATTACCAACCCGCGGTTGTCCCTGATTTCTTCCCTGTTGAAGCCTAATCACACGTCCTTGCCTCTGCAGTAATCCTCAATGCCGATGCGCCTCTAGGCTTTATTGTCCTGTGCCAGTTTGTAAAGTGCCTCCTGAAGCGGCGGATAAGGGCAGGTTTCTCCCGCCTGTTGAATGGCTGCACGCGCCTTGTCTGAGAGCGGCCGGCATTTTCTTTGGATATCCGGACTCAATTTCACTTGCGGCACGATCATTTTAATCTGGATGGAGAGGAGTTGATAAAACCCCGCCTCTTTGCGCAATCGATCGCGCAACGCCGGAAGCTCGTAGCGAAGCGGTGTAGCAAAGGCAGGGTCAGTGAGTGCCAATACCAGACAGCCGCGATTAAAACTGCCCACAGTGCAATGAGCACGAAGCGAAGGACTTAAATACAAGGTCAGCTTGTCATTCAACTCACTCAATTTCATGCTCTGCTCGCAGAGAGAAGCCAGTTGCTTATTCAGGCACTGATTAACGGGGCGCATACAGAGAGGTAGCCGGGCTTAAATGAACCGATTTGGGAGCATAGCAAATTTATTGCATCTCCTCTATGATATGGCAATAAGAATAATGAGGATACCAATGAAGGAAAAAGCCGATACGAATGTTGTCTATGAAGCAGGACTCCATTTAGTCCTTTTTTTCTGGCCGGCGATGCTGGCATTGGCGGGCATGCTCCTCGGTATCGAGTTTGAACAATTAAAAGTCTTGTCTCTGTTCGTTGTTCTTTTCGCCTTAGCCTGGATAGGGATTACCTGGGTGACTTATCATTTTTCCTCTCTGACAATTAAAAAAAAGCAGGTGATATTGCGCACGGGCGTGCTGGTGCGCCAGACGGTGGATATTCCGCTGACTAAAATTGAAACCATAGACATTCGCCAGTCCATCTTAGGCAGTCTTTTACGCTATGGATCGCTCGTTATTACCGGGACAGGCGGAACACGCTATTTGATCAATTACCTGGATAAACCATTAACCTGTCGACGTTACATCGAACAATTAATGAATGAGCAATAACCGCTCACCTGCCCGTGCTTAAACCGACATGCCAACAGCTGCTGTAAATCATTGGGCGATGCCCTTCCTCCCTGAGCCTCTGGTGTGGGTGACCTCGTTAAGCCAAGGGCTTCAGCACCACAATGAGTTACTGCGGTTACAGGACGGTAGCCTGTGGGTGGCCAAATTGTTTGCTTCATCGACCTGGTTAGGTCCCACCCATGCCGATCATCTTGAATTCACAGAGGAATTGGCGGCGGTCGTCGCCACCCGTCTTGGGCTGACACAGCGTGCATTACGCCCGCATCCCTCCGGATTTCTTACCCCGGTCGGGAACCGGGTCGGTTTACTTAAACCCTATTGTCCCGGCAAAATCCATGAGCGGTCATCACCCCATCGGGCAGCCTGTTCAGGCAGAGCGCTGGCTGCCCTTCATCAATTGGGATTTAAGCATCATCTGGCGCAACCCTTTCCAGCCATCGAGGTTGATGACGCCTCCGGCTTGAGTGGGGTTTCTTCACTGATTGACGAATGCAATCAGCAACGCAATCACCGTGACCATGAATGGGTCGTCAGCCATCGCGACCTGCACAGCCATAACGTCGTCTGGCAGGACAACAAACGCCTGTGTCTGCTGGATTGGGAAAGTGCGGGTTTAATTCACCCGCTGGTGGAGTTGCTGGGCCTTGCACTGAATTGTGCCGGCGTGGTAGAACAACGCTTCGAAGCGTCGTTATACACAGCGGTGCTGACCGGTTATTATGAACGCGTATCGCACCGCCATAAAGCCGATGACACCCTGTGGTGCCAGATTTTCCATAGCTGGCTGCTCTGGTATGCCTACTGTCTGAAGCAGGGAAAACATCAAGAGGCCGAGGCGATCCTTACCACAGTCAGTCATTTACAGAAATTACTTCCTTCCCTGAAAGCAATCTACACCACGATAAGCGAGACGTGAAAATGAAACGAATTGATTTTCGAAGCGATACGGTCACCCAACCGACGGCCGGCATGATGAAAGCGATGATGGATGCAGAGTTAGGCGACGATGTGTTTGGTGAAGATCCAACCGTCAAAACGCTTGAATCCATTCTCGCTGAGCGCGCCGGAATGGAGGCTGCTGTTTTTGCGCCATCAGGTACCCAGACCAACCTGATGGCAATCATGGCGCATTGTGAGCGCGGCGATGAATACATTGTCGGTCAGACAGCGCATACTTACGTGTGGGAAGGCGGAGGGGCTGCTGTATTGGGCAGTGTGCAGCCGCAACCCCTTGATTTTGAGACGGACGGCACCCTGTTGCTGTCTAAAGTAGCCTTGGTCATCAAGCCGGTGGAAGATCACCATCCCCGTAGTCGGCTATTGTGCCTGGAAAATACCTTGTCCGGTAAAGCCTTGCCGCTTGACTACCTGAAAACCATCCCTTCTTTTTGCCGCGAACAGGGCTTAAGCGCGCATTTAGACGGTGCGCGGGTGTTTAACGCCGTGGTGCATTCAGGGGTTGAACTGCAGGAAATAAGCCGGCACTTCGATTCCATTTCCATCTGCCTGTCCAAAGGATTGGGGGCACCCGTAGGCTCGGTTTTATGCGGTTCCCGCGAGTTGATTGGTAAAGCACGGCGTTGGCGCAAAGTGCTGGGCGGCGGCATGCGGCAGGCCGGATTGCTGGCCGCGGCCGGGATTTATGCGCTCGAGCATCACGTGGCGCGGTTACGAGAGGACCATGAGCACGCCCTGCGGTTGGCCGAGCAATTGGCAGGGATTGAATCCATTCAGGTGGAGAGCGTTGCAACCAATATTCTTTTTGTCAAAGCGGATAAACACTACCCGAAACTGCAGACCCATCTGCAAAGCCAGGGCATTGTTTGGCCCAAAAATCCCAATAAAAGCGGCCACTTGCGTTTAGTCACTCATTTGGACATTCACCGCGACGACATCGAACGAACCATTCAGGAAGTGAAAAAGTTCTATACTCAATCTAGGAGTTGAACGTCCAAGGCGAGGCGATATGAAACGATTGATGCTGCTGGCTGGCCTGTTAATGGCGTTAAGCCCAATGGCTGCGCAGGCCATGCGTTGCCAACAATCCCTGGTGTATGAAGGAGACACCAAATTTGCGGTCCTTAAAAAATGCGGTGAGCCCTTGGCCAAAGAAATCCGTGAAGATCGGCAATTGCTGCTGGATGCCTGGGGTAACCCGGTGGGTGAAAGCATCCGGCAAATTGAGGTATGGACATACCAGAACTCCCCCAACGAGTTTGTCTACGAACTGACGTTTGAAAACGGTCGGGTGAAAAGCATTGATGCCAGCCGTCAATAGCCATTAACCCATACGCAATGGGGATTCTGAACGGGCATCCTCTGCAATTTGCCTGATGTGGTCATCCGTGCTTTGCTGCATGAGCAAAAGCGCGCATTTACCCTGATTGTTTTTGAGGGTGACCTCGGCGCCAAAGTCAATGAACATCGCAATGATCTTGTGTCGATTGGGTAAGGTGGTGGCTTGAATCAGCGCCATCAATGGCGTATTGCCGTCCTCGGAGAGAGGGTCCACCTGAACGCCATGTGCAAGCAGGGAAGCTAAGGGTGCAAGGCAGCGGTTGCGAATTAAGTAATGCAAAAACGGTTGGCCATGAATGCGAAGGCCATCGATGATTTCCGGCCTGCATTGGCGCAGAAGCAGTTGATACACGTGTTCATCGTAAGACAGAGCCAGTTTTACTAACAGCTGTTGCAGGATTTGACGATCAGACTCCGTTGATAAGTCAAACTGATACTGACCGATAAGTAAGCGGTAACATTCCCGTTGATCATGAATCCCCCAGGACGAATCGCCAAGCAGTTGAAAAACGCTTTTACCGCCTGCCGTGACCTGCCGCACATCCGCCCCTGCACTGATTAATTTCCGCAAGGCCAGGGCATTGGCCTGCTCCGCCGCATGATGAATGGCCGCCATGCCCGTTGCATCAAGGCGGTGGAGGTTGCCGTTTAAGCGGGCAATCACCACGTCCATGCAACGGGAATGGCTGAGAAAAGCCGTTTTCAACGGCGTTTTCGCATAGCCGCAGGTTATAAACAGCGAAGCGCCATGATTGAAAAACGTCTGTATGATGCCTTCATGGCCGGTTTGTAAGGCTTCAATGAGGGGCAGGGTGTCAGAAACGCTCTGATTGACATCTATTTTCGCTTGAGACAGAAGACGTTGGATTAAGGGCAGGTCTTCTTTCTGAATAGCCTCCAGCAACAAACCGATTAACTGCCGGGCCTTTGGATGGGCAAGTGCCGCTTGAAGAATGTCCTTTTCGTTAGTTCGATAGGCTTGACGAATAAAACCGCTTAACTCATCAAGAGGGATGTCCGGTGAGGTTAAAAACAAACCCAGGGCATCATAAAAATGGCTGTCTAGGGCCATTTTTAGGGCTGAGCGGCCTGAGCGATCCCGGGCGTGAATGTCGCAAAAGCCATCGCAGAGCAGCCGTTTGATGGCAGGTAAACTGCGCGTCATGACGGCAATGTGCAAGGGGGTAAACTGATTGGCTGAGTGTTGCTGAAACTGCATCGCCTCAGCCGCGCTTTTGGGAAATTCCTGCTCATCAAAAACAGTAAACGTCGACAGCTTAAGTTCATTAACGTCTTTCTGAAAACAGAAGGCGGTGATTAAATACCTTGCCTGAGTACCTGCGCCTTCTACCCAGTCCAATCGCTTTCGGATGACCGCCTGGGCGTGGGTATTCCCCTGTAATTTAAACGTAAAATTGCTGTCGTAATAAGCCAGCGAATGGGGCTTTTTATTATAAGCGGACGTGGTATGCCCGCCGCCGATGAATTCAAAATGAATGCCGGAGGGCATACGCGTCATGTAGGACAGAATTTCCAGAAGCTCTGCCTCGCCGCGCGCATAATTAACGGGTTTTCCCTGTTCATCACGGTTGTGTTCAGGTTCCACATAAAGGGGAAGATACTGGCTGTTTTCCTGCGAACTCCCCTTAATCAGGTCAAATTGGTTCTGGCGATCCGTTTGCCGCAACGAATCAATCGTTCGCAGTTGGGTGTGTTGGAACCAAAGGAGATCATTCGTCCATTGTTCAAACAACTCATCCAGGTTTTTATACCAGGCGGCCTGGGGCAGTGCCGGATTCAACGGCTTGAATAAATCGTCCTCGCTGCCATTCCAATGACTCATCAAGCGTAAGGTGGCAAAATAATAATCCTCGCGGTCGGCATAAAGGGAATGGAGAAAGGAAAACCCGTGACAGTGGCCATCGTGATCAAAATAACGGGTATCACGGTAGTTGAGCTTCAGACGGTAAAGCATGTTATCCAATACAGCTGCCTGATGGATAGGGACTGGGGGGTGGCCGTAAGCCGCGCTTTGTTTAATCGCTGTTAAATCCTGTCCTTCCGCCAGCAAGGGCAGCCATTCATCCCGCTGATGTTGAACGGCAAGATCAAAAGGAGTAAAACCGTACATGTTCCTGTGATGACGCCGATCCGCAAAGCCCGGCAAGCCAAGCAGGTCGCTTAAAAAGGGACAGCCGCTTTTCACGGCAAGGTGAAGAAGGCTATTCCCGATTAAGTTCTCGTGCTGGCAGGTTGCGCCAAGCGCCAGCAATCGCTTCGCTGTGCCTTTGTCGTGACGGGTGATGGCATAGCTTAAGGCTGTGTTTTTTAAGCTGTCCTGTTGATTAATGGCCACGTTCTGACTTAATAAATAATCAACAACAGGGCCATGGCCGTTTTTTACTGCCTCAATCAATGCCGTTGTTCCACCCGGTGCGCTGATTGCCCGCGCCTCTTCAAGCAGGTATTTCACGGTGTGCAATTGGCCATTGGCTGCCGCAACGACCAGTAAGTGATTAACGACGTCGGGTGGTAAGGCGTGTTGCCTTATGGCAGATTTCAGAAAAGAGGTATTGCCCGTTTCTGCGACGCGTCTTAGTGAGACAGGGTGGATTTCGCCCTTTTGCTTGAAAAATTGACCCGTGCAGCGGGGCGTGCGGTAATTTTTGGCCGAAGGGAATGCGGCTTTTAACCACTGCTCGATCGCTTCTTTAAACCAGGCCGTCTGTTCAGGATTTCTCTGGCATTGGCTTAAATGGACATCGCTGCAATCCGCATTCTCCATGAACAGCTTCTGTGCTACGGCCAAGTGACCGTTTTCCAGAGCCAGATGTATGGCTTGTTGGGAGAGGTTGTTTTTTCTATCGATGTCGATGTTGTTTTTTAGGCATTCCCTTAGTTTATCCATGTCTCCCAATGCAGCGGCATAATGCAATAACGAGTTACCGTGCACATCGGTAAAATTGAAATCGGTTTTGTAGAGGCAATAAGGCGGGTAAGGATGGGCTGCTTCAAAGGCTCGCCGTTTAATGATCAAGGCTTTTAATTGATTGAATCGTTGCAAATCACGGGCATGGGTTGGCGAATGGTCTGTTGGCATGAGGGGAACTCAGAAGTGTCCGGTGAAAAAATGATGGATTATAGCTCATTTTGTTTACAAAGGGAGAAAAAGACGGTTGACATAAGTGATTGATCCCCCTCGAAATTCTTCTATCATCTGTTAAACTGATCAAACGAATGCTGAATAAAGGATTATTATGCGTACGTTATTCATTGTGTTGTGTCTGGCATCCAGCCTGGTTTTTGCTGAAAAGGAAATTGCCATTACCATCGATGATTTGCCGCTGGTGGCCTCGCGAATGGATACCCCAGGCAATCAACAGCGTGCCACGGAGCGTTTCAGTAAAATTGTTCAAGCCCTTGTGGATAATAAAGTGCCTGCCACCGGGTTTGTGATTGCCGGCGCCATCGAAAAAGGGCAATGGGCTTTTCTTGAGCAATTCCGTCAGGCCGGTTTTGAGTTGGGCAATCACACCTATTCGCACCGCAGCTTAAATCAGATTGGCGCGGACCGTTACATTGCCGACATCGAAAAAGCCGATAAAATCCTTAACCCGCTGATGACGGAGCCGAAGTATTTCCGTTACCCCTACCTGGCCGAAGGGGCTAACCAAACGCGGGAAAAGGTCCATCAATACTTGGCTGAACAGCATTATGTCATCGCGCCGGTGACCATTGACAGCGATGATTTCCGCTTTAACGAGATGGTTTATCGCGTGCCCTATCGTTCAAGGGAAGCCTACATTCAAAAACTCAAACCCCGTTACTTAGCCTACATCTGGAACCGCACGCTGCGCGCAGAAAAGAAGGCCAAAAACAAGAATGCCAGGCAAATTCTGTTGTTGCATGCCAATGTACTGAACAGTTATGTGCTGGGCGATATCATTGCCATGTACCGGAAAAACGGCTATCAATTCATTACCTTGACGCAGGCTTTAGAAAACCCTGCGCCGGAACTTGATTTCTCATTCGAGAATGCGATTAGAAAAAACAAAGGGAGTCACTTCCCTTATTAAGCGGTTACTCTTCCGCGTCGGCGCTGTAGCCGCAGCCTTCGCGGGGGCAAAGGATTTGTTTGCCTGAGCGTTTGGTTTCCTTGACCGTCAACAAGGGCCAGGCGCATTGAGGACAGGGTGTTGCCACCGGCTCATTCCACAAGGCATAGTCGCATTTGGGGTAGTTGCCGCAGGAATAGAAAATTTTGCCTTTGCGCGACTTCCGTTTCAAAAGGGTGGCCTCATGGCATTTGGGGCATTCCACACCGGTATCGGCTGGTTTTTCCAGCGGTTCAATGAATTTACAATCGGGGTAATTACTGCAGCCAATGAAGCGGCCGTAGCGTCCGGTTTTAATGTGCAAAGCTCCCTGACACTCGGGACAGCTTCGACCCTCCACGACATCCGGTTCGGCTTTTTCCCCTTCAGCATGGCCTAAATCCTGGGTGTAATCGCATTCTGGATACCCGGTACAACCAATGAAACGCCCGCGTTTACCCAGACGAATGGCTAAGGGTTTACTGCATTTGGGGCATTGTTCATCCAGGGTCTCGGTGGTCACGTCTTTGCGTTGCACTTGTTCATCGGTTTGATGGACCTGGTGAATAAACGGCTTCCAGAATTCTTCCAGCACGGGCACCCATTCCCGCTCGCCGCGCGACACGGCATCCAGCGTGTCTTCCAGTTCGGCGGTGAACTTGTAATCCACGTAGCGGGTAAAATGGCCCGTGAGAAAACGGTTAACAATACGTCCCACGTCCGTTGGGACAAAGCGTTTTTTATCGACAATCACGTATTCGCGCTGCTGCAGGGTATGAATAATGGTGGCATAAGTCGATGGACGGCCAATGTCGTATTCTTCCAGGGCTTTAACCAGCGAGGCTTCCGAATAGCGAGGCGGTGGTTCGGTAAAGTGCTGACTAGCCTGGATATCCTGAAGCATCACCTTTTCACCGAGTTTAAGATTGGGCAATAAAATGCCATGTTGCTCGTCTTCCGCCAGATCATCCTGCCCTTCTTCATACACGGTAAGAAAACCGGGAAACGTAATGGTGGCGCCATTGGCACGGAAGATGTTGCCCTGACCACAGGTGAAATCAATCGCGACCGTATCTAAAACGGCATCGGCCATCTGACAGGCGACGGTACGTTTCCAGATCAGGCTGTAGAGCTTGAATTGATCGGTGGACAGTGATTCCTGCACCATTTCAGGCGTCCGTTTAATGGACGTGGGGCGAATGGCTTCATGCGCTTCCTGAGCATTTTTGGATTTGGTTTTGTAAAGACGCGGGCTTCCGGGGTAATTGTCATTGCCGTAGCGGTTAATAATGAATTCCCGGATGTCGTCCAACGCTTCGTTGGAAAGATTGACCGAGTCGGTACGCATATACGAAATAAGACCGACGGTCCCTGAACCAATATCAATCCCCTCGTATAACTGTTGGGCGATCATCATGGTTTTTCGCGCCGTAAAGCCCAGTTTGCGAGCCGCTTCCTGTTGCAGGGTGGAGGTAATGAAGGGGGCGGCGGGTTTGCGTTTGCGCTGTTTCTTTTCGATGTTATCAACAACCAGAACCCCCTGGGCCTGCTGCAATAACGTGTCGCGCAGACGGTGGGCCTCGTCACCCTGGGTGATGCTGAACTGGTGCAGCTTTTCACTCTGAGAGTGGGTGAGGCGGGCTTCAAACGCGGCTTTTTCATGCTGGCAGTGGGCAATAATTCGCCAGTATTCCTGGGCGATAAAGCGTTCGATTTCTTCTTCGCGCTCCACAATCAGGCGCAAAGCCGGACTTTGCACACGGCCTGCGGAAAGGCCGCGTCTGATTTTTTTCCATAACAGCGGGGAAAGATTAAAACCCACCAGATAGTCCAGCGCCCGGCGTGCCTGCTGCGCATTCACCAAATCCATGGAAATGGAGCGGGGATTATTAATGGCTTCCTGAATGGCCGATTTGGTAATCTCATTGAAAAAAATACGGTGAACTTCTTTGTTTTTTAACAGATTACGTTCTTTCATTAATTCGTAAACGTGCCAGGAAATGGCTTCGCCTTCGCGGTCAGGGTCGGTTGCCAGAAGGAGTGAGTCTGAATTTTTAAGCGCTTTGGCGATGGATTCGATGTGTCGCGCGTTTTTTTCAATGGGAGTGTAGGTCATGGTGAAGTGGTTATCGGGATTGACCGATCCCTTGCGCGGCGGCAAATCCCTGACGTGGCCATAGGAGGCCAGGACATCGTAGTCTTTGCCCAGGTATTTTTGAATAGTTTTAGCCTTCGCGGGAGACTCCACGATAACCAAATGTTTGTTCATAGAAAGTTGGCCTTAACTTTTTTGTGTTATCAATGTAAGGGTAGTTCATCTTCTTTTTGATAGAGCACAAGATCAAGAAAAGCAAGTTGTGCGGAATCAAGATGCTCTGCCAAAGTATTGCGAATAGTCCATTTCGTCTCCTGCAACGTGACAAAGCGGGATTCGGAAAAAAGCAGTTGATTAATGATTTGCTCCATGGTCTCAGTCGCGATAACGCCCCAAAGCATCATGCGCACGATAAACTGATGGCTGGCTTTGGTCAGTTTCATTTGTTCATCAACGGTAAACACCCGCGTGGCAGTCATGTTGGCTGGCCTGACCACGAGCGTACTTTTCTCAGGGTTGGTAGAATCAAGACCATTTTCCCCGTCTGGCTGGGCTGTCTCTGCGTTTTGCTGAGATTTGTTTTCCTTTAACTGAGACAAACTTTTCTCAAAGAAATTCATCAACATCTCAAACAAGCTATCTTTCATATGCACACCTCATGTAACCGCCGGGTACTGATTTGACAATGCCCTCTAATTCCAATATGGCCAGGTCAGAGACAACGTCCTCAACGTTTAAGCCGCTGCGGTCGACGATCTGATCGACCGTCGTCGTCTCAAAGCCAATGCACTTTACTAGGTTTTTATTGTTGGTTGCAAGGGATGACCTGGATTGATTTGCTTTTTTATCCGGAATGGTTAATTTTAACTCTTCCAGGATGTCCTCCGTCGAGGTAACCAGCTTAGCGCCCTGCTGTAAAAGAAAATGACACCCCCTGGATTGCGGGTTATGGATTGAGCCAGGTACAGCCATCACCTCCCGATTTTGCTCCAGTGCCAGGCGCGCAGTGATCAACGAACCGCTGCGAAGTGCCGCTTCTACAACCAAGGTGGCCAAGGATAAGCCACTTATTATACGATTTCTGCGTGGAAAATGTCCAGCACTGGATGGACTATTTAGCGGAAACTCACTCAGCAACAAGCCGTTTTTACTTAATTTATCAGCCAGTTGCTGGTGTTGGCGCGGATAGACGCGATCAATGCCTGTCCCCATGACGGCAATGGTTTTTCCTCCCGCAGCCACGCAACCGGCATGTGCCCGGGCGTCGATGCCCAATGCCAGCCCGCTGACAACGGTGATTTGCCGGCTTGCCAATTCAAAGGCAAAGTGTTCGGCAGTCTCACTGCCGCTGACGGAAGGCTTGCGGGTTCCAACCATGGCAATGCAGGGCTGCTTGAGTGCGGCTAAGTCCCCCATCGCATAGAGGACCACCGGCGGATCATGGATTTCGCGAAGCAGGGCCGGGTAGGCGTCATCCTCCCAGGTCAACACATGGTGGTGGGGCGAAGACTGCTGCCAGGCGGTATCTGCGTCGATGGTTCTGTGCTCAAACCGCTCAATGGCCCGCGCCATTTTAGGCGGCAAACCGGCGTCAAGCAGGGCCGCATAAGGCGTGTTGAACAGATCCGCCAATACCGGCCATTGTCGCAGTAATTTCATGACAGTGCGTGGGCCGATGGCAGGGATGCGGTTTAAGGCGAGGAGGTAAGGCTTGTTGATCATGGATTGGTAACTTTATCCATCAAATGAACGGCTCGGGTTGAACGCACGACCAAGGCAAAACTGGTTTTGCTAAAGACTCTGAAAATCATCATTTCTCCCACCCGTTCGCGGGGCAGAAGGATTTCCTCCTGACGATTGAGCGGATCGCGGATTAAGCGCTGCTCGGAGTAAATCGCCAGCACGTCGCCTGATTCAAGCCCCGCGTCATCTCCGCGGTCGATAACGGCCACCAGCCCCACAGCGCCCTGAGTGGAACCGCTGGGCAAGCCGCCGGGTAAATCAATGATGGAGCCCCGTATGGGATAGCTCGGCGTTTTGGGTAGAAAGTTCAGTTTGAATTCCGGGAAATCATTGAGCATGACCCGGTCTCTTATTTTGACGCCCTCGGTAATTTCCGTCAAAAGGATGGTGGCCGGCTCACCGCCCCGTACCAATTCGCCATAGCCAACTAAAGTCGCTTTATAACCTAATTGCCGATGGGTCACTGGCTCAAGGTAGGGGCACTCGGGTCGGTACACGGCATAGGAAATCGTCGCACCTCTTGGCATTTTACGTGAAGGATGCAGTTTTTTCACATAGACTTCATCCCCCTGACCGCCCAGCATGTGTTCGCCGGTAAAAGCCACGATGTAGGGCGCCTGGGCCAGCAGGTTCTTGTCCATGACCAGGGACGCATTCAGGAAGGGTTTGATGTCCATGAGCGGGATGGGAGGAATCGCTGCGTCACTGGGCATGGGCCGCATATGCGGCGACAGTTTAATCGTGCCGTTGGATAAGACTTTCAGGTAGGGGTGACGTTGGTAAAAACGGAGTTCCAGAACGGCACCGGGATAAAGCCGGTTCGGGTTTTTAATGGTCGGATTGGCATGCCATAGGGCTTTCCATTCCCAGGGACGGTTTAAATACTTGGTGGCAATTGACCACAATGTATCGCCGGGCTGAACAACGTACCGTCTGGGGTAATCGGAGCGAAGGGATGTCACGTGCGGTGCTGAAGAGAAGGCTTGCAGGTCAAATGAGAGAAAAAAGCATAAAAGAATCAGCAAGTATCGCATTGATCAGTCCTTGGTCCAATTGTTGGCATCTTGCAGCTGCACAGGGTATTAGCGATAATACCACGCAATTCACCTTTTAAAACAGATGTCTTATGGCTATTCGCAAGATTATTTACCTGCCTGATGCGGTGTTGCGCCAGGTCGCCAAACCGGTTGAACAGTTCGACGACGCATTGCAAACGCTCATCGATGACATGTTTGAGACCATGTACAGTGTCAATGGCGTAGGCCTTGCCGCTCCGCAAATCGGCGTGAGCCTCCGTTTGTCGGTTATTGATGTGATTGGCGACAAAAAACAGCAGCTCGTCCTCATCAATCCCGAAATTATCGCTTCCGAAGGGCAAAAAGAATACCAGGAAGGCTGCCTGTCTGTGCCTGGGGTATACGACACGGTGGTGCGCGCCGACAAGGTCACCATTCGGGCACTGGACAGAAACGGCAAGGCGTATGAAATGACTGCTGACGGTTTGCTCGGCGAGTGTTTCCAGCACGAGATTGACCATTTAAACGGCAAACTCTATGTGGATTTACTGTCGCCGCTCAAACGCAGCATGGCAAGGCGCAAGCTTGAAAAATTCAAGCGTCAGATGGCGCGCAAATAATGACGTCGCTGTCGATTGTTTTTGCAGGCACACCTGAGTTTGGTTTGCCCTGTCTGGAGGCGCTGGCTGGTTCGGTGCACCGTCTCACCGCCGTTTACACCCAACCGGACAGGCCGGCGGGACGCGGCCGCCACCTGCAGCCTTCCGCTGTCAAGCGCTGGGCTGTCGATCACGGCCTGCCGGTTTATCAACCACTCAATTTTAAAACCCCCGAAGCGGTAGACGAACTGGCCGCCTTAAAACCGGACTTAATGGTCGTGATCGCTTACGGCCTCATCCTGCCGAGGAACGTGTTAACCATCCCCCGTTTGGGCTGCATCAATGTGCATGCGTCGCTGTTGCCCCGCTGGCGAGGCGCTTCGCCCATTCAACAGGCCATCCTGCATGGGGACAAGCAATCCGGCGTGACCATCATGCAGATGGACGTTGGCCTGGATACCGGTGACAGTCTGGTTGAAACTGCCTGTGAATTGACGGCAAGGGAAACGGCAGCCAGTCTGCACGATAAACTGGCGCAACTAGCGCCAAAAGCCCTGCTTGAAGCCATTGATGCGTTGGCTGAAGGACGCGCCAAACCGGTTGTGCAAAACCATGCGCTCGCCACCTACGCATCGAAAATTGACAAAGACGATGCCCGCATTGACTGGCATCAGACGGCTGACGTCATTGACAGGCAAATCCGCGCCTATAATCCCTGGCCTGTGGCGTATACCCGAATGGGTGAGGAAAACCTGCGGATTTATCAGGCCCGTAGTGAGCCCGATTCCCACGGTAAAGCCCCGGGCACGGTGTTAAGCATCGACAAGCACGGCCTGCGGGTAGCAACGGGCGAAGGGGCGCTGTGCATTGAAATTCTGCAGTTTCCCGGCGGCAAAGCCATGCGTGTTGCCGATTGGCTGAATGCCGGCCGCGCCGGACAATTGATTAATCAGGTCCTTCAATGAGTAAAAATGATCGCCTGCAGGCCTTAGACGCCCTGATGGCTGTGTTTAAGGAAAACACCCCCCTATCCTACAGCCTGTCCAATGCCTCTCCACTGGCTAAAGAAATTGCCTATGGCGTCTGTCGCCATTATTTTCGGTTACAGTGCCTGGGCGATAGCCTGCTGAAAAAGCGTCCCAAACCGCTGGAGGTCTGGATTGTGGTGTTGATGGGGCTTTACCAGTTGATGTATCTGAACAAACCTATCTATGCAACAGTCAAGGAAACGGTGGCGTTGCTTACCTTGGTGAAACAAGCCTGGGCTAAGGGGTTAGTCAATGCGGTCCTCCGAAATTTCTGCCGTGAAAAGGACGATTTATTGGCAAAGGTACACACCCGGCCCGAGTACCTGTCGGGTCACCCCGATTGGTTGGTTAAACGCTTGCAACAGGATTGGCCGCAACACTGGCAGGCGATAGTGAAGGCCAATGATCAGCATCCGCCGATGAGTCTGCGCGTCAATCAACTTCGCTCCTCCCGCGAAGACTACTTAAAGCGGCTACAGGATAACGGCATCGCAGCGCACGCCCACTCGCAGGCAGCGCAAGGCATCGCATTGGAGCAGGCCTGTGATGTTTGGGACTTGCCCGGCTTTGCAGAGGGGGATGTCTCTGTGCAGGACGAGTCGGCGCAACTGGCCGTGACCCTGCTTGATTTACAATCCGGACTGCGCGTGCTTGACGCCTGCTGTGCGCCCGGCGGCAAGACTTGCCATATTCTGGAAACTGAAACCCGGCTTAAAGCCTGTGTCGCGCTGGATGTGGATGAAAAACGGCTGACGCGCGTGAACGAGAATCTGTCACGCCTGCACCTGAAAGCGACTGTGCTCCAGGGCAACGGCCTGGATCCTTCGTCGTGGTGGGATGGCGAGTGCTTTGATCGCATTTTACTGGATGCCCCCTGTTCCGCCCTGGGCGTTATCCGCCGGCACCCGGACATCAAGCTTTTGCGCAGCGAAAAGGACATCCGCGAGGTGGCCGCCCTGCAAAAGGCCTTGCTGCAAGCACTCTGGCCCCTGCTGGCACCGCAGGGGGTGCTGGTTTATGCCACCTGCTCCATTCTTCCAGTTGAAAATGAACAGCAGATTGCAGCCTTTGCAGCACAGTATTCCGATTGTGACGTCTTAACGGGTGAACAACCCTGGGGACTTTTTACCGGTCATGGCTGGCAAATCATGCCCGGGGACGGAAACCGGGATGGTTTTTTCTACAGTGTGTTACGCAAAGGATAAACGAAATGCTGATTAACTGGCCGCTGATTATCATCCTCACCGGTTTGTCTTTACCGGGCATTGTCATCGCCATTCCCCGCCTGATTCATCTGCTGTTGCCGAAAAACAGCGAGGAGTTAAGGAAAAAAATCAGCCGCTTTGCGATGCTGCAAACCTTGATGATGGTCATCCTGATGAGTTTTGCCGGTACGATTTTATCGCTTAAAACAGGGTTAAACGAACCCATCCTGCAGGGTTTGCTTCACAATCAACCGGTGGCGGGCTTGTTGCAGGAGATGCTGTTGCCGGTATTTCTAAGTGTTCTTGGCGGGCTGTTGGTCTTCTTTTTCCTCTATTACGGCGTTGTTGTCAGTATTCTCGATGACAAAAGCCTGACGGTTTTATACACCGTGCGTGCGGCCTTGCGGCTTGACGGCTGTATTCTGTATGGCGGCGTCGTGGAAGAAATCATTGGCCGTTTTGGGCTGATGAATGTCATTGCCTATTTCGGCGCCCTGTTTACCGGGCGAATTTCGGCAGGCGTTATTGGCTTTGCCATGTTAAGCAGCGGCTTGTTGCTCAGTCTGGGGCATTTACCCGCCTACATCGCGGCAGGGTGCACACCCAGCCGTCGTTTTGCATATGCCATGGTGCTGTTAAATCTCTGGCAGACCGCTTTATTTGGCTGGTTGTTCTGGCAATACGGGCTTCTCGCAGCCATCGCCGGTCATGTTCTTTTTCATATTGGCTGGTATCTTTATGATCCTGCTCCAAAACCGATTGTTCCTGACGGGGCAGCCTAAGCATTTTGATTTGCCAAACGGGCGGCACTTGTGAAACAATTTTTCGCACTTGTCTTCCAGTCCGATTTGGATAATGCAAACACCTGCCCAGTATCAGTTATTGCCTTTAGATTCCCTGCAGCCGGGGCGCTATCAACCGCGAATCCATTTTGAAGAGACGGCGCTTCGGGAGTTGGCCCAATCCATTACTTCCCAGGGTCTGATTGAACCGCTGGTGGTCAGATCCATTGCGGCGGGACGCTATGAAATCATTGCCGGTGAACGCCGCTGGCGCGCGGCGAAACTGGCTGGATTAAGCGACATTCCCTGCCTGATTGGTCAGTACACCGATCAACAGGCCGCGGCGTTAACGCTGGTTGAAAACATTCAGCGTCAGGAACTGAATTTGATTGAAGAAGCGACAGGCTATCGTCGTCTCTGTGATGAATTTCACTTCCAGCAGGATGAAATTGCCGTGCTGGTGGGCAAATCGCGAAGTCACATTGCCAATATTCTGCGTTTACTGACGCTCACTCAATCCGTGCAGGATAAAATCTGCAGTGGCGCGCTATCCCTGGGGCATGCGCGCAACCTGGTAGGCATGACGCCTTTTGAGCAGATGCGCTGGGCTGATGAAATCATTGACGGGCAATGGTCTGTGCGCCAACTGGAAGAAAAAGTGCGCCAGGCGAAAGCCGCCCCGGCCCCATTAACCGATCGGCGGCGCGATCGGGATATTGAGCGTCTGCAGAGTCAGCTGGCGGAACAAGTCGGAGCGCCTGTTCAAATTGTAAACGATGACGGCAGCGGGGGATGGCTGCAGATAAAATTTTTTGATAATGATACCCTGGCAGGGCTTCTTGAGCGCATGGGCTTGCGTTATGATTAGCACTTTTGCACTGACGTGTCGGTGTCTTGGCTAATCAGAGTGTCAGACAGATGTTATTTCAATCACCTACTTTAAGGAAGCGAAATTGATGAAAAGGACCTTATCAGGTTTGATTGTGGGCGCGTTGTTTACAACCAGCCTGCATGCCAGTTTTCAAAGCGGCGCGGACAAAATTATCAATCAGGTCGATCCCGCCATGAACATCGGTGTCGAAGTGGTGGACTTAACCAGCGGCACGACGATTTATCGCCGCAATCAGGCACGTTCTTTCATTCCCGCCAGCAACATGAAACTGTTTTCGGATGCCGCGGCGCTGATGGTTTTAGGACCGGATTACCGGTTTAAAAATCAACTCAGTGCAGGGATTGGCACCTTGCAGAATGGCGTACTGAACGGCACGCTGTACCTGCATTTACCCGGTGATCCGTCCTTCAGCCGCGAGCGCTTGGCCAGCCTGTTGGCCTCCTTAAAAACATGGCACATCGACCGCATCGTCGGCAATGTGGTCATTGACAGCAGCCATGCCAATGTGAACCCTTACCCGCCAGGCTGGATGGTGCAGGATCTGGTTTACAGTTATGGTGCGCCGCTGGCGCCCGTAGTGATTGATGCCAACCGCATGATCGTGACAGTCAATCCCGGCGATAAACCCGGGGCGCCGGCCATTGTTGAAGTGGAAGGCGACAAGGGCGGTATTGTCATTAATAATCAGGTTACCACCAAAGACAAAGCCTCCCGTTGCGGCGTGGATTTTTCCATGAACAAGCAAAATCAACTGACGGTGCGCGGCTGTGTCGGCGTGGGCCAATGGGCGGTACAGCAGAAGATGGCCATCCAGAACCCGCTGATTTACGCCCAGGGGTTGATCAAACAGCAACTGAATCAACTCAACATCGTTCATGAAGGCAATGTCACCCTGGGCAGGGCACCCGCCGGTTCCTTGTTGCTGGCCACCGACACGTCCAAGCCCATTGCTCAGCTCATGGCCGATACCTTAAAGCCCTCCGATAACCTCTATGCCGACAGCCTGTTCCTGCATGCTGCCGCGAAATTACAGGGCACGCCGGTTAATTGGGCCGATGCGCAAAGCATCATTAAAAAATTCCTGCAGCAACAAACCGGTATCCCGCTGCAGAATGCCATCCTGACTGACGGTTCCGGCTTGTCCCGGCACGATTTGTTAACGCCGAATCAAACCGTAAGCCTGCTTAAATTTTTATACGAGCGTTTCCCGCTCTCGTACGAATACATCGCCGCCTTGCCAATCTCGGGGCGTGATGGTACCTTGCAGCGCCGCTTTAAGCGGCCTGATCAACAGGATCTGGTGCGCGCTAAAACAGGCACCATGACGGGCGTCATTAGTTTGTCCGGCTACCTTTACACTGCCAATGCGCACACCTTAGCCTTTGCTATCTACATTAATCGTCTGCCGGGAACCAAGCCTTCCGTGTCTGGCCGTTACCGTTATGTGGTCGATGCCCTGTGCACGTATTTCCTGCAGCAAAAGCCAAGCAATAATTCCTGGGCCAAGGTCTTTTCCAAACACCCGCGAATCAAGTATCAGCAAAACCCAACCCAGACTGAACTGCAGCGCAGCCGACAGGCAAAGTGGCGCCGTCTGGAAACCGTGGTTAAGCAAGCCCTTCGAGGGCAGGCGGTGACCATCCTGTACCGTGGCAATGAACTGGTACTGAAGGATAATCAGTCCGATGCCAATCGGGTCATGAATGCTCTGCAGGGTCTTCGCAAAAAATACCCCTTTGCCGTGGCGCTGGCGTCTAAAAACAAGCCCGGTTTAACCGGTAAGCCGCTGGTGATGTGGATAGACGAAGCGCCGCTCACCGCTCAACGGGTTTGGACTATCCGTGAAGCCACCAGTTAAAGACTCGAAAGCGCCTGATTAACAGGCGCTTGACCAAGGCTTATCATGATTCGTGTTATGCTGTTTATTCTTGTGTTGCTGGCCTCGTTTTCCGGCCAGGCAGCCATTCGCTTTTTAACCATCTCCGATATTCATTACGGCGCCGGCAATACGGATGGCGACGGCCATGATACCAGCCCCTCCCTGCTGAAGCTGGCCATGAAAAAATACGCACAATTGTCGCGAAAGGCCGATTTTATTATCACGCTGGGCGACCTTCCCACCCATTTATTCGGGCAGGTGCCGGTTAAGGCAGACTATGAACAGGCAGTATTCCACGCCCTGTATGAGGCTGATAAGGGTAAGCGGCCCCTGTTTTATGTTCCCGGGAACAATGACGCCCTGAAAGGCAATTACCAACCTTTTAATGCAGCAGAAAAAACGCCGCTCGATTTGGCGGCTGACTGGGAGGGAGCCTGCGCTTATTGTGACGGCCTGGTGCTGAATGACAGCGGCATGGGCCGTGATGGCTATTATGCCAGTTATGTCATTCCGGGTGATAAGTCCATTATCCTCATTGCATTAAACTCAACCCTGTTCAGCCACACCCCTTTTTTCCTGCCATCCTACCCGCATCAACAGGATGCGGCGAACAGGCAATTGCGGTGGTTGAAAAAACAGTTATCCACGTACAAAGCCAGGCAATTGCTGATCGCCATGCATGTTCCGCCAGGCAACAATCCCAAGGGCGAGCCGATGTGGCATGACGCGTACCAACAGGCGTTTCTCCGTCTGCTGGAGGACGCTCAGCCCCATTATGGTCAAATAACCCTGCTGACATCCCATACCCACATGGATGAAATCCGGCAAATCCGGCTGTCCAACGCCATGGTGTATGCCTACTCCACGCCCTCCATCAGCCGCGATCACCATAATTACTCGGGAATGAAGCTGTTTAAGCTTGACGAACAGGGCATCCTTGCCGATTTTACGACGTTCTATACCCGCTCCTTTACAGCCTGGAACAATGATCGTTATGCGGCGCTTAAAGGTCCGGATGCGATTTTTCCCCAATGCGCCTCGTCAACGCTGGCTTCCTGCCTGAATTCCTTAAGCCCCGCGACGGTCTGCCGTCGTCTGGATGAGGGCCATTATTACGGTGTAAAAAGCGAGAAAGTTGCCTCTAAGGTCTGCCCGCGTTTTTATCAGATCAATCCGTTAAAGGCAGGATAAGCCGGCGGTTTTTCTCAACGCTGCCTTGTCAAAATCCAATTTTTGCTATAATTCAAAGTGTTCCTATAAAAATTAGCCGACATTATGCTTTCAACAGCACGAATAAAATCAACCACGCTGTCGAATGAGGGATGGTTTAACAGGAAAAGCCTGTTAAATCTCATGAATGAAGTGCTTTTGCTCCTGGCTCTCATCGCCCGCCATGAAAGCAAGGCCACTCAGGCCTTGGTTGAGCAATGGCTGCAAAACATCTTACGTACCGTTTCCCTGTGTTTTGACAGTGGCTCCCCGGAGAGTATGGGATGCCTTGCCAAATTCATCCGCAGCGGTAAAGAGGGGTGGGTTGCTTTTGAGGAGGAGGACTGGGCTGTCTTACACAACATACTGGTGCCTTCCTTCACAGGGACAACGGCTGAGCGTAAGTCGCGATGCCTGAATGAACTTCAGCATTTTATTGCAACAGCCAGTCTGAATAAAAAAAGCCCCAAACCGAATGACATCATGGCGGCAGGCATTCACCAGTTACTTTTTCAGGAGCAGTTGACTGCTTACCTTAATTCATTTCACGCCTCACCCAAAAAAGCAGAGGAGATGTCCAAGTTAACCAAGGCGGTCACTGTGCTGATCATTTATTTTTTAAAGGCCGTGGGCATGGCGCTGACGCCGCTTGCTGTGTTAAGAAAAGACAATAAATATTATTCCCATTTAAAAAGCGGCAAACAAATTCAAACGGTGACCACCCGTCTTCGCGATGCCGCGGTGGGTGTGGCCGATGCCTGCCGGCAAACGGTGTTTCTGCGAAAAAACCAGACTGACATTGAGCGTCAGGCGTTGACGGTTGTTAACGCCGCATCCCAGTTAGCAATTGAATTCACCCTGAAATCCTCGGAGCGCTCGTTGAAACTGGTGAAAGAACGTCTGGCGGCCAAGAAAAAAGCCCTGGGTGAGGCGTCGGAAAAAGCCAGCGGCCTGCAAAAAGAAATAAAAAAGCTGCGCAGTGAAAATCAACAGCTCAAGCAGCAACTTAAAATTGAAGCCAATCTGCTGGAAGCATTAAGGCAGGAATTTGTTACACGCAATAAAGAGGCCCTTCATCTGAGGGAAGAAATTCAGCAGGTTAAAACCGAAACTTCCGGGGTTAAAAATGAACTGCTGCGTCTGCAAAGCCTCATGGAACAGGAACAAAGCCGGCAAAAGGCGCAGGTAAAAAATTTTGACAAGGAGTTGACCCGTTACAGTAAGACCCCCTCCAAGCGGCTTAAACCCTAGGCTTTTCTTTTGTACGCAGTGACAGTTTGAAATGTGCAAACGGCTGCGTGATTTGCCCCAATGCATCCGCATAGCCAATGCCAATCGCGGATACCTTGAATTGCAGGGGTTTCAATTGCCGGTATTCTTGAATTAAAGCGTTCATTTCCTCGTGAAAAGCCGCCGCTTCGGTGGCATTGTTAAACGGCTTGGCCATCAGGGTGATGTGGGGGGCGTATTCAAAAAACACATTGGGACTGCCGTAAAGGCTGAAAGCCTGACGTTTAACGGCGTTCTTCATTGCCCAATCGGGGATAGGCATCTTGTTGTCCCGCAGCGAATTCAATTGCAGCACGGTTTCATCGCTCATCTGCTGCAGGTAATGGTTACCGCTGTTCTCCTGAGGCGGTAAATCAATGCCAAGCATGACGTAATTTCCCTCGGTGACATAGAGCGAGGTGGTTTTTAGCTCCACTGCGTGCCAGAATTTGGCCAGAAAGGCCACTCGTTTAACCAGCTGCGGGATGTTTTTATCGGGGTAATCGGCAAGGTAAAGGGTGACATGCAGCGGGTAAGCGTGAAGAAAAGGCTCTATCTGGTACTTCTTAAAAACCCCCTTGCTTTTTAAAAACTGATTAAACTGCTCAATGGATTGATAAACAGCGAGATTATCCAACTCGACATAGACATTGACGCTGCGGCCAAAAGCGTGCGGTATCAGGAGCATCAAGGTCAGGCAGACCAGTCGTTTCAGCAGGGAATGAGCATTGTTTGTTTTCATCATAAAACCTGGCTAATGAACAGTAAAATCAAAATAGGTCTGGGGGTAGGGTTCTTTCCTCAAGGTGAAGTGCCACCATTCCTTACCATAGGGTTTAAATCCCTGAGCCATCATGAATTGCCTGAGCAGCAGGCGGTTTTGTCGCTGCACGGCTGTTAATTCAGGATAAAAAATATGCGCGCTCCGGTCCAGGCAATCGAAACGGGTGCCGGTGTTGATGGCGTCATCGTCGACATGCTGATTGGTTTTACTGTAACAGGTACCATTGACGCGTGCCGGGTAGTGGCCACGCTGGGTCAGTTTCACCAGGGTTAAATCGACCGTGCTGCCGCGGCTGTGGCCTGAAGCGAGTGAAATATAGCCTTTGGCAAACAGGGTGTTTTTTTCTTCGCGTGGGTAATAAAACATTTTGGTGGCGGTGTTGCTTGATTGACTCCATCGGTAAAAGGCTTTCACTGCGCGGCGTGGACGGTAACAATCGTAGACTTTTAATGTATACCCTTTTCTTAAAGCGGCTTTTTCGACTAAGGCGAGTTGCCTTGCAGCTTCCCGGGTCAGAATACACCGCCCCGTTTGATAACCGGGAACGCGCTGTCCAGTAAAATTGTTGGCGCTGGCATAGCGCAGGTCTTCAATGATTTCGGGTGCCACTTGGTGCAGATAGACAAAACCTGCCGGCAGGGCAGTGGCTGAGGCAGTCCATAACGAGGTGAGCAGGGTAATGAACAAAGGGCGCATGGCGTCCTGCCAGTGATTACGGGAAGACTAACTATAATCAATCTTTTCAAACGTTGGCAAGCGGTAAGAATACGGACGTTAGTCAGAAAATAGTGCAAAAATACCTTGTCTGTTCTTGTAATTTTTTTCCAAATTGACTACTTTATGACATTTTTTGATTGGCAGTAGTGATTATGAAAAAGACAGCAACTGAAAAGACTGGCACGGGGTTTATCGATCTTATTCTTAAAAAAAATCAGAAAAAAGAATTCCTGCAGGATAGGCTTCAGGAGTCCCCGGAAGAACTGATTCCATCCATTGAGGACTTTCAAACGAAAAATGCCTCCGAGGAAACTGGAAAAACCTTAGGTGAACGGGATGAAATCCTCGAAGAGAACGAGAGCATACTATTTCACACCGACAGTGAGATTACAACGGCTGCTGCATTACCCGCCCCCACATTTTCCCCAGAACCGACAATTAAGAAAGTCGGAGGTACCGAACAGGTAAATGCTTTGACCAAAAGTGAGATGACGGACAGCAAGATGACAGCAGCGGCTGCGATATTACACAGCAAGTTCTCACTGTCAGAGCCGGCCTTTAAAAAAGTCGAAAGAACTGAAACTATAATCCCTCGAGCCACAAGCGAGATAGCGGTAAAGAGTGAAAGGACGTTGGCCTATACGGCCTCACTCACGTCAAAGAAATTAAGGGAACTCAAAAGCTTAGAGCAGCTTTATATTTCAAAAGAGAAACCAAACGATCTGCCCCGCAAGAACAGTGAGCCGCCCGCGTCGTTTTCCCAACTCACCCGGGCTGACACGGTGGACAGCACCGTAACGCCTTATTTTATTGATTCACTGACTCGAAAAAATTCGCAAATGGAACTGGTTACAGTCGATCCCTCGGCGCCAAGTTACCTGCTGTCGCGGCAGGCTTCCATCGATGAAGCAGGGTTTAAGGCGTCCATGACCACTGATTGCACACCTCCTTCGCGTAAGCCGCCTGAAGAGCCTGGCATGGAAGCAGGGCAACACCCTCAACTTATGCCAGACGCTGCCATCAGCCAGTTCATCATAAAAAAAGTGCCAGCTCCCGGGAATGAATTTAAAACCAATTTTTCACTCAATAGCTATACCTGCTGGCATGACAACACGGGCTTTGTTCGTGAAAATGTCAAGTTGTATAAACAGAAGTCCAGGCTTGAATCGATTCAGGAACTTCGCAAACTGCTTGAGCATCTACTGGAGAACAGCCTCTATAAAAATCTTAAAGCGATTGAAAAAAGTAGAATTAACCTTGATGAAGGCAGACAGCGTTCGCTGAACTGGTTGCTTCTTTTAACGGAGATTAGTGCGGTAATCCAACTTTTTGATTCTACCACGGGGAAAAAGTTTGCCGAGCCTTTACCCATAATGAATATGCATCAGTGGCTGCCAACTCAGGGATTGGCTCACGTCTTACGCCTAATCAACGTGACTGTGCATGAGATTGAGACTTACAAGATGATCATTTCTTTTTTTGCACTATTTGCCGATGAAAAGTCCAAGAAAGACATCAGGGTGTTTTTTTTAGAACAGGTCGTTCGAGATTTAAAGCAAATTGAAAAGCAGCTTTCGCAGTCTGACCTGGATAGGGGGCAATTTGCACACATTAAATATCTAACGATTGATGGTTTTAAAGAAAACTCACCGCACGGCGAAGGCTATTTGTCTCATCCTTACCCTTTTGAATTTGCTGATATACTCAACTGGCTGAATGCTCTTGAGTTGCCTAAGCTTGAAAGTGTCATTATCGATGATTTTATTGATAATCAATCTAAATCCAATTTTGCCGTGCTGGTGGGCTTTTTGCAGAAAAACAGCAGCAGCTTAAAGACTGTCATTTTGGGTAAATGCTTTTCGGAGGAGGACAGGGAGATCCTTAAAAATAAACTGCCCACAGTGAAAATTGCGCACCAGTCGGAGACTGCATCCAAAAAACAGCTGGGGTTTTTCAAGAAAGAACCAAAGCCGACGCTCAGTCCTGCGACCAGCGTACTGAAGTTTTCCTGATGGATTAACTGACGGTTTTATCCGTCACCCGGCTTTCCAGATAAGGGATAAACAAGCGTAAGGCCTGCTGGAACCAGGGCGTGAGCTGCTCTGGTTCGTCATGGACCCATTGCTTAAGATCTGTCAGCGTAATCCATTGCACGGCTTGCGCCTCGTCCTGATTAAAGGGGATGATGTCGCTCTCGTAAGTGCCCGCCAGCACGTAATCGAGTTCGTTTTCGAATAAACCATTATTAAATACCGCCACATAATGAAATTTACCCACGGTATGAAGCGTGGTTTTAATCCCCATCTCTTCATAAAGGCGGCGTTCAGCGGCTGAAACAATGCTTTCGTCTGGCGTCGGATGCGAACAGCAAGTATTGGTCCATAAACCGCCAGAATGGTATTTGCTCTGTTGACGTTGTTGTAAAAGAATTTCAAACTGGTCTTGCCGTCTTCGGTAAATAAACACGGAAAAAGCGCGGTGCAGCATGGCGTATTGATGCGCCGACAACTTGTCGATGGTTCCCAGTACTTCATCATCTGGTGTAATCAGCACCACATGAGGATTATTCATTCATTCGTCCCCGTTCACCCGATGGGTATTAAGAGTATAGACTGTGCGCCAGGCTTTTTTGAATAAAAATTAATCAAATTGATGGTGCTATGCTATAGTTAATTAGGTTAATTTATCAGAAGCGGTATTTATGGATTTTCATACCTCTGTGCCTGCCAAATGCATACTGGCCGGGGAGCATGTGATTGTTCATCGTGGTTTTGCCTTTGTCACCCCATTTAGCAATTACACGCTCACCCTGGGTTACACCAAGGACTCTGTCCGTACCATTCAAACGATTTCCACTGAGGGTGAAAACTCGCTCTCCATCATGTTGTGGCCTGTCGTCAGCCACGCACTGATGCTCGCGGAGAAAAACCCCGCGGATCTGACTGGTTTTTTTACTATTCACTCCTCAATTCCCATCGGTGCAGGCCTCGGATTCTCCGCAGCCATTTGCGTAGCCGTCGCCCGCTGGTGCCTTTATTACGGTTTAATCAGTCAGGCGGAACTCTTTGAATTTGCCATTCAGCTTGAAAACGAGTTTCATATCAAAAGCAGCGGTCTGGATATCGCCGGAGTCATGTCCAGCGGGGTGATTAAGTATTCAGCCAATCATGAAATACAACCCATTGAACCGCGCTGGAGACCCCACCTTTATGTGTCGTCTTCCGGTGAAAAAAGCATCACTGACAGCTGCGTCAAGACGGTGAATACACTGCGCAAAACCAATCCTGAATTGGCCAACCGCATTGATGAACGGATGCTTGATTCCTCCAGGGAAATCCAGATGGCTTTGGAAAGCGAAGCGACGGAAGGGGTTTTTTTGTTGGAAAGTGCCTTAAACAAAGGCAATCAATGCTTTTATGACTGGGGACTGGTTTCTGACAAACTTCATCAGCATGTTCAGGAATTAAAAAAACACGCCAGAGCCTGCAAAATTGTCGGCGCAGGGTATGGCGGTCATGTGATAAGCCTCTGGGATAAGGAACCGGATGTTCATTTGCCCTTTAAATTGCATCGTCTGTTGTAATTTTCCGATAAAAATCAATAACACTCCACGCGCGTTGTGGTCACATCCACCGGTGCGTCTTTGACAATGGTGATGGTTTGATGAGGCGGAACCACCAGGACCTGCTGGTATTGAACAAACTCGGTATTGGTGTAGTTACAGCCAGTCAGTAAAACGAAGGGTATTAAAGCCATCCATTTCATGTTGTTATTCCTTCTTCGTCATTTAGCTCAAATTGTAGTTTGATTGTTTATTGTTTGCCAATCATCCCCGCCGTTCTTCGTTTGCGTAGCCTTCGGGCTTTTTATCATTAAGATAATAAAGGAAAGCCAGTAATTGTGCGACGGCGAGATAAAGGGATGGGGGAATCTCATCGTTTAATTTGACTTTGGATAACATGGCTGTCAACTCTGGGTCTTTTTCAAGCGGGATGCCATTTTCCTGGGCGACTTTGATGATTTGCTCGGCAATGAATCCCTCGCCTTTGGCCACCACCCGCGGGGCTGATTCACCATCGTATTGCAGGGCTACGGCCTGTGGCGGTGTCTTGTTCATACTTTCAAGTCCAGTAAAGAGAAGCGGCTGCCGTCGATTTTGTTGTCTTCAAGCCCAAGGTGCAGGCCAAAGGCGCCTAAATTCAACCCCAGGTCGCTGACCAATTGCGTAAATTCATCATGATGATCTTGTAACAGATCCAGGGTGGCCGGCTTGTCAGCGTTGATGTGGATATCAATGGTATTCTGATGCAGCGTCACTGTGCCCTGCAAATCGCCGAGATCATTTAAGCTTAAGGCAAATGAAATACTGTAGCGCGGTGGTATCAGGTTGTTCTGATGTTCTTCATTAATCAGCAGAGGAATGGCTTCCTGACCATCGGGCGTTCTTATCGGTAAATCCAGCATCAGGCTGTAAGGTTGATCTGGCGTTTTCATCAAGTGAGCGTATTGACTGGTATTGATGCGGGCAAGCGCATGCTCCGTGTGTTCGCTCAGCACGGACAGGAGTTTTTCCACCGGCATGTCAGCCATGGATTGCAGGGATTTAGGCTCCAGGCGATGGTGGGGTTGCGGCACCGCACCGGGCAGTGGCAGGGAATCATTCTCGGCCATTTCATACCCTGTGATGGCCATGGGTTTGGCAGGCGGGGTAATACCCTGTTGCGCCAAGGTGTTTAACAGGCGCAGGTATTGTGCTTTCAAGTCACTGGCAAGGGCTGCCGGCGGTACGGCCGTTGGCGTAGCGGCTGCCGTCAGCAGATTGGCTTCCAGAAACAGGCCGCTTTGATTGACCGCCTGCATGATCTGTTTCGGCAATTGCGAAATGGTCGGAAGGCTTGAAAGGATGTGGTTTATCTGCTCTTTGACATTGACTGGAAGCTTCGGATGCTCCACCAGCGCATTGAGTGTGGCCAGCAGGGCCGTGGCCGGGGCCTGCCGCGGCAGGTTCTGGGCCAGGGCCGTTTGAATGGGGGAGGGCGGTGCTTTATCGCTTAACACCTGCAGAATGGTTTCTTCTCCGATTTGCAGCACCTTCACATCCAGCACTTCCCCCGGGCAAAATGGTGCGCGGTTTTGGCATTGATATTCTGGCCGTTGATCTGGATGGTGACCTGATCATCTTTCAAGGCTCCAACGACAACGCTTTTAAGGATCTGGCCGACGTACAGGTCCACGGCCGGTTTTGCAAGTTTGAGTTCTTGCACCGGATTTAAGCGTACGCTTTGCACCGCACCAATGTCAAAGGCCATAACGGCATCCTTTATCTGCGCTCACCACCAATTTTTCTTGTCTTTTCTAAAGTCATTTCACTATACTGATGCCTTTGTTATCGGCTGGAAAATCCTTTTCTTGATGGTTGTCCATGAAAAGGCGTCGTGGCTCACCAAAGCTTGGGTAACATAGGGATACTAACAAAACAGGGTGTGGAAGATGTTAGATAGAGCGAGTGTTGTCGACGAACAATTTATAAAGCGCGTTCAAAAGGGTGACTTTCCTGCTCCCCGAAGCGTATTGACTCCCTCTCAGGCCGGCATGGATAAAAAAACAAGCATTGAGATTTTCGATTCGCAGATGAAATCGCGCCTGCTTGATTTAATTGCCCGCCAGCTTAAAGAAAAGGGTTTGTCCTTTTACACTATTGGCAGCAGCGGCCATGAAGGCAATGCCGTGTTTGGCGAGGTTTTCTCACCGTCCGATATGGCGTTTCTGCACTACCGAAGCGGCGGTTTTTACCTGCAGCGGTCCAAGCAGGCGGCGGGGTGCGATGGGGTGAGGGACATTCTCCTGTCGTTGGTGGCCGCCGCAGACGATCCGATTTCAGGCGGCCGTCATAAAGTATTTGGCAGTGTTGCTTTGAATATCCCGCCGCAAACTTCGACGATTGCGTCGCACCTGCCGAAGGCACTGGGCGCGGCCTTGTCCATCACCCGTGCCAAAGAGCTCGGGATTACAGCAAATTTATCGCCGGACAGCGTCATCCTCTGCTCGTTCGGCGATGCTTCAACCAATCATGCGTCGAGTCAAACCACGTTAAATGCCTGTTCCTGGATAGCCAGTCAGAATTACCCTCTGCCCATTGTGTTCATTTGCGAAGACAATGGCATCGGCATTTCGGTGCCGACCCCTGAAAGCTGGATCGAGTCCTCAGTGAAACAGCGTCCCGGTATTCACTACCTGCATTGCGATGGTCTGAACATGGCCGATGTTTACCTGAAAGCGCGTCAGGCAGAAGCCATCGCCCGCCATAAAAAACAACCTGTTTTTTTGCACATGCGCTGCGTGCGCCTGCTGGGTCATGCCGGTTCAGACATTGAATCGCAATACCACAGCCAGAGTAAAATTGAGCTCATTGAAAGCCATGACCCGCTGCTGCACTCCGCCCGCATTTTATACGATGGCGGCTGGATGTCGCAAAAAGCCATGATTGATTTGTACCGTGATAACCGGGCTTTAATCGAAGCCAAGGCCACCGAGGCCATACGCCTGCCGCGCATGACCAGCGCCCGGCAGATCATGGCGTCGATCACGCCAAAAACGCAGGCGAAAGCCGATTTCCCCTTGCCGGATGAAACCCAACGCCTGGCGGTCTATGGTGCCGCGGCCAGTCAGTTGAAATTAAAGCGCAACCTTTGCCAACAGATTAATTTCGCGTTAACTGACTTGATGATGCAATACCCCAATATGCTGGTTTTTGGCGAGGATGTGGGTAAAAAAGGCGGCGTTTACCGGGTCACCGCTGATTTGCAGGCCCGCTTCGGTCAGCGCCGCGTCTTTGACAGCCTGTTGGATGAAACCACCATCCTGGGTACTGCCATTGGCCTCGCGCACAATGGCTTTATTCCAGTACCTGAAATTCAGTTTTTAGCTTATTTGCACAATGCCGAGGACCAGTTACGGGGTGAAGCGGCGACGCTGTCCTTTTTTTCAAGCGGCCAATACCAGAATCCCATGGTTATCCGCATCGCTTCCTTAGCCTACCAGAAAGGCTTTGGCGGTCATTTCCATAATGACAACTCCATTGCGGTGCTGCGTGATTTGCCCGGTGTCATCGTCGCTTGCCCTTCCAATGGGCCGGATGCGGCGAAAATGTTACGTACGGCCATGCGCCTGGCTTACAAGGAAGGTCGCATTGTGGTGTTCCTTGAGCCCATTGCCCTTTACATGACCAAGGATTTGCACGAAAACGGCGACAACGGCTGGCTGTTTGACTATCCCTCACCTGAACAAACCATTGAACCCGGGGAGGTCGGCGTTTATGGGCAGGGGGATACCGTCATCCTAACCTATGCCAATGGTTACTATTTATCCCGGCAGGCCGCTAAACTATTAGAAGAGCAGTACAACATTAAAACCAAAATCGTGGATTTGCGCTGGTTAAGCCCCTTGCCTGCAGCCGCCATTATCAAAGAGGTGGCGAAAGCCAAACGGGTGCTTATTGTTGATGAAGGCCGACGCAGCGCTTCCATCAGTGAGGGATTAATGACACTGTTGATGGAAGAAGCCCCCTCGCGTTTGAAAATCAAACGCATCACCGGGGAAGACTGCTTTATTCCGTTAGGTACCGCCTGGCAATACTTATTGCCCAGCCGGGATTCAATTATTGCGGCCGTTTTGGCATTGCATTCAGTAAAAAGGGAGAAAGAAGGTGGACGACTTGTTATTTCTTGACGAACAATTGCATGACGATGAGCGCATGATTCGCGACAGCGTCGCGCGTTTTGTCAACAACGATGTGATTCCCTTAATGGCTGAATCGTTCGAACACGGGCAGTTTCCCCGTCAATTGATTAAAAAATCAGCGGATTTGGGTCTGTTGGGTTTAACCCTGCCGGCGCAATATGGCGGTGCGGAAGCCTCTTATGTGGCCTATGGCATCGTTTGCCAGGAATTGGAAAAGGGCGACAGCGGTTTGCGCAGTTTTGTCTCGGTACAAAGTTCACTGTGCATGTACCCCATCTTCCGTTACGGCAATGAAGAGCAAAAAATGCGCTTTTTACCGGCCATGGCGGCCGGTGAGGTCATTGGCTGCTTTGGACTGACGGAACCCGATTCAGGCTCTGATCCAGCCAGCATGCGCACTCAGGCTAAGAAAGTGGACGGCGGTTGGCGTTTAAACGGCAGTAAAATGTGGATTACCAATGCGCCGATTGCTGACATTGCCATCGTCTGGGCCAAGACCGAGGGCGGCATTCGCGGTTTTATTGTTGAAAAAGGCAGTAAAGGCTTCAGCGCCCCGGAAATTAAACACAAGATGTCGTTAAGGGCTTCCATCACCGGCGAACTGGTGTTTGAAGACGTTTTTGTTCCCGATGAAAACTTGTTGCCGGGGACCGAAAAGGGCTTGGGCGCGGCTTTAAGCTGCCTCAGTCAGGCCCGTTACGGCATTGCCTGGGGAGCGATGGGGGCGGCCATGGCCTGCTTCAATGAAACCCGCGACTACCTGCTGGAGCGTAAGCAATTTGACCGCCCATTGGCCTCGTTCCAGTTGATTCAGAAAGACTTAGCCGCAATGTACACGGAAATTATCAAAGCCCAGTGCTTAAACCTGCAGATTGGTCGCTTGAAAGATCAGCAGCGTGAAACGCCGGTTATGATTTCACTCGCTAAAGGCAATGCCTGCCGCGAGGCGCTGAAAATAGCCCGCCAATGCCGTAATTTATTAGGCGGCAACGGGATTAGCCTTGAATACAGCGTCATCCGTCACATGCTGAATCTGGAATCCGTGTTTACCTACGAAGGAACGGATAATGTGCACACGCTGGTATTAGGCCGTCACATTACCGGCATCAATGCCTTCAGCTAATTCACTTTGTCCCACATAAACCGCAGGCAACGTCCTTTGCTTTTATGGCAAGGCGGTTGCCTGCGGCGATCCCTAAAGCATCCACTGTCCTCCTGAACCCAAGCAATTCACCCTGCGTTGACTATACTTTTACATATATTCTGGCTTGGATAGGAAGCGCCGGCTTAGGATTGACCATGAAGGGACGCAGAATGACTCACCGCATAAACCCAGGCAATTTGAAACCCCGTCGTACATGCTTAGTTCACGCAATGAAACGGCTGCGTGTTAATCTTATTGGCGTAGGGAGTTAATTATGGAAATCCAGGTGTTATTGGCCGGTGATGAAAAGAAGGAATTATTACGCATCAAAAAGCTGTTGAGTACCATCAAAAAAAGCCGTTTCCGGGTGCATGTGGTTCTTAATCCTGACAATGCGCTGGCCGAAACCCTGGGTGGCCATGTGGATGTCTGCCTGGTTGATTTTGTGACCGAGCCCCTCGATGGGTTTAATCTGGTAAGGAAGGCCATCGGCAAAGGCAGTGAGGTGCCTTTTGTTGTTTTAGCTTCCGAAGAAGACAGTACAGAAGCCAGCGATGCAGGAGCCAGTGATTGCCTTAATAAGCAGGAGCTGAACGGGCAGTTGCTCGATCGGGTTATCCGCTATACGATTGAGCGCAAAAAAAGTGAAGATCAGTTAACCAAAGTCAATCAGCAATTGCAGTATCTCGCCAATTATGACCTGTTAACGGGCCTTGCCAATCGCAATCAGTTCAACAACCAGCTTCCTTTCATCATTGAGCGGTGCATGCGGCAAAAATTATCCCTGGCCGTGCTGTTTCTTGATCTGGATGAGTTTAAGCAGATCAATGACGCCTGGGGACACAGTTACGGGGATTTGTTATTGAGGCAGGTGGCGAAGCGGCTGAGAAAAAACCTGCGTAAAGTCGATAATATTTATCGCTTGGGCGGTGATGAATTCATTGTGGTGGTTGACGGCCATATTAATGAAGATCAGGTGTCGCATCTAGCTGATAAAATCATTGCCATTCTGTCAGAACCTTTCATCCTTAATGAGTACAAATGCCAGATGTCGACCAGCATAGGCATCAGCTTTGCCAACTTTGATTCCATGCGTCCGTCGGAGCAATTAAGTAAAGAAGCCGACATCGCCATGTACAATGCAAAAAAGAATGGCCGTAACACCTACCAATTTTACCGTGCGGAATACGTCGATGACGTCCTGCGTTACACTCATTTAACACTCGATTTGTACGAAGCCCTGTCCAATAATCAGTTCAGGTTGCAGTACCAGCCTTTAATCAGCCTGGATGGCGATGTCATGATGGGTGTTGAAGCGCTCCTGCGTTGGTATCATCCGCAATGGGGCAATATTCCACCCAAGGTGTTTATTCCGCTGGCTGAGAAAAACGGCTTGATTAATCCCATTGGCGAATGGGTCATGCGCGAGGCCTGCATGCAAAGTCGACAGTGGCAGGAAGAAGGCTATGCCCCCCTGCACATGGCAATCAACATTGCCATCAGTCAATTGCAGCACCCTCATTTTGTTGACACCATGAAAAATATTATCCAGGAAACGCAGGTCGATCCCTCCCGACTGGAACTGGAAATTTCGGAATCATCGATCACCACCAATTTCCATGAGTGCGCGCAAAAGATGAGTGAATTAAAGGAGATAGGGGTGCACTTTGTGATCGATGATTTTGGCACCGGGTATTCCAATCTCGGTTATTTAAAACATTTTCCCTTCGACAAACTTAAAATTGACAAATTGTTTATTGATGAAATTACCTCTAATAACAATGAACAATACATTGTCGAAGCCATCATTAATCTGGCTAAACAAATGAACCTGGAGGTTCTTGCCGAAGGGGTGGAAACCCGGGAGCAGTTAAACTACCTGCGCAAACATCACAGTGATCAGGTTCAGGGCTTTTATTACAGCGAACCGCTGGATGTTGATGTGTGTACGCGGTTACTGGCCAAGGGTAACAAATGGAACCCTTTGATAAAGAAAAACAGCCACAAAGTCTATAATAAATTGAGGTAGCGGAGAAAATCGATGAGTAATCTTGAAAAAGAAACCGTGGATACCCTGGTTAAACCGGAGCCGGATTTTGGCGATGAACTCTCACTGGAAGACTCGTCCAATGAATCAAACCAGAACCAGTTTATCAGCGGTGACGAAGTGGATTTGTTGGGCGATGGCGTCCCGGGCTATGAAACCACCGGTGAAAGTGATCCGCTCGATCAGATTGGCAATGATATCCTGGTCAATAGTCCCAAATCGTAGCCAGAACCTGAACCCGTCAAATCCTGTTAAATAATTTTTGCCAATCCCTTGAAAAACAGACCGTAACCCCTATGTTTAATATCACCCCTTCTTAAACTTTCAGGAGAAAATGATGAACATACGTAGTTATTATCCCTTGCAAAAAGATTTAAGTAATATTTTTGACCATTTCTTTCGCGATAATGGTGCAGACTCTTCGTTTGTAGACACAGGCACCTGGGCTCCGGCTGTTGATATCAAAGAAGAAAAGGAAAAATTCCTGGTGGTGGCGGATATCCCTGGCGTTAATAAGGATGATATCCATATTGCTCTCGAAAATAACGTGCTGACCATCAGCGGTGAAAGAAAATTTGAAAGCAAGGAAGAGAAGAATGGTTATTCCCGGGTAGAGCGCGTGCAGGGCCAGTTTTACCGCCGATTCAGCCTGCCGCAAACGGCCGATGAGTCACAAATCAGTGCCACCTACAAGCACGGCGTTCTGGAAATTTCCATCCCTAAAAAGCCCATGGCTGTACAAAAGAAAATTGAAGTCAAAACTGAGGAATAAATGCTTGCTAACCCGGACACGGCCTAATGGCCTATCCGGGTTACGCGTGATACTTATTTCTACAGCGGCCCATTCCCATCATTGAATGAGCAGAGGCTTTTGTTCCTCTCTGTTTTCCTCTTTGTCATGAACAAAGTGAGTTTTAGTGAATAAATCCTGTAATTGGTTGCAATACGCTTTGTTGTGCAGGGAAAACGCTTCATCCGCCATCAGTGTATAAAGCGACTGTACCCCCTGATGACGCCCTTTACCAAAAAAATGAGACTTTGACCAATGGCTGTCTTTGCGCGATGCGGCGATTTCGCGCATTTTCAGGCTAAGCATCGATAATTTTTCCGTTTCGGGCCATGCCTTTTTTTGCAGTTTTTTTATTTCCGCCATGATTTCTTTCACCCCGGCGCTGTTGGTTCCAGTGCAGTGCTGCTGCAACAGCTTTTCCCAGGTTTCCAGTTGCGGTAAGGTTTCTTGGGGGTGCATCACGGCGGGCGAACTGTCGAACCCGGTCTGTAATTGATCCTTTAACTGTTGGTTTTGCGCTGCTAACTCTTTATTGTTCTGTTTCAGGGTGGCTATCGCTTTGTCTGACTGTTGCTGGGTTTGTTGCAGGTTTTTTAATTGATTTAACAGGTTTTTTATCCAGGCAATGAACGACATTTTTTGCGGGTTATTCTGAGATGTCATCAAAGATTGGGCGTTTGCCAGCTCAGAGGCTTTGTCGATCAGGGCTTTGTTTTCCTGGGCGAGTTTGTCGCATTTCACCTTTAAGTCTTCCAGGGGTTGTTTCAGCGGCAAGGGAGGTGTCTTATGCACCAGTTTTTCAATTTCAGCCTGTTGCTCTTTGATTTGTTTACGCAAGTTTTCCTGTTCAGCCAGGGAAGCCTCGTACTGTTGTTTAAACTGTTGCACTTTCAGTTTTTCGTAACTGGCCTGCCAGTGTTCACCATAAGCGCGAATGTAATCCTCAAGGGTGGCGTTTGTTCCAAGCGGCTCTTTCAAGAGGGCACGGATGAAAACGCTGAGTTCCTCATGCCTTTGCTGCAAGCGCTGGTATTTTTCCAAAAGCGCCTGGTAATGAGCCTGGGTTTCCAGACGGACATTTTCTACGGCAAGGCAGGACTGAAAAATCTGTAAATCCTTATCCATCTGTGCCGTTTGCGCCTGTAGCTTCGAGCTGATTGGCTTTTTAAATGGGGGGACCGATTTGGGAATCAAATTTAAAAGGGCATCCCGTGCACCTTTTAAGCCCTTTTGCATGCTGCTCCACTGTAAATCAGTCCCGGAAGTGGTTTTTTTATGGGCCTCCGCTTCTTCAAAAAGAACAATATAGGGCGTGGTTAGAAAATCAATCACTTTAATGGCGGACGCAAGGAAATCATCTAACTGTTTATTCTTGGCAACCAAGGGCTCAAGGTCAGCGAATAAAATGGTACGAAGGAAAGCACAATGAGCATCGCTTGCACTTCTTTCTTCCGTGCAGAAGCTCTTTAGATAGACTGAGGCGCTGGCTTCCTGCCGGTAGGGGCCGAGCAGCGCATTCAAAGCGTTATTATCGGCCACAGTCCAGGTCATCAACCCTTCTTTTTTAAGGTAGCGAAAGTAGGCACCGGAAAGGGCCAGGGCGTTCGAGTTTTCACTGCTGATGTATTGCAGAATTTTAGTGGAAACCTGCGAAAAAAGCTGGGTGTATTCTGGTTTGTTATCTTTCAGTGCTTTGGGTTTGCTAATTTCAATTATAAATTCGCTGATATTAATTAAAAAAGCAGACAACTCACTGGGGGATGAAGCCCAGGTACGGCGTTGGAGCGGAGTTAATTGAATTGGCATAAGGATCCCTCGGTTACCTGTCAATTTAATGGACTCCATCATACCCGAGTTTGTTAATGCTTAAAAAGGCTAACGCCAAAAAATAGCGCCGTTGACTATACTCAATTACATCCAACCACAAGGAGGTAAAAATGAACCAACCGCAGACAGGGGAGTTTTGCTGGAATGAACTGGCTGTCGCTGACAAAGAGGCGGCTCAATCGTTTTATGGTCAATTGTTGGGCTGGACATTCACTGATCATGACCTGGGCGAGTTCACCTACACGATGATAAAAAACCGTGATCAGGAGTTTGGCGGCCTCTGGCAAATCCCTAATGACCGGCAAAAGGAGATTCCGCCGCACTGGATGGGGTATATTCTGGTGGATGACCTTGAAAAGACCTTGGCTAAGGCGGAAAAACTGGGTGCACAGGTCATCATGCCCATTACCCAGGCAGGTGAGATGGGTCGTTTTATTATCCTTAGGGATCCTGCCGGCGCCAACATTGCATTCTGGCAATCGGGCACGAAATAAAGTGGAATAACAATGCCCGCATGACCCGCGGGCATTTAACGACGAGAGGCTTGTTATTTCTCGCCGGTCACGGTATTATTGCCATCCAGTTCGGGGCGTAGCGCAGCCTGGTAGCGTACTAGCATGGGGTGCTAGTGGTCGAAGGTTCAAATCCTTCCGTCCCGACCAAGCCCAGTAAGGGCTTTAAGAGTTTCCCTCCCTCCTCAAAAGATTTTAATGGGCACTTTAGTGGGTACTTAGAAAATCAGATCTTCACAAATGCATAATGATTAATTAAATAATAATATGTCCCCGGAATATAAAAGAAAGCGGGTCTTTCCCAATTACGGGGGCACTCAATCAACAGCATAGTACTCTAACTCTGGTTCTATAATTTTCAAAGTTTTTAAAGCCATAGGCTCGTCTTTGAATCAATTTCATTTTTCTATGGAAGCCTTCGGTAATGCCGTTAGACTTGCTGAATCGCCACATTCTCACGATCTCTTCTTTCCAAGAATCTAAGGTTTTACCAAGAGCGCATAATGATTTGAAAGCGCTGTTTTTTAGTGAGTTGAGCATGTCCAGGAATTGAGGGATGAGCTGACGACAGCGAGGCTTATCTAATGTTTTCTTCATTAATATTTCATAAAGACTTTGTTGAAAATGATAGATGGATTCAATAGCGGGATTCTCTTTAAAGAAAGCGTCTCTGGTAATGAGTTGCTGAATGGTTAATTTGTCGGGTTTCTTGCGAAGTAGAGCTAATAGGCCGCGATTACTTTTTATTTTTGTTGATAGTTCCCGATAGGTTAGCATGCATTGATGCTGTAATAGTCGTATGACATGGAATCGGTCTGCGACTATTTTGGCATTGGGAAAGTATTTTTTAACTATGGAACGATAGGTGCTACTTAGGTCCATACAAATGACTTTAACTCTTTCTTTTCCCGGGAGAGAAGACAGATAGCTTTTGAGCGTACTCTCGCTCCTGCCTTTTACAATATCGAATATTTTTCTTTTTTTTAAATCACACAAGGTTGTTGCAAATCCTTGCTTACGACTAAAGAAATGTTCGTCTATCCCAAGGACTGTAGGACATAATGCATTGCTTAGCTCTTTATGTTGCTCTTGGTATTGTTTTTGATACCAACGCTCAATTGTGGCCTTACCTTTTTTGAATTGCTCAGCCAAATCTTTTTGCGAAACACCCCGCGTATGCTCATGAAAGACAGCGGCTTGGAGCCGCCATGTTGAACGTTGATGCTTATTAATTCCAGGGAACTGTTGATTGCCATAACGCTTACAGGTGTGGCAATACAATTTATAAGCCTTAAAACTTAAGATACTTCTTCGATGCCCTATAAGTTCATGATGAACTTTTCTCATATAAGAAGCTTTTTTACGAACTACCTTACTTTTGCAATGACCACAACGAGGAAGTCGATTATAAGAAAGTTCTAACCACAATGGTTGATAACCTTTCACTTTCCTTATAGAAAATCCGGGTAAATTTAGGATAAGATCATACTTCGGCACTTTAATCTCCTTTTGATCGTCAAATCAAGGAGTTAGATTACTCTAACTTAGATTAAAGTGCCCCCTTAAATGAGAAAGAGCCAAGAAAGCCTGCGAATCAAGATGAAATCAAACTGTACTGCTTGGTCGGGGAGGCTTTATGCATGGTTCAGCATTTAGAAGATGCACTTAGTCATTCAATCACATTAAAAAGGGATGTGAAAAAACCTTATAGTATGCCTTTAATAAAAGCCAATGAGCTTTTAGAAGGATATCGCTTTTATACCCTTGGGAGAGCTATCAGTCTTGCTAAAAAAGAGGGTATATACACTGAGTCACTGCTGCAAAATTTAGAGATTTTTTTATCGGAAAGGAATTGGTTAGTGCATAAATGCATGCCTCAAAACAGGGAGGATGTGTACTTTGAAACTAGCAAGAATAGGCTCTTTCATAAGATTAAGGGTATTACCGAACAGGCTCAAATTCTTCTACAGTTTATAGAGGCAGATCTTATTGATTTTTCATCATCAAATGGTCTCGATATGTCGGGTATTAAGGCAGTAATGCAGAAGTATTATGAATAAAGCAATACATACATTGATTTTAAATCCCTTGGACAAATGAAAAATTTGAAATCAAAAGTGGCAAAAATAAATTTTTCAAGAATTATTATAAGCAAAAAAACAGGCGATTGCCTGTCTTTAAAAGATCTAGATTGCGGGACTATTGAGCTGGAGAGTTCAATTCGTTAGTGATGTTCATATGCTGATTGATCCATTGCTGGATCACTTCAAAGTGCCAGGATAAAAGTGAACCGTTTAATTTAATCGGTTTGGGGAATTTTCCAGTTAACCACCATCGTCGAAGAGTGATTCGGTTGACCCCGATGATTTGTTCGATATCACCCATAAATAAAATTTGTTGTTTGAATTCGGTCTGCAGCATAATTAACTCCTAGCCTGATATTCTTATATTTCCATTTATCAAAATGCTCGATTCGTGCATTGATTTAATCATAACGAGTAGTTCCATGCAATATGTTTTCTATAATTGTTTTGTTATTGTTTTTTTAAATAAAAAATGAATTTTCAAAAGACGCTATACCTTTGATCATTTTGTTTATACAATTCGCCATAGGAGTAATATTTACAGAGGAATTAGGGATGAATTTACTAGATGCAGTAGAAAAATCGGTAGGTAATGAGTATTTTAATGACGGTGAGCACTCAGAAATGTGTTTGGATTTGCAAAAAATAGATACCAATCTATCACTTTTATTAAATCTACTTCATCAGCCCAATGCCAATAAAATTGTAAATATAAAATAATTAATGCACACACTTATTGTTGTAGGGTCTGGAATAAAGTCAATTGCTCATTTGACGGAAGAGACTAAACGAGTTATTCAAAGAGCGGATAAGGTTCTATATTTAGTTAATGAAGACAGCCTGAAAGAATGGATTGTTCGTGAGACTAAAGAATCTGAGTCGTTAGAGTCTATTTATTTTAATTCTGATAAACGAGTTGATGCTTATCACAATATCACCACCCATATAATTAGCGAGTATCAACGGATTAAAAATCTTTGCGTAGTTTTTTATGGACATCCTACAGTTTTTGCTGAATCTGCCTTGAGTGCGGTAAAAAAAATCAGAGCTGAGAACGGAAATGCAGTAATATTGCCAGCAGTATCCTCTATGGATTGTCTCTTTTCAGATTTACAAGTTGATCCCGGGGATCAAGGTTGTTTTGCTATTGATGCAACAGAGTTGCTAATTTATGAAAGGCGAATAGATGTATATGCGCACATCATTCTTTGGCAAATTTCCAATCTGGGTATGCATGACACAAAGCAAACTCAAAAACTAAATATTCTTTGTGATTACCTACGAACTTATTATCTTGATGAACAGCTGGTGTGTATTTATGAGGCAGCCATTCTGCCTACGCAAAAACCAAGAATTGAATGGATTAAACTGCGAGAATTAAAACAAGCCGTGGTTACCGCAGTTTCAACTCTATATATACCCCCTATAACAAAGCAAGGTGTTAGTCAAAAATATCTGGATCTTTTGGAAATGGATGCTCAGAATTTTAAGCTATCTAACAAGTCGCACACATCCTCTAAATAATTTGGCATCACTGGAAAAGCTGGTGACGTTATTACAATGTGAGAAAGCAAACCGTTTATCAGACTCTAACAGTTCTAATGGATTTTTTATGGTTTGTTTTCCTGTTGATTTGTAATGGTAAAATGAAAATTCGGTTTCCATGCTCACATGATACAGGGAGCTACCGAAGGCATCACCATTCTCTTCTGTAAATTCCTCTTGATAGGCAAGTAAAACATTTTTCAGGGTTTCCAGTTCAGTTAATGTGCTGTTACTTTGGTTCGTTTTAAAGGTATTTATTTTGGCAAAAGGGCATTGTAATGGATAATAAACGCTGTCATTTTTTTCACTCAAAGAAGAGGGAACCATTAGCGTAGGAGTATATTCAAGACCATAGCATTGATTATAAATTTTTTGGATAGCTTGAACTGGGAAATATTGGTCATCAATAGCCGGTTTAACTCCGATGCCTGATCCCATACAAATATTAAAGATATACTTCGCTGTATCCATAATAAAAGGAGTGGGTCTAAACCGATTAACTTTTTTTGCGCTTAAAAACAGATCGTTACAAGAAGCATCATAAGTATTTTGGGTGATTTTTTTTCTCAACGACTCTGAAAAATAGAGTTTTAACTTAAGCCATTTATCATTGTTTTGGACTTCTTTAATAAACTGTTCTGAAAAATAAAGAATTTGGCTATACCAATTAGGTTGAGTATTCTTATCCTGCAGAATTTCTTTGAATATTTGGTAGTGCTCATAAGGTGATTTAGGTGCGGAAACAGATACATTAAAATGTTTTTGAATTCTTACGTGTTTTCTTTGGCAACCAATATTTGGTAACAAGAATGATGATAATGCACCGGAAGATACCGATAACACGTTGTTATCAATAGTTTTGTCTTCATCAAATACAACTTGCATATTGAAAATAGCGCCCGGACCTTGTACACAGTCAGGAAATATACGCTCATTTTCTCCAAAGTAATGCCATTCACAGTATTTATCCAGGATCATGCCTAAAGGCAGGCTATTTTTACCATAGCCTAAGTGCTTAAAAAGATCGTTGTCAGTATGCTTGCTATCAATTTTTTCCAATTTGCCCGAAGCAGTTGGTAAGTAAGCATGATTTTTAACACCAAAATGTTCACCGAACTCATATTTGGCAAGAAAAAATGGGATTCCATCATCAGGGGTAATTTGCTCAATTACTTGGTATATAGAGGGGTTGATTGTTTTTACTTTGTGCTTGATTTCTTCCCATGAAACTTTTTGAATGCTGTTCATTCCTAAACACCTTATAAATCAATGCACTTACAATTATCTCAATTTATAAAAATAGATAAATGCTGAAAAGACTTAATACTAGCCAATTTTAATGGTAGAGTCACCCACCAAAAGGAATCCAGGGAGAAAAAATGATTAAATCATTGCAACGAATGCCGAAGGGAGTGACCCCGCTATATTTCATACAGGCTTTTTCAACATTTTCATACGCTATTCTCTATTCATCCCTATCGCTCTATATCACGAAACAGCTTGGTTTATCCAATACAGTTTCAAATAGTATCGTTGGCCTATTTTTAGCCTTTAATTTCGTACTGCATTTGGTAGGCGGATTAATGGGAGGACGCTATCTTAGCAACCGTGCCTTATTTTTTATTACTACCATCATACAAAGTTTGGGCATTTTGTTTTTGATTTTTTCCCAAGCCTCAACTCTTTATTTGGGCTTAAGTTTATTTTTAGTGGGATGTGGACTCAATACCACTTGTTATAACACTATTTTAACCCAGCGCTTTGATCCAGATGATAATAGAAGGGATAAAGCCTTCTTTATGAGCTATTCAGCAATGAATGTTGGGTTTTTTGCAGGTTTTATTATTAGTGGGTTTTATGATTATTCTAATCAATATCAACAAATATTTTCCGCAAGCCTCTTTATCAATATTATTACGTTACTTTTAATGGCTTTTAGTTGGGCTGATCTTGCTGATAAAAATACACCTTTGATGGAATTGAAGGATCGCAGTAGCCGGAGAATGAAGCATTTGTTAGGTATAACAGGCACAGTTCTACTTGTCCCTTTCCTGATGGTCTGTTTTAACTCAGCGGATTTTAGTAACGGAATGGTTTTGGTGGTAAGTATTATCATGTTCTTTGTTATTGTTTTTTTAAGACAGAAGCAACCGCTAAAGGCAGATAAACAAAAAATTAAAGCTTATTTAATCCTGACGGTAACTTCTATAATCTTCTGGATGATTTATTACACCGGTCCCATGGGTATAACCATTTTCATTAAAAATAATGTTGATAAGCATATTTTAAGTTATGAATTGGCAACTCAATGGATTTTAAATATCAATGCCATAATTATCATCGTTGGTGCTCCAATTACTGCACTAGTTATTAATAAGTTACAATCAAAAGGCTTTAATTTCTCTGTTTCCATGCAGTTTGTATGGGCCTTTATATTTCTGGCACTTTCTTTCTTTTTATTAGCTTGTGGTGTGATGTTTTCTGATAGTCATGGTTTTAGCAGTATTAATTGGGTGATATTGCATTTAGTGACTCAATCCATTGCTGAGTTACTTATTGGTCCAGTAGGGTATGCAATGATAGGACGAATTGCCCCTCCCAAATTACAAGGGATTTTAATGGGTACCTGGATGATGGTTTCTGGGGTTTCAGCTTCTTTATCAACTTATTTTTCTAACGCGATGATGAAAACAGATTCTATTGATCCTTTATCGACGAATGCTGATTATCTTTATGTCTTCAATCAACTGGGGGGCTGGGCATTAGTAGCCGCAGTATTTTTGTATTTCATTGCTGGAAAAATTCGTAATCTCATTGATAATACAAAAGCACCAGAAAGCACAATAATTGAAACAATTACTGCTTAACAGGCGCCCTGGACTAAAAGTTTATATTGACTATTAGTAATACAATTCTGCATTTTATTCCCAACATTCTCTAGGTAAAAAAACTAATTTTTTTACCTACTGCATTATGTTTTACTGCTTTCAGGGGTAGTGAATGAGCCCCTGTTGTTTGAATAAAGGGGAGATTGTTACATGGGATGTTTAGCCGAAGTTTTGGCATCAGAAGTTGTTGTACATTTTGAGCGTAGAAAAGAAGCGCAAAAATATTTAATTGAATTTATTCTGACACACGGTAATTATGATTTGAAAACCCTCGCTGAAGTTCTTGATGTGAGCCCGCTTTTGCTCAGTAAAGTTGTTAGCGGATCTAGCTATCTTGAGGATGCGGTTGCTTTAAGGTTGCTTGAGTGGTTCTTTATTTTTATTGGTGAGTGAAGCTAATTGAGGCAAGTAATCTGTTAGTGTTGATGAGATGTAATTCAGTTGATATTAATGCAGACTTCTTAATGTGTTTTACTTGCTCACTGGAGTAAATATAGTTTTTAAAGACCATACTTAGTCACCATATTGTCGTCGGAAGAAATATTTGGAGCTATATCATTGTTTTGTAATTGCTTCACACTTTGTTTGAAATGATTTGTTATTTCTGGGCCATTATCAACAGGACTTATTTTGGCTAATGAGCGAATTGAATTAACTGTTTCTGTTATAGCGTCTGGTACTTTGGGTGGGTTCACATCATTAAAGCCACAATAGGTAGATAACCATTCAAATAATGGTTTTATATTGCCAACAACAGGCTCTGCTACCAGTTGAAACACAGAAGGGCCGTTCATTGAATTTGCAAAACTTACCACACAATCACCAGTTTCCATATCCATAGCACAAAATGAAATAGATCCAGTATTATTTCCCCAATGAAAGGCAGTAGTTTTATCTGACTCTTTGTTACTGTAAACCCCCATTCCCAAACCCCATTGGACTTGTGAGGTTTCGGGTGAAGTAGTGGGAGGGAGTTTTGATAGAGCGCCTGTCAATAGTGTTGATTTAAGATACTCATTTTTAAAACAATACTGTAGAAAGGTGATGTAGTCCTCTGAGGTTGTAAGCATAGAACCTGCAGCGATCCCTGGTACATCGTCTGCTAATGGGGGTAAAGGGGTATGAGGACCATCAGGATAGGGATCTGGCTGGTGCGCTTTGGCAACATCCCGAGGGGTACCATTGAGATGACCGTCTGACAACTGCCTCATAAAGGTAGAGCTCTTCATACCCGCTTTTTTAAAAAAATATTGAGCAATTTCTTCCCATTTCTTGCCCGTTTTTTCCTCAACAACCTGCTTTAAAAAATCAAGTGCTACCCCTGAATAGGTAAATCGAGTGTTAGGTGTTGCGATAAATTTTGTTCCGTCATCACCATCCTGGCCAAAGTTTGCTAAACCAGAACATTGTCCAATAATCATACGAGTTGTAAGTGCTCGATAATGTGGGTCTTGCTTAAGTTCTGAGGGTCCATAGTCAGCAATATCCGCTAGAGGTGTGTCTAAATCCCATTTACCCTGATCAACCAAATCTAAAACAATAGCCGATGATACGGGTTTACTTAGGGATGCCGCTTGAAATAAAGTATTTGTATCAACATGGGTTGGTGCTGATGTGTCAGTCTCTCCATTAGCCACAGTATGTCGAGTGCCTTTTTGACACCAAGATAACGATAATGCAGGAATATTTGCATTATCAAGTAGCTCTTTCATTAACTCTTGTCGTTCTTGCATAAAACACCACTGCAGCCAATAAAATGTTTTTTTTGGGGCTCATTAGCCCATAAATTATAATTGCTTTTATTTTACACAATTCAGGGGGTGTCATTTTTGAATTTTAAATTTTTTACAAAAAGTTAACAATTTGAGTTATCAATAATCAATCAAGTCTGACCCAATTGATTATCTTTGCATAATTAAATCCTGATCCCGCCATCAAATTGAATTTTATCTTTATAATAATAGAGGAGTTGATTTGATTAATCTTATTACTGAATTTCAGAGAAATAATTTTTTTAATTAACCTAAGTTTTTTCTTAAATAAATTCTGTCATGCCCTAATAAATAGTCTTCAAGTCGTCCAATTACAAAAAAACCTTGTTTTTTATAAAAATCAACGGCTTGGAACTCATAGGTATCAACAAAGATTTTTTTTACATTTTTAATGGTTGCTTGATTAAATAGTTCATTGAGTAATCGAGAGCCTACCCCTTGTTCTCTGTAATTCTCCTCAACCCATAATATGTCAATGTAAAATGCATCACTATGTTCCCAAATAGTAGCACCACCTATGATTTCATTTTTATTGTTTTGAGCGAAAATACTAAATGGACTGGCTTTTTCATGGAGGTATTTAGCATTAAAATCTACTATTCCATTTCTTAAACGAGCATTACTTTCATCACTAGGATTATTATCAACCAATATATTAACTGTGCTCATTCTGTATGCCTCTATGGTTCTTTATAGAATTTGACAAATTATATCGTAAATAAATTGTAACAAGAGGGGTTGTTCAAAATCAGTCTCACCAAAATATTATATAATAAGCTAATGGCACCTAGCGAATAAAATCACTATGAAATATAAAGAAGAAATTGACGAGAGAATGATTAAAGGAGGAATTCCGGGTGCATCTATTGCATATTTTAAACCAGGAGAGCCTATTAGACCCGAGGTAATAGGAAAAACCGATGTATACTTTGAAACTCCAGGAGCCAAAGTAGAGCCAGATACAAAATTTGGAGCTGCATCCCTTAGTAAGGCTGTATTTTCCTATTTAGTACTTAAAATGATATCTGATAAAAAATTTACCAAGCCATTTACTTTAGACACCCCTATTTCAGAAATTCTACCAATACAAGACTTCTATAAAAATAATTTAGGTAAGGGAGTTAGTAAAGATTTTATTGAAGAAGCAAATAAAATAACTCCTCGTATGGTTTTATCACACAGTTCAGGCATACCTATTAATGGCGCACCAAGATTAGAGTTTCCACCAGGAACAGCCTATTCCTATGGAAATACGGCCTTATACTATTTGCAAAAGGCCATCGAAAAAGATCAAAACATGTCACTTGAAAAGCTTGCCAAGGCAGAGATTTTTCAACCTTTGAATATGGTACATAGCAGCTTTGTAGCTCCCGGAAGTACTGAGGATAAATCCCATGCAGCGAATACCCTTCATACTACGCCAAGTGATTATGCTCGTTTAACCTCAGCCTGGATGCAAGTATGTGGTCTGATAAAAATGTCTGAAAATCCGACAAATGAAAATCAAAAAGACTCAATAACCTCAAGATATATTCTTACTGAAACGGGCTTTTTTTACTACAATAAGTTAGATAGTACCCTGCACCAGATCAAATTAGATCAGTCCAAATTAGAGGAACTACAGCATAGATTCGCTGAAGTAACTGAAGACAAACCAATTAATAATCTATCAGATGAGCAACTTGCTGAGGTAACTTTAGTTACAGAGCATACTCATAAAAATGAAACATTGCATGAAGCTTTTAAGCCTCAAATATCCTTGATGACAGATCAATGGGCTAAAGATTTGAAGGTATCAGATAAAGACAGACAACACCTCGCATGGGGATTAGGTTTTGGATTGCAATTAGATGAGCAGGGTAAGGTCACAACAGCTTTCCATAGTGGTGACATGAACCAGTGGCGCGGGTGGGTTGCAATGGATATGGAAACCAAATCTTCTGTTGTTTTACTTGCTAATGGTAACGAGGAGCTTAATAAGTCTCCCCACGGATATGGACATGTCCTTGCTGAATTAATTGTGGGTCCAGAAGTGAAATTAGAACATGCCTTTAATTGGTTTTTTCAAAAATTTGGTCTTGCTAAAAATGTAGAGCCTGGATGGAAAGAAGGCGAGGAAGAACGTACTGCTGTTATTGGTAAATATGTAGAGTCTCGACTTTCTGCGCTTAATTCATCTGTTGAACTGAAAAAAACGCTGGTCATGGAGCCAACAAGAAAAGATAATCTTTCCGATTTAGGTACTGAATCAGAAGATAGAGCGGTGACTTTAGAGCATAAGCACAGCACAGAAACTTATAAAGTAGCTCCAACTGGGCAAAAAATAACTCAAAGATTTAAGAGCCGTGTTTTAGACGAAATACGTCCTGTTGAGCCAGAGGTAACTGAAAGCCAACAGGGAAAAGAGCATAGTTCACCGTCTCCCTTTCAAACTACACTCAAACCAAAACTTCCAGGCGAAGATTGATATAAAGATCAGAAATTCTTGCGTAAAAAATAAAATACTGAATCTTTGAGGAATCCATGCCTTTCAAATTCAATCTTAAAAACAAGAGCTTCCCAATCAAATGTATTGACGGTGGCAGAAGTACAGCCGTTTTCTTTACCTGAATACTGAGGTTGACCATACAAAATTGATACTTAAGTCTCTCATTTGGGTACAAGAGTTGATGGTTTTGTACCCAAACTTCAGCTTTTATAAAACTTTTTAGAGAGCCTTTATTGCAACATTATGGAATACAGGGGCTGCAAGCGTTCCACCCGTAGTTGATTTCTCTCCATTCTTTTCGGTGCTATAACCATCCTCCAGAATGACTACCATAGCAAAACGTGGTGCATTAGCAGGAACATATCCTCCAAATAGCGCCAAGTGTGTGCCATTAGTTTCATCAACAAGAGTTCCAGTTTTACCTGCAACTGAAATACCATCAATAGCCGCTTGTTTTCCCGTTCCCAAGGTAACAGACCTTTCAAGCATGCGGGTTACTGAATTTGCAGTAGTCTCCAAAATTACAGAGCCTGCATTTGCTTGAGGTAAATGCCCTTTATTGGCAAGAACAGCATAGGTTTTTGTAAGGGTTTCAAGAGTAACAGGAATGTCACCTAGTGAAGCTGTTGCAAGCTGTAAGGCTTCACTTTTACCTTTTTGCGGCCAGTTGTTCATATTAAAACCAAACCCTGCTAGTTTTTCACGAAATACAACCGGTCCTGTATTTTGGGCAATTTTAATCAAACACACATTAACGGATTTGGCGAGTGCATCTGTTACCGAGACAGAACCAAAATCAGAGTTATAATTAGTAAATTTTACGCCATCAACATAATAAGGTGAATGACAATCATAACTTGTTGTTTCGGAAACGACACCAGAATCAATTGCAGCCGCTGCAACAAAAGGCTTTATAGTAGATGCCGGAGCAAAAATACGTGACTTCCAGCTTGCTGCACCATTGCTTGTTCCTGCTTCCGCAAATGCGATGATTTTTCCAGTACTCGGCTCTACTATTGCAATAGCCCCTGATTTAGCATGATATTTTTTTACGGCAGCTGTAATTTCATCAACAGCTATGTTTTGAATTTCAGGATTTAGTAAGGAAGTATCTACTTCCTTAGCTTTAGAGCCAGAAAGAGAACCCAGCGCAGCATAAGCTGTACAGATAGGTGCTGTAATCGCAATTCCCACAAATAGAGTACCTAATAATAAGTGTTTGGACTTATTGACCTTATAATTGGTTAACATATTAATTCTCCTAATGATGAATGTACTTTCTTGTTTTCCTCCTCCCCAAGCCATCCCAACGGTGCATGCAAATTCTCGCTGAGAATGCTTAGGAGATTGAGAAACTGCCTGAACCACATGGAACAGGCAGTGGCCATAATCATGAGCTGAAATTTTTTGGTGGCCAACCAAGGCTTCATCGCATGATAATTCTTGTAATTCACTGAGAATCCTATGCCATCGAGCAACACCAGGATTCCCTAAAAAAATAATGCGTATTCCTTCTATAAAATAAGCCCATAAGCAATCCCCATTGCGATGATGTTGCCCTTCATGAGCGATAGCTATTTTTACATCCTGTGAAGAGGACAATAAGGAAACAGGCAATATGATATAGGCCTTATTAAATAAGCGGATTGAAAAAGGAATATGGCAAAGAGGTGATACCTTAATCATCAGCCTACCGCAAGTTCGATAGGGAATCGCTGAATGCAATATTAAATTCAACTGCCTTAGATCTCTAGTAAGACGAGAGCCCCGCCATAAAACCACTATTCCAAGAAGGATAAATAAAAGTTGGGTATAGTTTAGATCGCTTAGTTTTGAGTTAGGTGTAACCTGTAAGCCAAGATCTGATTTTTGAGGTGCTACAAGGGACTGGCTTGCATAGTCTTGCATCGCGTCCAAAGAAACAAATTTAAGTATCAGCGGTTTTTCTGCAGGTTTTATACAATGAACTGCTAGTGGGGATACCACACAACTAATTAATAGAAGACGAACACATTTCAATTTAAACGAAGGCTCATTGCTCAGCCATCGTCCTCCCACAAAAAATGAACTCAAAAATAATAATGCATGGATACTGAAAAATATTTCAATAAAGAGTATTAGATTATTCATATTTACTCGCTCACCGGAGTTAATTTTTTTAAGGCATCTTCAATGGATTGAATTTCATCTTGCCGTAATTTCTTAGCACAAAGTAATCTTTGTAGTAAAGCTACTGGGTTGCCATCAAAATTATGGGTAAGCACATGTTCAATACTGGTGTTTGCGTAATCCTCTTTGGATACCAGAGGCAAAAAAACGTGGGCAAACGAGTCTTTTTGACAAGCAAGAAACCCTTTTTGCTCTAATACTTTTACGACAGTCGCCACAGTGGTATACGCTAAATTTCGTTCTTTGGGTAAATGTGAGTGCACCTCTTTAATGGTTACCTTATTAAGTCCCCAAATAATCGTCATTAATTCAAATTCAACTTCCGTTAGCAGGCGATCAGAAGATGAGATGATTGGTTTATTTGGCATTTTTTTCTCCAGCTATATAATAATAGCCATACTATACTAGTTTTATAGTAGAGTCTACTATTTAAATAGTAGAGATGGATTTTTCATTTCTACTATAATTTAAAAGCGAATTTAAGAGGGAAGCTAGTTGATGAAACTTGTAATATTACTAGTGACCATCCAGTGCAGGAAGATCAACTATCTGTGATGCCTGGTTCGAGATCTTGGTAGACATGGTGTTGACCAAGTCATTGAGATACTACATAGAGAGCAAACCCCTGCATTATTAGAAAAATTTCGAGAACAAGGACTGATTGAGCGACTCTCCGATTATTTGGGTGCACCTATCTATCCAAGGATTTTGTCATAAGTGAAACTCCATTACGGTCACAGTGTGTCCTTTGAATTCATCAATTCCTATTACGCTCCATCCAAGACGAGAATAATAATCAGGAATGGTAGGATCAAAGGCGAATAGATAAATTTTTTTAAAACCCAAATCCTTTGCTTTTTGTTGGGTTGTCTCAATAAGCAATGAGGCTATCCCTTTCTTTTGATAGGCAGGAGATACAACAAGTGATCCTAGCCAAGGTGTTAGGTCTGGTCGTATTCCATCATTTTCTCTTAAACTACACATGCCTACAGGCTTCTCACCATCTGTTGCCACAAAAGTTATAGGTAATTGAGTGTCATTTAAATGGGAATCATATTTTTTAATGACTTGTTCAATAGGAACATCAGGTACCCATATTTTACCAAGAACCTCATGCCAAATTGTGGCAAGTCTGGGAATTGAGTCTTGGTGATTTTTAAGGAGATTAATTGTTATCATTTTTTATCCAAAAAAATATTAGATTTCATAAAATAAACATCGACTAGAACACTCTTAAAATGAGTACGTTTCAAATGATTCATTCCAATATTTTGTGCTACTTTTTTTGAAGCTAAATTATCCACGTGGATGATAGAAATAAGTTTAGTTAGCCCTAATTGTTTGAATGCGTAGTTTCTTACGGCTGTGGCTGCCTCACTTGCAATTCCTTGCCCCCAAAAAGCACTATCCAGTCTATAGCCAAGTTCAATATAGGACTCGCCATCAACAATTTGTGGCATTAAGCCACAAAATCCTAAAAGTTTGCCGTTTTCTTTTAAGGTGAGAGCTAACAATCCGAATCCTTGCTCTTCATATGAAGTTATCCAGGATTCCATTCGCTCTCTAACGGTCTCTTTATCAAGAGGTTGTCCATCTCCTATAAAACGCATTACCTTCGGATCTGAACATATTAAAGAAAAAGCATCTAAATCCTCAAGGTTAAATGGACGAAGTACTAATCTTTGGGTTTCAATGTTAAAATCATCATTGTTGCTATTCATAATTATTACTCTGAATACTTAAGTAAACCTTGAGTTTGGTTTTCTTCTTCAAAAAATTTAACAAAGAATGTTTTTGAAAGCTGGGGATTAATTTTATTTATTCGGGTAAATTCGGCTGTGAACCCGCATTTTTTATAAAACTCTGGTGCTTGAAAAGCACTGGTCACAAGATTGATGTTATTAAATCCTTGTCCTTTAAAATGATCTTCAAGAGTCTGTAATAATTTTTTTCCATACCCTCTGCCACGATAGGCACTATCTACCCAAATATCATCAACATAGATTTCGGCAAAGGCAGTGAAGGCATTGATCACGCCGCAAACAATATTATTTTCCTTTGATAGTATTACTGAAAAGCGTTTGTAATTCACATCGATTCCATGGCTTGTTTCATAAGTGATGAACCCATCTGTCATACGCTTGTCAAGCTCATCACTTATGCTATCAACAAAGGAAATTTTTAAGCTGCTGTCATCATCAGTGTTATTAATTGATGAATTGCTGTGCGTATCAAAGCTTAAAATATAACGTTCTGGTTGATGTGAATCATATGTAATTGCTTTGAGTTCTTCAGTATAGTTACCTACTGTAAAAGTCGAGATGGTTTTACGCCAAAATGCTAAAGCGGGCTTATTCTCAGGAATGACAGATACTTCCCAAAGGCCAGGATGTGTTTTCCAAATCTCATGGGCTGCACGGCTCCCTATACCACTCCCTTGAAATTTAGCGAGGATAAAAAATTCTCCCATATTCCAATCAATGTTGGGTTGTGTACCTTCTTTATTCAGTAGAACAAAGCCTGCTAATTCATCATGGACTTTGATTAGAAATGCTTGCCTTTGGGGATTATCAAAATACACTTTAAAGTCATAACTTTCATAAAGCCCATCAGATGGACAGGCCCAATCATCACTGATGAAACCGCAACTTCTGGACATATCATAAACATAAAATCGCGCCATATTTTGAACGGTTGGATAATCATCTATAGTCGCTTTAATTATTTTGAGTTGGAATTCGATGTCTTTAATAATCATAAGTTTTTCTCTTTCATATTTTCCAGCATTCGTCTTGCGAGCGTTGCTAAAACAGGATTTGAATTCTTATAATACGGCAACATAATAAGTGCTATTGATAGAGCCCAGCCCTTACCTCTTTCCCATGTATCATCATCGATATGTTGTAGATTTTCCCTAAAGATTCTTCTTGAATGTGAGTTAAGTAAACTCCAAGCGATAACCAGATCACAAGCAGGATCACCTATACCTAAATCGGAAAAATCAATTACCGCACTGAGTCGATTGTTTTGAACTAAAATATTTCCTGGTAAAAAGTCTCCATGTACCCATACGGGTTCCTTGTTCCAATAGAGGACATTCGATAGCTGATTCCATAAAGAAGTTATGGATTGAACATCAATTTCTCCTTCAAGTTCTCCTATAGCTTTCCGTGTCTCTTCATCGAGTTCTTTTGTTTTTAGGAGAATACCGCGACGGGAAGCAGGGCCGTTTGATAGTTTTATGTCGTGTAGATCGTTTAAAAACAAAGCCAAGTCTTTAGCAAGAAGTTCATATTCCTTATCTTCTTCAAAATTAGGGTTATTCCCCTCATTCCATTTGGTCACTGTCCAAAACCAAGGATAGAACTCTTCAGGATTACCTTTGAACAAAGGTTCAGAGACCGATATTTTCAAAAATTTAGCAATTTTTGGAATCCATTCATATTCTTTATTAATACTTTTATTGATACTTCCTGGAGCCCATTCGATTCGAGGAAGACGAACAACGTACTCACTACCTAAACGAAATAACGCATTGTCTGTTCCACTTGATAATATAGGTTTTATAGGGAGATTAGCCCATTCAGGGCACTGATTTTTAAGAAGTTTGTGGACAAGAACTTCGTCTATTTCAAGCTCATTTTCATGCATTTTCGCCATGATTTTCTATCTCTATATAATATTATTTTTAACTAGCACTTTACCCATAGGGATATCTTGCGGGAAACTTAAGCCCTGTTCAGGGTCGTTAAATGGCATTTCAATATATCCTTGGCGCACATAAAATTTTTTCGCTTCGGGTGAAGACTCCATTTGCAATACAACAATGCCTTGTCGATATAACCAACGTTCACAAAGATTTAGAAATGCTCCGCCTATTCCCTGATTCCTTGAATGTTCTTCAATGACCATGATACGAAGTGCGGCTCTATGCTCTGGCCAAAATTGAATATGAGCATAACCCTTAATCTGTGTTCCTTTGTAAAGAATAAAGTGGACATGATCTTCGTGATCAAAAGTCCAGGTATATGGATCTGATACGGGCACTTTATCAAAAAAATAGTGTTGACGAAAATGACGCACTGCTTCCCATTCACGGGGAGTTAATGATTTCACTATGCGAAGACCAAAACACCCTGCTTTATTATCAATGTCTGCAATAAATGCCTCTTTGCCTAGACAATAAGCCATGATGTCATTGGGATGATTTTTAGCCAACTCTTGTTTCAGTGCTGCATAAGCATCCCGGTCAGTGGGATGGGATCTCATCAAATCACGAAATTTTAAGTGCCTTTCAATTTCAGGACTGCCTTCTTCAAATACATGAGCATGATGGGTTCTAAATTCAGCCCCTTTCTGAAAGTATCGCCTAAATGCAATTCCATACTCACCCTTTGCTTCATAACCCAATAGCTGCATAGCATTGTTAGAGTTGTCGACTTTCATGATGTCACGAACTACTGGAATCATATCAATCACCGGTTTCGCTGCCAGGCCTGGCACAGAAGTAGATCCAATGTGATGAATGCCAATGCAATTTTCTCCAAGAGCTTCTTTGATACGACTTGCTTCCATTCTATATAAATTGGGCCACTCTGGATTATAGGGGACAACTTCAATTATTCTGTGAGTATTCATAATGCATTATCCAGTTGTAGATGTATTCATTATTAATCCTTCGCATTACATGCGGCTATAAATTCTTTCAATGGATTACTGGGCTTTGCATGTCTTTGAAATGATGATGTAAATTTTGCTTTATCACATGCGCTCATCAATCGATTACTGCTCAATGCTCCATAAATAAAAAATAATATGCCAGCCGTTGAAAAAGCATCTAACAAGTGCTTTTTAGATTCAAAATGCAAATAATTTTTAAGACAACAATCCTTGAGCCTCAGATAGGTATCATCTTTGTCTGTTAGTGCATGATGTTTTTTAATTTGTAGTAAACAGTTTAACAGTGAAAAAAATGGATGCGAAATCACTGTTTCACCCAAATCAATGATGGTGATATCTTGCGATATATGGTCTATGAGCGTGTTATTGTCATTAAAATCAGGTTGAACAATGGTTTGTTTGATAGAATAGTCAGATAATTTTTTACATAAATGTGAAACTTTTGGAAGCAGCGCCTCCAACTGACTAATTTCTATTTCTGATAGTCCATCTGCGATCAATAAATCTTTTTGTGAAATCAGTTCGTTGTATAAATCAGGAAATATATCTAATCGCCAATCTGGAACTCCAATATCAAGAAAAACATCTACGCGATCTGCAACTGATATTTGAAGTGATGTAAATTGGTCAATAGCTTTGCAAAGCAATGCTTCATCGAATTTCTGTTTTAGCATTCCTCTTAGTGATTTGCCCGCATCTTTCATTAAAAAGCAGTTTAATTCAGTATTGTGCGCGATAACTTTTGGAACAGAAGCATGGAATTGATCATGCAAAGTTTGGATAATGGTCGCCTCCAATGCAAGGAGCTCTGGAGTATGTTTCAAATAAATGTACCCATCAGATGTTGCAAAACGGACCACGTAAGACCAAGGTGTTTCTTGCACACGTTCTGGCAGGTTACTTTTTAGCGTATACCCATGAGAGGAAAGATATTTACAACCCCATTGGATGATTTCTTTATTCACATTGTCATTTCCTGGCACAGGTTCAGTAGCCATAATTCACTTTTAGTTTCACAAAAATTCCTTAGTAAACCAAAGTACTAAATCGTCATCAAGGCAAACATTGGCACCGGGGGTAACATGATTATAATTGTAAGTAACACCCAACCCATCGGGTATATAACCTCTTTTAATATACAATCTCTGCGCACTGCCATAGCCATCATAAAGTCCAACTCCAATACCTACTTTATTTTGTTTTTTAACTGCCTCAAGCTCTGCTATATCAAGTAACGATGAAGCAATCCCGTGGTTTCGATAAGGGGGTAGGACGTTTAGATCCATAATTTCAGGGATGCCTTGATTTTTAAATGATTGATATAAAGAATTCCATTTCAATGTGATGTAGCCAGCAAATTCATTTTTATAAAAAGCGATCCAGACGATACGTTCATTAAGCTTTTGTTCATGAAGGTAGGCTTCAAAAGTAGATGGCGGTTTGGGCCAGTGGTGTTTGGCGAAATTACTTACGATAAGGGGAATATCCTCAGCAACAAATGCTCTTATAGAGATGGTTTCATTATTTGGTCGGCTTTTGAATTGATTTAGATTCAAAGCCATATAAACCATATTCCATTCATAATCTGCGGGTTTTAAATTCAGTAAGGGATTAAAACCTATATGTTTATAAAAGTTATAGGTTTTTAGATAATTTTCATCAGATTCTGCTGGAGCCAAAGTTTCAACGGTCATGGTAGAGCCACTTTGTTGTCGTGCATATTGTACAGCTTCCTGGATTAATAGGTATCCTATTCCTTGGCTATGAAATGCTCGTAAAACTCCCATCCAATAGATATTGCTGTTTGCAGGGTATGGAAAATCAAGGCTTAATAGCCCCACATAAGCCTCATTTGATTTGGCCGCAAAATTAATGCGTGATCGAACCCCTAACGCATAATGTTCATTACACTCTGGCAATCCAAAATATTCAGGTAAGTCTGTTGTAATCTGACGACACAACAGCTCAGCTTCATCAGCTGAAATGTGTTCAATTTTGTAATTCATTAGTATTCTCGGTTTTACCATAATATGAAATGATTGGGCATTGTTCAGAGTGTTATTGTTCCAAATAATTTAACCAAAAAAAGAGGTAAGTTATGGCGACAACAACGTTTTAATCCAGCTATTATCGACAAAGCGATATTCAAGCACATCTGATAATTCATCAGTCCGATAAGCATAAAATACCATACGTACAGGTTTTATTCTAAATCCACAATAAAATTCGCTCATTGGTAGCGGTTTGTCCTGATAATTAACGTCAATGTCCTTCTTTTTCTTTTCGAGTTGATGCTTGTTTAAAATGGGTTGGGATGAAGTAGCTGCATAGCTATAAAATCTAATCTGCGCCTCGCGGGGATATGTTTGCCAATATAGTTCATTTTCCTCAGGCAATAAGGACTCAACTACGCCATCAATAATTACTTCACGCTGTAACAACTCGAACCAAAAAGTGAGCGAGGCAATCGGATTAGTGGTTAACTCGGCCACCTTTCGGGTGCCTTTTTGAGTGAAAAACAATAAGCTTTGTTCACTAATCTCACGAATAGCGACCACCCGTGCATGGGGAATGGACTTTTTTGTTGCAGTAGACAGGACTGCTTGTTGAGGATTGGGCGCACCTTTATGGCGCTCCTCATCTATCCATATATTGAGTTGTTTTATGGGGTCAATCATATTATTAAGCCATTAGTCTCATATCTATGCTTAGTATAAATGATGATTTATTCCAGTTGAAATTTCCCCATCTTGGTGCAATTCCAAGTGAGAGATTTGTCCTTGTTTATTTTTGAAAAAATTAATTTGGATATCTGGTATTTTCCCAAAAAATTGAGTTTCTGATTCGGGAAAAAGTTGTGTTTTTGGTTGATTTGTTTCTTGTGTGACTAAGAAACCATTTTCTAGAGAAATAACGAGTTGCTTTAAGGGTGTTAAGCCGTATGGACCAACATAGGGAGCAACGTTGTAAGTACCAACATAGTTAGCAAGTGTTTCAGATGATACGTTTATTTCTTTTCTTTCTGAGGGTAATGTAACTGTCTTGCCATGAGCTAGGGTCACCATTTTCAAAGCAAGATCCTGCGCAACATATCCTAATGCATTTAGATTGGCCAATACGATTACAGTTAACTTGTCATCTGGCGAGTAGATTAGTTTTGTATTGAATCCACTGGTGCCACCGGCATGTGTTATTGATTTATGCCCATCTAAAGAATGTACTCTTACTCCGAAGCCATAATCATTTTTAAAAGGTTCAATCATTTTCTCTAGTGATGCCGATGATAGTATTTTCCCTCCAAACAATCCTTGTTCCCATAGCAGTAAATCGTGAGTTGTGGAGTAAAGAGAACCTGCTGAATAGGGTATGCTCATATCTAAGAAATCTGCATTACAAAGTCCATTGGGACTCACCATATAGCCAGACGCGCGATGTAATATTATCTCAGAATGGGAGTCATATCCTGAATCGTTCATATCAAGAGGTTTGAAGATATTATGAATAACAAAATCTGCATAGCTTTGACTGACGTGGTCAACCAAATTTGTACACTCCAGTTAAGCCACTTTTTTCAATAGCCCCCAATAGTGGTTTTCAAATTGATTTGGGCTTTGATAATCCAAAGACGAATGTAATCTTTGATTGTTATAAAAGATAGTAATGTAATCGAGGATATCCTGCTTTGCCTCCTTCCGGGTTTGATAATTACGCCAATGTACTCGCTCGTCTTTCAAGCGACCGAAAAAACTTTCAGCAATGCTATTGTCCCAGCAGTCACCTTTTTTGCTCATGCTGCCCACTAGACCATATTGATTGAGAAGGTCACGATATTGTTTACTGGCATATTGTGAGCCTCTGTCGGAATGCACAATAAGGCCTGAACTTGGATTTCTCTGCCAAATGGCCATTGTTAATGCATCACAAACCGTATCAGTCTTCATTCTCGAACTCATGTTCCAACCCACTACTTTCCGAGAAAACAAATCAATCACCACGGTCAGGTATAACCAGCCCTCATGGGTTGAGATATAAGTAATATCGGACACATAGGCACGATTGGGCTCATTGACCTGAAACCTCCTGTTTAACACATTATCAAAAACAGGTTGCTTGTGATTGCTGTTTGTTGTCACTTTGTATTTCTTTTTATATCGAACAAAAATACCAGCCTCACGCATCAAACTACGGGTTTTTCTTCGACCAACCGGATAACCAAGAGCATTCAGTGCTTTCCTTATCCTGCGATTTCCATACGAGAACTTGCTGGATTCCGAGATTTTTTTAACCCACTCCAATAGCTCTTGATGTTCTGGTTCATTGTTCGGGTTTGTTTGTTTCCGCTTTTGATAACTATAGTATCCAGAAGGAGTAACGCCCATGAGGTGGCACATCATGCCAACCGGCCAGGTCTTCTTGTGTTGGGCGATAAACGAATATTTTATTTCGCTTCTTTCGCAAAGAAGACCGTGGCTTTTTTTAGTATTTCTTTCTCCATTGTCAGCCTTCTGACTTCTTCTCGTAACTGGCGAATCTCAAGTTGCTCTTCCGTCAATTTACCATTTCCACGAAAAGCATTTTCATTATTCTCTGCTGCCTCTCGAATCCAGCGACTCAAAATATTCGAATTAATTCCCAAGCTCCTGGCAGCGTCTAAACATGCGTATCCTTGTTCAGTTACTAAGCTAACCGCATCCAGTTTAAATTCCTTTGTATATTTTCTTCTTGTAGACATTGTGACCTCCAATTAAGCAAATTATCTCTTAACTGGTATGTCCAAATCAATTGAACCACATCAGACCACTTATTTTTTCAATTAGATATCCTAGGAGCACATAGGCCGAATTATTGTACTCAAAGTCTGATCCAGGTTGGAAATTTAATGGTTTGTTGCGAAAAAATTCGATTTGTTGTTCTGGTGTTTTGGTACTTGTTGTAAATGCAGCAAAATCAGGAAAACTAGTGTAACTAGGAATCCCTGAGGTGTGGTTTAACAAATGGAAGAGTGTTACCTTGTCCCAAGCAGAAGGTGCATCTGGCATGTATTTATTAATGAAATCGCTTATTTTAAGCTTACCCTGTTCTTCAAGCAATAAAATTGCTACGGCTGTAAACTGCTTTGTGAGCGAAGCGATGCGAAATTTTGTAGTTGTTGTATTAGGTATTTGCCATTCAAGATTGGCGTAGCCATAACCTTTATCCAGAATAATATGCCCATGTTGTGCGACAAGAATTGATCCCATGAATTGTTTATCTGCTACATATGACTGTACAACCTGTTCCATGCGCAATGCTTTATTCATCCTCATCTTCATTCTTAACCCAATAATCGGCAGGGCCACCGCCAGGTGTTGGCCTGGTTGATAATGGACTTAGCTTATATGTTGATCCTTTCTCGTTACCACTGGATCCGCTAGATTCTTTTTTTCGATTTGCAAAGATGGTTTTGTTTGCCGTATCAATTAAAATTTTATCCTTAAGTATTAAGAGCAAATCGTTATCTTGTATCCTATTATCATGCTCGAATTTACAAACGACAAATAGATAGGCATCATTTTTATCATTAAATTGAGCAATTGTTTTTCTTTCCAAAGAGTCCATGGTTTTTATCATGACTTGGAAAATAAATGGGGTTGCATTATTAAAATCACCATTACCCTCTGCATATTTGGCATGGGTAATAGAAATGTTCTCTTTATTTAATTCATGCAATAGTTCATGGTCATCATATAGTCTATAAATAACTTTTTTTCTTTCCATATCATCTATAGATGATTTTTCTGACATAAAGAATTTTGCGTCATTTAATTCATCACACTCAGCAATAAGTTTTTCTTCGCCTCTTGCATAATGTTCGGTAATTTTAAAATTCATATGACATCTCAAATAAATAGTCATTTTTAATGATAGCATATTGATGTTCTAAGGAGGCCAAGAAGATTCCCGACCCTTAACCTGAATTTAATAAATGGAAAGAGTGCATTTCCCCGCATCTAATATAACCTCTTTCCCAATTGGTAGAACGCATCGTTTTGCGCCGTGACCATAAGGAAAGTCTTTAATGCAAGGGACTTTAAAATGAGAGATCCATTCATTAATTACGTCATCAACAGTACCTTCTAGAGAATTTGAATCTTTTCCTGTGGAATTTTCAAATTGACCAATGATAATACCCGCTACTTGATTAAAAATACCAGCTAAGTCCAATTGAGAGAACATTCTATCAAGATTGTAAGGCTCAATATTAATATCTTCTATCAGTAGAATACTTCCTTCAAATTCAGGTTGAAAAGGAGTTCCCATTAACGTTGTGAGTAACGTTAAATTCCCTCCAACTATAGGGCCTTTAGCAATTCCTGGACAAACGCCTATTCCTTCAGTGATTCGATAAGATTTTCCAGATAAACAAGCCATTAATGTTTGTTCAATCAGGGTATTGGGCTGAACGGTTAAGGTAAACCCTGTGTAGGTGGCAAGCTTGGTTTTTTTCAACAAACCGAGTTGTAAAGCAGTTGTATCACTAAATCCAACCAATATTTTGGGGTGAGAGCGAATTACATCATAATCAAGTAAAGGTAATAGTCGCTGGGAACCTTGGCCGCCACGCGTTGCTATAATCGCTTTAACCGTAGAATCTGTAAAAAAATCCATGAGGTCCTTTGTGCGATCTATATCACTACCTGCTAGAAATCGATCTGAATCATAAATATGATTTCCAAGTTTCACTTTAAATCCATTTTTCTCTAAAAATTGCACACCCGCTTCAATAGCACCAGGCATTAAGGGGCTTGAGGGAGTAACTAATCCTATGGTGTCACCTGGTCTTAATGGCGCAGGATAAAGAGATCGCATTTTGTTCTCCAAAAAATAGTTTGGTTGTTGAGTCTCTCATTAGCAATTTATTTTAAAGCCTAAGTTTGACAATTTGTTCCCTGATGAAAAATCATTTGCCAATTGCTTCCATTATGTCTCCATATGGAAGAGCGTAATGACTGCCGAGTGCCAATAGTTACTTTGTAAGTTGCAAGAATGACATTTTTTGAAAGCTCTGATGAGGTGAAATCCTCAACAGCATAACATTCCTGTTTTTCTTCAGGGAGGGATTCAAGCAAATCTAATTTATTATAAATCCTGCCTGAGCTGCCATATTCAACAAAATCATCGGCAATTAACAGTCTTAATTGATCTGTAGATTGTCTTACAGAGGGCGTTAAGAGCAATAACTCTAGATTGTAGATTTCTTCATTCTTTATTGTTAACTGGGGATCTTGTCGCATAATCAATCCTGTTGTTCGGTTTATCAAATTAATATCAAAAGTTAAAGATGTTTTTCCATGATGATGGTCCTTTCTTCTCCATAGTATTCATTACGTAAAGCTTTATAACCAAGTTTTCGATAAAATCCTTCTGCAGTAACTGAAGAGGGAACTGTGAGGCTCTGAATATTCTGTTCCCGTGCGATCTTTTCTAAATAACACATTAATAAAAATCCTATATTTTTACCTTGCTTGCCGGGTAACACAAAAACGGAGCGTATGACATTTTCCTCAAGGCTTGCAGTACCTATGATGCAATCTAATTCTGTTATGACAAAAACCTGTCTCTGAGTCATAAGTTTTGATATTTGATCTGGAGAGAAATTTTCAATTACCCTTTTTATGATTACATTAGAATAATCTTTTGAATTAACTTCTGTTAATGTTTGGATGATAAGATGACTTATTGCTTCTGCATCACTAGGCTCTGCTTTGCGAATCAATGTACTAGTTGTCATAGGTTCCTCTTTGTATTTTTAAAAGTTAAAGAGGGAGCATAGCGTCATCTGTTTAAGTTCACTTAGCCATTGATCCCTTGGTTTTCCGTCTGGGGCTGTGGGCTCATACCAATTGTTTTTGCACCAAAGGTAAATATCCAAGCTTTTCATTTGTGTAAACCAGTTGATTTGCTTTAATTCAGTATTATTTATAGGAAGTATGGTGCAATACCCCTCGATATACCAATCGAACAACTGTTTCCATGTTTCATGGGGCTTGGCACATAAATCCAGATATGGTTTGGCTATGTCAGCCATATACCAATGATGTACGGGTTCATCAAAATCAATAATATAAACTTTATTCCCATCATAAAGGACATTTCCTGGTCTGTGATCGCCGTGGGTCAGGCCAAAATTTGATGGTGTAGGTGTAAGCTGATTAAAGAATGAAGCAATTTTTTGATGAAGGTCTTTTATTTCATTACTTTCACCATGTAAATAGTCCTCTGTTTCCTTCCATAAATCACGCCAGGTTCTAAAATGATGCTCTTTAGGTTGGTAGGATTGTGATGCACGATGAAGCGTTGCAAGGCTCTTGCCCCACTTGAAATATTTTTCTTTGCTTGTGTCGTCAAAATCGATAACATTGCCTGGTACTTCAATACAAACATGGGCTAAAAATTCCAATTCCACTTGCTTGATTGTTTCAATAAATGCATTGTTTTTAGAGTTAATCGCTTGGCAAACAGGGGCATCGTTGAAAAATAGGTGGTTTTGAAAATCAATTGCGGCTGCTAGTTCGTTATAGGGTCTTATCTGCTCATGAGTGATACGTAAATAATAGCCTTGATCTTCGAATTCAAAGCGGTAAACACAGTTAATTTGGTTATTTATAAGCTTTAGATTTGTAGGTTTATCAACCCACATCATTGCAGCATTATAAGCTGATTCGTCAGTTATTTTTTTTAAGGTTGTTTCCCAGTTCATTTCGTTATACCTATCTTTATGAATTCAATATTGATAACTTGGATAAGCGATCTAGGTGATAATCAATCAATTTTTTTACTTTGTTTTTATCAAATTCTGGGCAGAATCTTGGGTAAGTACGGTCAAGACCATAAGACCATTTTTCCAATAGGGCATGATCATATTCCAGCATCTCTTCTATGATAAATTGTGGAGTATAGAAATCATCAGAATGAACACCTACACCACCATCGTATAAGTTCCTTGTTGGGAGTCTAATAACGACATGATCACACTCATCACCTGAAGGCATCATAACAAAGCAGATATGTGCTTTTTCAGGGAAACGATTATTCCATGCTTCATAAAATAACTGAGCAAATACACCACAAGGACCGTAATTAATTCTAGGGGTGCCCTCATGAAAACCTAATAACTGGTTTATGTCACTTGTTAGATCATTTAGTATGGTTTTGGCTTCATCATTCATTTGTTAGATGCATCCTATGAAAATGGAGTTAAAGCTCTAATCATAACAATATAATCTAGGTCTTGGCTGAACGTTGATGTTACAAACCCCGCTTTTTCATAGCATCGAATTGCGTGGAGATTATTACTGTTTGGATCAACGAGAACAGCCCGGAACTGAGTTAAATATTTTGAGATAAAGCTGTTTATTATAGATTCCCCTATACCTTTGCCACGATCTTTTGCTTGTGCGATAAAAAGATCTACTCCGGCAAGTTGATTTGGAGTGTATTCTTTAAATAAAGGATTGTTATAACCTTCTATACATTCAGGTAAAGATACAGTCAGGCAATAATATTGTATAAATCCTATGGCCTTATCATTTTTGATAATGATAAAGCTGGGTACATTTTCTTGACCTAAAATTCTGGGTAAGTATTTCTTTTGAATATCTTCAAGCGACCAAGTTTCGTTTCTAGCATACAATTGGTTAATCGTTGGTTCTTTGAACCAAGTGTAGAGAAGCTCCAGGTCATTTTCGCATAGGTTCTTGAATTGGAGAGAGTTCATTCTGTAGGCCAATTCACGTTTAGATTGGGTAGATTATCAAGATCATATTTTGCGTAGACAAGTGTATCGCTGATTTCACCTGTAATTGGTTTTTTTCTATTTGATTTTAGGGTTGCCTCTAAAGTGTAATTCAGTCGCTCGGGAATCATTCGACTTCTGCTATTATCAAGGTCACAGGTAATGGCCATTCGTTTTACGCCTAATTGTTTGAACGCATATTGTGTAATGGCATTAATCGCTTCGGTCATCAAACCTTCTTTTGCACGAGAGCTGCGTATCCAATATCCTGTCTCAACAGAGGGTACTTCCCAAAGAATATGATGATATCCGGTCCCGCCAATAAATTCTCCAGTGGTTTTGTCATAAATAAATAGTTGAAGCCACGGTTCTTCATTTCTCTTTAGAATCCAGTTGGCGGCAGCGAGTCGAGCCTGTTCTTCTGAGTCTTCTACAGAGGGCTTTGTTTTAGCCCAATCCATAAATCGATGGAGTTCTTCATAGGATTCTAAAATAGCGGCATTCACTGCCTTACCGTCATTTACTTGGGTGGGTCTTATTAATAACCTAGGGGTTATTATCGGCATGGGTAGGTTTATCAAAATCGGTTTCATTAATTATCCTTGGATTCATCTTAAATAGATCATAATTTAATAAATCTATTCAGACTTATAACCGCCCCAACTAATTCACAGCTGGTGTCGGGATCGACTCGAACACTTGCCCAATCTTCATTAAGCGCAATTAATTCAAATGCTGGAGATGTTTTAGAAGTAGAAAGCTGCTTATATTTGCGAATAATCACTTCATTTTCAGAATCAAGCTTAGCCACCACAAAATCTCCTGGATTTGGAGTGGTATCAGGATCAATGATGAGCACATCATTCACTCTGAATTCTGGAGTCATACTGTCATCCCTTACTTCCATCGCAAAGGCATTTGGACCGATACGCTCAGTCAGTCCTGAACTAACTGGGATTAATGCAACCTTTTCAGAGTAGTGTTCCTCTTTGATTTGTTGAATAAGTAGTGCAGGATTTACAGCCTGCTTGTAATCCAGCACTGGAATTAGAGCACCCAAGCCAGGAGTTTTATTTAATCTTCCTTGCTTGTCATCGGACAAACACATTAAAAAGGATGGAGATACCTCTAGTGCTTTAGCTAGTTGTTTGATTTCTTCGGGGCCAGGGGTTCTTTCGCCGCGTTCGTAATTGTTGATGCGAGAGACTTTTAAATCCTCTGTTAACTCTGCTAGAGCCTTTCTCGTTAGGCCTTTAGTGGTTCGTTCATGTCTAATTCGTTGTCCTATTTTCTCTTTGATGTTCATTCCATGTTACGTCCATAAAAATACTTAATAAATATGATACCAGATATTGACACATTCTCAATATGTGTTAAGTTCTAATTATAGTTGCTCGATTCGAGTAATAATGCACAATAAGAGCATTAATATGGGTCATTAATTTTCAAAATATAACATACAGCAAAATTGATGATTAATTAAGTCAACGGAAGAAGAGGGATCAATGGAGTTCACTGTTAATGACAACGAAATGGTTGCATTGTGTGGCTTACCGCACATTCAGCAATTAGCTTATTTTAGAGGGATTAGGCCTTATATGAATGTGAAAACCGGGATAGTAGGGATTGATAGGGGGATAAGCTATCAATCCATTGCCGAACAACTGTATATCGAACCACATCAAGGCATCAAAAGTGTTAGCTTTTCTCGTGCACAAACACGCCGTGCAATCGCTGGTCTTGAAAGAGCGGGTCTTATTAAATTCGAATCCAGAGATCATCAATTAATTTTAAAATGCCTTTTAGCGACAAGGGATTATTATGTCCAGAAAAAAGCCGTCACAAAGCCGTCACAGCAAGGCATCAGTCCTGAATTTCAAGATGTCCTTGATAATAGTAGCCAATCGAACTTCGAACCAGTTAAAGCCGACATAGCTAAATGTGCAAAAGCCGACATACCTCATAAAGAGAATAATTATTTATATTTATTTACGCAATTTGAAAAATTTTGGTCGCATTACCCAAGCAAAAAATCCAAACAAAAAGCATGGCAGGAGTTTAAACAAATCAATCCCGATGATTTTCTAGTGGACAAAATAATCAGCGCTCTGATTGCACAAGTGAAGAATTGGGATGAGCAAGCCCTTGCAGGTGATTGGGTTCCTCCATGGAAGTATCCAGCCAACTGGTTAGCTCAACACTGCTGGGATGATGAAATTTCCGCTGTCAGAAAACAGGAGCATAGCAATGCAAAACATACAGCAACTCGTGCAAAAAAATCTCCAATCGAAATTTTCTGGGACTCATGCGGAGACACGGACTTCGATTTCAACGATGAAGAGCCCGGGCAATCATCAAGTAACATCGTCCAGTTCAGCAGCTCCCGAAGTTCATGACAAGCGTATAGATACCCTGTTTAGCCGTCTTGGGGCGATTTATGGCCATATCTGGTGGAGTAATTTCCAAAATGAACGTGGGTTGGCTGGTGCTAAAAAAGAGTGGTTTGACGCTTTATTGCGTTTTGACAACCAAATCCTGAAAGAGGTTTTGCTCATGCTTCGTGAGGGGAGAGGGTATCCACCAACACTGCCTCAGTTTATTGAAGATTGTAAAGCAATCCAGGGTCGCAGAATTCCTCGCCCTATGAATCAAGATTCCAACAAACCAGCGAGCCGTGAAGTCGCTGAGATGCATATCAAAGCCATGTTAAAAAAATTAAACAGTTAATCAAAACAGGAGTGTTGCCATGCTAGTACTTACTCGCCGTGTTGGAGAGGAAATCCTCATAGACAAAGGCCAGATTCAAATCAAAATTTTATACGTTCGTAGAGGTCACATTGCGGTAGGGATTCATGCGCCGTCAAATGTGGATGTTGATCGTAAAGAAATCTATTTAAGGAAGAAGGCTAATCCTGAGGTTGTCACACAGCAAGAAATTGTTTCAGAAACCAATTAATTATCAACTCAGGGCATGAAGCCCTGATGGAGTTTGTTATGTTCAAAATGTTACTTGCTACTTCACTAAGCATCTTAACTTTTACGACCCATGCGCTGGCAGATGTTACTCAGATTAATCGTTATGCCACAGTCGCTAATAAACCTTTAGCTGCTCAAGTTAATCCTTTATTGGCAGTGCAACAAATTCATTTCCCCCAAGAAGTTAAAACTGTTGGTCAGGCAATAGAATGGTGGTTGCAATACTCTGGTTATTCCTTAGCTGTAAAAGAAAAGCAACCCCAAAGTTTACAGGCAGTAATGCTGCAGACCTTACCTCAAATCGATAGAAATTTAGGCCCTTTAAGCGTTAAGGATGGACTTGAAGTCCTTGCGGGACAGCAAGTCTTTATGCTGGTTGTTAATCCGTTGCTACGGGAAGTGAATTTCAAATTGAAACCTGGCTATCTACCTGTTGTTAAAAAAATAGTAAGGAGTAAATCATGATTTCGTTAAATAAATCCGTGAGTAAATGGGTATTTATTGCATTAGTTAATGTAGCGATTGTTAGTGGCATTGTCCTTGGAGTAATGCATTCGAATGACAATACCACAGACAATGATGTCATTAGTTCTCGTTTAAACGACATTCAATCTCAACTCATTACTCTTCAAACAGAAATTAAAAAGCCAGTAGAAAAAATTGATTTAAGTTCCATCAATCAGGATTTTAATAAACTGGCCGGATTAATTGAACAATTGAAATCTACAGATGAAAGCAAATTAAATCAGTTGGTGCTTGAAAGCAGATCAGAATTAACCCAGAAGCTCGATACTATCCATAAGGTCGTTAACACTCTGGATAAGAAAGAACACCCCATCAAATATCTACCCGTTACTGCTTTGCCCTTTAAAGTTCTGAGCATAGACAGCATTCAACAAGTCAGTGTAGCTAGTGTTATCTATGATTTTAAAACTGTCCCAATGGAAAGAGGGGATACCCTGGCAGGATGGTCTGTCTTAGAAATTGATTTTGGCAGGCAACACCTTGTATTTGAAAACAGTAATAAAGATCGTGTTCCAGTGAATATGGAACAAGGTGAGCAACATGTTTAAACAAACAGTACTCACTCTCACTTTGCTATCAACTCATGCAGTACACGCTGAATTGAATATCCCTGGCATTAATACTCAATCATTGAATACTCAAAGTGCACAAGACCAAACTTTAGCGAGAGCTGGGTTAACTGTAAATAATGACGATCTAACTTTGGAACAAGACGTAAACAAATTAAAGCTCAATGAACAACAACTTCATGAAGCCAAAGTTTGGGAGCTAACCCTTGAGGAAGAAAAGCGTTATGTATTCCTCATGAAGAATCGCAGCAAGATCTATTATCAGGGATTAAGACAAACCCCACTGGATATACTGGGGCTTAATGCCAGAAATGAAGACGAACGCAATCATTTTGCAGAACTTGCAGCAGCTCAGGAAGCCCAGAAAGTCTCTAAAAATATTGCCTGGAATAATGCATTTTATAAAGCATATAACAAGCTCTTTGCTAATGTACCTGTTGTTGGTGATTTTGATCCGTCTCCTTACTCACCCTATGTCTATAAGTCTGTTCAACTAAATCAGGGAGACATCCTTTATCTGTTTATGAAACCAGATGAAGCAGTCAAAACTATTTTGATGATTTTAACTGAAGCAGTTGAAAATACTCCGGATACTCGCTTACACCTCATGCTTTTGGATAGTGATGATTTATCAATTCAATTATGGGCTAACAAGAATCAAATCCCACAACATCTGATAAACAGTGGTCGTCTTACGCTTAATCATGGTGACCTGAATTATCAATCTTTAAAGGCAAATAAAAAAACCACCCCGTTGTTATTACTTTCTAAAAATGGCAGTTCAAGCGTTGTTGATCTGGGGAGGTTTTAAGATGAGAAAGATATCACTGATTGCGGGTTTATTGATGATTACTTCCTGCTATGCGTATCAAGTCATCGATATGGAACATTACATCAAAGAATCGCAAGAGCAACTATCAGAGGAATCACTGAAACTTCAGGTAAAACTGGATGCACGATTACCTGCTACCAGCAAAGCAACAGCGGGCAAAGTATTAAAACGCAAATTAGAATTGGTAAACTTTTCTTATTCTATCTTTATCATTGGTGATGATGCTGCATCCCGTGAATGGTTAAAAGATCATGCACAAGAGTTAGAAAAAATAAATGCACTGGGTTTTATTACTAATATAGACAGCAGTTCCAGTCTGCAGGAACTTCAGGAATTAACCAAAGCACCATTATTGCCTGCTAATGTAGATGATCTTTTAGCCATCTTCAATGAAAGCCATTACCCACTAATTTTTCATGAGGGTGAGATATGGCAATAAAGACTCAAACCCAAAAGAAATCCAAAAGAATCATCATGAGCTTGCTGTTACTTGTCTTTATAGGTTGGTTGATTTTATTGGGTTGGGCATTGAGTCTATGGGGAATGACTGGCTTTGATTCAGCCTGGGAAACCATCTATGAACTATCTAAACAACAAACTATAGCAGTCGCAGAATTTAATGATGCTTCAGTGGCTGAGCGTTTCAAATCATGGGTTACCTCAGTACCAACTGAAAAGATGACTGACAAAGTAGCAAAAGTCACTACCGTTATTAAAAATGAATTAAATACGGTTTTACCCGAAAACAACTCTGAATTGGATCAGATAGTGGATGACTTATTTACCATTACAAAACAAGTTGGGTTGCTTATCAGCCTGACTGCTCATGTGATGTTTATCAAGCTGATGATTCTTCTGGCAAGCATTCCATTATTTGCTTTAGCTATGACAGCAGGTTTGGTCGATGGTTTGAATCAACGAGCCATTCGCACCGCGTCTTTAGGACGTGAATCCTCTTATGTATTCCATCAACTAAATCGCTACTTCAAACGTGGTTTGCTGATGTTATTGGCCTTATGGCTAGCAGTTCCTTTGTGTATTACCCCAGCACTAATGTTCATACCCGTCAGTATCTTATTAAGTGTGATGGTTTCCATTACAGCCAGTCGCTTTAAGAAATATTTGTAAGGAGAAAAAATGAAAAGATTGTTTTTGATTTTAATGCTGAGTACGACTTGCTTTGCGACACACGCCAGTGAAGAAGCTCTAAATCAAACTTTGGTCAGAGTTATTAACCAAATCAACGCCATCATGCCTTTGCTTGATGAAGCCGAAACGGAAATTGAACCTAATACCCGTATCCAATTACACATTGAATCTTTTGAAGGATCTGATGGCAAGTCGCATCCTGGCTTGCGTAATGATTTATTGGTTATCCGCAATGCCCTAATTGATTACATCAATAAACCTGCCATTGAACCTAAAACTATCAAGCCTTTAGCGCTTGATTTCATTGGTAAGTAGCCATGGGCAAAGTGGATATCGCTAAAACATTTGCGGCCAGTTTCAAGCAAGCAGCAGGTAATACAGCTGCTGGGGTGTACTCAAGTTGCATTCGGTTCATCGCGATCATGATGGTCATTATCGCAGTGATCTGGTGCATCAATCACTTTATGGGCAATGAAGAAAGAGAACAAGATGGTTTTCTCATTCGTCTTGGTTCTCGTTCAATCCGCATTGTAATGGGACTTTGCCTATTCATTCTAATTTTAATCGTAAAGGGGAATTAACCATGAAAAATAAAAACGCCCAATGGTGGCAAAAAATCGGTACGGGTTTTATCACTTTAAACTACGCACCAGCCCTGTTTGCTGATAACTGGTTCCCCAAAATTTCTAATGCCGATGATATTAGTGACGGTAATAAAAGCATGATGACGGTGACAGGAAATTACGTCAGGCAAGGATTGGGATTATTACTCTTTATTGCTGCTGTAATGAGTTTTATCAAGTTCATCACAACCGTTCAGCACGGCATAGAGGAATCCAAGAAAAATGATGGTTCTATGGTGGCCTTTGGTACTTTTGCAGTGATGGGTATTACTTATCTGGCAATCAGTATTGTTGCAGGTTATGTGGGTTACACCATGATTACCAAATTCAAGATTTAAGGTGACTGCCATGAACCGACCTTCATCACGCCATTTGTCTCATGATTACGAAGCCTACAAAGGGTTAAGTCTGCGGGAACTGTTCTGGATTGTCATTGTAGCAACACCATTGACCAGTCTCCTATTTACCTTAAGTGGGATACTTGCAGGCTACCCTCTGGCATTTGGTTGCGTCGGTTTTTTGGTGGGCTTTGTCTTGTCCATTACGGTTTGTCCAAAGCGTGTTGCCCGATTAAAAGCGGGCAAACCTCATGGTTATCTAATGAAGAAAACCATTTTAGGGTTTGCACGTTGGGGCATAAGAACTTCGCCTTATCTTTCTCATAAAGGCATCTGGCAAAAATCCAAATTAGTAGGTGAACCTCATGTTTAATTACTGGAAGAAAATCGATAGCTTAAATCATCACAACCGCCTTTTATTGGCCTTTGTCTCAGTGCTTGTATTCATTGTAGCTGGACTGATTATCACTTTGGCCAAATCCCCTAATCATTATGAGTTTTGGCTAACCCCTTCAATGGCAACAAATGGTGGATTAATTAAAGCAGAGCAAATTCCTGCTGAGTATGTGCAAGGGTTTGTTGCAACGTTAATGCCTGCTTTAAATACTTGGTCCAAAGCAGGTAAAAGTGAGTTCACTAATAACCTCGCCAGTTTCCACTATTACTTCACCCCACGTCATAGACATTTAATGGAGCAAACACTGGCAGCTTATAAAGATGCTCAACTCTTCAATAGAGTTCAAGTGGCCAGTCTTTATCGTTTTATGGAAGACAGTGATGTGAAAGCTTTAGGTAATAACATGTGGGAAGTGCATCTGGTCTTGCGTATCACGCAAAGACTTAAAGACAACAGTCCTATGGTCATCGCTGACAAGGTGGTTGATTACCATCTTCGAGTAGTCAAAGTGACCTTATCTCGTCTGCAAAATCCCTTTCAATTAGCTCTGGATGGTTATACCCAACCTGAAGCCCTGGTCAAAGATTTGTTAGCTACACCATTGGAGGAAAAACAACATGACAAAGTATAAATGGTTGTTCGTATTAATCAGTGTTTTGGTCAGTATGGAGGTTTTCGCACTCGATGCCGAGCATGTGTTATGGGATAAAACGCCTATTCATTTGAGTATTTCTTTAAATGAGGAACGATTAGTTCATTTCCCCCAAGCCATTAGCATTATCGACAACGAAGCTGGCGAAAAAATCTCAGTATTAAAAATTCAGGATACTCTTTATCTTAAAGGAAAGGAATCTTTTGATAACAAACGCCTGCTCGTTCAGCTTATGCCCCAAGGCGAAGTGATTATTCTTAACTTATCTGCCAATGAGAAAATCACCGCCAATAAACCTGTAGAAATCTTGTTGGAAAATAAAGAAGAATCTAACAACAATCAACCGGAAACGGCTAATAGTTTTGATATCAACTCAATCACACTGACCCGTTTCGCTATCCAATCCCTATATGCCCCACAAAGACTATTAGTCATTCCTGAAGGGGTTGGTCGTATTCCCATGCAAACCAGAAAACAAATAAGTCTGATTTATGGTGCCAGTATGGAGTCTCGTCCTTTGATTTCATGGCATGGAGGTGCCTTTTATGTCACAGCGGTCGAATTAAAAAATCTGTTGAATAAAGAGGTAGTTGTTGATCCTCGTCGGATGGTGGGAAATTGGCAAACCGCTACCTTCTATCCCACCAATACATTAGCAGCGCGAGGTAAAGAAGACACAACTACCGTATTTCTGGTTTCGGACAGACCATTTAATGAAGCCTTAGCTACTGGTAGGGAGTTTGTACGATGAAGAAAAATGCCGGATTAAAAGTATTAACTGGTGCTGTAGTAGGAGTCGCTGCTTTGATACTAATGAATAGTGGCCATCATTCATCTGCACCTGATAAACAACAAAGTGATCCTAATAACTTAAATGAAGCCATAGCCAGTCAATTCAATGACAATATTCGTGATGTTGCGGCCAGACAGCAAGAGACTGAAAAGAAACTGGCAAGTCTTGAGGCGCAGAATAAAATGCTCAAGGAGCAAAACACTCAAGGAAACATTAATGCACCACAAACCAACAATCCAGAATTAACCAAAGAGCTTGATGCCCTAAAAGAACAAATCGCAGAACTTAAATCCTCACAGGAACAACAACCTCCGGATCAACCTTATTCAATTAATGGTGAACCAGCAAAAAAACCAATTAAAAAAAGCACTATTAAAGACATAGATCAGTTACTTATGAAACATGAAAACAATCAAACCGAACTTGCTTATTGGGACAGACTCAATGCCAAGCGTAAATCTTTAACCGAAAAAACTAAAATCAATCTGAAAAAAACAGAAGTAAAAAAAGCTATTCCTTTCTACACCATTCCAGCCGGATCGGATCTTGGTCACACCACTTTATTATCCGCATTAATTGGTGAAGTTCCAGTGGAAGGAAAATTAATGCAACCACTCTTTCCCTTTTCAGCGGTCATTAATCGAGGAGATCTAATGGCTGCTAATGGTATTCCTTTACCGCCTAATATTTCAGGGATGAAGGTCAATGGCTATGCCATAGGAGTAGGCTCATTTCTCGATAACATCAGTTGTGCACGAGCTTATGTCACCTCTGCTTTATTTGTCTTTGAGGACGGCCATTTTGTAACCATCGGCAAGGAGCAAATGAATGGAACCGCTGAGATGATTAATAATGAAAGTCTGGGTTATCTGACGACTGCCTTCGGTAACCCATGCATCAAAGGCCAATATTTTACCAATGCTCCGCGTGTATTAACAGCCATGATTGCAACAGATGGATTTAAAGGGTTTGGTAATGCACTGTCTCAATGGCAAATGACCTACACGGCCAATGACAATGGCGGAACTGCTATACCAACAGGATCTATGGGTAAGTACGCTTTAGGTGGGGCGCTATCTCAAAGTTCAGTTAAAGCAGCTGATTGGCTGGAAAAAAGGATTCAGGGCAGTTTTGACATGGTATTTGTTCCTGCCAGTGTCGCTTATAAATCAGGGTATCGACCCAATCAGTTTTCATTTCATTTAACACAAACCATCAAACTCGATAAAGAAGCGAAGGGGAGAGTAATAGATTATGGCCACTCACAACAAACTACGCATGATTTTAGCCTTAGGTAGCACATTGACTTTGAGCGCATGTGCTTCTTCGATAGTAGCCTCCAAAGCAATACCTGAAGGAGGTTTGACCGTCAGTCAGCTCTATCAGCAAAGCATTAGTGAACCTACACAAAGTTGGTCTGTAAAACGAACACTAAACAAGCCTGTCAATTATGAAGGGTATACCCGTGATGCCTCTAATGAAATTCAGAATTTATTTAAGCCTCTGGATAACCCACAAATCCCAATTTATGTGTTTCCTCATGTGGCTTTAATTGGTGATGAGCAATTGATTAAACCTGGCTACACCACAGGTTTTTTTCTCTACAAACAAAACCAGTTTGCTTTGGCATCTGAACAATATTGAGGGGATGGTATGAAGCTATTATTAAATGAAGCCAGCGATTGGTTGTTAGGTTCTAAATCCAGGAGTGCTATTACAGAGAAGGAAGTTAAAAAAGGGTATAACAATCCCCATCCTTCATTACCTGATCAACTCGCTATAGTCGATTTTTGTGATAAACAAAATCTGTTTTTGTTAAATGATGGAATCAGTATCGGCTCAGGATTCGAATTAGCCAGCATACCTGCAGAAGCCGCATCTCCTGCTCATCTGGAGTCCGTATTTAATAAAATTCGTGACACTTTTGCAGCAGTAGTTCCCTTACATAAAGACGATCCTTGGGTAATGCAAATGTATGTGAATGATGAGTACAGCTTAAAACCTGTTTTGAATCACATAACAAATAATCTTGACCCCAAAATCGCTCAAATGTCCTTTACTCAGGATTATCTGGCCAGACTCGATGATCTATTCACCAAGATGGTAAGACCAGAGGGATTATTTTTAGATCCAAAAACTGATATGCCTTATCGAGGCCGAAGAAGACGCGTTCGTGTTTTATTTTATCGCTTATACAAACAAGTTCAAACAACACGAGATCAGGCATTGCTGGAACATCAGGAAGTGATGGCGCAGATTGAAAGCAAGTTAAAATCACCAGGCCTACAACTGAAAAGACTAACAGGTAAGGACTATTATCAATGGTGGGTACGCTGGTTTAATCCTGAACCTGCAATGACTAATAGCAATATTGATGAATTACTCAGTCACTTTCCCTACCCTAAAGAAAAACAACCCACTGGATACAATCTAAGTCAGGCTATATTTTTTACCCCACCTGAAAGTAATGAAAAAGGGTTTGTATTTGATGGTTATCAACATCGAATATTATATGTAGATGGCTTAAGAGAAGCGCCTGAAACAGGTTTGTTATCTCGTGAAAAACCTCAAGCAAATCCCAAACATCGTTATGCATTATTAGACAGATTACCAGAGGGAGCAATCTACACAATTCAGGTCACTTTTAGTAATGATGACGCTCTTGATGCTCATTTAATGCGACTTGAAAAAGGAATCATTGGTACCAGTTTAAAACCGCAACAGGTCAGAGATGATATTAAAACTGCCCGAGATGAATTATCAATGGGTAACAGACTATTTTGGGTTAATCAGGCAATATTCTATCGTGCAAAAACTGAAGAACAGGCAATCCAAATTGAAAAAGACCTAAAGGACTTGTTCATTGATGCCAAAATGCCTTTAATACCTTCCAGTTATGATCTTCACCCAATCAACAGTTACCTTAATGCATTACCCTTTAATTTTGTGCCCACTTTTGCACGTCAGTATTTACGATTTGACCGTTTAATCTATGCCTCAGAGTTAGCGGCTTTACTTCCAGTCTATGGTCGTAATCAAGGTGCGCGACATTTGCCTTGCCTTACGTTTTTTAATCGTCTGGGTGAGCCGGTATTGTTTGATCCATTACACACTGACTTTATTAGCCAAAATTCCCATATGGCGCTTTTTGCTAACTCAGGCGGAGGAAAGTCTGTAGCAGCGGGATGGATAATTAATACACTAATGGCCACTAAAAATGCACGTATAGTGCTGTTTGAGATGGGTAATTCTTTTGACCGTTTTCTCACCCATTGCCGAGCTAAGGGAAAAAGTGTCAAACAATTATTATTAAGCAATCAAAAAAGCAAAGCAGTTCCATTAAATCCATTTTGTGAAGCCTACAAAGCACTTGATGAAATCAGTAGTAATTTAAGTGATGAAAAAGCCAAACACTTGGCCGAAAAAATAATGCAATTGAAAGAAGGATTACATGAGGCTGCAAATTCTGCTGAGCAGGCTTGTAACGAAGAATCACGTAACTATTTGGCTGAGTTGTCACTTGCTTTGCGTACCATGATTACTGAGGCTAATGATTTAGAAGAAAAAAGCTTCACTCTAGCTGATGAAACCATACTAATTGAAGTCTTAAGTGATGCCATATTAACTTCCTTCAATGCCAATATTCCGCAGATGCTAACTGAACATGTATTAGCTGCCTTTGCCAGAAGAATGGAAAAAGAGACAGTTCCTCGCAAAAAAGATCGTATTTTAGATATGCATGACCGATTAAAAAGTTATGTAATTAATAGCAATAAATCACGCTTTTTTAATGTACCAACAGAACCTTTGGGTGATTTTGATATTTTCCATGTCGATGTGTCAGCTATTAAAGATGATAAAGGGAAATTGGCTTTGGTTATGGTATCGCTCTTACCACGAATTCTTGCTATGGCTGAAGAAAACCAAAATAATAATCGCCCGACTTTTCTCTTTTTTGACGAAGCTCATATCCAGTTTCAAATTCCATCTGTGGTCACATGCGCACTGCTTGTAGCTAAAGTTGCACGTAAACTGGGCTTGTGGCTGGTTCCCAGTACTCAAAATGTCGCTGACATGAATTCTGAAATGGCCACCAAGATTTTATCACTGATTGAAACATGGATTTTATTAGGCATTGATGAAAAGGAACTGGTTGATGTCCAAAAATTCAAACAATTAACTCCTGAGCAAATAGCGCTTATTCGTGACATTGATTCGCAAAAAGGACTTTACGCTGAGGCAGTCTTACTCGGTTCACGTTATCAAGGATTATTTCGCGTCATTCCAACGCGCTACATCTTGGCGTTACTACTCAATGAAAAAGCAGAAAAGGCCGAACGTCATGCACTAGAAGAACAATACGATGTTCTTAAAGCAGCTGAGATTGTGGCTAGCAGATTGGAGAACAAAGTACGCAATCAAAATGATGGAGGTTATTTTTATGAGGATTAACCATTCTATATTACTTGCATTGTTCTTTGGTTCCACAGTCCTGTATGCACAGGAAAGTATTAAACCACCTAATCCTATTAGTAGTTTTGGTATTGCAACCAAAGTTATTAGTAAAATATTTACCAATAGCCATTATAAAGTTATAGGCAGTTGCACTTGGGCGGTTGGCAAGTTGCCACCCAAACTGGTTCCTGTACCTGCAGTGGAACAGTTTCTTCCTGATTTAATAGTCACCGTTGCTAATAGACCTGAAACCAACCCATGGATAGAGGCTAAAGCTTTGTTTGAAAATCCTGCCAGTCAGGCGTTGTATAAACAAACTTATAAGTTGGCGACAGGTTCAGATTTGGGTTTTGGTGATGATGCAGGACAGATTAACTCAATGCACCTCAATGATGAGCGAACCAGAATCGTAGATGTGATAGGCAGTCCTGCTGGATTGTATCGTTTTCCTTACCTTTCGCACCGTCCCGAAACACGATTCGGATTTCCCTATTACATTAGTGAAGCTGATGCTGTATCTGATAGAACTGAAATAGCTGAAATTGCTTATATGGCTACTCATCCTCAATTACTGTTTAACCACGATATTGGCAGTCAGGCTGATATCTGGGGACATGAAATTCCACGATTAATGAGGGTAACTCAACCTTCACGATTTCGTGCATCAATTGTTGCTGCAATGCATGCTGCTGATATCGTTACCAATAAAAACAGTCTGCATGTCACTCAAAGTACCAGTAATTCTTGTGGTCCAAATTGTGTTGTTTCCAACGTGATTTTTGACCCAAAACGTAAGCAGGTAATTTGGCAGGAAGTCTATCCCAAGAATCGTAATATAAACCCCACTGACACAAGTGATATGGGCATAGAAGATGATAAAGCAGGAAATGGAAATTATGTCTTTGTGGTTTGGCGTAAATATCGTGGCTGTATTCATCATGAAGGAAAGTACATCCGCGCTCTATCATTCCCTAAAGTAGGCCAACCTCAAAAAAGATAGGAAGATATTATGAATAAAATAACAATTGCACTAATTTGTTTCCTCCCAACAATCTTATTTGCCGATTCATTTATGCCCAATGAGTCAGACTACTATTATAAATTGGGTGGTTCATCTAACTTGTACATACCTCCAGTTAATAACGATCAAACCATCACTATAGGAGGAAATGTTGATGCTCGTCTGGGTTTTACCTGTAGTGGCTTTAATCCCGTCGTATCTATCACCAATACTTTTCAGGATATGAAATCTTCAGCAATGAATATACCTGGTGGAATTATTGATAATTTGAAAGGCTCAGTAGCTGGTTACCCGATGTATAAGCTACAGCAATCCATGCCAGCTCTTTATAACGTTTTACAAAATACTGCTTCTGGTGCGTTGAATGAATTTGCCGTCAAAGTGAAAGATTGCCAGGACGTTAAACAGACTCTGGAAGAAGGTCAATCGCCTATGGAAAGTATGTTATCAGTTTCAGACAGTCAAGGTTGGCTAGATGCTGCTAGACGTGCAAAAACAGAAAATGTAGATGTTACTGCAACCGCCAAAAACATCGCAAAGAAAAGAGATGAATATGGCTTACCTTGGATTGGACATGAAGCAGGTAATGCAGGTGGTAAGTATCAAAGACCAATTAAAGTTATTAATGATGTGGTGATAGCTGGTTACAACATTCTATTAAACCGAAAACCCTTAAATAACGATAAAAAAGCTGATGTAATCACACCAATGACTCAGAACTGGAAAACCCCAAAGGAGGCTGCTGACTGGGCAGTAAAAGTTTTAGGAGATATTCATGTCAGCGCCAGTGAAGACAAAAACGATAAAACCAAACATGATGCCAAAGCAGGTATAGGATTATCTGCTTTATTGCAAAGCTGCGACAGTAGCAACACATGCACCTCTAATGTAGCCAAAGCACTGTGGAAATTGGTAGATAAACAATGGCCTTTGACTGAAGAAAAACTTAAGTTAGTCAGTGCATCTAATTTGATGATTACTGATGAAATTATCATCACCATTCAGCGTTTACCTCGTGAAGAACAAATACTCACGGTATCTAAACTAGCGGAGCAAATTGCTGTGCAAAACATGCTGGATAAGGCATTGATGATGCGCAAAATTCTTCAAGCTGGATTACAAGTACAAGAAGTACAAAACCTGAAACCTGCCTTGGATATGGTGCGGTTTGCATTAAAAAAGCTGGATGACGATATTCATTCATTGGCATTTGAAAGTGAAGTACGCAAAAAAATGATGACAGAAACTCTAACTATGTTAATGGACATGCGCTCCAATGAAATAGCCAAAGGTTTACCAGGTGATGATCATGAGCAATCAAGTGTGAAAAATGGAGCTGTGTATGTGAAACCCCAAACCAACTTCAAAGGAGATTGATATGGTAGTTTTTAGTCCATTATCCCTCTACACCACTTATTTAGGTTGGCAGCAATATGAGGTGTTGTTCAATGCCCTGTGGCAAACAGGGCTACTTTATCTTGGCTTTCTCATGGTGGCATATCGATTTTTGAAAAATGTCCTGGCTCCAGCCGGATCCACTCATCATGCAGCTGAACATGCATTGAATAATTTTCTTTACGAACTGGCCATGACATTCTTAATATGTGGAATCTTTGTTTATCCCTGTGTGCCTTTAGAAGAAAAAGCATTGAGCTTTAAACCTATGTGCGGGATTAAAAAAGGTTCAGATGCAAAGACCTCTACTTTAAAAGATACAGGTACTACTTATGATGAAGCATTTGCAGATGTATTGACCCCTAGTGTCAAAATGCCTATAGGATTTGCCATTTTGCAAAACTATATGACTGGGATCACTTATGGCTTAATGAAAGTAACAGGGTGTACCGATAGCTTACAAGCCATCGAAGGCGATTTAATTTCCACGTATCTACCAACAGAAGTTCGGGAACAAGCCCTAAAATTTCATAGGCAATGTTTTTTGGAAGCCAGAAATAGTTATCACAATGAACCATATGACAAGGCCAAGGTAAAAGAAATCCTGAAAAAATATGGTGGTGAAGAAGATCTGAAATGGATAGGTTCAAAAGTCTATCAAACTCTGTATTACGGAAAAATTCATGCCCGACAACCTGTACCAGGATTTAGTTTTAAAGAGGCTCCGAATAGCAATTTGGAAAAGGCTGCTCAACGAGGTGATATTGATTCAAAACACTTGCCAGAGGAAGGTTATCCAACATGTAATCAATGGTGGGGTAAACTAAAAACAGATTTGGTGAAAGTCGCTAATGAAGCCAGTGTTTTTGATAGCCATTTGAATTATTTCGCTGTGTTAGACAGAGTTCGGACTTTTAAAACTAACCATCCCAAAGCGTGGGGATCGCAATTAAGTTCAGAAGATTACATCGCCAAAATGCTGCTTAATGATAGCCGTGATATGCAAGCCAACAGTGTTAAAAATCTTATGGATAATACTAATGGTGCATTCGGTGGTGCCATATCGCATGGACTGGTTAACATGGGGCAATGGACAAAATCATGGACTTCTACTCCATTAAAACGAGAAGCAATAATGCAAACACTCCCCGTGATGCAAGCCTTCCTTTATTTTTTTCTTATTATTATCACTCCTGTAGTTCTTGCCTTAAGTGGATATAACCCTAAAGCCTTAGGCAGCATATGCGGACTTTTTATCATGGCGATTTTTATGCAATACCTCTGGCATCTTGTGGGTTTCGTTGAACGGAGTGTTCTTGATCCCCTAGGCCAAAACGATGCGGTATCTGCCATGAGAAATGCGGCTGTACTGTTTTATTTTATCGCACCTATGTTGCTCTTAAGAGTATCTAGCCATTTTGGTGGAGAGGCAGGTGCAGCATTAACAGGGTTAGTAGCAGCATCAGGTGAGCAAAGTGATAAGGTGGCTCGTTCGGGAGCACAAGTTATGGAGCAAGGAGCAAGAATCGCCCGTATGGGAAAATAATGAAGAAAACAGACTTAACCATTTCCAGGAAAAACGGATTTAGCATACTCCTTATCACTAATTAATCCCTCATCATGAAGATGTTGGGCAGTAAGTGCTGAGTAACGTTTCCTGATGGGTTTGTCTGAGGCAAAAGCAATAATAAATTGCAAAGCAAAAAGAGCAAACTTCCCAAGGATTTTAAATGCCATAAAGGCTATGGACTTATAACTTTTCCTAATCATAAGGAGATTTCCAATGTTAAAAAAATACATCCGTTCAACTATTATAGTCATGATTCAAGTAATCCTGCCAGTGTTGCTGCTTTTAATGATTGCTCCTCAACTGTTGCAATTTAGTCATGAGTTCAATCAAGCCAGTAACTTTTTTATAACCCATAAAATTGGCTTCCTCATTATTCATATAATCTTTTACCTGGCACTGTTTGGATTATGGCGAAGAATCATTTACTTCTATGTTAAGCGAACCAATATCGAAATTACTGCTGAGCAAGTTCAAACAGCTTTGAAGGCTAAATGGTACTTGTTAGTAGCAATGGCTTTTTTTGAGCTAATGGTTTGGTGGAAATAATTATGACTAATTATCCTGTTGAAAATCTGTTACGTGAGCCAACCGAGATCTATACCAGTATTACTTGTACTGCCCTTGCCTTACTTGCTGTTACGAAACCGCATTTATTTTTATTAACCCAAGGCATGGGATATTACGCAGGAGTGAGTCTAGGTTGTTTAAGTTTAGTCAGAGGATGGCAAGCCTTTAAAATCAAACGCTATCATCGTCGATTAATTACTATGCCGTATTATGCATTATCAACCATTCAAGTGCCCTTATCTCAAAAATGGCTATTTGTTGGCAAAGGGTTTCGTTGGTTCCCCCATCACACCCAGCGCTTGCATCAGATTAAACAAATAAAGAATGAATCATTTATGCAAAGAGGAAAATGCTACAGAGCAGTAAGAGAATTTTGCCAAAACCATGAAAAAACAATATTGGCAAAACTGTTAAGTAGTTCATCTAAACTAAATCCTTTCAGACCAGATCCACCTGTAGGTGGTAGCCCTTATCTGCATGGATTAGGTGAAAAGGATAGTTCAGTTTATATACCTCAGGACGTGCGTGTAGGTCATACCTTTGTTGTAGGTACAACACGGGTCGGAAAAACAAGGTTGGCCAGTATTCTGATTAATCAGGATATCCGAAATGGTGATGCAGTGATTGTAGTAGATCCCAAGGGGGATCTAGATCTAGTACGTGACATGTACGCAGCCTGCGAAGCATCAGGACGTCTAGAGGATTTTCGTATAGTGCATTTAGGATTTCCCGAGTTATCAGCCCATTACAATCCCTTAAAAAATTATGATCAGGTAAGCGAAGTTCCAACACGAATAACTGATGCAATTGCTGCAGAAGGAGAAGGCAAACAATTCGCAGCCTTCGCATGGAAATACGTTAACATAGTCGCAATTTGCTTAGAGGATATGCAACAACCCATCACCTATAAATCAATAGCATTCTACATCAGCCGACTAGATCAACTACTCATGGCCTATTCAGACACCATCATGCCAAACCACTATCCTGATTATAATGATCAGATAGAGGCTATCCTAACCAACTATGAAGAACGCCAAAGCCGTAAAAATAAAAATACAGCTCCTATGGATAGACCCAAAGCAGTTGCTGAGTACTTAAAAAATTATATAAATAAAACTATCGCTGCAGGAAATGTAGAAAGCCTCCATGATCAAGTTCTAATAGATCTGTATGATGCTGCGATCATGGATAAACATTATTATGACAAAATTACCGCAAGCGTGGGGCCCGTTTTATCTGAGATCAATAAAAGTAACGCTTCTGCTATTTTCTCATTTAACAAAAGTCCTAATGAAATTGAATTAATGACTGCAATTAAAGAAAAAAAAGTCATTTACATAGGCCTAGATAGTCTGACTAATCCGAATATAGCCCAAGCAGTGGGTAAAGCATTCTTATCAGATTTAGTCTCTACTGCAGGAAAGATCTATAAAGAAAGTAATGCCAATTATCGTTTAAATCTACATTGTGATGAGTTATCAGAAATCATACAGGATTCGTTCGTAAAAATTCTCAATAAAGCTGGTGGTGCTGGCTTTCAAGTAACCGCCTATGCGCAAACTATACAAGATATGGAAGTCTCTCTTGGCTCAAAAGCTAAAGCAGCAGTAACCGAGGGTAATTTTAATACTCTGATTATGCTTAGAGTTAAAAATGAGGAAACCGCTAATTTATTGGTTAAAGCCTTACCTCAAGTTGGTGTCGTCGATCATACTCAAGTATCTATGGTTAATGATACTCCAAATGGAGAGGATGGAATTTATTTTAATACTACAAATGAAGATCGTGTACAAACTACCTCTGTACCCATGGTTGACGTAAATGACCTTATTTCTTTACCTAAGGGGCAGGCATTTATTTTGGTGAATGGAGGCGAACTTTATAAAATTCGAATTCCGTTACCATCGAATAATAAAAGATCAATTAAAAACTTCACCAACATTACTAATCTAGTCAATGGTGTTAGGTTTTAAATCCGGTGGTTGCACTTATAATCTATGTGAAGAACATAAATTTGAGGTTTTGAATCAGCTAATAATAGTCTATTCTTATGGTTGGTTTAGTAGAAATAGCAGATTTATGACAAAATCAGTTGGACAGCCCTCTTATCTAGCCCAGGTCAGAAGACTGAGAGCTCTGGCTGTTGAAGTTGCCAAACTCTATCCATTTAAGATTAAAGCACTCGAGTTTATTAAATACAGTGCCAATGCCATATTTAAAATAACTGATACTCAAAACAAACAATACGTCCTCAGAATTAACCCAATTGAACATCATACCCACCAGGCCATTTTAGAAGAAATCAGGTGGCTAAATCACATTACTAATTCAACAGATTTACTTGTGCCAAAACCTGTAAAAACGATTGATGAAAACTATGTCGTTAAAACAGATATTCCTTCGAACAGATTTTGCATGGTTTTTGAATGGTTGCCTGGCAAAAAAAGATGGAATAGCATCAATGAACAATATGCCTATGAGCTGGGAACAATGATTGCCCAATTGCAAAAAAGTGGACAAGTCATAGAGATGCAGCATCGTAATTATTGGCTGACAGAGGGACTGGCTGGCACGGATAAAGCTAGATTCTACAATCTGGAACAATTAACAGATGTTTCTATCGAAGAACAAAAACATATCACTACAGCAAGAAAACTTGTTTATGAACAATTGAAACAATATGAAATGGTTCATAAAGATAAAACAGGAGTAATACACTCTGATGTACAACCGAATAATATTCTTGTTCATCAAGGACATTATTCAGTGATTGATTTTGATGAATGCGGGATTGGTTTTTACGGAGATGATCTGGCTGTAGCATTAGGCGCTTTTGAACATGTTGCCGAGGGGAATAAGCATAAGAGTTTTACGAAATTAAAAGAATCTTTATTCAACGGCTATTCCAGGTATATGCCATTATCTGAGGAAGATATTCAATTAAACCCATATTTCATGCTTGCTAGAAGATTAATGACTATAGCCTGGCTTGAAGCTCAAAAAAATAACCCTGGCCTGAGATACTATTATCCTATAGCCATAGAGAGAGCCATACAATTTTTGCAACAATTAGATAATAAAAAATTATAAATTAAAGCCTGATTAAGCCTTAATCTGGCCCAAATATATTATTGAAGATTTAAAACACTTAAATGATTTAAATTAAACATTTTCCCTTTTTGGTCATCGCATAGTAATACCATGAACCTATCAAATAATTGCCCTTCATTGGAAGAATATAAAGTCTTCTACATTCATTTTGACCAGTTTTATGATTTTTTCTATATCGTCCCTTAAGCCAACCCCCTCCTGCTATCGCCTTATCAATTTCTTGTTTAACTACTAAAGCACCAGATGAATCTTTAAAATTGATTTGATTAGTTCCAACTGTTTCAGGATGGATTGGAGAGGCTAGAACAGTACCACTAAATTCAATTGCAAAAATAAGGCTAGAATTCTTTTTAAATTTACTGATGGCTTTATTTTTTCCATATTGCTGGATATAAGCTTTTGCTTGTTTAACGGTATTAATAACATTTTTTTCATCTATTTTTCTTTCACTTTGCCCAGCCAAAACAACCATACTTATTAGGCTAATTGTTAAAAAGAAAATAATACGGAGGATCAATTTGATACTCATACAGACTCCTAATTTCAATATATTTCCTAATATAATACTTATTTTTTAAGCCTATCCCCTGATTGATGAAAAATGTTTAACAGCTTCTCAATATCAAACATAACTTTCTTGCTATTGGCTGTTAGCATTGAGTGTTTTCGCATAAAAGCTATAGAATAAAATAACCTATAAAAATCAAGCCTTTCTTGTGCTGATTTATCAAGATTTAAAGCTGCTGCCCAGTAATCAGTATAAATAGTATCAAGCCCTTCAAGTTCAAGACATGTACTTGTTAGCGCAATTACCAGTAAGGGGTCACCAAAACAAATTTCATCAACATCTACAATCCCTGCGATCTGACCATCATGGATCAATACGTTACGCTCGCTGGCATCCCATAAAAAAGGTGTTGGTCGAATAATGCTAAAGTTCTCTTTCATTTTTTGAGCTACGTTAAGAACTTGTGTAACCATATCTGGATTAAAAACAGCGTTTTTGGTTATATGCTCTTTGTATAGCTCCAATCTTTTTGTCAAAAATTCATACCAGGTTTTTTCTGTTGGGATTACGTCATAACTGTCCAAAATACCATAACCTGGCCCGTCAGGAAGGCTGGCACATACAGCCTGGATATTAACCATTTCATTAGCTAAATTTCTCTTTTCTGTATTCGTTAGTTCTTGGTAAACATTAATTAGATCATCGCCAGGCAAACGCATCATCAGTAATGAAGGAAAAGGGGAATACTTGCCATCTAAATCTGAATTAATAAACTCAGCTAGAGGGACTCCAAGAGGGATTAGCATTTTCTGCCATGCAATAGCAGCGTGAAATTTATGTTTGTGACTGATATCAGTCAAACGGAGTACATATTCTGCAGCAGTAGTCTTTACAGAATATACAAAATTCTGATCACCAGTTGCCAATCTTGTGGCAGATAGCACTTGCTCTCCTGTCATTGAATGTACAACAGAAGACGTAATTTGTTCATTGGGTATTGGACTATCAGAATTCATTAGAATAAGTGCAACTTAATTTATTTTTTATAGCGTAAGTATACCTTATAGGGCTTGAAGGAGTAACAAGACAAATGGTGTCGCCTATTTTAAGTGGAGTAATCATGGTTTTTATCTTTTATTTATCGAATTAAAATATAATATTAAACATAAATTACCATATAATTAAGACTTAAGTGGCTGAATAAATTACAAGGATTTTAGTGAATTTAAATGAGCGTTTAATATCCGCCAGTAAAAATGGTAATTTTATAGAAATATTATTATTGGAGCGTAATCAAAGTGAATATAACAAAGAAGAACTTATCACTCTGATTATAAATCTTCATAATGAGAATAAAATTAATGTTATTAGTGAGTTTAATAATCTAATAACACAGAGTGTTGATTATAACTTTTATTTTGTTCTGGATTTATTCGGTAAAATATTACCCAAATTAAATGCTACTGTGTTGTCTGTTATTACTTGCATCAAATATTTAGTTGATAAATATGGAAAAAACCCAGCAACAAATACGTTATTTGAAGCATTCTGCAATTTTTGTCAAGTTGGATCAGATCGAGTAAATCAAGCTTTAGAACTTTCTCAACAAAATGAATGGATTGAATTCATTTGTCCAACATTAGTGGCTGGTTCCTACTTAAACCCGGTAGAATATTTAGATAAAACTATAACGTTGTCAGGAGACAAAAATAGGCATGTACAAGTTACATCAGTTTTTGCATTAGGGAAGTTGTATTATGCTTGTGAAAAGGAATTACTAAAAAAATCTTGTGAAACATTAAGTAACTTACTAAATTCGGATTTTGATAGTTTCTTATTCTCTAATATTCTTCATTCAGCTCTGCTACTAGTAGCCAATGAAAATACCGTAGAGCAAGACGTTTCAGAAACTATAAAGCATCTATTAAATTATGATGATTATGAAATTAATTACGTAGCCTCGGATATATTGGCAAAAAAAATGGGCCAATTGCCCTTAAGTATTTCATCAATGATGATAAAAATGTTACGTGAAAAAAAATTTTTAAATGAGACAATAATAAGGCAAATAGATCTTTTTTTATGTGAGCTTTTTGAAAAGGAAAAAAAATTTATCGATGCAATTGAGCTTATCGAAAGAATTTTATTGAATAATCCAAGCAAAATTTCTATCACTCAATTTGAGTTAACTATAAGTCACCTATCAGATAAAAATTTAAGTGATTTAACTACCAGATGGTTTTTGTCCAAAAAGAAAAGGCTTTGCCACTCTGTGTCAGATATATTAAATACTCTTAATAAAAAAAATACTAATTTACATGCAGAACTTCCACAAAATACTAACACCGCCAATGGTACCTTTGTTTTTTTGACAAAAAAAACCATTGGCTGGATGTATGATTTTCCTTTGACAGCTTGTAGTTACATAATGTCACTTCTCACTCATCCTCTAAATTCTTCGGATAGCGAAAAGGAGGAAATGATAGCATTGTTATTCGATCCGATATTGATATCGTACCCTTCTACAGTAAAAGATTTCCTTAAAAATGAAAAAAAGAATTTAGACAAAAAGACAAAACCATTAATTACTAAGCTCCTCAAAAAATTTGATGAATATTTCAAAAATATTTCAACTACCTATGAAATAAAAGAATTAAATCCATATCTTAACCACCGTGAATCCTATGCCAGATATACTCAAAAAGTGATGGAAGAAGAATGGAAAAAAGCGCAAAAAGAATCAACTTTAATGAGTATGTGTAATACATTTCAAATATTATATGGCCGAGGTGCAATTAATTATGTTACTGGAAGAAATGAGGCTAAAGAGCGTATCGAAATCCCCCTCAATAGTTTAAGTTATACTACCGAATTTCCTGCACTTGGGTATCTAGATCCCCATGGACTTTATATCTTACGTTATAATTTTCGTTACGAAGGATGTGAATGATGAAGTTAATCATTAGAGAGTATCTTGCTTCACTTAAAGAACGTGATGAACTTGATGCTTTGTTACCGGATCTTCTCTCACAAATGGGTTTAGTTGTTTTCTCTAAGCCAGGAAGAGGCACTAAACAATATGGTGTAGACATAGCAGCTTTTGGCTCTCTTAATGGAGAACCGCCAAAAGTCTATTTGTTTTCTATTAAAGCGGGTGATTTGGGTAGACAAGATTGGTGTAGTGGCTCACCACAAGATTTACTCCCTTCGATACAACAAATTATACATACTTATATTCCGACTCATTTACCAAGTAAATATTCTAATGTTCCAATTGAGATATGTATCTGTTTTGGTGGAGATATTAAAGAACAAATAAGATTAGATATATCAACTTTTGAAAAAGAAAACACCAGTGACAAAATATCTTTTTCTGAATGGGGTGGTGAGGAATTGTCTTCTCATATAATTAAATATTTTTTAAATGAGAATTTGATGCCAACGGCTGCCCGTCATTTATTTAGAAAATCTTTATCAATGCTGGATGAGCCTCAAACATCATATAAATATTTCAACAACCTAATTAATAGTATTCTTTGTATAGATAAAAGTGCCGCAAATGATACAAAAAGAGATTTAACATCATTAAGACAAATTAATATCTGTTTGTGGACATTATTTACCTGGTGTCGTGAGTCAAACAATCTAGAGTCAGCCTATTTATGCAGTGAAATAGTTGTTCTTAAATCATGGGAGATTTGTAAAAAAACATTTGGGAAACGTGGAAAGAATGCAAAACTTATTTGACCTATCCCCTCAATTAGTACCAGTTTCTCGATGAGAAAACCAACATTAAGCCACCTGTTGAGCAAAGTCCACTGGTGGAAAATAATTTAATGCACTATGTGGCCTCACATGGTTGTAATGATGCCGCCATTTACCAATTTCAAAACGCGCCTCTTCCAATGTTCTAAACCAATTTTGGTTGAGGCATTCGTTACGGAATTTCCCATTAAGGCTTTCAACGAAACCGTTTTGTGTTGGTTTGCCAGGCTGGATAAAGTTCAACCGTACATTGGTTGATTTAGACCAGAAAAACATAGCCTTAGAGGTAAATTCGGTGCCATTGTCACAGACAATCTGTTCAGGGTAACCGCGCTCTTCACCAAGTTGTTCTAAAAAGCGTGTAACTTGTTGTCCAGAAATAGAGAGTGCAACAAGTTGCCCCAACAGTTCGCGGTTAAAATTGTCAATGACGTTCAATACACGAAAACGACGACCACTCGCCAATTGGTCCGAGACAAAGTCCATCGACCAACGCTTGTTCTTCTGAGTTGGCACATCCATAATCAAGCGAGGACGTTGGAGTTTTTTTCGTGTTTTAGTACGAATCTGCAGACCTTCCTCAAGGTAAATCCGATAGGTGCGCTTCTTGTTCTGAACTAAACCTTCTCTTCGTAACAAGCTATGCAGCAACAAATAGCCATAACGAGGATATTGAACGGCCAACTCTTTCATACGTGCTTTCAACCCATCATCCGAGCGTTTTTTCTTTAGGTAGCGGTACGCCGTGCGACTTAGCCCAACCAGTTTGCAGGCAACTCGCTCACTGAGCTTAAAGTGAGTTACCAAATGCTTTGCAACACGTTTCTTACTGGTGGGCTTTACCACTTTTTTGAAACAACGTCCTTTAGCGCTTCATTCTCCAGTAGCTTTTCTGCAAGAAGTTTTTTCAGCTTCTGGTTCTCTGATTCCAGCTCGCGTAAGCGCTTCGCTTCGTTGACCTCTAAGCCCGCATACTTGCTACGCCAATTATAGAAGCAACCGCTTGTTATCCCCATACTACGACAGATATCACCAACCTTAGCGCCAGCCTCATGCTCTTTGATTGCTTTGATTATCTGCTCTTCGCTGTAACGTCTTTTCATTTTGAGTTCTCCATTGTCACAATTTTAATGGATTTCTCATCTTTGTCATGGGCTTATTTTTGGGGGATAGGTCAGGTTCAGAATGTGTTTTTGTCTATTCTATCTTTATATATCACCATTTCCATTCAATTTTTAAATAAATTACTGCCTCATTTTGATAAGTTACATGCTCTTTCTTTTGGTATTAAATCACCTAATCCAATAGATATAAATTTAAAATTATTCGATATTCTAGGACGAATCTCTATCTATGGTATATGGCTTTATTGGCAGTTTATTAAAAATTCTGGAATTGGTGATGAAGTCAAAACTAAGGAAATTCAATTACAACTGAATAATTGTTCAACTGCTGTAAAAGAGCTAATTCAATTTAACCCCATATTATTTACACCTTATACTGATAATCAGGCGGTTGATATAGCATTAGCCCTATGGTTTTTATCTAGGGAGTCGTCAAATAGAAAGGATTTGCATACATGGCTATCCGAAATGATTAAGCGTATTGATTTAAATTTTCAGCTTAAAAGCCATTATCCAATTATGTTTAATTCTTATGAAGAATTGATTGAACATCCTAAAGCTTTAGAAAACTACTATACATCAGCAACTGCAAGTAGTACTTTATATCCGATTATTGCAATGTTTGCGGTTATTCTCAAATTTGATGATATTTATAATCAATTACAAGCATTAAAAACCAAACATCTTACACATTGTAATTTTCAATTATGGTATCCCGATCAGCTTTCTGAAACACATATTTATACTAATAGTTCTATTCATGGGGTATCTTTAGTAAATATAGATATACATGAAAGTAGTGCTCCTTTCATCAAGCAAATCTTCGATGAATGCGAACTAAATAATTCTTTTTCAGAGTTATCCGCAGTAAAAGCGGATTTCTGGCCGATGATTTTTATTGTTTGTAGGCATTATAAGCTTCCATTGCCCCCTCATTTGATTAAATGGTTAGAAAATTCTCAATATTAGTTCTGAGTCACTGCAATTTATCAGCAGTGACGCAGAACCCAGTACTTGATTTTACCCAGTAAAAGCAACACATTCAGCCATTTTATCCTATCGGACCAAATCCGATAGGATAAAATTTCCTTTCATAACCCCTTGCCCAGCAAGCACCATTTTGATAGTTTTAAATAAAGCATAACTGATGAGCCTGGGCAGTTCAGGCGAAACCTTATTAAGGTCTTATGCTAAGCCATCCTGTTCCCTAACCTAATGGCTGGACGTTTGAGTCGGGAAACCCTTCATGGATATCTGTCATTCGGCAGCGTAAATTTCTAAAGAAATTTACTGTCATCACAACACCTTGTTATGACTCAGTCTAAGCGCAGAGTTACTTCTTTGCGTATTCATCTACCTATTTAAATAAAAAAGGAGAACAACACTAAAAAACCGCAGTAAACAGGCTATATCGTTTGCCTTATAACGATTGATTTGCCCCCCAGTTGGAGCCTTGTGGCGTAAGCCTGGTATCGCTTTTGAGTGAGCCGCTCGATCAACACTAAACCAAAGTCAGGGCAAGTATTTTAGAGAACAATATCATGCGAAAAGAGTCTTTGAGGCGATCTGCCAATCGCTACTTAAAATCGGATACACGAGGCAGCTTCAAGGATAAACAAAATCGAGCTTTCGTCATTCACAAAATGATTGATGATTTATTCACGAATGGTGAGATCCCCAGTTCTTGGTCTGTTTTAAAAATTCAACATATCCAAAACCTGATTCAGCTTTGGCAAGACAATAAAGTTAAGCCTGCTACTATTATGGATTACATGACCACGATTCGAAGTTTCTTAAACAACATCGATTGTCCATTACAAGGAATCGATAATAAATCCTTGGGATTGGGTCGAATTTATTCGTCCAAAAGAAAAAAAATAGTTTCTCCAGATATTTGGACAAATATAAATGAGCCGGTCGCGAAAATTATTATGGCCTGTCAAATCCAATTCGGTTTGACCTTCAATGAAGCCATTAATCTAAGACCAGACATACACATTAAAGAACACAAACTTTTGCTCACCCGTGAAGTTGCCTTTAATTCAGAGGATAGAAAAATCCCCATTCGTCACAAGAGCCAACTCGTGATTCTTCAGGCATTGATTCAATACAGCAAAGGCCGTCAAAGTTTGTTAGATATGCATCGCTATAATACCATTCGCACCCTTTGGGGTATGGCACTAAGTGCTTATAAATTACCAACCAATAAAACTTACCGATACCTTTATGCTCAACAATTAAAAAAAGAACTGCAGCCCATTCTTGGTAATTACCAAACGAATTGGCTCATTCGCGATGAAATGGGGATTAAATCCCCTAATACACTATGGCTCTACTTAAATGAGTAAATCAAAACTAAAAAGCGCACAGTTCTCGATAAATGAATGCGTTAAAAGTATCAAGGTATACTCCTTTGCCAGCAAAGCCGATATGCGCCTCATGTTAAATCGCTGCATTAAAGACTTACATGAATTAGGATATCAGGTAGGACACATTAATGGCCTCAAACCCAAGCATATTCATATTTTGGTCGAGCATTGGAAAACCCAGGACAAAAATCCTGCAACAATAAAAAACTACATGGCAAAATTACGCAAACTAAGCATTTTGCTGGATAAGCCTCATCTGGTTAAACCCGATAATGACGCATATCAAATCTCAAAGCGTAGCTACATTCCTACTCATAGCAAAGCTATACATCAGATAGATTTTTCAAAATGTACCGATCCTATGATTCAATTATCCCTTGAAGCCCAATCGCTTTTTGGATTACGTCGGGAAGAATCAATGAAATTGGTTATTAGCGATGCCTGGCAAGGTGATTGTCTTAAAATAAAACCTAGCTGGACAAAAGGGGGTATTGGACGAATTGTTGAAATCACTAATGAGGAACAACGTCAGTGGATTGCTAAAACCATGCAGTTAGTGTTACCAGGACACTCGTTGATTCCCAAAAACCGAACCTACAAACAGCACCTTAGTCATTATCAAGTTCAAACACAAAATATGGGCCTTAGCAAATGCCATGGCCTGCGCCATGCCTATGCTCAGCGGCTATACGTGGAATTGACTAAAAGTTTTGATGTAAATGGGAAAGGATTAATTTGTCCTATAAACGGTGGTAAATCTTCAAAAAACCTCAAGGGTCATGAACGCGAATGGGATAGAAGTGCGAGGGAAATACTTAGCCGCCAATTGGGGCATTCTCGTTTAGGGATCATCAAAACCTATTGTGGAAAGTAAGTGATTATGTAAAGTAACTCGAAAAAGAACAGTACTATCAATATATAGATGCCTAAATACTTTACATAATATCTCCGATAATCCTTCTATGCGGCCATAAAAGACCGCCGCACTTAAAGGAGGATTATCTATGAATAAGGTTAAATCAAAAAAGTTATCACTAGATGAATTAGTTTTTGGTGCTTTAAGTCAATTACAAGTACTTAAATATAACGCTCGCTCAATTCGTCGTTATCAGTCCACTTGGACAAGGCTAATAACGTTTGCCAAAAAGTATGGCTTCAAAAATCAGCTTTGTGAAAAGCTTATTCTTGAATTTTTAGCACTTTATGATATTCGCTCTGATTTGCCAACTGCTGCATACAATGATTGGCGAAGACATGCAGAATTTAGCCTTAAAATACTGTGGAATTATGCCCGTTTTGGCTATTTCGAGCGTTGCAAAATTGTATTAGACAAACTCGAAATCCCATTTGCAATGCAGAAAAGTCTATATGAATATAAAAAATATTGCATAGAGAAACGTTACTTGAGTCCCAACACTGCAAGTGTATCTATTAGCCAAATAAGTTTATTTCTTAATTTCATGGGAAAACGAGATATTAAAACATTTCGCCAGATACAACCCAAAGACATATCCGATTTTATCTGTTCATTATCGCGTTACAGTCAAAAAACTATTTCAGGAATTGCTTCCTATCTACGTATGTACTTCAAATTCCTGATTTATCGAGGTGACTTGAAAAATGATTTGAGCCAGTCAGTACCTAGTGTTTCTGTTCCTTATCAGGCAAAAATACCATCCGTTTGGGACCGCGAATTGATAACTAAATTACTTGATACAGTCGATAGAAGCTCACCCAGAGGAAAACGTGATTACGCTATGTTGCTACTGGCCTGCCGATTAGGGTTAAGGTTAGGCGATATTCGTGAGCTTACATTAGATAATATTGACTGGGAAGCAGAAATGATCTCAATCACTCAAGGCAAAACTAAAGCTCCTTTATGTCTCCCTTTAACCAATGAAGTGGGTAATGCTCTGATCGATTATATTAAATTCGCTCGTCCCGAAACAAATTATAGGCAAGTATTTCTGAAGTTAACACAGCCTTTCACTCCCTATAGCAAAAATACTCATTTTTATAACATAGTTAGATACTGGCGCGATTTATCTGGTATTAAATTTAGAAGCCAACAACACCAAGGTCTGCATTCACTACGACATAGTTTAGCCACTTATTTGCTAGAGGATAATATTCCATTTTCGCTGATTGCTGATATTTTAGGTCATGCCTCCATGAATACAACGATGATCTACGCTAAAGCGAGCGTTGAAACATTACGTCAAGTGGCATTGAGTATCAATGAGGTGAATCATGTCAACTAACAGCAAAGCTATTCAGTTTGAAAGCCCACTTGCACCAATGATGAATCAACTGATTCTGGAAAAACGAGCCAGTGGATATAAATATGAAAAACTAGACCGTATTTTAAAGTGCTTTGATCACTTCCTGTGCCATACGACAATAAAGCAAAATGAGTTACCTAAAGAACTTGTATTGCAATGGCTGGAGAAACAACCTGATGAGCAAGCTTCAACACAACAACGTCGAATTATTCTCGTTCGGCAACTTGCGCGATTAATGATACGATTGGGTTACCCAGCCTATGTACCTCCTTATCGCTTTGGCGCTCAACGGTCATATGCTTTCTCACCCTATATTTTTACACAAATTGAGATTCAAAAAATTCTTCATGCTGTAGATCAACTTAAGCCAGCAGCAAGTTCGCCCCTGCGACATCTTATTATTCCAGAGATATTTCGCTTATTGTATGGATGTGGATTTCGATTAAGTGAGGTATTGAATTTACGTGTTCGTGATGTTGATTTGAAACAAGGTGTTATCACTATTCGAGAAGGTAAGCATGGTAAAGACCGGCTGGTTCCACCTGCGTTGGACATGGTAGAACGCTTGCGAGTATATGCTGAAAGCATAGATACTAACTCTCTGGAAAAACGAACTGAAGACACTTTCTTTTTCCCCTCACCGTCAGAAAGTTGTTGGGGCAAAGGAACCATTTATACCCTATTCCGAAAGATGTTACTCCAATGTGGTATTCCTCATGGAGGCAGAGGGAAAGGACCAAGAGTCCATGATCTTCGCCACACTTTTGCGGTACACAGACTGGTTCAGTGGTATGAGGAAGGTTGTGATCTGAATGCGAAGCTACCTTTTCTTGTAGCCTATCTTGGCCATAAAAATTTTACAGGTACACAGAAATATCTTCATCTGACTGCTGAGTTATTTCCTAACCTGACTGAACGCATGAATGAACAGTTTGGCGGTGTAATACCAAAAGGGAGACAATCATGAAACCAACAGATTTTTCAATTTATTTAAGCCGCTTCTTGAGCAACTATCTGGCTGGCCAAAGGAACTTAAGCCCGAATACTATAAAAGCATACCGTGATGTCTTTATTCTACTATTGCGATTTTGTCGTGATGTAAAAAATATTCCGATTGAAAAACTACAACTTGAACAGGTTGATGTGGTTTTAATAGAGGCATTTCTCGATCATATTGAAAAAGATCGACACTGTACGCCACGCACATTAAATCATCGTCTAACCACACTGCATGCATTTTTTCGGTATATTCAAGTAGAAGATCCACTATATTTGCTGCAATGCCAGCGGATACTGGCCATTCCGTTGCGCCGGTTTGTCCGTCCTGAAGTGAGCTATCTCTCTAAAGATCATCTTGCTGCTCTTTTAGCACAACCAAATCTTGGAAAACCTGAGGGTAGGAGAGATGTTGTGCTATTAAGTACTCTTTACGATACTGGTGCGCGAGTTCAGGAATTAATTGACCTTACCGTGGGGGATGTACGATTAAAGACGCCAGCCCAAGTTCGTATTTTAGGCAAAGGAAGAAAAATACGTGTAGTTCCTCTTATGGATAATACAGCTAATCTTTTGCAGAGCTATTTGCATGAAAATAATTTATTGCTTCCTGAGACGTTTGATTATCCATTGTTCCGGAACAATCAAGGTAACAAATTAACACGTGTAGGGGTTAATTATATTCTACAAAAATATGAACGGTTAGTACGTGAAGCTTCTCCCCAGTATAAACAAAGAATCAGTCCGCATACGCTTCGACATACAAAAGGTATGCATTTGCTACAAGGTGGCGTCTCTTTAGATATTATTCGCGACTTCTTAGGCCACGTAGACATAAAAACCACAGAGATTTATGCCAGAGCTAATCTTGAAATGAAACGAGCAGCAATTGAAAAAGTCAGTACGGCACCAATACCAAAAATACCTTCATGGAAAGAAAATAAATCATTATTGCAGTGGCTGCAATCTTTATAGAGGACACATACATGCGCTATTTTAATCGAGAACCACCTGTAATTTTTTAGATATTATGTAATGTAATTTGGTGGATGAGCCATGAAATTATTAGATTTTATTGAACTACTTTACATAATCACTTACTTTCCACAATAAGTTTTATGCAAAGCTTTCCATAACATTTATATTGGTTAAAAATTTTATCTCTTTTGTTTTGCTACACTTTGATATGAATAGACGAATAGAGATATTGATGTCTTCTAACCTAACTAAATCTAAATTTAAGTTGGCACTCGAATGCCCCACTAAGCTTTATTATGTCGATAAACGTGAATACGCAAACCAACTAACAGAAGATGCATTTCTCAAAGCACTAGCAGAAGGGGGTTATCAAGTTGAGGCTTTAGCCCGATGCTATTACCCTCAAGGCATTCTGATTAAAGAAGATGACAATAAATCATCAATAACCGCTACTCAAAAATTGCTGCTTGATGAATCCATAATATTATTTGAAGCAGCCATTCAATATAAGAGGTATTTTGTTCGAGCAGATATTTTAATCAAAGAGAAGAATCACCTTAAGCTCATTGAGGTAAAAGCAAAATCTATTGATAAAAACACAAGAACCAATATTGAAAAAAGAGATGGAACAATTAATGCTGATTGGAAATCGTACATTGCAGATATTGCTTTTCAGAAATGGGTATTACAGAACGCTTATCCAAATTACCGAATCTCAAGCTATCTGATGCTTATTGATAAAGATAGCCTTTGTCCAACGGATGGATTGAACCAAAAGTTTATTTTGGAGAAAGATCAATTTGGAAAGCCACGCGTGAAAATAGCAGATACTTTATCTGCTGAGGATTTATCTGTCCCACTCTTAAAAGAAATGAATGTAGACGATCTAATTGAAAAAATTTGGACTGAACGCGATGAAAAAGGCATTGATTTTAAAAATCAATTCCAGGAATTCAGTGACTATTATTTCAGAGATAAAAAATCACCACCTATTCTAAAAAAGGAATGCGCTAAATGCCAATTTAGAACACTTCAAGATGAGGCAGGTTTTAAATCAGGATTTAAGGAGTGTTGGACTGAAGCTTTGCAGTATAGTGACTCTGATTTTCAAGATTCCACCATACTTGATTTATGGGCTTATCCCAAAAAAGATGAATGCTTAAAATCAGGACTTATTAAGCTCAAAGATTTTGATGAGTCTGATTTTCAAACTAAAAGTGACGGTAAGCCAGGTCTTTCTCAATCTGAGCGGCAATGGCTTCAGATAGAAAAAGTTAAAAATGTTGATAATGAGGTATGGTTGGACAAGCAAGGGCTAGAAGATGAAATCGCTTCATGGACTTACCCATTACATTTTATTGATTTTGAAACAGCTATGATGCCAATTCCCTTTAAAAAAGGCATGCATCCATATCAAGGTGTTGCATTCCAGTTTTCACATCATATCATTGACCAGCAAGGGAATATTGAGCATTTTGGTGAATACTTAAATACTGATCCAGGCATCGATCCTTCTATCGAGTTTGTTCGGGCTCTTAAAAAAGAATTAGAAAAAGATACCGGGACCATTTTTCGTTACAGCAATCATGAAAATACATACCTCAATTTTATTTTGCGCCAACTTGAAGAAATGTCCGAATCACCTCCCGATAAAGAAGAACTATGTGACTTCATAAAATCAATTACTAAATCGTCTGGTAAAAGTCGTGAACAATGGGAGGGAGCTCGATGCATGGTTGATTTATGGGAGCTGGTAAAACGATTTTATTATGATCCTTTTACTAAAGGGTCAAACTCTATTAAAACAATATTTCCAACAATCATAAAGCGTTCTAAGTTTTTACAGGATAAATACAGTAAACCCATTTATGGAGCTAAAAATGGAGTCTCCAGTAAAAATTTTACAGATCAACAATGGATTGTTTTTGATCACAACGAAATTAAAGATCCTTATTCATTGCTTGCCCCCATCAATAAAGAAATACCAAATGAGAAAATTGAACTGTTATTTGAAGATGATCAATTAAAGGAAGGAGGGGCTGCAACCATTGCTTATGCCAAATTACAATTTACTCATATGAGTGATTTTGAGCGTGATGAGCTGAGAAAAGCACTTTTAAGATACTGCGAGTTGGACACCTTGGCAATGGTTATGATTGTTGAAGCATGGTTTGATATGCTGAGTTAAATCATCATGCAGGTTGTTGTTAAAATATCAATTAATATCAAATAGATTCATTTGATAACAGCATCAGAAAAAGTATTGATTTTCCAATAAGGCCAGATAAAATTGAGGCTACACAACTGATGATCCAGTGTGAGTCTGGTGAAACCTGATTAAATTTTTCGGGTCTTGTGATAACACCATCTTCTTCCTTAATTTAATGGTGGAACGTTTAGTCGGGAAACTTTTGAATCTTGTTTATCTCAAGATTCAATTTCATGGATATGATTCATGGCTTTATGCCCAGGAATGCTATAAGCATAACTTCTTTAACAATCAGGCAAATCAACCACCGTTTCGGTGATTTTGTTTTGCAAACCCATTGGGGATTTTTTATCCCAATGGGGATAGGTAATCCTCTTTAAATCAAGGAGCAATACCATGCAAACAATTAATCCTAACTCTTTGGAAATTGAACATCTGTTAGTTGAATTAGCTTTGTGCGTCAATGATCTTCAGGTTTATCGCCAGAAGTTAACTATGGATGATGCTAATCAGGCAGAACTAAGTTTAAGCAAATTGGAATCGCTGATTTCATTTATCAGAAATCACAGGAATCCTTTAAGGCTTGTTGTAATTTAATTAGCAAAATATATCTATTTTCAAATCTAATAACAACCTAATGCGGGAGCATGCTCCCGCAGGGACTTGCTCTCTTTATAATTTCAGGAGAACAAGCCCATGGATAAACCTAAAATTTATGTAGCCTGCTTGGCATCTTACAATAATGGTATTTTATATGGTGAATGGATAGATGCTACCCAAAGCGAAAGCGAAGTAATGGCAGATATACAAACCCTGTTAGCAAATAGTCCAATAGAGAATGCCGAGGAATTTGCGATCCATGATTTTGAAGGATTTGGTAATCTCAGGCTTGATGAGTATGAGTCTATTGCAACAGTGGTAGCTTATGCGGAATTTATAGTTGAGCATGACGAACTTGGACAGGCTTTGCTTGCTGAATATGGGCTTGAAGATGCAGAAAAGATGGTAACTGATTGTTATCATGGCTGTTACGATTCAGAAGTTGATTTTGCCTGGCATCTTTTTGAAGAATGCTATAGTAATGCGATACCAGATAATTTGATGTGTTATTTTGATTGTGAGGCTTTTGCTCGTGATCTTTTTATCAGTGATTATTGTTCGGTAGAAGGAAATGGAATGACTCATGTTTTTTCAAGGTACTAAGCCCCATTTTCGGGGCTTTTTTATTGTTTAATAAATGAACCATGGGTAGCTGATTAGATTGATAATTGATAATGATAATCAGATCTATTTATATTAAATAATAGCAATCACCGTAAGAGGATATTCAAATATCAGTTGTAGAATGTTAGTGTTAATAAAATAATTAACAAATTGAGTGGGATTTTTAGTAATTTATTCCTGAATATAATGAAAAAATCAAAATAGCCCCTTATTGCGAAAGAAGAGTATAATCTTCGCGTTACCTATTTTGTAGGTAAAATTTAGATTGGAATTTTCAAGAATGCATTCCTCACTCTTTTGAATTAGTATTTGATTTTACCCAATTTTACATTGGGTAAAGTGTTTATCGATGATGATATATTTCGTATGTAAGCTCAACAAGTGATTTATTTTACATTCAAGTATAGTGAATTTATTGTTTCTACCTAGATGGTATGAGGCAGTTTTAGGTTTTAATAGAAGGTATTATATGAATGTTGAACCTGGACTATTTGGTTTAATTAATACAAATAGAGATTTTACACGCAAAGAAACATGGGGTAAGAACCAATTTAACTCATCTTTTCCTGCTGCTTTATGTTGTTATATGGCCTCAAAGAATATGCTAGCGAACTATCTTTCTATTTCAAAAGGGATTTTTAAGCATGATTTAATATCTATAGATAATGTATTTGGAATAAGCTTTAACGATGAAGATACTTTTTTTGCTTTTGAATCGCAGCATACTCCTTATCAAAAACATGTACTTGGCACCTTGCCAAGAACAGATTTAGTTATACAAAGAAAAAGTACCGGAGAATGTTTATCTGGATTAGAAGTCAAGTTGACCGCACTTCCCGACAATACAACTTGCAATCTGGATGAAGGGTTATACGGATGTGAGATAGTAGTTAGGCCAGATACGATAGTCTATTTAGCCTGTAGCATTGCTTCGGGACTTTCATCATCTTTGAATGATCTAATTCCAGAAATTGCAATTCAAGATTGGACAGAAGCAAAATATGTATTAGAAAATATAGTTGAAATAGTAAATGCTATTGCCAAAATATCTGTGGTATTAGAAGATAAACAGCGTCCTTTCCTCCTCCAGCCAATTTGGAAAACTATTGGAAAAGTCTCGGTTTTAGCTGAAAATTGTCTGGATATGTTTATTTGGAGTGATGCTGGTTTTTGTAATTTCATATCAAAAATTGCTAAGGGAGACACTAAAGCACCCTATATTACTCGGCAAACAAGAACAGCTGTTTGGTTATTTAAAATGCTTAGCGATATAAAGAATAAAGGGCATTTTGATCATAAAGTTATTATAGATTCACTTTCATATAATACAAAGAATGATAAGGCTTTTGCTTCAGCGGGAAATATAACCAACAAATATATGAAATGTGAAAGATTAGTTAAACCTGCTATTCTAAAAAATGAAATCAAAGAAATCATTTTAGGTGGTGGGCAGAATTTATTAAGTCCAGAAAGGCGTTTTGATGCCATAATATTTAGTTCACCGAGGTTATTCGAATGAGATGCATTGATCTTTTTGCAGGATGTGGGGGGATGTCTTTAGGTTTCCAGAACGCTGGTTTTACAATTATGGCTGCATTTGAGAATTGGAAACCTGCAATTAATGTATATAAGGAAAATTTTCATCATCCAATTTTTGAACAAGACTTAACGGATGAGAAAAATGCTATTGAAAAAATAAAAGAATATTTACCAGATCTTATAATGGGAGGACCTCCGTGCCAAGATTTTTCTAGTGCAGGAAAACGCGATATTAACGGGGGACGTGCCGACCTAACATATAATTTTGCGAACATTGTTTGTGCAGTGAAACCAGAATGGTTTGTTATGGAGAATGTGGAGCAAATCAAGAAAAGCCATATACTTGTCGATATAATTGACCAATTTGAGGCTACAGGTTATGGTTTAACATCCATAATACTTGATGCATCTTATTGCGGTATACCTCAAGCAAGAACTCGGTTTTTTCTAATTGGCCATTATGGGGATAAGCACAATCAGTTGAAGGGTATTATCAAAAAAAACCTTTCTGATAAACCTACAACGATTAGAGATTATCTAGGAGATAAACTTGGTTTAGAGAATTATTATCGTCATCCACGAAATTATAACCGAAGGGGTGTGTTTTCTATTGATGAACCTAGTCCGACTGTTCGGGGAGTCAACCGTCCGGTTCCAAAGGGGTATAAACTGAATACATGCGATCCTGCGAACGTAATTTTAGAAGATATTAGACCACTAACCACGATTGAGCGAAGTTGGCTACAAACATTTCCAGAAAACTTTAAATTCGTAGGATGTAAAACCAATTTAGAGCAGATGATTGGTAATGCGGTTCCAGTTAAATTAGGTACATTTATTGCGAGTGCTATTAAAGAATATTCTAATTTATATATAAATGAAAAACTTAAAACAGATCAAATATTTCAATTGTCTAATAGACCTCTTCATAAAGATCTTGAATTAGCTTAGTTACATACATATTTAATGGCAATTTTTTTTATGGTCCATTCTAAGTTGTTAATTTAGGGTATCACGTTATTGATACCCTAATTTATTTGGTTTTGGGTTGTTTCCCGATGGCGATGAATGAAGTATTTTTTTATTTTGATAAATAAAGTCACCGGATTATTTGATTAATGAAAAAAAATTCCAAGAAAGATTTAACTTATTGTGAATTAAAGATGGTTCCGTGCGTATCTAACTGCTCAATATTCATTAATTTATCCATTAAAGAAGCTTCAGTATAATCATTGTGATCTAGCACTAAAATAAGTTTTTCAATAAAATTAGCCCATTTTTCTAGTGCTTCTTGACGTTGTGGGAGCATTTCATTTTTGTTATAGGTTGCCATTATCTTAGGCATTTTATGGCCGAGACATTTTTCTATCACTACGGGATCTACCTGGAGTGTTTCGCCAAGTTGTGTGGCAAATGTACGGCGCAGATCATGAGCTGTCCATTGAGGGATGCCTATTCGATCTTGTATTCGTAACACGGCTTTTGGTAAGGCTTTATCTGAAAGTGGAGATATGCCATCAGCACCACTGATAACATATTCTCCTGTACTACAATTATTCAGATCCTGAAATAATGATTTGACAAGCTCAGTTAAGTGCACTCGCATGATTAGTCCAGTTTTGGTATGAGCAGGAGGGATAGTCCAAAGTGATCTCTCAAAATCCAACTCTTTCCATGTTGCTAGCCTCAGTTCTCCTGTGCGAACACCAGTTAACAGTATAATTTTGAGTGCATTTTTAATTTGCAGTGATATAGCGTTTTTATCACTATCTAAAAATAACCATATAGTTTTGACTTCATCCAGAGTTAAATATCGGTCTCGTGGTTTCTCTTGACCACCAATATCTCGAGATCGAATATTGGCAGCTGGATTTACTGACAGTTCTCCACGACTTACCGCATAGTTGAATGCCTGTTTTATTGTGCTAAGCACTTTATTAGCATGAACAGGGGAGCCACGTTTAACTATTTTGTCTAATTCTTTAGTGATATGTCTTGTTTGGATATTTTGAAGCTCTATATCACCTAATGAAGGGATAATATCTGAATAAATATGTTGTTTGATTTGCTGGGGTTGCTTTCGATGGCGTTCAATATAGTTAGTATACCAATTCAATACGAATTCTTTGACTGTGTATTTAGCTTGATCTTCTTCTTGCTTGGCCACCAGTTTTGGGTTTGTTCCAGTTCGACGGATGACACGTAGATCAATGAATTTCTTTTTTGCCTCAGCCAAACTCATTTCAGGATAATGCCCAATGATCATATAATCTTTTTTATCGTCAATTTTATAACGATAGATCCATGTTTTAGATCCCGTTGGATAAATGAATATACCAAAGCCACCGCCTTCATATTTTTCATCACGTTTTTCTTTAGGTTTGAGATTTTTAATGTAAGTGTCTGTGAACTTTGCCATATTTTCTCCCATGCATATAAGTGGCACTAATGGGTACTTTGGTGGGTACTTAATTTTGTTTTTGAATGTTATCGAAAGTTACTAAATTATACCCATATTAGGCGTTAATCCTTTACCGATCAAGGGTTTTTTGTTATATTTGATAGCTTAAGTTATTACTTTAAATATCGATGGAAAGAGGATGGGGTGCTAGTGGTCGAAGGTTCAAATCCTTCCGTCCCGACCAATACCAGTAAGGCTTATAAGAAACATCCCTCCCCTAATAAAAATTCTTGGCTACACTTCTGGCTACACTTTCCAAAAATTTGATCTTATGAAATCAATTGGCTCATCCCATTGCCAGAGCCAATAGTTACCTCAAATACAGAATATCTCCATCTTATATTCTATTATTCAACATGTTAACATAGGCATAGCCACTTTTTATTGGGTTAAAAGGAGAAGTACATGAAGAATACTGCATTTAAAATAATCTTTTTTTTAGGAGCACTTATTCTAGGATTAAGTATGTCATCGTGTACAACAAAAGCGGTTTCAACTGAAACTCATCCTGAGAATAGTTATGAGGGTGGTTTTGGTGGAGACGGTGGGCATACACATCCCAATAAATAATACTACGTTCAATAGGATAAAGAATGGAATTAAATGCATGGTTTTTAGGTGCTGTAGGGATACTAATTATTTTACTATCAGGTCTAATAATTTTTTTTATAAAACATAAGAAAACCATGCATTTTTACATCGCTATAATTGTTACCCTCATTCTGGCAGCTATTTTTTTGTATGGAGTTTCATTTAGATTACCTTAAAATTCATGTCTCATTTAAAGATTATAAAGGAGGCTATTCCATATAAGGATAATCATCTAAACCTATTTGTATCCGATATATTATCCAGTTATTATTAGGTTGAAACAAACACGACGCATCAATCCATTTTACGAAATAAGATTAATTATTGAACAAAATCACTTCCATATTTGGTTTGTTATCTATGTAAACTAATTTAACAAGGAGTAATTGATGAATAGGGAGGCTCATCAAGATATTAAAAAATTCACTAAAGAGCAATCACTTTGGTTGGCCCTATTACTCACAGGAAGCTTCCTAATAGCCGAAGTAATCGGTGGAATTATAACTGGAAGCCTTGCATTAATATCTGATGCAGCACACATGCTGACAGATGTCACCGCACTCATTATTGCTTTAATTGCTATTCGAATAGGTAAGCGCCCCGCTGATGCACGCCGCACCTTTGGTTACTACAGATTTGAAATTTTAGCTGCAGCATTTAACGCTGGTTTGTTATTTCTAGTTGCTCTTTATATTTTGTTCGAAGCTTATCAACGATTAAAACAACCTCCAGAAATTTACTCCATGGGGATGCTAATCATTGCAAGCATCGGATTAGTGATTAATTTGGTCTCTATGTATCTCTTATCCGAAGATAAGGAAAAAAGTTTGAATCTCAAAAGTGCCTATCTTGAGGTATGGAGTGATATGTTGGGTTCTTTAGGTGTTATCAGTGCAGCGCTTATCATCCGTTTTACGGGATGGGGATGGGTTGATTCAGCCATTGCCGTATTGATTGGCTTATGGGTATTACCCCGCACTTGGGTGTTACTTAAAGAGAGTATTAATATTTTACTGGAAGGTATTCCTCAAGGTATAGATATTGGGAAGATTACTGCTCTGATCTCTGCAGTCGAAGGCGTCAGAGATATTCACGATCTTCACGTATGGGCAATTACCAGTGATAAAATGAGTTTAACAGCACATGTAATTATCGACCCGGCTTATGATTATGAAGAACTATTAACGAAAATTAGGAAACTCTTATTAGCGCGATTTGATATTGCTCACACAACCTTACAGCATGAAAGTAAAAAGCATTTGAACGAAGAAGGTTTTTGTAGTTTTACTAATAAAGAATGAAGCGACTATTTTGCTTTAACCAGTTTTCTTAGTGTTTATTGACAATTCAAACAAGTTTATCTATTTTATAATTAAACACTTGTTTAACTGTTGAATTATATGAAACTGCCCTCAGATAACATAGTCATAGTGATAGCAGATATTCTGCGATTAATGGGTGAGCCTAATCGGTTAAAACTCTTATTGGCTTGTCTTGAAAAACCACAAGCAGTTAGCGATTTAGCAGAACAATTACAACTTTCTGTGCCTCTAGTTAGCCATCATTTGCGTCTGCTTCGTTCAGCACGATTAGTGTGTGCAAAACGAGAAGGGAAGCATATTTTTTATGAAATAGATGATGAGCATGTCCGCTGCATTTTAATGGATATGATTAGTCATTTTACAGAAGATTTAGAGGGTAATCATGAGCTTGTTTAATCCATTTATTATAAAACTTATAAAAACTCATGATGGTATTGAGGCTTTTGCTACTAGCAATAAATCTTTAAACAATACTCTAGATAGTCCCTGCATAGCCAGAACAAGTGAGTGTAATTACAGCGGAAAGATTCTATGACCAGTACAATAACAACATTATTCGTTAGCGGATTGGATTGTCCATCAGAAGAAAAGCTGATTCGGGGACAATTGGAATCTATTCCCGAAGTGGAACAATTAACTTTTAACTTTATCACCCAAGAAGTAACCATTCAACATTATTTAAATACACCTGCCCTTTTCTTGAATAAGATTGAAGCGCTGGGAATGAACGTCACATTAAAAACTGAACGAGATAAAGAGCATTTGGAAGAAAATCCACATCCTTCATGGTGGATAATAGGCATAGCAGGGTTTTTGGCACTCATGGCCGAAGTCATTGCTTATAGCCTATCTGATGAGCAATCACTATGGGTTGCAGTACTTGCGCTCATTGCCATGGCCTTAAGTGGAAAAATCACACTTAAAAAAGGATGGTTAGCACTTCGTACCAAAACCCTTAATATTAGTAGTCTAATGCTGATAGCCATTACAGGTGCTGTATTAATTGGTGAGTGGCCGGAAGCTGCTATGGTGACTGTCTTATTTGCCCTTGCTGAACGAATTGAAGTGTATTCATTGGATAAGGCACGAGAGGCTATTCGAAAGCTGATGGAAATTGCACCTGATGTGGCTACTGTTAAAGCGGTTGATGGCAGTTGGCAGAGTATCCCGGTCAGTCAAGTGGCTTTAGGCAATATCATCTGGGTAAAGCCTGGTGAACGAATTCCTTTAGATGGTGAAATAATCGTAGGGAAAAGCAGTATAAATCAAGCCCCCATTACCGGTGAGTCCATGCCTGTTGATAAAGGAGTAGGGGATAAGGTGTATGCGGGAACTCTCAATGAACATGGCTCTTTCCAGTTTAAAGTGAATGTCGCAGCAGGCGATACAGTTCTTGCAAAGATTGGAAAAACGATTGCGCAAGCCCAAGCGGAGCGTGCGCCTACCCAGCGTTTTGTAGATCAATTTGCTCATTACTATACGCCTCTTATGGTAATAATTGCTGTTTTAATTGCTATTATACCTTCTCTTTTCTTAGGAGGGGCATGGTCCTTATGGCTTTATAAAGCCTTAACCTTACTTGTCATTGCTTGCCCCTGTGCATTAGTTATTTCTACCCCTGTCACTGTCGTTAGTGGTCTTGCTGCTGCCGCTAAAAACGGTATTCTTATTAAAGGAGGAACCTATTTGGAGCAAGGACATCGCTTAAAAGCCATTGCGTTGGATAAAACAGGTACCCTTACCGAAGGTAAGCCAGTTGTTACGAAATTGATTCAAATAAGTGACCAAGGAAACACGAATGCTCTGCAACTTGCAGCCAGTTTGGATGATCATTCAGAACATCCTATTGCCAAGGCTATTGTTAAACAATGGCAAAAACAGCAACCAGCGGCATTACTTTCAGTAACTGATTTTAAAGCCCTTCCTGGACGTGGAGTGACGGGATTAATAGAGGGCACACGGTATTATGTCGGTAACCATCAATTGGCTGAAGACAATCAGGTTTGTAATCCAAAGATTGAAGCTCAACTTAAAGAGCTTGAGCAAACAGGGCAAACTACCATTATTTTAAGTGATTCAAAACACGTATTGGCAATTTTTGCTGTGGCAGATACTTTGCGTCCTACCAGTCAATTGGCTATCAAAGCATTACATCAACAAGGAATTAAAACCTGCATGTTAACAGGGGATAATGCGACTACAGCACTTGCCATTGCTAATCAGGTGGGTATCGATGAAGTTCGCGCAAATGTGTTACCCGTTGATAAACTCAAAGCAATTGCCGAGTTAATCACGCGTTATGGTGCAGTAGGCATGGTAGGGGATGGGATTAATGATGCACCTGCACTTGCCAAGGCGACCATAGGCTTTGCAATGGGAAAAGGTACCGATATCGCGCTTGAAACCGCTGATATCGCCATCATGAATGATAATTTAGTTAAGTTACCTCTATTTATTGATTTAAGCCGTAAAACGGCAAGTGTGCTGTTCCAAAATATTAGTTTGTCTATTGTGGTTAAAATTATTTTTTTTGGTTTGGCACTGGCAGGTTTAGCTACGTTATGGATGGCTGTATTTGCAGATATGGGGGCTAGCCTCCTCGTGGTTGCCAATGGTTTGCGATTATTGACCTTTAAGAAAGTTGGTATCCATAGTAAGTGAGTACTCGTTACTGTCTCGATAAAGGAACTTTACATGCAGCAGCCTATGTTCATAAGTTTAATGATTATAAGTTGCTCATTGAGGAGAGAAGGATGAACGCGGGTCTAATGATTACCTTAGTGCTTATACTATTTGCTATTGGGATGGCTTGGTTTGTTGTTATGAGACGTCGACAAGGAAAAAGCGTAAAATTAGCTAAAAATATTGGGTTTATTGTTTCCATTGTAGCATTTATGGCACTTGTCATTTATTTCTACACGAGTGTATTAAATCGCTAAGTTAATACAGTTGAATGATAAAGGATTGATTAAATGTGCCGTAACTTTTGGTTTATTGTCTTCTTAATGATAAGTGCGCTAGTAGCTCAAGCAAGCACTTTAACATTTCATCGTGCGTTAATATTAGCCTATCAAAACAATCCTACGTTACAAGCCCAAGTGGCTGTCGTTGAACAAGCAAAAGGGCAGTTTATCCAATCGAGGTTATATCCAAACCCTTCTTTAGCTGTAGATGCTGCCAATATAGGCGTCCCCTCTACGCTAGAGTCAGGATATAATGGCACAGAAACAACCATTTCAATCGAGCAACCAATCCCCTTAGGGAACCGGTTATATTATCAGGGCGAAGCTGCCAAAATGGAATATTTTGCGGCCAGCCTAAAATTAGAAGCTACCCGTTCATCACTCTATATCGATGTAGGAAATGCCTTTGTAGATGCCTTTTATGCTCAGTATTGGACCAAAGCGTCAAAACGCCTGGTTCAACTCAATGAGTTAGTGGTTTCGAGCATTAAAAAACGATTAGAGATAGGGGCGAATTCCGAAGTTGATTTGAGGTTAGCTGAGATAGCCCTTGATGAAGCGATCATTGTGTTTGATAGAGCACGTCGAGATGAATTAAAAAGCAAGATTGCTTTAGCTAATTTAGTTGGTGTGACGAGCCTTAGCAAGTGTGTTTTAACTGAAAAAGGCCTTTCCCATCAACTAGATACTTGGCCTTCCATTAAAAAACGCATCTTGACGAGCAATCTAATTAAAGCGCAAATGGCCTTGGTGAAGGCGATGGGGTCACGCATTACGGCAACCGCTAAGCAAGTTTGGCCTGATTTAAATCTCCAATTAGGATTTCGCCATTTTAAGCTAAACGATCAAAAAGCCGCTGTGGTTTCTGCTTCGGCTCCTATTCCAGTTTTTAACCGAAACCAGGGTAATGTCTATTCCGCTCTTGCGAAACGTAATGAGTCGATTAAGGAGTTACACAAAATAAAATTAAACTTAGATACCACATTATACGCGGCCTTTTTAGATGGCTTGCAATTTAAAGAAGAGGTACAGAAAGTTACAACAAGAATGTTACCCAATGCCAATAAAGCGGTTGAATTGGCCCGTGAAGGTTTTGAGCAGGGGCGTTATAGTTACCTTATCCTTAATAATTCAATGCTCATGCTAAATCGTGAGGAAGAGCATTACACCAAAGCACATGCGGATTACCATAAAGCCATTATTAAAATACAGGGACTGTTGATGAGTGATAAGTCTCAGGAAAAATAACAAGTTAAAAGGAATTTATGTGAAAAAGTACCATTATTTTCTAATCATCACAGCAATCCTGCTAGTTGGCGTTTTATGCTGGCTTTCAATCCGATTTACGTTTGCCACGGAAGCATCATCAAGTGGAAGTAGTTCTTCTTCAGAGGCAGAAGAACACGGCCCACATAATGGTCGCTTATTCCATAACAAGGATTTCACCTTGGAACTGGTTCTAACAGAAGAGGGTGCATCACCTAAATTTAAAGCGTATGTCTCATCCAATAAAGGGGATACTGTTTCACCATCCAAAGTAAGTCTTACTGTCGAATTAAAACGTCTTGAAGGAGATGTGACTACGATTACCTTTGTACCTCAAAGTGACGCTTTAGTCAGTAATCAAGAGATTCAAGAACCTCACTCTTTTGATGTAACAATTAAAGCAATTTATGAGAATAAGCCCTACAACTGGACCTATTCTTCCTACGAAGGAAGGATTACGTTGAGTGATAAAACAGCCCAAGAAGAAGGAATTAAAGTCAAAACGGCAGGACCAGGTGTAATAAAAAAATATGCCCACCTTAATGGACGTATCACGCTTAATCGCAATACCACTACCGAAGTTCGTGCCCGCTTCCAAGGGGTGGTCAAAAATGTATTCGTCAAATGGGGTGATTCGGTTAAAAAAGGCGATTTGTTAGCCACGATTGAAAGTAACGAGAGTTTGAAAGAGTATGAGGTGCGTGCGCCAACCGATGGCCGTATTCTTACCCGAAATATCACGCCTGGAAATGTAGCCGGAACAGAGCCTCTTTTTACCATTGCTAATTTGTCCAATGTTTGGGCTGAACTTCATGTTTTTCCACGTGATTTAGGTAAAATCAATGAAGGTCAAATGGTTACCATTCATTCTCAAGAAGAGGATAGAGAGGTGAGTGCACCCATTACTATGATTCTTCCTACTACCGATCCACTGAGTCAAACCGTTATCGCCATTGTCACCATCGCTAACTCCTCTGAAGAATGGCGTCCTGGGACTATTGTTAAAGCCGATGTACTCATTGCAGAAAAACAGGTCTCATTAATGGTCCAAGCCTCCGCACTGCAAAATGTCAAAGAGGATACGGTTATTTTTATTAAGGTGGGTAATCAATATGAAATGCGTAAAGTAGGATTGGGTGAAAAAGATGATCAGTGGGTGGAAGTGACAAGTGGTTTAAAACCAGGAACAAATTATGTAGTCAGCAACAGTTTTTTAATTAAGGCTGATATTGAGAAGTCAGGTGCTGAGCATGAGCATTAAATTAGGACGATTATGTTAGAACATATTATTCATTTCTCCATTCGCCACCGTTGGTTTGTCCTATTGGTTGTTGTTGGTCTTATGGGATTTAGTGTCTACAATTTTAAAAAATTGCCTATTGATGCCGTCCCAGATATTACCAATGTGCAAGTGCAAATTAACACAGAGGCTGAAGGTTATTCGCCCTTAGAGGTAGAGCAGCGCATCACTTATCCCATTGAAACAGCCTTGGCAGGAATTCCTAAACTTGATTACACGCGCTCTCTTTCCCGCTACGGACTTTCTCAAGTGACGGTGGTGTTTGACGAAGGCACTAATATTTATTTTGCACGACAATTAATCGCAGAAAGACTACAACAAATCAAAAGTCAATTGCCTCCTGGCTTGGAGCCTGAAATGGGGCCTATAGCTACAGGACTTGGCGAGATTTTCATGTACGCCGTGGAAGCAATCCCTGGGGCGGTCAAAGAAGATGGTAGTGCTTATACGCCGATGGATTTATTAACGGTACAGAAATGGATTATCTTGCCGCAACTGCGCAACACCAAAGGGGTAATAGAAGTCAATTCCATCGGCGGTTATGAAAAGCAATTTCATGTCATGCCCTATCCACAAAAATTACTGGCCTATCAATTAACGATTAACGATCTACTTCAAGCATTAGAAAAAAACAATGCCAATATGGGTGCAGGTTACATCGAAAAAAATGGTGAACAATATTTGATTAGAATACCAGGACAGGTGAAAACGATTGAAGATATCCAAAAGATAATTGTGGCTAAAAGAGATGAAGTGATTATTCGTATTGGTGAAGTGGCTGATGTTAAGTTAGGTTCACCGTTGAGAACGGGTGCTGCCACTCAAAACAGCAAGGAAGTGGTTCTAGGAACCGCCATGATGCTCATTGGTGAAAATAGCCGCGAAGTGTCTGTTCGAGTGGCTACAAAACTAGAAGAAATAAACCGCAGTCTCCCCAAAGGCGTTATCGTTAGACCGGTTTACGATAGAACTAAGCTTGTGGATAGAACGATAGCCACGGTTGAGAAAAATTTATTGGAAGGGGCTTTGCTGGTTATTGTTATTCTCTTTCTTTTACTCGGCAATATTCGCGCGGCTTTAATTACGGCTGCCGTTATTCCCATTTCAATGCTCATGACCATTACCGGTATGGTAGCACAAGGGGTATCTGGGAATTTAATGAGTTTAGGGGCATTAGACTTTGGTTTAATTGTGGACGGGGCAGTCATTATTATTGAAAATTGCATCCGCCGCTTTGGTTTGGCGCAACATGAACTAGGTCGCGTTTTAACGAAAAAGGAGCGATTTAGGTTAACTTCAGAAGCGGCTGCCGAAGTAATTCGCCCGAGTATCTTTGGGGTAGTCATTATCACGGTTGTTTATCTTCCCATTTTTACTTTATCAGGGGTTGAGGGGAAGATGTTTCACCCAATGGCCTTGACTGTGGTTATGGCGCTTTTATCAGCTTTGGTGCTTTCGTTAACCTTTGTACCCGCTGCTGTCGCACTATTTATTAGTGGTCGAGTAGAGGAAAAAGAAAATTTTATTATCCGCTTTATTAAAAAAGGGTATGAACCTTTATTAAACTGGAGTATGGATAATCCATGGAGAATGGTCAGTGGGGCGGTGATAGTAACAGCGCTAAGCCTATTATTGCTGTTACGCATCGGTGCTGAGTTTATCCCAAGTCTTGATGAAGGAGACATTGCATTACATGCCATGCGAGTTCCTGGTACAAGTTTATCCCAAGCTGTGTCGATGCAGACTACTTTAGAAAAGCGGATTAAACAATTTCCAGAGGTGTACGAAGTTTTTAGTAAAATTGGTACTGCAGAAGTTGCGACTGACCCGATGCCTCCTAATGTAGCAGATACTTTTGTTATGTTAAAACCGCGCTCTCAATGGCCTAATCCTAACAAGCCGAAAGAGGTCCTGGTTCATGAGCTGGAAACCGCAGTCAAAGAAATTCCGGGAAATAATTATGAATTTACTCAGCCCATTCAAATGCGATTTAATGAGCTGATTTCTGGAGTAAGAAGTGATTTGGCGATAAAAATTTTTGGTGATGATATTGAGCAATTACTGGCGTTAGCTAAGCAAGTCAAAGGGGTGTTGCAAAAAATCCCGGGTGCTGCTGACATTAAAATTGAGCAAGCTAGTGGTTTACCGGTGTTATCCATCATTCCTAACAAAACAGCCCTCCAGCGTTATGGACTCAATATCACAGATGTCCAAAATGTGATTCAAATTGCTTTGGGTGGTAAAGAGGCAGGGCAGTTATTCGAAGGCGATAAACGTTTTGACATTGTGGTGAGATTGCCTGAGTCCCTTCGAACAGACATTAATATTTTAGAAGAATTACCCATTCCATTAACGTTGCAGAGTGATACTAGTAAATCAAATCCCAACTATGTCCCTTTGAAAGAGGTGGCGAAATTAACGTTCTCCTATGGCCCTAATCAAATTAGCCGTGAAAATGGGAAGCGCCGTGTAGTAGTTACAGCGAATGTTCGAGGGCGTGATTTAGGGAGTTTTGTTGAAGAAGTTAAACGCGTTATTGGTGAAAAAATTACCTTGCCCGCCGGCACTTGGATAAATTATGGCGGTACGTTTGAGCAGCTTATTTCAGCAGAAGAGCGATTAATGATAGTGGTGCCTATTACTTTGTTGCTTATCTTAGGCCTTTTATTTATGGCCTTTGGTTCAGCGCCGGCAGCCTTACTTATTTTCTCAGGTGTTCCATTAGCATTAACGGGAGGAATCGTAGCACTCTGGTTGAGGGGCATTCCTTTTTCCATCTCGGCCGGTGTCGGCTTTATTGCATTGTCCGGTGTGGCGGTATTAAATGGCGTGGTGATGGTGTCGTTTATCCGCAGCTTGATTGAAGAAGGACAAGAGCTAAAAAATGCTATTGTTCAAGGGGCGCTCACTCGTTTAAGACCTATCTTAATGACGGCTCTTGTTGCAAGCCTTGGTTTTGTACCGATGGCGATAAATGTAGGAGCCGGTTCCGAAGTGCAACGACCGCTTGCAACGGTGGTTATTGGTGGTATTTTGTCATCGACCTTCTTGACTTTACTTGTTTTACCAGGGTTGTACCTAATTATGCATAGAAGAAAAAATAGTAGTACTGGGACCATGTAGGAGAGCCTAAAATACCAATTTCGTTAGGATTTGATTGCATGTTCTATATTGCTAATTATAATAATGAGAATACTCCTAGAGGTTGAATTTACAGTATTGTTATAGTTTCTCAATAATTGGAGTAACTATATCGATAGATATGTAAGGCTTGCTAAAGTAGAAAAGTCTATAATCAGAAAGTTCTGAAGCGCTTCCGAAGAAGTTCCGAAGTCTATTGTTTCTTAATAAGGATCCATTTTCTATTTGTCGTTGCGCCTTCTGGTTTACAATTACTTTCTTGCTAAGAGTGTTAAGCTCGTCTCTTAGCCACCGTTCTGTTGGTTGGTTAAGTTATTTCTTAACATTTTTGTTGTTAGCCCTCCGTGCGTACCTAAAACATTAATGATTTCAATTTGTCTTGGAGATAACTCCTGTTCAATTATTCGAGACTTCTTTTGAGCTCCGATTGGCTTTTTAAAAAAAGAATTTTACCTGAAAGTCATTGCCTTCCTCAGAAAATATTGGTTCAGGTCGAGCTTGTTCTGCATAAAGACGTAAAATACGCCTGGTACCACCACCAAAGCGCTCAATAAATTTACGCGCATGAAATGCTTGTGCGATTCGTTCGTTACGGCAAAGAAATAAATTTTAAGCGCCCTCATAGGTTAGTGTGTATAAAAATAGGTACGCAATCCATTGCCTCTTTGATCTATTGAATTTATAATCGGCACTCTGCTAAAAAAATAATTTTTAACAAGGAGATGTTATGAAAGAATTTTATATTAATAGAATCGACGCAGAAGAAGATAAAGATGAGTATATGCCCTGGTAATTAAAGAAGATAAACAGTATTCCATCTGATATTTTTGCTGTAGAAGTATATGAAATTAATCTTAAACAATGATGTGTTTGCAGTAATTGACGATTTTTTAGAGCCGTCAGGTTTTGAGAAAATTTGGAATTTTATTCAAACTGAAAAGTTTAAGTTTATCCATTCTTCCAGATGGGTCAATGCTTTTAGTCTTGAAGATGGCGCCCCTTTATGGGGCAACGTTACTATTTCTCATCCCAGGCCCGAACCTTGCACTACAGAGCAAATTTATCCTACCGCTACAACAATTGATTTATTTATACAGCAATTAATTGCAACATCTTCCGAATTTTCTCATTTAATAGGGTTTAAAGATCGAGATTGGGATTTTTTTTATGCTAGACCCTACCTTTATCCAAGAGGTTCCGGCCTTTCTTGGCATACTGACGGAAAATTCAAAATTTCAGGTGCTTATGTATATTACTGCCATCCTGTCTGGGACATGAATTGGGGGGCTGAATTATTAATTAATCCTATACCCCAACTTAATTTTGAATATCCCGAAGTCGCATTAATTAACAATGAGAAGAAAAGAATAGGGTTTCACCTTAATAGCTCTGAGTTGAATCATTATATGGGCGATGGGATAGGTTTGACCTATCCCCTCAATTAGTACCAGTTTCTCGATGAGAAAACCAACATTAAGCCACCTGTTGAGCAAAGTCCACTGGTGGAAAATAATTTAATGCACTATGTGGCCTCACATGGTTGTAATGATGCCGCCATTTACCAATTTCAAAACGCGCCTCTTCCAATGTTCTAAACCAATTTTGGTTGAGGCATTCGTTACGGAATTTCCCATTAAGGCTTTCAACGAAACCGTTTTGTGTTGGTTTGCCAGGCTGGATAAAGTTCAACCGTACATTGGTTGATTTAGACCAGAAAAACATAGCCTTAGAGGTAAATTCGGTGCCATTGTCACAGACAATCTGTTCAGGGTAACCGCGCTCTTCACCAAGTTGTTCTAAAAAGCGTGTAACTTGTTGTCCAGAAATAGAGAGTGCAACAAGTTGCCCCAACAGTTCGCGGTTAAAATTGTCAATGACGTTCAATACACGAAAACGACGACCACTCGCCAATTGGTCCGAGACAAAGTCCATCGACCAACGCTTGTTCTTCTGAGTTGGCACATCCATAATCAAGCGAGGACGTTGGAGTTTTTTTCGTGTTTTAGTACGAATCTGCAGACCTTCCTCAAGGTAAATCCGATAGGTGCGCTTCTTGTTCTGAACTAAACCTTCTCTTCGTAACAAGCTATGCAGCAACAAATAGCCATAACGAGGATATTGAACGGCCAACTCTTTCATACGTGCTTTCAACCCATCATCCGAGCGTTTTTTCTTTAGGTAGCGGTACGCCGTGCGACTTAGCCCAACCAGTTTGCAGGCAACTCGCTCACTGAGCTTAAAGTGAGTTACCAAATGCTTTGCAACACGTTTCTTACTGGTGGGCTTTACCACTTTTTTGAAACAACGTCCTTTAGCGCTTCATTCTCCAGTAGCTTTTCTGCAAGAAGTTTTTTCAGCTTCTGGTTCTCTGATTCCAGCTCGCGTAAGCGCTTCGCTTCGTTGACCTCTAAGCCCGCATACTTGCTACGCCAATTATAGAAGCAACCGCTTGTTATCCCCATACTACGACAGATATCACCAACCTTAGCGCCAGCCTCATGCTCTTTGATTGCTTTGATTATCTGCTCTTCGCTGTAACGTCTTTTCATTTTGAGTTCTCCATTGTCACAATTTTAATGGATTTCTCATCTTTGTCATGGGCTTATTTTTGGGGGATAGGTCAATCCCTGAAACCATAGCAATGAGCGCTTTGGTTTTGGCGGGCATCTTTAAAAAATCACCTCTTGGCGCAAGTGTTGAGATAACGCCATCTTAAATTAAGATTCTTACACTTTTAAAATTTATAAATTTAGGGATAATAATACAAACTGTTATGCCGAACTAATACTGGGCAATTGGTGGATATCATTATTCTGGGAGTCATGTAATATAGGAAAATAATCTTTTTTTTGGGGGGGACTTTGTCTTATTTTAAGGCCCTGTAAGTTCACAATCCAGCAAGATCTTTATGAGTTTACTGTGACACCGAATGGAACGAAAAGGGTTTTCCCATTGATTTGTACTTGAACAAACATTTTAATAAATCCAACTTTGTTGGGCTCTATATGAAATAGCAATTCAGGTCCTCCTCGTTCAGTATTATTTGTAGGTTCCTTGCCCATTGGATGGACATGAGTTACTGTTTTAAAGTCCTCATTAAAACCAACGATGTGAGCATAAGCACCCATAATGGGTTCTAAGGTATGAACTGGGTTTTCCTTTGCATCAGTGACATCAATTTTGCCCATGACTGCTTGACCGACGTGCAATGGTGTTTTATCAAAAGACAATTTGAATTGGTAGCCATCAACAATACTTTCAAATAATGGTTGTCGATGAATAGGATTTCCCAATCTCTTTTTGGTCTTTGGGGAAGGTAAATCAGCAACTACATATTCTTGGGTTTTTGTATTAGTTGGTATAAGATCAGCCCATGCTCGATAGGAGGCGCTCTTAAGAGTAGGCTGCCATTCAAATTGATAGATACCTGGATTAGTTGTTTCGACTGGATGGACATGACTATAGTCATGGAGGCTATCATCGATAATTAACAAATGAATCTTTTGTGTATGTGCTTCAATAAGATCGTTTAAGGTGATTGGTTTATTGCGGTTCGTGTCAATTAATTTGATTAACACCAGTTTTTTGTCCTTTTTATCAATGATCTCTTGAATAGATAATTGCATGGTATTTTTTGATTTCAAAGAATGTGCCGCTTGATTTTTCATCATGCGTTGATTAGGCTTTTCTGAGAAAGCAGTAGAATAAAATAAATTAATGAATATCAAGCTAATTAGGGTGATGGCAAATTTCTTCACAATAATTTCGTCTCCAAGAAAACCAATTGGTTATAAAATAATTTCTTATGGTCATATTCTGTATGCTATTTATTTTAATCAGCACATAGAATGATATCATGATTGTCTTTTTAAGACAGGCATTAAATATAAGTATTAAATATAAGTAGAGGTATCCTAAACGTTTTTTTGTAACTTCATTTTGCGTTTAATTGTTCATTCGATTATTGGATATCTTTCAGAAAGCAATTTACCAAAAATGATGGTTAGGAGCGTCATCGACGTTATTGATTGGGATGACGAAAATGATGTGATACGTGTCAATTAATTAGTGTACTATTTCAAAAGATAACTCAAATTTTGAATCGGTTTAGGACACGAAAAAGTGAACTAAAATCAATTCAGCTATCATTCAATTAATTCAAAACAAAGGGAAAAATTTTCTTTCACACGCTAAATAATTGTTAAGAGTTTTTGTTAGGAACACATCAAAGCATTCTCATTAAGTTTAGCAAAGGTTATTCCTAGCTAATCGTCTGTCAAAGCATAGAACACTCTGTTTTGACTTATCCATGCTAAAGAGTCTATATTGTAATTATTTCTCTTTAAAATCAAGGATGGAAATCATTATGAAACAAAATTATTGGATGGTTTTGGTTTGTTGTTTCGTTCTTACTGCTTGCATGAGTAGTGGCACTACCAGTAAGTATACTAAAAGTCTGGAAGAGCATGTCGCTCAAGGTCATGTTGGCCATGGTGGCGGCGGTGGTCGCTAACACGAAAATGTTTTTTTTCAACTGTACAGGATAACATGAGCGCTCACTCTATTAAATAAGAACTATTTGGGCACTAAAAATTGAGATAAAATGATGCTTCCCAAATCATAATGGATAGGCGAACGCAAAGGATGGCGGTCATGGTAGAACAGTGGCACGAAAAATCACCCGCAGATACGGCATTGTTGTTTAAAACCGACTTATCTATAGGACTATCCGAGAAAGAAGCGGAACAGCGATTAAAAGAAATAGGACCCAACCTGCTGAGTCAACAGAAAAAAACATCTTCTTTCGTCATTTTTTTGCAACAATTTGAAAGTGTGGTCACCTGGGTACTTTTAGGTGCTGTTGTGGTTTCTTTTTTGTTGGATGAAAAAGCCGATGCCATTGCCATTTTGGCCATTGTGATTTTAAATGCCATCATTGGATTTGTTTTAGAATACCGCGCCGATCGTGCCATGCTTGCCCTGCAACAAATGGCGGCACCCAAAGCTACTGTATTGCGTGATGGTCATGCCAAAATAATTGCTGCGTCTGATGTCGTCCCTGGTGATATTATTCTTTTTGAAAGTGGTGATTTAATTGCAGCAGACGCTCGTCTTTTTGAATTGTCCGCACTTAAGATCAATGAGGCACCACTCACGGGAGAATCCCTACCGGTTGCTAAAAATCTTGATCTTTGTGCTAAAGACACTCCTCTGGCTGATCGCAAAAATATGGTGTTTATGGGAACATCCATTGCCGATGGTACAGGCAGAGCGCTGGTTGTGGCGAGCGGCATGCAAACAGAAATGGGGCATATAGCTAAAATGCTGGGTGAAGCCTCTAGTGATGAAACGCCTTTACAGAAAAGGCTCAATCAAGTGGGTTCTCGCTTATTATGGCTTTGTTTTTTCATTGTGATTGCCATTTTTGGATTGGGTTTACTGCGTCAGATTCCCCTTTTTAAACTGTTCATGAGTTCTGTGAGTCTTGCCGTGGCTGCGATTCCTGAAGGCTTGCCTGCCGTAGTCACAGTGGCGTTAGCACTTGGTGTGCAGCGTATGGTGCGACGTGAGGTGCTTGTAAGACGATTATCGGCGGTTGAAACGCTCGGCTGTTTACAAGTCATATGTACTGATAAAACAGGAACATTGACAGTAGGTGAAATGACCGCACGTAAGCTTATTACAGCAGATAACGTGTACAGCATTCGTGGAGAAGGATATCACCTCACGGGAGGATTTTCACTTCAAGGTCAAGAAATTAATGTGTCTGAAGACAAGGTATTGCAAACTACTTTGCAAGCCATGGTGGCTTGCAATAACGCGAGCTTTGAGAGCCAAAATGGACGGTTGGCCACAGTGGGAGACCCAACTGAAATAGCACTCTTAGTTGCGGCAGCCAAAGGGGGTATTCGGCAAGAAAAATGGCAATCCACTTATCCTCGCAGGAAGGAGTTACCCTTTAATTCCGAACGAAAACGGATGACCGTGATAGGTCAACAAGACAGTGAATTTGTAGCTTATGTAAAAGGAGCGCCAGAAATCATTTTGGAACGATGCACCCACGTTTTGACCAAAGACGGTATTAAAAAATTAACGCCGAATGATAGAGCACGTATGAAACAGTCGTGTGAATTCATGGCGAGTGAGGCGTTGCGTCTTTTGGCATTGGCTAATCGCCAATTAGACTCCGCAACGTTAGAAAAGGGAGAGGAAGACATTGAAAATAACCTCATTTTCTTAGGTCTCATTGGTCTACAAGACCCGCCTCATGCGAGTGTCAAAGAATCAGTCGGTCGTTGTAAAAAGGCAGGCATCAAACCGGTGATGATTACAGGAGACCATCCTGATACGGCAAAGGCCATTGCACAAGAACTCGGTATTTTGGAAGCAGGGGATCGATTACTCACTGGCAATGAACTGGATACTATGTCAGAGGATGAATTTAACCATTGCGTCAAAGAAATCGCGGTCTATGCCCGTGTGACCGCTCTGCATAAATTAAAAATCGTACGTGCCTGGAAAAAACAAAATAGGGTGGTCGCGATGACTGGTGATGGAGTGAATGATGCTCCTGCTTTAAAAGAAGCGTCTGTGGGGATTGCGATGGGAAAAACAGGGACTGCTGTCACCAAGGAAGCCTCTGACATCATTGTCATGGATAATAATTTTACCTCCATTGTCGCGGGCATTGAAGAAGGTCGTACCATTTATGACAACATTTCTAAAACGCTTGCTTATTTATTGGCCGGGAATATGGGTGAGTTGTTGGTCGTTTTCATTGCCCTGTTAATTGGATGGCCATTACCCCTGTTACCCATTCAACTGTTATGGATTAACTTAGTTACCGATGGACTACCGGCCATTGGCTTGGCAACAGATATGTCGGAACCCGGAATTCTTAAGCGTCCGCCAAGGGAGTCGCAAAAACCTTTTATGGATTTCTCTTTTTTTAAGCGCGTCTCTTTTATCGGCTGTATGACTGCATTGGTGACCCTGGGTATTTTTGCTTACGAGTACTTAGTCAATAATGATTTGACTCAAGCCCAAGATGCGGCTTTTTCTGTTTTAGTTACTGAAGAATTACTGCGCGCCTTTAGCGCGCGCAGCCAGACCAAAACCATTTGGCAGCTTGGCTTTTTTTCCAATCTGCGTTTGTTCTTTATTGTCAGTATTAGTTTTTCGCTGCAGATAGTGATTCACCATATTCCTATTTTGCGTGAGCTTTTTGGTATTAGCACGGTATCGTTAATGGAATGCCTCCTCTGGGTGATTGTGGGGATGCTGCCCTTATTGGTCTTGGAAATTCAGAAAATGCTAAGGAAGGCACCCAATGAAGCGTTTTAGTATTAAAAAAATCATTTGGACTATGTTCTTAAGTTCCTGTGTGAATGGGGCCTTGGCTTATGCCACGCCAACGCCTGGCTTATCGCAATTAATTGAGACAGCCAAGCACAACAATCCGCAGATTCGTGCCGCACGTGACCGATTACTTGCTGCAATCCATGTGATTCCCCAATCCAAAGCATTGCCTGACCCTAAGCTTAATGCCGGATACATCAATATGTCGGAGAATCTCCCTATGGATGTAGATCCAAGACGCGAGCAAATGTTGGGTGGCCAACAAGAAATTCCTTTTCCTGGCAAACTCATTGTGCGAGGAAGGATAGCAACAATAGAGGCCAAACGCGCTAAAGCGGAGTACCAAGCGACTTGTTTCGCGGTCATTGCGGAACTAAAACGACTTTATTATGATCTTTATTTTGTCAATAAATCCATTGTGATCGTGCAAAGAAACCAAGCGCTTCTTCATGAAATGGAAAAGAGTGCCGAGGTCAATTACAGTGTAGGAAAAACCCCGCAACAAGACATTTATCGTGCCCAAACCGAGATTTCTCGCCTTTTAATGCGTTTAGTCATCTTAAAGCAACAACGAGAATCCCTGCAAGCCGACATCAATCGCCTTTTAAATCGTTCCTTAGAAATAACAGTAAACACACCCACGACACTTTCTATAACACCAATGGGTCATAACTTAGAGTATTTTTATACTCTGCTGAAGAGCCGAGCGCCGCAATTAATCATGCAGCAGCGCAGTGTCCAAAAAGGACGGCAAGCCATCCGCTTAAGTAAAATGGAGTATTTTCCGGATGTTGAAATCGAAGGAGGACGGCTTCATGATACGGGAATGCATACCAAAGGCTATCAAGTGTTGTTAAAAGCAACGGTTCCTCTTTATTTCATGCAAAAGCAAAATAATGCCGTACGTGAATCATTGGCCCGCTACAATGCGGATATTGAAGATTTGCAGACAACTTATCGCACTCTGTCTTTTCAAGTGAAAAACGCTTATTTGTTGGCAGAGCGTTCTGCCAAGCTTATTCATTTGATTCAACACACCATTATTCCGCAAGCCACCTTAACCTTTACTTCTTCCCAAGCCAATTATGGGGTAGGCAAAGTGGATTTTTTAACAATGCTGAATAATTTATTAACGTTGCAAGAAAACGAATTGGAATGGCACAGTGAGCTTGCTGAGCATGAAAAAGCCATCACGCAAATCGAAGAAACCACAGGGACGTACCTATGAATTGTAAGGCGATGATAAAGAGTGTACTCATTTTGAGCCTGCTGTCTTTAATACCACTAACCCATGCTCAAAACACCACGGACACTCATGGCAAGATGGACATGAAACAGTCCACTCAAAAAAATGAGATAGTGATTGATCCCGTTCGCTTACAAGCCATTGGCATTACTTCAGAGCCGGTACGTCGTCAAAAGGTTGAAAAAATCATTCGCACCGTAGGGCGAGTTGAGGCTGATGAACGGCGTATTGCCCATATCCATGTGCGCTTTGACGGTTGGATTGAGAAATTATTCATCAATTTCACAGGCGAAAAAGTCAAAGCAGGACAGGCCCTTTTTACCGTGTATAGTCCTGATTTGGTTTCTACTCAACAAGAATATTTACTCGCCTTCAACGCACAAAAAATCTTAAGCCAAAATACGACATCCAGCGCTGCCAAAGGCGCCCAAGGGGCTTTTCAAGCAGCTCACCAAAGGTTGTTGCTGTGGGGGATTACTGAAAAAGACATTGAACAGTTAAGGCGCACCAGCAAAATCACCCGGACCATGACGATTCATTCACCTATTCAAGGAACAGTTCTTAAAAAAATGGCATTAATAGGCATGCGCATTGAGCCGGGGGATGAATTGTACACCATTGCTGATTTATCACGCCTGTGGGTTTTAGGGGACATTTACGAATACGAGCTTCCTTACATTCGTCTTGGTCAAACGGCTGATTTGACTCTGACCTATTTGCCCAATGAATTATTTAAAGCCAAGCTTGATTTTATTTATCCCACCATCGAGATGAAAACGCGCACAGCCAAAGTTCGCTTTGAAGTGGATAATCAAAAAGACCAATTAAAACCGGGTATGTATGTGAATCTGGAGCTCAAAATCCCATTGGGTGAACGACTTGTCGTGCCTAAAAATGCTGTTTTACTCACGGGTGAACGAGCAGTCGTCTTTATTTATCATGGCAATGGAAAAATTGAATGGCGAGACGTCACGATAGGGGTACGGGCAGGTGATTTGCTTGAGATAGTAAAAGGAGTCAAGGAAGGAGATAAAATTATCACATCGGCTAATTTCCTTATTGATTCGGAGAGCCAGTTGAAAGCGGCCATGGGAGGCATGCAACATCAATAGACATTTCTAAACTCTACTGGGGTAGGAAAGAAATTCTAATAATAAAAAGGCATGATTGGCCTTTGGAATAAAGGGATGGTATGGTTGAGCGGATTATTGAATTTTGTGCACGCAATCGCTTCATGGTGTTGCTTTTTGTGCTTGGGTTTTCTTTTATGGGCTATGTGGCCTTGAAGAATACCCGCATGGATGCCCTGCCTGACATTTCAGACACGCAGGTGATTGTGTACAGCACCTGGATGGGGCGCTCGCCCGATCTCATGGAAGACCAAGTCACTTATCCTATTGTAACCGCACTTTTGTCGGCACCAAAGGTTGTTGCTGTGCGGGGATTTTCTGATTTTGGCTTTTCTTATGTGTACATTATTTTTGAGGACGGTACGGATATTTATTGGGCGCGTTCACGCGTTTTGGAGTACATGAGCCAATTGGCTGGGAAATTGCCCGAAGGGGTGACGCCTCAATTAGGACCTGATGCGACCCCGGTGGGGTGGATTTATCAATACGCCTTGGTGGATGAAAACGGCAAGCATAATCTGGCTGAGCTTCGCACGTTTCAGGATTGGTATTTACGCTACTGGTTAAGAGCAGTTCCAGGGGTGTCGGAAGTAGCCAGCGTGGGTGGATTTGTCAGGCAATATCAAGTCAACTTAGATCCAGTCAAAATCCTTGCTTATAATCTATCGGTTCCTGAGATCATCGAAAAAATTCGCATGAGCAATAACGATACCGGTGGGCGAGTACTTGAATTCTCAGGGGTAGAGTACATGATCCGCGGTCGAGGGTACATTAAATCGACTGAGGACATTGAAAAAATTGCAATAGGCACTAATGCCAATGGGACACCGATTCTATTACGGGATGTGGCGAGTGTTCAGCTGGGCTCTGATATGCGCCGGGGTGTGGTGGATTTAAACGGTCAGGGAGAGGCAGTCGGAGGCATTGTCATCATGCGCTTTGGTGAAGACGTGTTGCAAGTGATTGGCCGCATTAAGGAGAAGCTAAAAGAATTAGCCACCGCCATCCCGGAAGGGATAAAAATGGTTACTGTGTATGACAGAAGTAACTTAATTCAAGAGGCGATTTCCACCGCCAATTGGAATTTGATTGAAGAGCTTGCCGTGGTGGGGCTGCTCATCATCGTGTTTTTAGGCCATTTTCGTTCGGCGTTGATTCCCATTATTACGTTACCACTGGCGATTTTGATATCCTTTATTCCCATCTATTTTTTACATATTGGTCTTAACATCATGTCCATTGGTGGGATTATTGTCGCTGTTGGGGATATGGTCGATGCGGCCATCATCATGGTGGATAATGCTCATAAGCGCTTAGCGGATTGGGAAGCGAAAGGAAGTCCGGGCGATCGCACCCAAGTGCTGATTGATTCGGCCAAAGAGGTAGGACCTGCTATTTTTTCCTCGCTTTTAGTGATTGCTATTTCTTTCATGCCGGTTTTTACTTTGGAAGCCCAAGAAGGACGGCTGTTTTCGCCCTTAGCTTATACTAAAAACTTGGCTATTTTCATGAGCGCTTTGCTCGCAATTACCTTGATTCCTGTACTTTTGCCTCTTTTGGTGCGTGGACGAATTATCCCTGAGCAAAAACATCCGATTACCCGGTTTATGCAAGCAATGTACGCACCGGTGTTAAAGTTTGCCTTAAAATATCGGAAGCTTGTGATGGGAATTGCAGTGGTGATTGCCTTAAGTATTATTCCTCTTTACAAGCTGATTGGCTCTGAGTTTATGCCTCCTCTTTATGAAGGAACAATTTTGTATATGCCGGTGACGTTACCTGGGATTTCCGTCACTCAAGCCACGACCTTGCTTCAAGAAATGGATAAAAAATTAAAAGCCTTTCCCGAAGTAGCGCATGTGTTTGGAAAGACAGGAAGAGCAGAAACCTCAACCGATCCTTCCCCATTTAACATGATGGAAGTCATTGTGGAATTAAAGTCTAAAGAATTTTGGCGACAAGGAATGACTTATGACCGTTTGGTGGCTGAGATGGATAAAGCGTTGCAATTTCCAGGCGTAAGCAACGCTTGGACCATGCCCATTAAGGCACGCAATGACATGCTCACCACAGGAATTCGAACCGCGGTCGGGATTAAAATTTTTGGTCCGGACATTAAAAAGATAGAAGCCATTGGAAAAGAAATTGAAATGGTGGCCAAAGAAGTGAAGGGGACAAGTACGGTCTATGCTGAACGGGTTGCTGGTGGGTATTTCCTTGATTTTCAAATCAATCGTGACCAATTGGCGCGTTATGGTTTAACGATTATGGATGTCAATCGCATTATTGAGTCGGCTGTGGGTGGGGAAAACATTACCACCACGATTGAAGGGCGTGAGCGCTATCCCGTGAACGTGCGTTATTTACGCGAATTACGCGACGATCCGGATAAACTCAATCGCATTTTAGTCAAAACACCGAGTGGTGCTGAAGTCCCTGTGGCGCAATTGGTGACTTTGACTTTTCGTTCAGGCCCTGCCATGGTTCGCGATGAGAATGCCATGTTAGCAGGTTATGTCTTTATTGATATTAGTGGGCGAGACATTGGTGGTTACGTGGAAGAATTAAAGCAAGCAGTCAAAGCCAAGGTGAAATTGCCTGCGGGCTACACGTTGGCGTGGTCAGGTCAATACGAGTTTATGCAGCGGGTATACGAGCGGCTTAAAATTTTCGTGCCGCTTACTTTAGCGATTATTTTTGTTTTATTTTACTTTACCTTCCGCACCATCACTGAGACTTTAATGGTGATGTTAGGGGTTCCCTTTGCTTTATTTGGCGGCTTTTTATTGCTTTATGTATTGGGATACAACATGAGCATTGCGGTTTGGGTAGGGATGATTGCGCTCGCAGGCGTTGCGGCTGAAACGAGTGCGGTGATGCTTGCTTACCTGGACTCCGATTACAAGGAACAAAAAGAAAAGGGATTACTCAACACTTTGCCGGATTTGATTCAAATGGTGCGAGAGTGTGCGGTGTCTCGTATTCGCCCCATGGTCATGGCGGGTCTTGCCAACATCATTGGACTACTCCCTGTGATGTGGGCCACAGGCATTGGGGCTGATGTCATGAAACGTCTTGCAGCCCCCATGGTGGGTGGCGTTTTTTCAGCGCTGGTGCTGACCTTGATTGTGATTCCCGTGGTGTATGTGATGTGGCGGGGCCAAGTCGATTTGAAAAAACAAGGAAGTCTAACGGAGGCAAAATGAAATTAACCTTTTTAGGGGCAACCCAGACGGTGACTGGTTCAAAATATCTTTTGAGGGTGAATTCTAAAAAAATCCTTATTGATTGTGGTCTTTTTCAAGGTTATAAAGAATTGCGCTTACGCAATTGGGCTCCCTTGCCTATCAACCCACGTGATATCGATGCAGTCATTCTCACCCATGCACACATTGACCATACGGGTTATCTTCCTTTATTAGTGAAACATGGGTTTCGAGGCAAAATTTATGCAACGCCCGGCACTAAAGCGTTGTGCTCCATTTTATTACCAGATAGTGGTCATCTGCAGGAAGAAGAAGCCCGATTGGCCAATCAATATGGGTTTTCCAAGCATCAACCGGCGTTGCCTCTTTATACTGAAAAAGAGGCAAGAGAGACCTTAAACTATTTTGAAACGATGGATTTTGATACACCACACCAATTGTTCAGTGAATTAAGTTTTGAATTTCATCGTGCCGGCCACATCGTCGGTGCTGCGATGGTAAAAATAAAAACAAAGGAAGGCTCGATTTTATTTACGGGAGACTTAGGCCGTCCCCACGATCCCGTCATGAAAGCCCCCACCCTCATTCAAGAAGTCGATTATCTGGTGATGGAATCCACTTACGGAGACCGCTTGCATGGGGTCATGGATCCCATGCCCCAAATTAGCCAAGTGATTAATGAAACCATCAAACGAGGCGGGTCGGTCGTGATCCCTGCGTTTGCGGTGGGTCGCGCGCAAAGTCTTCTTTATTTTATTTATGAGTTGAAACGAACAGGGGAAATTCCCAAAGACGTTCCGGTGTTCTTAGACAGCCCTATGGCGATTGATGCCACTCATTTGTTGTGTACCTATAAAGACGATCATCATTTAAATGAGGAACAATGTCGAGGGTTATGTCAGGCGGCCACGTATGTTCATACGCCCGAGGAATCCAAGGCGATTGATCGCCAGAAAACGCCGCAAATCATTATCTCTGCCAGTGGCATGGCCCAAGGGGGTCGCATTTTGCATCATTTGAAAGCGTTTGCCCCAGATTCTAAAAGCACGTTGTTGTTTACTGGTTTTCAAGCAGGTGGTACGCGTGGGGCGAGGATTGTGAGTGGTGAGAAGGAAGTTAAAATTCATGGTGAGTTTGTTCCTGTACGAGCCAAAGTCGTGGTCATGAGCAGTACGTCAGCCCATGCCGATTATCAAGAACTGTTAGGCTGGCTGAAACACTTTATTCGACCGCCTAAAAAAGTGTTCATCACTCATGGTGAGCACCACGCAGCTCTTTCATTAAAAGAAAAGATTGAGAAACAATTCGGTTTTTCATGCACCATTCCTTCTTATCTGCAAACGGAGGATTTGTCGTGAGTCATGATACTGGTCATGTGCTTCGTTTAAAGTATTTAGGGATTAAAACCTATCATGAAGCCATTATTTACATGCGAGAGGATTGTCATGTCTGTCATTCGGAAGGGTTTGAAGTGCAGACGCGTATTCAAGTGACCTTAGGCAATCGCTCTATTATGGCCACCCTCAATGTCGTGACTTCCGAGCTTTTAAAGCCCGGTGAAGCCAGTTTGTCCCATTACGCTTGGGATTCTTTACAGGCCAAAGAAGGCGATGAAATTCAACTCTCGCATCCTAAACCGCTGGAATCATTAAGCTTTGTGCATGCCAAGATTTATGGTAATGAACTGTCTTTTGAACAACTCAAGGAGATTGTGGCGGATGTGTTAAGCGGTCGACTGTCTGATGTGCAAATTTCAGCGTTTTTAGCGGCAAGTAGCGCCGGACGTCTCACGAGTACTGAAATCATGAAACTGACCAAAGCCATGATAGACAGTGGCGAGCGTTTATCCTGGTCTTCGCCTCTGGTGATGGATAAGCATTGTGTAGGAGGACTTCCAGGAAATCGTACGACCCTGATTGTGGTGCCTATTGTTGCGGCTTTTGGGTTGATGATTCCTAAAACATCCTCCCGCGCCATTACCTCTCCTGCAGGAACTGCCGATACGATGGAAACTTTAGCTCCAGTTCACTTAAGGCCAAAGGCCATGCGTCACGTGGTAGAAAAAGAAAACGGCTGCATCGTGTGGGGCGGTGCTGTGAGTTTAAGCCCAGCCGATGACGTGCTCATTCGTGTGGAACGAGCCATAGATTTGGATAGCGAAGGACAATTAGTCGCGTCGATTCTTTCTAAAAAAATTGCAACGGGAGCCACGCACGCCGTCATTGACATCCCGGTAGGACCAACGGCCAAAGTCAGGGATAAGTCTATGGCGTTACTTCTGAAACAATCGCTTGAGGAGGTAGGGCAACAGTTAGGGCTTGTGGTTCGTACTTTATTGACTGATGGGTCGCAACCGGTGGGAAACGGCATTGGTCCGTCGTTAGAAGCGCGTGATGTTCTTGCCGTATTGCAAGGATTGCCTGATGCCCCAACGGATTTATGCGAAAGAGCGTTGAGGGTAGCGGGTGCTCTTCTTGAATTGTCATCCAAAGTGCCAGAAGGCTTAGGCCAATCTGTAGCGCAACAAGTATTGGACAGTGGGCAAGCGTTTAAGAAATTTCAGGCCATTTGCGAAGCCCAAGGAGGAATGAAGGAGTTGAAAGCAGCACGGTTTACTCATCCTATTGTGGCTCAAAAAGCAGGCCAGGTATTGCTTATTGACAATCGAAAACTTGCCCAAATAGCCAAGCTTGCTGGCGCTCCCAAGTCTCAAGCGGCAGGGGTGGATTTGCATGTTCATGTGGGTACATCGGTTGAACAAGGCGAGCCTTTGTTTACGATTCATTCGGAGTCTTTAGGGGAGCTAAACTATGTCCGTGATTTTTTGCGCGACAAGCAAGATATCCTTGTTTTGGGAGAGAATAATTGAAACCACTATTATTTTCATTATTTGACTCTTCAGAAATCAGTAGGCGATTACAAGAGACACTGCACGTGGACGTGGGTGAGGTTAGCCTGCATCGTTTTCCAGATAAGGAAAGCTATGTCAAAATCAATTCGGAAATTAAAAATCGCAATCTGTTGGTAGTGGATAATTTAAACCATCCTGATGAAAAAATACTGCCTTTGCTGTTTTTTGCCAAAACAGCCAGAGAATTAGGCGCTAAAAAAATCGGCTTGATTGCTCCTTACCTCTCCTATTTACGCCAAGACAAGCGCTTTCATCAAGGCGAAGCGATTACCTCACGTTATTTTGCTGAACTGTTATCGAATTCTTTCGATTGGCTCATGACGGTCGATCCTCATTTGCATCGCTACCATTCTCTAGATGAAATCTACTCTATTCCTACCTTTGCTCTGCATACCATACGCCCTATCGCCACCTGGATTAAAACTCATGTTCCAAAACCCATGATTATTGGCCCTGATGTGGAAAGTGAGCAGTGGGTTGCTGAGATTGCCGAAAAAGGTTCTTTTCCTTATGTGATTTTGGAAAAGATTCGTCATGGTGATAAAGAAGTAACTATTTCAGTCCCGACCATTTCTGAGCTTAAATCGTCTACCCCCGTATTAGTCGATGACATCATCTCTACCGCCAGAACCATGATAGAGACGGTCATGCATTTAAAAAGTGCCGGGGCTAAGTCTGTCCTTTGTATTGGTGTGCATGCGCTGTTTGCAGAAGAGGCTTATTCTCTGTTATCAGGAATGGAAGGGGTGCAAGTCATCACGTGTAATACCATTCATCATGTCACCAATGCGATTGATGTGAGTGATTTGTTTGTAGACGTTTTAGTCAAAAACAAACTGGCCACTTTAAAAAGTAAGCGTCAATGAGTTGATTATTAACAAGGAGTATTCATGTCCAAAGCCATTGGAATGTTTGTCGTGTGGGTAGGGTTAATCGGAGGAACGTTCTTTTTAAGTTCCTGCCATAGTGGAGTCAAACAGAGTTCGCAAGAAGTGGATGGGGGTTATGGAGGACACAGTGCGGGTGGGCATGGTGGCCATGGCGGTGGGGGGCATTGAGTGAGTTGACTTAAGCAGGATTTTTGAAACGAACTATACAGAAATTTTGGAAGGCCGTTGGAACGGCTATTTATTATATAAAGGGTATACCATGTCAATTGTTAAAACCATGAACTTGGTTGTTTTCATTGGGCTGGTTGGCGTCTTATTTTTTTTGAACTCTTTGCCATGGTACAGGGAAGCAAGACTCATAAGAGACTCATGAAGGTTATTGGCGACATAATGTGGGTGGGCCTATAGACCCTGTTGGGCATTAAACAATTCGACTAGGATGACTAAATGAAACACGACTATCATCAAGGACATACCAACTCTAGTAAAGGGGATGCTTGTCATCACGAACATAAGGCACCCAAGCCTCAGCAAGCTTCTTCCAAAATGGAGGGATCAATCGTTTATACCTGTCCCATGCATCCAGAAATTCGCCAATCGGCCCCTGGTCATTGCCCTTTGTGTGGCATGGCTTTAGAGCCGAAAACGGTGATGGTTTCGGAGGTTGCAAGCCCTGAGTATCTCGATATGAGACGTCGATTTTGGATTGCGTTGATTTTGACTGTGCCTGTCGTGATATTGGAGATGGGTGGGCATGGTTTGAAGCATTTTATTTCCGGCAATGTTTCCAGTTGGATTCAATTGCTGCTTGCCACACCAGTGGTGCTATGGGGAGGTTGGCCTTTTTTCAAGCGTGGTTGGCAATCTCTAAAAACACGTCAATTAAATATGTTTACCTTGATTGCTATGGGCATTGGTGTGGCGTGGATTTACAGTGTAGTGGCTGTCTTTTGGCCCGATGTATTTCCCAATGCCTTTCGAAATCAAGAAGGGGTGGTCGCTGTTTATTTTGAAGCGGCAGCAGTGATTACGACTTTAGTCTTATTAGGGCAAGTGCTGGAACTCAAAGCACGAGAGCAAACAGGTAGTGCCATCCGTGCTTTGTTGAAATTGGCTCCTGAAAGTGCTCATCTTATTAAAGAGGATGGCAGTGAAGAAGAAGTATCACTCGACAAGATCCATGTCGGGGACAAATTGCGTGTTCGTCCTGGTGACAAAATACCAGTGGATGGTGAAGTATTGGAAGGGCGAAGTTTTGTCGATGAGTCTATGGTAACAGGCGAACCCATTCCGGTGACTAAAGAAGCGGGGGCCAAAGTCATTGGGGCTACTATAAACCAGACGGGTAGTTTTGTGATGAGCGCGTTGCATGTGGGCAGTGATACCATGTTGGCTCGTATTGTCCAAATGGTGAGTGAAGCCCAAAGAAGCCGTGCTCCTATCCAGCGATTGGCGGATACTGTTTCAGGATGGTTTGTTCCTGCAGTGATTTTGGTTGCGGTATTGTCTTTTGTTCTATGGGCCCTTCTCGGTCCACAACCGTCATTGAGTTATGGTTTAATTGCCGCTGTATCCGTACTTATTATTGCTTGTCCTTGTGCTCTTGGTTTGGCAACACCCATGTCGATTATGGTAGGAGTTGGAAAAGGAGCTCAAAATGGAGTTTTAATTAAAAATGCCGAAAGCTTGGAGCGTATGGAAAAGGTCAATACGTTAGTGGTTGATAAAACAGGCACCCTAACGGAGGGACGTCCTAAACTGACCCGTATTGTGACTGACGATGAGTTTGATGAAGCGGTTATTTTAGGGTTTGCGGCTACTCTTGAGCACCAAAGTGAGCATCCTCTTGCCAATGCCATCGTAACGGCTGCGAAAGAAAAACAGTTGTCCTTTGGCTCAGTAGAAGATTTTGAAGCACCTACCGGAAAGGGAGTAATAGGGAAGGTGAATGGCCATCGCATCGCCATTGGTAACATGAGATTAATGCAGGAGCACGGAAGTGACAATGCTTCTCTTCTTGAAAAAGCGGATGAATTTCGCAGCAAAGGCGCATCCGTCATGTTCATGGCAGTGGATGGTAAAACGGTAGCTCTTTTGGTGGTAGAAGATCCCATTAAATCGACTACTCCAGAAACCATTTACGAGTTGCAGCAAAGTGGTATCGAAATCGTTATACTCACTGGAGATAGCAAAAAAACAGCAGAAGCGGTGGCAGGTACCCTCGGTATTAAAAACGTAGTTGCTGAAATCATGCCTGAAGATAAAAGCCGCATCGTGAGTGAATTAAAAGACAAAGGTCTTATTGTTGCCATGGCAGGAGATGGAGTGAATGATGCCCCAGCGTTGGCAAAAGCGGATATTGGTATTGCCATGGGGACAGGGACTGATGTGGCAATCGAAAGTGCTGGTGTTACCTTGTTGCATGGGGATTTGCGTGGTATCGTCAAAGCTCGACGTTTGTCAAAACATACCATGAGCAATATTCGCCAAAATCTTTTCTTCGCATTTATTTATAATGTGCTGGGTGTGCCCTTGGCTGCTGGGGTTTTGTACCCCCTAACCGGTTTGCTCTTAAGTCCTATTATTGCTGCAGCCGCGATGGCACTGTCTTCGGTGTCAGTGATTATCAATGCGTTGAGACTAAAGAGGGTGACACTATGAAAAAAGTATGGCCAGCTGGGCTAAAGATGTGTTTCGTCTTTATTGCATTCGCTAAACAAAAATCATCACAGTCACTTCAATGAAGAAAAATCAAGTCTGCCGTCATCAAAGAAGCGGATTTGGCTTGTTACGCGGCGAAGGAAAGAAAAATCAATGGTTCTTGTGTCTATAGTCCAATGCTTGCGACAACAAACCATCCCATCGACACGAGTATCCATCCAATCGCTGAATAGAAAAAGAGAACGCATAAAACAGTCATCTTACTGCAGTAGTGTGTACGACATAATCTATTATTTTACAGCCCATTGTTTAATGGCATTGGGTGGGAGATACTAGAAAAATAAAATAATAAAAAGAAGGTATTAATTCATGGCTCATTATCTGATGAAACGCACTCTCCTATTGATAATTCCCGCACTTCTTGTGGGGTGTTCCTATAATGCCAAGTTAACCCCTGAAGGAGAAAAAGTAACCATCCTCCAGTCAGATCAGATCTCAAAAGGCTGTACTTTTTTAGGAGAAGTCAGAGCCTACGATCGCAATGGCATGAGCCAATCCTATCAATCACACGAGCATTTGATTAAGGATGAACGGAATATCCTAAGAAATGAAGCGGCGCTATTAGGTGCCAATACGGTTTTGGTGAGTCAACATCAACAAACTTATGAGGGTAATCCCAAAAATGATTTCGTGGCAGACCATTGGATGGTAGGCCGAGCCTATCGATGTAAGATAAAACAATAGATAGACTTCTTGAGCTATCGTTTATGGAATATCATCGTATCTGGCGGTTTTCTTATTGGGTAGTCCTTCTGTTGCTGTACGCCTCTTGGGCAACAGCGGGGAAGGCATTGACTCTTCAGGAAATAACTCAAATGGCTTTAGTGAACAACAAGGATTTAAAAGCCGCTCGTTATAATGTGGCTATTGCCAAGGCCCGTTTGCTACAAGCAGGCCTTTGGCCCAATCCAAGTCTCAACCTCTCCAATAACGACGATCGCTTGTTTAATGATGAAGGGGAATATTCACGCAGTGCTGGTTTTAATCAAGCATTTCCTATTTCTGGGCGTATTGCAAAGCAAAAGACAGTGGCTCGCTTAGATGTGTTGAAAGCCATGGCAGAAATCAGGGAAGCCGAGCGTCAATTAAGTGGCAAAGTGGCCAATGCCTTTTATACGGCAATAATTACAGAGCGTCGCATGCAACAGGTGAATTACTTATTACGGATAAACCACGAACTCGTCGATGTTATCCATAATCGTTATCATGCGGCTGAAATTTCAAAGCTGGATGAGAATGCAGCACGCATTGAGTACCTGCGTATTGGGCAAGAAAAGCACCTTTTGCATAGTCTTCGTATTAGCCAATATGCGACACTGAACCAATTGATGGGGCGAGAAGCCAATTCCCCCTTATCTCTGAAGATGGATTTTATCGCCGAAAGAAAACTCCTTAAATTACCACTCTTAAAAGCACTAGCGCTTAAAAATCGTCCAGACCGTCAAGGCATTGTGTTATCGATTGAGCGTGCCAATGCCGATCGTCGTTTGGCCAAAGCCGAGCGTTTTGCTGATTGGACGGTAGGGCTTGGGGTACAGCAAGATAAAATTGTGGTGGAAGAAGGGCCTCCACAACCTGCCGATCGGACTTTAGGGGTAACACTGTCTGTGCCTCTTCCTCTTTCAAATCGTAATCAGGGGCGAATTTTAGAAGCAAGTCACACAGGGACTCAGGCAATAATGGCCTTGCGTGCTTTGGATTTAAGTATTGCGACAGAAGTAGCCAGTAACTATGAACAATTAAAAGCCCTACAAATGAGTCTTAAGGAAACGCAACAGGTTTCTCTGAAATTAGCAGTTGAGAATGTCAAACTGGCTCGTGACTCTTATGAGAACGGACAAATTTCTTTTTTGAATGTGCTGCAAGTGCAAAAGCAACAAAATGAGTTGCAGACTACTTATCTCAATACTCTAGAAAAGTATTTACAAGTGTATGTGGCCTTATGTACGGCTATTGGTCCTGGCAAGACCCAGGGGTTTTGTCCGTATTTGGTGTATCAAAGGAATGGGGATAGCAAATGAGATGGCAACAGCGCATGAGAAGGATGGCCTTGATTAGTCTTTTTCTTAGTCTACTCGTTCCTATACAAGGGTGCTTTGCTCATGGGGAGGAAATCGAGGTGAGTGAGGGAGGAGCCAAAGGCCCAGTTCATTTAACACCGGCACAAACCAAGATGCTTGGCATTAAGGTGGTGGAAGCAACTAATCGTTCTATGGCGCAAATGCTGGGTTTGAATGGTCAAGTACAATTGTTACCTGATGCGCAAGCCGATGTCAGCATTCGGATTAGTGGGAGTGTGACAGCGATTGATGTGAATTTAGGAGACAGCATCAAGGCAGGACAACGCTTAGCCACAGTGCAATCAAGATTAGTGGGTAATCCTCCACCAAGTGTTGCGGTTATGGCTCCGATTGCGGGCATCATTGATGCCAGGAACATTAACTTAGGTCAAGCCGTTGAACCGAACACGGTTCTTTTTCACATCAGCAATCGCGATAAATTATTAGTCGTAGCCCAAGTGTATGAAGAAGATTTGGGTAAGATTAAGGTAGGGCAAGAAGTGACTATTCATGCCTTAAGTTATCCTAAACGAACTTTTCCAGGCCAAGTGACTTTGATTGAACCCAATCTTGATCCCTTAACCCGCACCGTGAATGTGCGCATCACCTTGGATAATGAAGACAGGCTCCTTAAGCCCGGGATGTTTGTTCGTGCCAATGTGATTTTAGCTCGTAATGAGGCAGCACTTGCTGTGCCTAATGCGGCTCTTTTACAGGCGGATGGCGAGCAATTCGTTTTTGTGCAAAATAAGGATATTTATGATCGCGTCATAGTTCAAATAGGTGCTGTGGATGATGAGTACTCAGAAATTAAAGACGGGTTAGTTCCTGGCGACCTCGTTGTGATGCAAGGGCAGCGTGAGCTTTATACTTTGTGGTTGAGTGGAGGTAGTAAACCGCCATCAGGCCAAGAGGAGCCTCACTAAATGTTTACACACTTAATTGCCTGGTCTTTGCATAATCGTCCCTTGATTTTGGCCTTAACGATTATTCTTTGTTTGCTGGGTGGTTATACCTTAAAACAAATGCCAGTGGATGTGTTTCCAGAATTTGCCCCACCGCAAGTGGTGGTACAAACCCAAGCACCTGGCATGGCAACCCAAGATGTGGAAACCTTAATTACCTATCCTTTGGAAAGTGCGATTAATGGCACGCCAGGGGTGGTCAGTGTGCGCTCTAAAACCTCGGTGGGGTTGTCCACCATCACGGTGGTGTTTGACGACCAAACCGACATCTACCGTGATCGCCAGTTGGTTAATGAACGCATTCAACAAGCAGTGAATCGCCTCCCTCCTGGCGTTGACTCACCCATCATGTTACCGGTTACATCGGCCGTGGGGTGGCTGGTTAAATACGCGTTAGTGAGTGATACCGCAAGTCCTGAAACCTTGCGTACCATTTCCGATTGGACAATTCGTCCCCGTATCTTAGCTCTAGGTGGGGTAGCTTCTGTGGTCTCCTTAGGTGGTGAGGTCAAGCAATACCAGGTCCGTCTTATTCCTGAGCGCATGTTGGCTTACCGAATCACGGTCGAAGAGGTGCGACAAGCGCTGACTTCTGCGAATCAAAACGTACCCGGTGCTTTTGTCCATCAGGCAGGAACCGAATTCGTAGTGAGTACCGTTGGGAGGATTAAGACGCTTGAGGACATCAAAAAAACATCAATTGTGGTTCGTAATGGGGTGCCGATTACCATTAATAATGTGGCACACGTTGCTTTTGGTGGTGAGATTAAGCGTGGGGATGGAGCTTATAATACCCAAAAAGCGGTGATTGGGACAATTTCTAAAGCGTATGGGGCTGATACGGTTACGACCACAGCGAAAGTCGAAAAAGCACTGGCTGAAATTAAAAAGTCCTTACCTCACGGTGTGACTTTAATGACTAATGTGTTTCGTCAAGCCAGTTTTATTGAATCCGCCATTCACAATTTAACTCGCGCCCTGCTTGAAGGGGCTGTGATTGTTATTGCGGTTCTTTTTGTTTTTTTGATGAATTGGCGCGCTTCATTTATTACGTTCCTTTCTATGCCAGTTTCGTTCGTAGTTGGTATTTTAGTTCTTCATTACTTTGGCATTGGGATTAATTCCATGACCTTAGGCGGTATGGCGATTGCTATTGGTGAGGTGGTTGATGACGGCATCATTACGGTGGAAAACGTCGTGCATCGCTTACGGATTAATCGTCAGGAAGCCCATCCTTTACCCACCATGCAAGTAGTTTTTGATGCGGTGCTTGAAATTCGAAGTTCGGTGGTTTATGCCACGATTATCATTAGTTTGGTGTTCTTACCCATTTTCTTTTTGTCAGGCATTGCTGAGCATATTTTTAGTCCCTTAGCTATTGCCTACATTGCCTCGGTATTAGGCTCTTTAGTGGTGTCCATCACCATGGTTCCTGCTTTGTGCTACCTGTTACTGGTACATCGCCAAGAAAAACAACAAGACGATGAAGTGAGCTTGCATGCTTTATCGAATAAGGAACGGCATTATGCGGTGGAAAAGGAAGGTGGCCATGAAGCGGAGTCCGAAACTCGCTTTGTCTTGTGGCTTAAAAAGCATTTTTTAACGGCACTCCAATGGTCTATTGCACACTGCAAAACGGTTCTTGCCTTAGCTTTATCGGCTTTTGTCTTTGCCCTGGCGTTACTTCCTTTTTTTGGCACTTCTTTTTTGCCGGAGTTTCATGAAGGCAACTTTATTGTCGTGATGAGTACGTTGCCGGGAACCTCGTTGGATGAATCCATGCGTTTAGGCCAACAGGTGCAAAAAGCATTACTTCGCTATCCGCAAGTGATTTCCATTGCGCAGCGAGCCGGGCGCAGTGAATTGGATGAAGATGCCTTACCTCCCAACATCAGTGAATTTGATGTGCTTCTTAATTTTGATAAAGACGCTTCCATGCCACCTGATGAATTGCTGCGTCGCATCCGAGCCGATTTAGCGAATATTCCAGGAACAGTCTTTAATGTGGGGCAATTCATTGCTCATCGCATGGATGAAGTGCTTTCAGGCGTTCGAGCTCAAGTGGCCGTTAAGATTTTTGGGGATAATCTATCCACACTCAATGAGCTTGGGCAGTCGATGGAGACTTTGTTGCAATCAGTACCAGGGGTGGTGGATGTGAATAAGGAACAACAGATTAAAGTACCCCAATTGGTGATTCAGCTCGATCGCGAAAAAGCAGCGCGTTATGGGGTTAATGTGGGGCAGATTTCAGAAGACGTGCAAGTGCTTCTGAATGGCGTGAGTGTTTCCAGTGTTTTAGAGGGACAACGCACGTTTGATTTGTATCTTAGAATGGATAAACCAGGCCGTGATAGCGTCAAGGACATTCAAAACATGTTGATTGATGCTCATGGGGTGGGGGAAGACAGCAATGCGCAAATCCCCTTGCGGGCTGTGGCTGAGATTGCATTGGAACCGCAACCTTTTGCAATTAATCGCGAGAACGTGCAACGGTTGTTGGTGATTTCTTTTAATGTGCAGGGACGTGATTTAGGCAGCGTGATTGCCGAAGTGCAACAAGAAGTACAAGAAAAAATCAAACTGCCCACGGGTTATTTTATTCAATACGGCGGCCAATTTGAAAGCCAGCAGCAAGCCTCCAGAGTGATTTTGGTTTTTGGTGGCTTGGTGATTTTTGTGATGTTGATTTTGCTGCATAAAGCGTTTGGGACGTTTCGAGAGGCTTTATTAGTGATGTTTAATTTGCCCTTGGCACTCATTGGTGGGGTTATTTCATTGTTTATAGCCAGTGGTGAGATGAGTGTAGCGGCCATGATTGGGTTTATTACTTTGTTTGGAATCGCTGCGAGAAATGGCATTATTTTGGTGAGCCACTACAATCAATTACGATTGCAGGGAAAAACTCGGGAACAAGTGGTTATTGATGGCACCCTGGACCGTTTGGTGCCGGTATTAATGACGGCTGCAACAGCGGCACTTGGCTTAATTCCTTTGTTGTGGGGTTCACCTGCGGGTAAAGAATTGGAACGTCCTTTAGCTCAGGTGCTTTTGGGAGGGTTATTGACGTCAACGGTTTTAAATATGTTTGTGGTGCCTACCGTGTATCATGCCATTGAAGTGTGGCGAGAAAAACGGAGTTTGAATAAAACAAAACAAGGAGAAACAAAATGAAATATATGGCTGCTTTGAAACAAAAAAGGTATTTTTGGTTGGGGCTTATCGCCAGTGTTTTACTGGTCTGTGGGTATTCTCAAGCATTTGCTGATTCTACTGAAGAACCAGCGCAATCTATTCCTAAAACCATTCCAGCCATTTGGGAGGCAATAGATAAGCATGGTGCTTCCATTAATCAGGCCTTGAGTGACAACCATTTGACTTCAATACATGAGCATGCTTTTGCCATTCGTGATTTAGCCAACGCATTACCAGCTTTAAGCAAGGATTTATCAGAGGAGCAGAAAAAAACACTGCAACAAAATCTAAGCTATGTTGGTCAATTGGCGACTCGTCTTGATAAAACAGGCGATGCCAATGATAAAGAAGGGACCGAAGCCAATTGGCAAAAATTGCAAAAAGTGTTAGCACAGCTGCGTGCGCTGTATACTCCCAATGCCCCTAATTAATCAAGGAATGGGTCATGAGGGTACTCTGTGGTTCGCGGTTTTTCAGGGATTACTTTTGTCTTACATAGCCAGGCCACAGGGTAAATGTCTTATTGGATGCACTCGATCATGCAAGCCATGATTCCTTCTGTCACAGTTCATTAGTGAGTGCACTGAGAATTACGACTACGAATTCCAATTCGAGATACTGCCTGTTCCCCTTAGACTAGATTATTGGTGGTCAGCTGCGTTTTGCGTGCTTCACCTAAGATTTGAAAAGCTTCTTTAATGACGTATAAGGAAATAATAAACCCAACAATTAGATCTGGATATCGTGATTTTGTGAGTGCGATTAATCCACCCGATAGAATAACCCCTATATTGGCAATTACGTCTGCACGAGTAAAAATCCATGTGGCGCGTAAATGAATTTCTCCATTACGAAATGAGCGAAGTAAATACAAAACCACACTGTTTACTACCAGAGAAATACAAGCAATACTTATTATTACCGTGCTGATAGGAGAGCTGCCTAGTAACGCTCTGCGTCCTACATCAATCAGTACTCCAACACCTAAAATTAATAGTAAACTTCTACTCAACCCAGCCGTTGTGGTTTTGAAGCGCATACCACGACCAACTGCTAGAAGACTTAACATGTAAGCTGATGCATCGGCAAGCATATCGAGTGAATCAGCAATGAGTCCAGTAGATTGAGCAATTATCCCAGCGGTCAAGCCTACAAAAAACATAGTAAGATTTAATGCCAAGGCAATGATTAGTACTTTTTGATCTGCAAATTTAGTAGCTTGCTGACATTCACAATTCATAAATTTTCACCATTCATAAACAGACTTGCTTCATTTTGCATTCTCTAGTCTCACGATGATCTTTTATTCAGACAGGGAGAATTACTCTCAGCTGCGCACCCCAATGAGCAATAACAAATCAACAGCTAGCCCTTGAACTTGATTTATCGGTGATAGAATTTAGTTATTTAGATTAAAAATAAAAAAATAACAAGAACCATTTTTGGTTATTCTTTTCTGTTGGCTTATTTTCATGAATAAAATTGGATTTTGTCCAATGTTGAGATTGCACAGGTAAAATGTTTATGAGTTATTTGGGTTTTAAATCCAAGGTAATGACCTCATCCGCTTTCCCACTTTTAGGAATGATAGTCACTGTGCCTTTTGTAAAAGAGCCCACTTGGTAGCTTTCTTCTTCTAGGGTCACTGGATTGCCTTTTTGATCCCGTGCTGTAGATAAATCCGCAACAGCCGCTAACTCTTCAAGAGTAATCGAGGAGCCGCGATACATGTGTTTTGTTTGGTCTGTAGTGTCTGTAGCTTGAGTGGTTTCATGACCCATGGTGACAAAGGATATAGCGAGCATGGTTAATAAATACAATAGTAAATTTATCTTTTTCATTAGACTCTTCTTTATCAAATGAGGTATTACAATAATAGATTATCTACAGTGCAACAACAAACGGTTAAGGCCTGATTTTTTTATTATTTCATCCTCTTAATCCCCTCATTGAAAAAGAATTGTCTCCTATTTATCTTTATAAATAGCAGGAATCCAATTGCGTGAAAACTTTTGTAAAAATCTTATCCCTGGTCCAAAATAGATAAAGAGATTGATGATTCAGGATGGTGGTGACGCATGGACAAGCAAAGCATCGACTCGCCTTATCAAATTGGGCATGATTTTTTTTCTTATCAACTGGATTATTGGCAGCGTTCTGTTTTGTTTTTTGATACCTTGCGTGAACGGGCTAATAACATGATGGAGCACGAACAAGAAGGATTACCCCCACTGCTTAATTTTAAATACGAATTAGTCCTGGATGGGAAATCATTGGAGCCTAAAACGAATTATGCCTTAGTTAAAATTCTTGAGGTCGGCGATGTTTGTTTTGAAGCGTGTTTTGATCCGAATGCTCATCCAGTCATTATCATTGATCCCAGATCAGGCCATGGACCAGGGATTGGGGGTTTCAAACGGGATTCTGAAGTGGGCATTGCACTTCATAGTGGCCATCCTGTGTATTTTGTTATTTTTTATCCTAACCCTGTTCCTCATCAAACACTGGCTGATGTTTTAGCAACATTGCGCCATTTTGTTAAAAAAGTTCAAACTTGGCATGAAGGCAAATTGCCTATTCTTTATGGTAATTGTCAAGCAGGTTGGATGCTTGCCTTATTGGCTTCTGATTGCGTGGGTTCGGTTGGCTTGACGGTCATGAATGGTTCACCCGTTTCTTATTGGTCCAACATCGAAGAAGAAGCCAATCCCATGCAGTTATTAGGGGGACTCTTGGGTGGTGCCTGGAGTGCCCGTTTTCTATCGGATTTAAAAGAAGGGATATTGGATGGGGCGTGGTTGGTCTCTAATTTTGAGTTACTCAATCCCACCACGGCCATTTGGGATAAGTATTATAATTTATTTGATGAAATCGATGGGGTACGTGAGCGATTTTTAGAATTTGAACGCTGGTGGAATGGTTTTTACCAATTTAGCCAGGAAGAGATAATGGCCACAGTGAATACTCTTTTTATTGGCAATCAACTCGAGCGCGGTGAAATGCGGATTCATAAAGGATGTGTTTACGATTTGAAACGCATTCAAAGTCCCATTGTTCTCTTTGCTTCCCAGGGTGATCAAATTACCCCACCCAGGCAGGCTTTGCATTGGATAAGAACGATTTATCCTACGACACAAGCATTGAAGGAAGCCAAACAGCGAGTGGTTTATCTCCTTCATCCTTCCGTTGGGCATTTAGGAATTTTTGTCTCAGCCAAAGTCGTGCGCTTGCACCATCGTGCCATTTTAGAGCATGGTGCGGCCATTGAACAATTGCCACCAGGGCTTTATGAAATGATGATTATTAACCCAACGGGCAATCCCGATTGCAGTAAAGAACAATATCAGGTGCGTTTTGAAGAGCGTGAGCTCACAGAACTTTGCACAAGTAGCTCCACAGAGCCTTTTGAAAAAGTCCGTCAAACATCCGAAGCCAATGATTCGATTTACCAAAAAATAACACAGCCCTTGGTGCAAAGCTTAAGTAATCCTTTCTTATCCTGGTGGCTTGAGAAAACTCATCCCATGCGCCTGAGTCGCTATATTTTTTCTGAAAAAGTGAATCCGCTGATGAAAGCAATCGAACTATTAGACCCACCCATTCAAGCCAATCGCCGAATGGTAACAGAGAGTAATTTCTTTAAAAAAACAGAGCATGCGTGGGCACAGATGATGAGGGATTCGTTGGAAACTGTTCGAATCATGCGTAATGACGTCATGACGAATTGGTTTGACGCGCTCTATAAGGATCCCGATTAATATTGAGGGTGTTAATTCATGGAGCGTATGGCATAAAACTCCTCATCAAGGTCCATCTCATTCTCTAAGTCCTTGGTTTTGTGACACTCTTTCTCATCAAAAAGAGGGATAGTTTCTCTTGCCTGTTCTTCGTATTCCTTCTCTGCAAAGCAATCCTTAGCGTTCATAACAATTCCTTTAAAATTATTTTTTTTGTCTCTGCCAACGACTAGAAACAACCCATTTTATTGTTGCTATTTCCATAGCCGACATTTAGCATAACGGATATACTATATCAATTGACAAAAGTAAGGGATAAAAGAGCCATCCATAGCATGCCCATAGAATGGCTGTTTTTTATAGGAAATCAAGGATTAGGGGGATGTTGGTTCCCCAAACTGGAATAAGGAATACATCAACCATGATAGAAATTATCCCCAATTGGCACCCCATTTTTGTTCATTTTACCGTGGCTTTATTCACTGTTTCCGTGATTCTTTATACCGTTATCTATTTGGCCTCTTATAGTCGATGGAACACGAGCTTGTTTGTTGTTGAATTGGACATAGTGGCTCGTTGGTGTTTATGGCTGGCCGCATTGAGCACAATTACCACTGTGTCCGCTGGGTTGTATGCCTTTTATACGGTGAAACACGGTGCTTTGGCGCATGCTGCAAAAGTGATTCACCGCAACTGGGCCCTCGCTACCGCAAGTGCCATGTTACTTATGGCTTTCTGGACGGTTTGGCGTTATATTAAAACTCAAAAACCGACTCTGACCTTCTTAATGACGTTATTCATTATCCAAGTGCTGTTACTCACGACGGCTTGGCATGGAGGGGAATTAGTCTATCGTTATGGGTATGGTGTTCTGCCTGTCAAAGCAGAAAAAGCGGTATCGCCGCATTAATACGATTTTTATAGAGGGATGGAGACATGTTACAAAAGGACTTGCGTTATTCAATAAGATATTGTTTTTTTCTTTTTTCCTTTTTATTGTTCAGTTCTTCTGCTTTGTTTGCCCAGCATGAACAGCACAATGTTTCAACACAACCGTTAACTTCTCCCAAGACAACAAAGCTTCAGCCTAAACCTACACAATACAAAACGGAACAACCTACCGCTAAAAAGCAATCTGTTAAAACGGTGACGCCTCTAACCATGACAGGCGGAGCAAAGCATACGGTGAATTTGGTGGTTGCTTACAAAATGGTGAATTTTGCAGGCAAACTCAGACGCGCCATTGCCGTCAATGGGCAAATTCCAGCGCCGACTTTGCATTTTAAAGAAGGGGATGAGGTTACCATCAATGTGTATAACCATTTGGATGAGGGAACATCCATTCATTGGCATGGTCTTTTAGTCCCTTGGCAAATGGATGGGGTAGACGAGGTGAGTCAAAAACCAATTCCTCCGGGAGGCGTATTCCATTATCGCTTTAAGCTGTATCAAAGAGGAACCTATTGGTACCACGCTCATGCCAAGGTTCAAGAACAAGAAGGTTTGTATGGTACGTTTATTATTGATCCACCCAATCCTCCAAACTATCACTACACCAAAGATTATGTGGTGGTGTTATCCGATTGGAGCAACAGCCCTGCTGAACAAGTGCTTGCAAATTTAAAAAAAGACGGCGATTATTACAGTCCTCGATTTCCCCTCCAACCCTCACTCATGAAGTTTCTTCATGATTATCGTAAAGCCTCTCCACAAGAGCGTAAAAAGTTAATTGCCGATTATAAAATGATGCAACAAATGCGCATGAGTATCTATGATTTAAGTGACGTGGCTTATGATGCGTATTTATTAAATGGTTACCCTAAATCTCATCCTTGGACTGCTCCTGTGAAGGCAGGGGATACCGTCCGGCTACGCTTCATTGGCGCGGGAGCAAGCACCATCTATCGTGTCAAAATTCCTGACGCCAAAGTGAACATGGTGCACATTCAGGGAAATGATGTGACCCCTTATCCCATTGAGGATTTTTGGATTGCACCGGGTGAAACCTATGATATCTTGGTGAACATTCAAAAAAACAAGCCTTACATTATTTATGCCGAGTCGATTGACACGCTGGGCAAAGCTTATGGTGCCTTAGTGACTTCCCCGAATCAAGTCGTCAACTATCAGCAAGTGACTCCTTTTCCTGAGCCACTTCCTGTCACAAGAGAGATGATGGCCAACATGATGCAGTCTATGAATGGCGGGGCGATGGATGGAAACCAACTGCATGGCATGATGAACAAAAATAAATCATCAATGGCGATAAACCCATCAATGACCATGCCTTCGCATTCTAAGACCATGAGTTCACAAAGTCCTAAGCACTCCATGTCCTCCATGACTCCCCAAAAGAAAAAGGACAATGTATCAAATCATTCAGCTCACACCTCATCCTCAATAAAATCTGACTCCTCTTCGACCTCAATGAACAAGAGCATGGCTATGCCGGGTATGAATCATAGCGCAATGAGCCAGAGTAAGACGTCTAACTCTGCTCAAATGAAATCTGACTCCTCTTCGACCTCAATGAACAAGAGCATGGCTATGCCGGGTATGAATCATAGCGCAATGAGCCAGAGTAAGACGTCTAACTCTGCTCAAATGAAATCTGACTCCTCTTCGACCTCAATGAACAAGAGCATGGCTATGTCGGACATGAGTCATAGTGCAATGAGCCAGAGTAAGATGTCTAACTCTGCTCAAATGAAATCTGACTCCTCTTCGACCTCAATGAATAAGAGCATGGCTATGTCGGACATGAATCATAGTGCAATGAGCCAGAGTAAGACGTCTAACTCTGCTCAAATGAAATCTGACTCCTCTTCGACCTCAATGAATAAGAGCATGGCTATGTCGGACATGAATCATAGCGCAATGAACCAGAGTAAGACGTCTAACTCTGCTCATGACAACGACATATCTACGAATAGGAACATGAAGCCTGATATGCCTATGGAACAGGGCATGTCAATGAATGATTCCATGAATATGCAGATGCCTATTGAGCCGACCATCATCGGTGATAAGATAGAGCCGCCAGGTTCATCAAAAGCCACCACCCTGGGAACCAAATATCAAGAGTTAAAAGCCGCAGTAAAAACCAACAATCCTAATAAACCAGTCGATGGCATTATTAAAATGGAATTGTTTGGTTATATGGATCGTTATATTTGGTTTATTAATGGCCTACCGGAATACAAGGCCAAGCCGATTCTGATTGAGCCAGGAAAGCGTTATCGGATTATTTTTACTAACAATTCGATGATGCGTCACCCCATGCATATTCATGGTCATTGGTTTATTTTACGCAATGGTCATGGGTCTTACGATCCGTTATTGCATACCATTGAGGTGGCTCCTGGGGCTACTGCCGTTGCCGATTTTGATACTGAGGCCAGCGGTCAGTGGTTTTTCCATTGCCACCATCTTCTGCACATGACGGCGGGCATGGCGCGCGTATTTCAATACACCACCATCATTGAGATTGCCAACGGCACTCGAAAGCCAGAGAATTACGCTGTTCAGCAAGCCTACATCAATCGACCGATTGTAAGAGAAGACGAAGTTATGCCACTGGATGCGTCACTCATCAAACACCCCGCAGGGCATCATAAAGGCTTCTATCGCTCAAGTTATCTCGAACTGGGTGAAGATCCCTTTCATAATGCTCAGGAAATGTCTTTCAGAGGCCTCTATGGCCCAGATTATAATAAGCTCCAGCTGTATACTGAGGATGCGGAAATTTATAAAGGATCCGTTGAAAATGCGGACATCGATGTGTTCTATTGGCATTTGATTAGTCAATTTTGGGCTATTAAAGGTGGAGTCAATTATTTTTATCGCCCGGGAGGACCTTATTGGCAACCTGGTATTGGTATTGAAGGGGTGATGCCTTATTACATTGACACCAACATTAGAACGTATTACCGGGACGGCAGTGTGAAATTTGATATTCAGTTAGCGCGGGCTACTCAGCTGACCAATAACTTCTTCTTCCTAACAGGACTTCGCAGCATTCTGGCCACTCATACCGTGGTCAAGAATGAGATTGGCAATGGCTTAAACCAAATGCGTTATATCCTTAGACCTTATTATCGTATTAAGCCAGGGCTTAATATTTTTACAGAGTACGAACATGATGAAGAGTATGGTGCTCTTAAGCGGATTCTTCGAAGTCAAGGAGAGGCTACCACTCAAAATACACTAACTTTTGGGGTCGCTGTTCTTTTTTAAACAGTCATGTTAGTTACTTATACTCAGATACCGGAGTTATAGTGCAATAAATAAAAGCACCTGTTTAAGCCCACGTTCTTGCTCACTGGTTTGAAATTATTTTGAGTTCAGAGTAGGCCAAATAACAAAGAGTTAGTACTCGTGGTTTTTTCAGAAGAAACCTCGTGAATGCACTAATTGGAGGAATGTATGTACTTGGATGCTCTTTCACGGCTTGATAAGGCCGCTTCATTTTGTCGTATTGACCTAGAAGCTTTGGAGAAACTGAAACACCCTAAATCCTGTCTGGAAGTATCTCTCCCGGTTCGGATGGATAATGGTGAATTAAAAATTTTTCCAGCGTATCGAGTCCATCATAATGACAGCCGTGGCCCTATGAAAGGCGGCATACGTTTTCATCCGAAATTGGATTTAGACGAGATGAAAACGCTTGCATTATGGATGACAATAAAATGCGCTGTCGTTGACATCCCCTTTGGTGGCGCAAAAGGCGGGGTAATTGTTGATCCAAAACAGTTATCCCGCATGGAATTGGAGCGGTTAAGCCGAAGCTACATTGAGTTAATCGCGGATTTTATTGGGCCAGACAAAGACATTCCAGCCCCTGATATGTATACCAATGAGATGATCATGGGCTGGATGATGGATGAGTATGCCACCATTGTTCGGAAAAATAGTCCAGCGGTAATCACAGGCAAGCCTATTCCTTTGGGAGGGAGCTTTGGGCGTGAGGGTGCGACCGGTCTAGGTGCCTACTATTGCATTAAAATTCTTGAACAAAAGAAAAAATGGAAGTCTTCTGAGTTACGAGTTGCTGTTCAAGGATTTGGTAATGCGGGACAAAGTATCGCTAAGCTGCTTTACGACAATGGCTATAAAATTGTTGCGATAAGTGATTCGAAAGGAGGCATTTATAATCCCAAAGGCATCGATATACCGCGCATGATTGAAATAAAAAGCAACTCTAAAGAAGTGCAGTCTATCTATTGCAAAAAATCTATTTGTGACCTTGCGAAGGAAGCCACAATCACGAATGAAGAATTATTGGAACTCGAGGTCGACTTACTTATCCCAGCTGCTGCACAAAATCAAATTACCCAAGAAAATGCAGCTAGAATTAAGGCTCCTATAATCATTGAAATTGCAAATGGTCCAATAACCTTAGAGGCCGATGCACTATTGCAGAAAAAGGGACTATTAATTGTACCCGATATATTAGCCAATACCGGTGGGGTAATCGTAAGCTATTTTGAGTGGGTGCAAAATAAATCAGGTTATTATTGGAGTATGGAAAAAGTTCAAGAAGAATTACAGACGATTATATCCCGTGAATTCAAGAATATTTGGCAGCTGATGGAACAACATCAAACAGACATGCGGCAAGCAGCTTACATTCATGCCTTAAGTCGATACGACAAAGCAGTTACGGCCCAAGGAACTCGCGGATATTTTTCAAATTTAAGGCTAAGCCTATAAGGAGAATTATCCTGCTTGAGTCTCATGTTGCTTCTCACTGGGACTCATTATCCCATTTTTAGTAGCTAAAGGCGGATAGCATATATAAATGATGTGATTACTATACCAGTGATGAGGCACATTATCACTTCTCAATGAGCGGGCTTGTTGATTGGGATATTAGGCTTACTCTTCTCAAAGAATAGAAGGTCCTTTCTCACGTCTTAACTTATGTCTACATTGCGTCTACATGAGATTTTATCGAATTTGGGCCACCATGTAAGCCTTTGATTAACATGGTGGCCAGAGGCGGAATCGAACCACCGACACGAGGATTTTCAATCACCTAGTCAATAATTAACTTTTTGATATTATTATCAATTTTATCGCAGGAAACCACTACAATTGTCCTACGATGTATAACAGTGTCGTACTCAAATACGCAAATTTTCCACATGAGTTTTGACAATAGAGAACGGTGCGAATAAAATTCCATTGGATAATTAATCGCTAAAGCTATTGTTACTCAGGCTCTTGAAAAGGCCTATCGGCACCTATTAAGGGAATAATTCGATATAAAACCTCTTCCATTACTAAAGGTTCGGCTTCAACAATAAACTTTATTTTACGATCCTTCGAGGATAAGGTTTGATTAAACTGGCAGTGACTACTGAGGGTTTTGGAACTTGGGGGTAGATCAAATGTAGGTTGGCGCTGAGCCTGCGAAGCCCAACAATGGAGCGCGAGGACCTCCATAGTGTTGGGCTGCACTCGAACCTACAATGTATCCAAACCCAGGCTACATAATGAAATCTAATCTTCATTCTAATGAGGGCTGCTACACTTGTCACTTGTCTCCATACCTTCACCAATTGTTTTACCATGTAAGACAATTTCTTTAGGGGTAGGAGCAAATAGGGTGAGTTGCTGCACACTCGCCGTCATCGTCTTAGCGGATGTGTTACATTTTTCCTGTTCTAGTGATTTTTTCAATTCATTGTTTTCTAGCTGCAACTGAGCGACCGTCTGTTTGAGTTGCTCATTCTCAGATTTTAATTGATTCATCGATAAATTTATTATTTCCCATACGTCTCCTTTTTCATGTGCACTGAAATAATTACTGAATGAATTCGGATCAGATAAATTGATTGTATTGCCCAACAACAACCTCAACGGATGGGGAATATTGTACTTTACTGCATAATAAAGTATCGATTGTTTTATTTCACGAGATTGATTCTGATCTACAGGTTCAATTCTTAATAGAAATGACCTATCCCCCAAAAATAAGCCCATGACAAAGATGAGAAATCCATTAAAATTGTGACAATGGAGAACTCAAAATGAAAAGACGTTACAGCGAAGAGCAGATAATCAAAGCAATCAAAGAGCATGAGGCTGGCGCTAAGGTTGGTGATATCTGTCGTAGTATGGGGATAACAAGCGGTTGCTTCTATAATTGGCGTAGCAAGTATGCGGGCTTAGAGGTCAACGAAGCGAAGCGCTTACGCGAGCTGGAATCAGAGAACCAGAAGCTGAAAAAACTTCTTGCAGAAAAGCTACTGGAGAATGAAGCGCTAAAGGACGTTGTTTCAAAAAAGTGGTAAAGCCCACCAGTAAGAAACGTGTTGCAAAGCATTTGGTAACTCACTTTAAGCTCAGTGAGCGAGTTGCCTGCAAACTGGTTGGGCTAAGTCGCACGGCGTACCGCTACCTAAAGAAAAAACGCTCGGATGATGGGTTGAAAGCACGTATGAAAGAGTTGGCCGTTCAATATCCTCGTTATGGCTATTTGTTGCTGCATAGCTTGTTACGAAGAGAAGGTTTAGTTCAGAACAAGAAGCGCACCTATCGGATTTACCTTGAGGAAGGTCTGCAGATTCGTACTAAAACACGAAAAAAACTCCAACGTCCTCGCTTGATTATGGATGTGCCAACTCAGAAGAACAAGCGTTGGTCGATGGACTTTGTCTCGGACCAATTGGCGAGTGGTCGTCGTTTTCGTGTATTGAACGTCATTGACAATTTTAACCGCGAACTGTTGGGGCAACTTGTTGCACTCTCTATTTCTGGACAACAAGTTACACGCTTTTTAGAACAACTTGGTGAAGAGCGCGGTTACCCTGAACAGATTGTCTGTGACAATGGCACCGAATTTACCTCTAAGGCTATGTTTTTCTGGTCTAAATCAACCAATGTACGGTTGAACTTTATCCAGCCTGGCAAACCAACACAAAACGGTTTCGTTGAAAGCCTTAATGGGAAATTCCGTAACGAATGCCTCAACCAAAATTGGTTTAGAACATTGGAAGAGGCGCGTTTTGAAATTGGTAAATGGCGGCATCATTACAACCATGTGAGGCCACATAGTGCATTAAATTATTTTCCACCAGTGGACTTTGCTCAACAGGTGGCTTAATGTTGGTTTTCTCATCGAGAAACTGGTACTAATTGAGGGGATAGGTCAGAAAGTCAACAATTTTTTGGCCATACCCTAACGAATCATAATAATCAATGAGAGGTTGAACGTTACCCACTTCTTGCATTTTTTTTAAAAAAGTATTCTCTAATTCAATTAGGTTTATGGTGAAACAAGGTAATATATTTTGTACTAATGATACAGCTTCCGTTACCTTTCTATCGACAAGTAATTGAACGCAGATGTGTTGGAGATATTGATTGAGTTCATCATAAATATCCTTCATATCAAGACCGCTAAATCCAATTTTCTCTGTGCTTAAAAGGCCAAGAAAATTTTCTGTTTTCTCATCAATGAATGATAAAGAGCCGCTATCGACATTTGTGAATAATGCAATTTGCGAGGGTATTTTTTTGGCAAGCTTTGTTGCTGTATTTTCATTTCGTGTTGAAATAACAATTTTAAACTGATTATGTTGTGCGTGAGAAATCCAAACAAATGAAATAGCTTCATCTTTGTTCTCATTGTAATAAGTAATACCCATAGACGGGAAATGCAATTCCCCTTTTTTTTCTTTAACCCATTTACTCATAATATTTTAACCTCATTAAATTGACATATCATAATACCGCTATCGTAAAAGCAAAGATCGTAGTCTCACTTAATTAGCTCAAGGGTTGGCCATAAGTGATAAAAGCAAGGTTGGGTCGGTTGACCTGAGGATACCTCAGGTCAACCGACCCAACTATTCGCTTCCCTGTTTCTTAAATGTGCGAATTATATACAACAATCGGTTTTAATTACAATAATTTGACTAATCGAAGAGCTTAGGGCTTTTGAAATTTTGAAATTACAGAGCTCGTGTTATGGGACTCTAGGGATGATTAAAGCTGTTTTCGTAAATGGGAAAGACCTACTAATCGTGCTACTAGAATCTAAGACGCTTTACCACGGCGGCTGATTTATCTGACGGGTTCTATTTGGCGCAAAAAATCTTCTTAACAAAATGTTAATACTCTTAGTAACGCATCAAGATTTGGGAATGAATTCCCCACTCTTAATGTCCGCCACCTTGTCCGCCATGCCCACCTTGCCAGCCGTGTCCACCTTGTCCACCATGATGCCAGTTTTGTTGGTGCCAATTTTGATGCCACTTGTAGTGATATTGAATCCAATGCCATTGATGTCCATTCCAATGCCACTGGCCCTGTCCACCATGAGGTTTCCAATGAGGTGGATGAGGTATATTGGAAGCCAATATCATAGAACCTAATGGCGAATCATTTTTGACGGAGGTATCAAAGGCAGCAGCTACAGCAGTTGAACCTATCAAAGTGGCTACAGCAACAAACAGCTTCAACGTCTTTAAAGTCCACATAGTGCCGCTCCTTGTAAAGGATGTGATTGCGTTATTCCAAACGACTATAAAACCAGTACTTATCTTTTTAAGTATAGATAAGACACGATATTAGTTCAAATTTTAAACAGTATGAGAGGCATACTGTACTGGCGCACTCTTTTATAAGGATGGACTATACTAATAAAAATTAATGAGCAAAGGAGTGCACATCGTGTCGCCTGAACCTAAGCATCACCCCAAGCCACCAAAGCCACAAAAAGAGACGCGCTTTTGGAGTTCTCCTTCTGGCATGGTTGCCATCATTATTATTGGGATTATTGGCTATTTCTTGATTGTAGAGCATGGTGCTCACATTGCGAGTTTTCTTGGGGCTTCGCCTTTTTTGCTGTTAGTCTTACTCTGTCCACTCATGCATCTGTTTATGCATGGAGGACATGGTGGGCATAGAGAGGATCATCACCATAAATCGGATAACGAAGACAACAATTCTTCTGAGAATAAGGATTAATCGAAAATGGAACATACTTCTTATGCCTATGGTTTCTGGCTGTTGGTCATTGTCAATTCGGCGATTTTTATTTTATTTGCTTACAGTTTTACCACCACGTTTAAGGCAAAGAGAGATTGGCGCGCTTTTGGGGCTTTTTCTGCTTTCGTGGTTGCCTATTTTACTGAAATGTATGGTTTTCCTTTAACCATTTATTTACTGTCTGGATGGCTTTCTAAATATTATCCTGGAGTCGATTTATATGGTCATGATAGCGGTCATTTACTCCATACCCTCCTTGGCTTGAAAGGAGATCCCCATTTTGATGTCTTTCATATCTTAAGTTTTGTCTTTATTATTGGTGGTCTTTGGGTGATTGCCTCGGCCTGGGGTACTCTTTATCGCGCTCAAAAGAACCATCAACTGGCCACAACAGGACTTTACGCCAAAATGCGTCATCCTCAGTATGATGGTTTTATCTTAGTCATGGTTGGTTTTTTATTACAATGGCCGACTTTGATAACCTTGGTGATGTTTCCTATATTAGTTTATATGTATGTTCGTCTTGCACGTAGAGAAGAAAAAGATGCGTTGGCGGAATTTGGTGAGGAATATAAACGCTATGCTGCGGTTACTCCTGGGTTTATACCTCGTTTTAGCAAACAACAAGAGAGCAAAGGAGGTACGCCATGATGTTTATGTTTCATAGTGCCGAGATGCTCGGCCTTATCGCAATTGCGCTTGGAATCATGTTGGTCGTCTGGGCATTACGTAATGAAGGGAAAAGTATTGGATTAACCAAAGTATTTGGATGGCTGATTGTCATTAGCGGGATTTTAGGGGAATTATGCAGTACTTATTACGCTATTAAATACTGGTATGCAGGTTATTTCCAGATGCCAACGATGTCAGGTGAGGCATTCCTATTCCATATAGCTCAGATGTTGTCTCTCATCGCAATAGCACTGGGTATTGTTTTGATAGCATGGGCTTCACGTAACGAAGGACGTGGCATGTCGCTGGCAAAAGTCTTTGGTTGGTTGGTCGTGATCTTTGCGATTTTGGGCATGATCTGTAGTGGTTATTATGCCACTGTGTATTGGTATAAAGGATATATTCAAACACCTGCTGGTATGTCTATGTTGATGTCACATCAAATGCCAATACAGAAACAGTCACCCTAGTCTTGGTAAGTGCCATAACAAATTGTTACGGTACTTTATAATTTTCCATTGTCTAAACCTTTCCTCAATGATGCTTATAAAATCCAACGCCCTTAATATCAGTCCAGGAAGTGGTTTGATGGCAAAGGAAACATTGATCTACACGGGCTTCATGCTCATGAGCCACTTTTTTTGAAATCATATTAAAATGTTCCATATAGTGACTGGGTGGTGCTTGATGGCATTGAGCACAATCCATGGAGCGCGGGGATGGGTGTCTGAATTCAGGGATGCTCCAATGAGCCGTTTCATGACAAGCAGAACAATCGTCACCAAATAACTTAAAGTGCGTGTCCTTGTTTTGATGACAAGAGGCACAGCGTAAAGTCTGTTCTTGAGGTGATAAATGGGGGTTGACCAGTAGTGTTGGCCTATTGGATTCATTCTGTTCTAAAAAGAGTGTAACCTGATTAATAATCAACTGTTCTTCCTCATCATTTGCATTTGAAAAAGAATGGAGTTGCTGCAATCCTAACGAAACCAAAGCATTATGATCCATCTGAGTCAGGCGTGCGTTTTTACCCTGATGTTCTGTATGACACTCGACACAACGGCCTATGTTGGCATGAAATGAAGTCGGCTGGCGTTTTAATAGAGACTCATTGTTGGCATGGCAGACGATACAATTCACCGCTTCAACCCCTTTGACTGGAGTATGGCACGCATTGCAGTTGTGACTTAAGAAAGCGTGGGCCTTGGAAAGTTCTCCAGGGCTTGCCATTCTTTGCCACTCGGCCAAGTGAGTCAAACTGCTTACCTCCTCTCCATGATAAGACCGGTAATAGGCGACAAAAGACAGTGCCGCGATTAGGGTCAGGGCAAGTAGTGTAGCCCAGCTCAGCTTCATCGAAACCACCTTAATCCAAAATAAATTCCAGACCACACGTGCAGACCCAGCAGAACATACAATATCAGTGCTGTAATAATGTGACACGTTAACCATTTTTGAAACAGGCGTTTGAAGTGCTCATGAAAACGGATGGCGTACTCCAGCTCAGAGATGGCATCCGCTAAGCACAAAGCACGGACCTCTGCTGATTTGATTAAATGACCATTAAGTACACTGTCTTCCAGCAACCAGGAAAGAAAGCGAGCTTTCATAAGATAAAATTTCCCGATGTTTTGATTGGAGTGTGCACTCGATTGTAATTCTTGAGCCACGACTTGGTATTGCTTTTGTAATCCCATCAGGATTGTCTTTTTTTCATCGATTTCATGAGTCATAAAGCCCATGAGATAACGGCCAATAAAACCACTAAGCGTGACAATGAGTGTCATTGCAGTAAGGGCTATACCCAGCGCGCTATTGAATTTATGCCCTGTATGAATCAAGACTAAAATAGAGCCGATGATGCCTGTGTAAATATGCCATGACAATAGGGTATTCATGGACACATACTGCGTTACCCAATTTTTCAAAAATGAAATGCGCTTAACAAAGAGATAGAGGAGCGGAATCAGCATCAATATCGAGCCACTCACGCCAAACACACCACCCCAAAAACTCCCGGCAAAACGAGGGGATGTATGGACGGCAAAGCCTAGCCACGTGACAAGCATTAACAATATTAAGCCCAAAACCATCATACGTCCTTGCGTATTCATTAAGCATCCACCTCAATATTTTGAGTCGCCTTGGCCTGACAGGCTAAAATAAGCCCCTGTTGCTTGTCTTCCTTTGAAAGAGCATCATCACAAGCCATGGTCACCTCTCCTGACAACAAGGTCACTTTACATAACCCGCATTGACCGGTTCGACACGCATTATCAATAGTAACACCATTGGCTTCAGCGATTTCAAGAAGCGTACGGTCTGGCAAAATCGGAACTGTTTTTTCAGATTTCCTAAATGAAACCATCGCACGGGTATCTGCTTTGATGAAATCTTCTTGTACAATTTCTGGTTTCTTTTCTGGTCCAAACGCTTCCGTTAAAATCAAATCAGCGGGTACGTTAAGCTCTTTTAAGATACCAAGGATGGCTTTCATCATCGCAGGAGGACCACAAACATGGATGCGATGAGAGGCAATATCAGGGACAAGATGGCTGATGATGTTCTTGGTAAATAAGCCTTGTAACCCCATCCAAACGGCTCCCTCTGAACGCAGCATCGACGCATACACATGGAGATTTAAGTATCTTTCTTGAAGTTGCTCTAATTCTTCGCGAAAGATAAACTCATCTGTAGTGCGGCAACAGTAAAGCAAATAAATGTCATTGTGCCATCCAATATCGGTGAGGTAGCGGATGATACCCATCATCGGAGTAATACCAACCCCTCCACAAATCAGTACAATGCTTTGTGCTTCTTCACCAGTAAAAGTAAATTTACCATTAGGTCCCATTACCTCCAGTAAATCCCCTTCCTTAATTTCGTCATGCAAATAACGAGAAAACAAGCCTTGTTCTTCTCGCTTGACGGTAATGGCACAATAATGCAATTGGGTTGGGGTGGATGCCATGGTGTAACTGCGCCTGACCGTTTTACCATCAATCACCGCAGTAAGCGTAATGAACTGACCAGGATAATAGGTAAATGGCAACGCCACCTCATGTAGTGACGCCAAATGATACGTTTTTATTCCTGGTGCTTCTTGAAAGATACGACAAACACGAAGTTTTCCTTCCCATTTCTCTTCCGGTTCGGTGAGCGATCGCATGACTGGAAATTGTGGAACTGGACATTTATGAACGGGGCAGGTAGGAGGAGCAGTTGGGGTGGTTTCTGATGGTGCCTCAGAAACTTTAGAGGACTTCATGGGCTCTACTGAAGGAGTTGGCACAGGTGTTTTTGAAGATTGAGGGGATACCTCCGAAGACGAAATCGAAGGTTGATTTACTAAATGGTCAAGCAAAGCAGCAGCTCTTCTCATTTTGAAAAAATACATCCAAATCATGACCAAAAAAAACAGACCAAATAGGCCAATAATCGTTAAATGAAAAAAAGGACCACCTAAGATGTTCTCAGCTTGAGGGACGCTTGGAAGAAGATTCATTTCGCGTTTAAACCACTGCAAGGCGATGTAGCGAGTATTTTTTCCTTCCGTCAGTGCACGAAGTGTGGCCAGGGCACTCTCGTATTGCGCAATTCCTTCCCGTAATTTTTCCAAGGCCTTCTGCATTTTAGCGTAATCGTTATTGTTGGATGCGGACAAAAGCTCGCTAAGCCCACCTTTCATGAGCGCAATGCCTGATGTGATGCGCTGATGTGCCTTTTGTTGAATTTCAAGGCGTTTTTCGGGGGATAATGTGGGTAAATTCATTAAAGAGGGGTAAAGTTCCTTAGAGGGAGTCCCTATGTTTTTCATCATGCCGCTCATTCCCTCGCCTTCTTTCTCCTTTCCTCCAGGATGATGTGCGGCATGCTCGTCTGTTGTGGGTTGAGCAAAGGAAACAGAAGCCACTGCCAACAGGAACGCAACGGATAATGTTTGAAACCCTCGAAGTCGGGTAAACTTTTTAATGTATTGAAACAGCATCCTTTCCCTCCAAAAGCTCACTTAAAAGGTCGATTCATGAAATGGCTTAAGTGGAGCAGTCCGCACAAGTATTTTTCTTATTCACTAAAAGACCCTTCTGTATTTTAAGCTGAGATTATTTGTTTTCCTGTCTTCTATTAGTTTATCCCATATTCTGTAACAAATTTCCAATAACTCAAAAGGGTATGACTATGAATTCTGGAGTAATTCATTCCATTGATTAGAAACTCAGTCCAATCAGTACGTTATTTGCTCTTTTTTGAGGTTTTGTCTATTCTATAATAGACGCTTTTTTAAGAGATGTCCTCTGCGAATCTTAAAGAATGAAGAGAAGACACACGCTTTGATAACCCTATTGAGTTCAATCGGTTAAGTGCCAATTCAGCCACAGCAGAGAACATGATGACGCCAGGATGGAGGAATTGCCAATGGGAAGGCAATGGATAGTTTTCATAGGGTGCGTGGTCTTAAGTTTATTGACGACTGTTTCGTTAGCACAATATCGAAATGTCGTGTTTTCGGTGGAGTACTCAAAAGCCTCTCCTATAAAAAATACTCCTCTTAAAAAAGCCACATTAATAATCAAAATCTATTATTATGGCTATCCAAGAGGGCATTCCTCAGTGCTCACTGATGAAAAGCAACATTTCATCATGGGTTATGATGATCAATATCAAATTGCTCTTGAACTCATTGCGATTTCGGGACAAGAACAATATAAAGCCTTATGCCGTGGAGAATCGAAACCAGGGCAGTCGAAATTAATAGTCGTTTGTATGCCGTATAAGAAAAAGAACTCATAAAGAGGTGGTGTGACTGTTTGCCTCGTATTTCTAAGTGAGCTCATGACCAATAATCACTTCCGCACTTTGCAAAATATTCTGAATTTCTTCAGTAATTTCTTCTTGGCGCAGTAAATTGAGACGATTGTTTAATGCATTTTTTTTATTTTCTAAGCGATCTAATGCCTGGTTTAAATGAAACATTCTTTGATGATTCTCCGCAAAAAACGATTGGTAAAAAATCGAATAACACATGGCCAGTAAATAATGCTCCACCAAGTCAGCGAAAAACTGGTCTTTGGATAAATTCAAAACGGGTGGCACAGAAAAATGATGCGCAGGTCTTGTATCAAATTCTTTAAAGGGCTGCCAGGTTTTTACTTGAATTTGATTTTGCTCTTCCTCATTGCAAAGAATATTCCATTGCCAAGAATGCCATGTCTTATTTCTTTGTAATAAGGCTTTTTCTAATGCTTCTAACACGTTTGCAATCACGCCTGGGATTTCTTCAATGGCATTGGGTCCATCTATTGTTGCTAAGACACGAGAATCATTAGCCATTTTTAATGCCAGTTTATGCCCCACAAGAACGAGCGCTGGTTCCAATTCAGAATGTTGCTCTTTGCGAGCTTCTAACTGATGAAGCACATTATCATTAAAAGGACCACAAAAGCCTCGTTCTGAGCCAATAACAATAGAAACCAACAGCTGATGCCCTTGTTGATTCATGGGGGGCATGGGATAGAAACTTAAAAAATCACTGCTCACCTCACGAATGGTTTTAATGACTTGGTCCTGCATGGCAAGAAATTGGGTGATTTTGCCTATTTCAATTAAAGAAAGATTTTTCATGGCCGTCATGATGTTGCCAATTTCTTCTAGGGTATGAACATGTTCTTTTAGTTTCGTTCGCTTAGTCATAATCCCATCCCAGTGGTCAATGATACTGATTATTTTGGAATGGATAAGAAGTCCGTTCTATGCCATTAGCCACTCTTTGACAGCCTTTTTCCATTGTTCTCGCGGGCTTCCCAATGAGAAATTGCTCTGTTTTATTTCTTCCTCTATTTTGTTGAGGATTTTGGGGATGTCTTCTAAATTCAATTCGTCAAAGAAACCCTCGTTGTAGGCAATAAGCCATGCGAGTTGAAATTCAATAGGTAGTGGTGAACATCGCTCTTGTTTCAGAATTTCTCTTAAAATTCGCCCTTTTTGAATTTGCTTTTGCATTTTGGCATCCAGTTTCGCCCCAAAGCGAGTGAACATTTCCAAATCAAGAAATTGCATGTAATCGAGTTTCATTCGACCGGCTTCTTTTTTAATTTGCGGATGCTGAGCTTTACCACCGATGCGTGAGACTGATTTGGTGATATCAATGGCTGGAAGAAATCCAGAAGAGAATAATGATTCATCAAAAAAGATTTGCCCATCGGTGATTGAGATGAGATTCGTAGGAATATAAGTGGCCATTTCACCTTCTTTGGTTTCGATAATAGGAAGCGCTGTCATACTGCCGCCGCCCATTTCAGGGGAAAGGCAGGTTGAGCGCTCTAATAAACGGGAATGCAGATAAAAAATGTCCGCAGGAAACGCTTCACGTCCAGGAGGTCTACGCAGTAGAAGAGACAGTTCACGATAACTATTGGCATGAGCACTCAAATCATCATAGACCACCAGCGTATCGAAACCTTTTTTCATCCAGTGTTCGGCAATGGCACACCCTGCAAAAGGAGCCAGATAAAGTAATCCTGGTAAAGCCGTCGCTTGGGCCACCACAACAGTCGTATAGTCCAAGGCGTTGTTTTTTTTTAATAATTGAATCGTAGTGCTCACTGTGGAACGCTTTTGGCCAATCAACACATAGACACAATACACTTTTTTATCATTTTGATTCATCACCATGTCAATGGCCAGAGCGCTTTTACCAAGCCCATTATCCCCGATAAGTAACTCCCTTTGTCCTTTTCCAATGGGGATTAAATTATCAATAATCTTATTGCCTGTGTACAATGGCTGATTCACAAAGTCGCGGTGAAGAATAGGTGGTGACAACCTATCGAGCAACCCTTGTTCCTCATAGGGAGGAATCTCACCGCCATCTAATGGATTGCCTAGAGGATCAATCACTCGTCCAAGCAATTTATCGCCTACAGGAATACTCAATGCTCGCTTCAGAGGAAAAATAGAGGTGCCTGCTTTTAATTTTTTGGTTTGTACCAACATAACAGCGCCAACCAGGTCTTCCGTGAGATGGAACACCATAGCGATACAGCACTCATCCTCTGAAATAAGAATTTCATCAATGGTGGCAGAAGGCAAGCCCTTAATCCAGATAATGCCATCTCCGACAGAAACCACCTGTCCCTGTTCGGATGCCTTGATTTGAAATTGATAGCTCTCAAGACGTTGTCGTTGCTTCTCAAGAAAAGAAGAGGTGTTAGGCCAGTTCATTTTTTGTCTCTGTAAAGAATTTTAATTCATCACGAAGATTGGCTTGCAAGCACATGGGACCCATTTGAAGGGTTACTCCTGCGAGAAGCTTTGGATTTTCTGTAAAGCACACTGTGAGTTTCTTTGGCACCAATTGTTCAATGACGTGTAACAGATTCTGCTTTTGGTGTTCTTTGATGGGGTAGGCCGTTTGTATCGAAACGGTTTCTTCCTCAGGTACAGTATTTAGCCATTGCCATTGTTCCACTGGGAAATGATGGAGCTCCTCGATGGTTTTTTCAATGATTTTCTCTTCAAGATGTGCATCCGCAAAAGGGATTAACAATTTTTCAGCAAATTTCCCAGCCAAAAGGAACGCTTCCTTGGCATTGTTTTCAATGAGGGCTGAGGCTCGTTGCATTTCATGGGAAAAAATCTGCTCTTTTTCTTGACGCAATTGTTTTTCAAAATGGAGCCTTTCTTCCGATTTCCATTGTTCTATCGCCTCGTGCCACTCGTTTTGTAGGGTCGCTTTCTCTTGTTGCCAATCGGTAAGACGATTTTCATAGGTTGTTTGCAATTGTTTTGCTTCCTTGTGAAGTGCTTCAGCATTTTCTAATTGTTCTTGCACTCTTTTTTTTCGTTCTAATAGGGTTTTTTGTATGGGCGCATAAAGAAAGCGTTTTAAAATCCAAATAAGAATAAGAAAATTAATGAGTTCTAATGAAAAAGTGGTCCAAGAGAGTTCCATTGGCTTTATCCCTGTTGCGTTACCAAATAAGACAATAATGGATTTCTAAAGAGAATAATCAAAACAATCACCAAACAATAAATGGCTAACGATTCGATCATGGCCAAACCAATAAATAAGGTTCTGGTGATGGATTTTTCGGCTTCAGGTTGCCTTGCCAACGCATCCAGAGCGTGACTAATCGCACGCCCCATGGCCAGGGCTGGCCCTATGGTACCTATGGCAATGGCTATTGCTGCAATAACGGTTGACGCCAAACTAAACCAACTCATGTCATTCATAACGATTCTCCTTGGCTTTTAAGCTCATGGGCTTGAATACCCCCAGCAATGTAAATTAAAGCCAGCATACCAAAAATATAAGCTTGGATGATGGCTTCAATAATATGTAAAATGAGTATTGGAATAGGAGCTAAAAATCCGGCAATCATGAGGACAATGAGGGCAGTTAACTGCAAGCTCATGATATTACCAAACAAGCGGACGGCCAATGCTAACGTTCGAGATATTTCGCTGATTAAATGAAAAGGCAACAAAAAAGGAGTTGGCTTAATATAATGCTTCAAATAGTTTCGCCATCCTTCTATACGAATTCCAAACCAGTGTACCGATAAAAAAGTCATCATCGCAATTGATGCCGTCACCGATAAATCAGCCGTTGGTGAATAAAATCCCGGAATCACACCGATTAAATTGGAAACCAGGATAAAAATCCACAAGGTGGCTACAAATGGAAATATCAGCTCAACGTGGTCAGGCAATACTTCGTTCATCGCATCCTGCATGGTGCTCAAAATGCCCTCCCAAATGACTTGGTACGTGCTTGGTTGTAATAGCGTGCTTTTGCGAGTGGAGCTCCATGCTAAAAGAAATAAAGCCATCATAATGAACCACGTGGTCAAGACGCTTTGTGTGATGTGCAGCCACCCGATTGAAAAGGCAAAATACGCTAAAAATCCTTCTTCTCCCACGGTTAATCCTTAATTAAAAGATACACGTTAATGGCGCCAATAATCACCCCGACGATGATTAAATTGATGGTCCAACTAATGGAATACCCTTTTATTTTTTCATCGAGCCAAACCCCGAGATAGGCTCCTGCGATGATGGGTAAAACAAAAACAAAGCCTAAAGTACCAAGGTAAACCGTTTGGGCTAATAAAGTCGATTTCTCCTTTTTGGCTTTATTCATTTTGCGGACATTCCGTTTCACTTGTTGTTCCAGTTCCTTTTTCGAATTTTTAAATTCCATAGGTGTTCTGCCGTTTTAATTCCCAAAACCGCTTTAACATTTCTTCATCCAAACGATGTACGCTTTCTTTAGTACGTAATAGGTTGTCTTCTTCCCAATGTAACTCTTCCTCTATGGCCCTTTGTATGGCTTGGTACTCTTTATGGCGTACATAATGTCTTGTTGCGATATGCAATTGATTTTCAATGAAATAAACCACAGCTCCTGGTAAGGCCAGATATTCCGTCTCATCATTTTCATAACGAAACCAGGCCAAGCCGAATTTTAAGCACGTCATCATTCGGCCATGATGAGCTAAAATCCCGAATTGCCCAGAGTGGTCTTCGCCAACAAAACTCACCACTTTATCCATTGTTTCATAGTGTGTGGCACTCTTAAGATGGATGGTAAAAAGCTCCATGTCCGTCGTTATCTCCCTTTATTCATAGCCCCTATCATGTAACACTCTTCTTCTGAAAATTCATCGTAATCGCCTCTTAGGAGCGATTCACAATCGGTTAATGTGTGCTCTAATGAAACCGACGTCCCTTCAATGCCTGTTTGAAGCTTTGTGACATGAAAGGGCTGGCTAAGGTAGCGTTGCAGTTTGCGTGCTCTTAACACGATAGCACGGTCTTTAGGAGAAAGCTCATCAATTCCCATCATGGAAATGATGTCTTCTAACTCTTGATAACGTTCCAGATGTTCTCGTACGGCTTGAGCAATCGAATAATGTCGTTCTCCAAGTATGATTTTATCCATAAATTGACTCTTGGAAGCTAAGGGATCCACGGCAGGATAAATGCCTTTGCTTGCTTGCGAGCGAGAGAGTACTATAATGGAATCCAAATGAGTAATAATCCCAGTCACAGCCGGATCGCTCATGTCATCGGCCGGAACATAAACCGCTTGTACCGAAGTCACTGCTCCTTTGGCAGTTGACGTCATGCGCTCTTCAAGTTCCGCTATCTCAGTCATTAAGGTGGGTTGATAACCGACACTTGCCGGCATTCGGCCGAGTAGCCCCGAAATTTCACTGCCGGCTTGCACAAAACGATAAATATTATCCACAAGAAAAAGAACCTCATGTCCCAGCGTATCACGTAAATATTCGGCATAAGTTAATGCCGATAACCCTGTGCGAAAACGCACCCCTGGCGATTCATCCATTTGACCAAACACCATGAGAGTTTTATCCATGACGCCTGCGGATTTCATCTCATGCCATAATTCATGGCCTTCCCGAATGCGTTCCCCCACCCCAGCAAAGACAGAGGTTCCTTGATGTAATTGGATAATGGCATGCATCAATTCCATCAGTAGGACGGTTTTTCCAACTCCTGCGCCACCAAACAATCCCGTTTTACACCCTCTGACGAAAGGACAAAGTAAATCAATGACTTTAATTCCTGTCTCAAGAATGGTTTCTTGAGTGCTCGTCATTTGAAGTGGTTCGGGTTTGGCCAGAACATCACGATATTCATTGGTTTCTAGTGGCGGGGCACCATCTAACGGCTCACCAAAAATATTTAAAAGGCGGCCCAAGCACTCTTTTGAAACGGGAATTTGTAATGACGTGCCTTGATCATAAACTATTAAACCTCTTTGCAATCCTGAGGCGCGGTGGAGCGTAATGGCTCTCACATGATGCTCATCAAGATGCTGACACACTTCTAAAATGTATTCATCGCTGTTCGTGTGGGTTTTAAGAGATTGATGCAAAGAAGGTAAAATATCACAACGTATTTTGACAACAGGGCCATTGATTTCAATTATCCTGCCGATTGGTGTTCCATGACTTTGAGCAACAGCCGTGTTTTTATCCATTATCTTCCAGTTTTATTCTTGTCCCATGAATTAGGTGTCATCCTGTTCTTTCTATTTTTACATCACTTTACGGAACTTTAATATAACAGAGTTTGAAAACAGATAGCAAAATGCGAATCGTCCTATCCAAGATGGCAGTCTAAAAAGCAAGGCCATATTGAAGGATTGAAGGACTAATTAATCGGTCTACACGTGAGTTATTAGGTGAAATGATACCCCAAGGTGCCCTGTAAAAGGGGTCGATGCCGTAGGTCTTTTCTGAATGGGCAAATCTTAATGGATTACTGACCTTCTTAAACTTAATGATAGGACTCTTAAGACATGTCAATAAGAGCCCCAGTAATTTGACTCAACTATCCTATGGATAATCCTCTTGCAGAATTTATTGGTTTTTCATCATGGGGCATCCCATCATTTTACTGTCCATCATCATCTGCATCATTTGCATCATCATTTGCATCATTTTCATACGCTGTTCCATCGTTTCGGGTTGTTTTGCTGTGTCATCGTGCATATTTTTCATCATCTTCATGCCTTTTTGCATCGTGTGCATGCCTTCCTCCATCATGGGCATTTGTGTTTGCATCAAGGATGTCTTTTCTTCTGTTGTTTTCGCATTCATAAGCTTATCATGCATCTGTTGCATTTGTTTTAGTGCTTCTTGCATTTGTTTCATTTCTTCTTGGAGCTGGGTTGACTGCTGATTAGTGCTTTGCATTCCCATGTTATTCATTTGAGAACCAGAAGACATTTCTTCTGCAAAGAGTGGCGTGGCCACCAAACTGCAAGCGGTCAATAAAATGAATACATTCCGTTTTAACATAATGAAATCTCCTTATTATTTTTTCAATGAATTGTTTGGACTGAACATCCTATCATAGCACTACATGAGCTGGGTATGAAAAGCAAAAGGCATACCTGCTTAATATTAATGCCAACCTTTTCCTCCCGTGTTGTGTCCTTCATAAGTATGAGAAACACCGTGTGAATTATTGGTCGTTGTTGATGGGGCACAAGAGGCCAACAGAAGTATCGCGCTTAACACAATAACTGCTTTGAAAAGTCTCTGCTTTGGCATGTCAATGCTCCTTGCAATGAAATAAAGTGATGGCTGAATCAATATAAAAACAACCCACCTCATTTTATAAATCATTTTTATAATATAGCACTGTTTGTTAAATAAGGACTTAGTGCTCAATTAGAATTAGTTAATCTATTTCAATCGAGAATGGATTGGATAACAGGGGGCAAACTGAAACAATTTACACGCTAAAAACGTGTTCATATTAATGGTCATGATGGTAAATATGAGCTTGGAAATTATACCATTGTTTATGATTAATCTTTCAATTTCAGGCATTATGGTTTGGCTAAAAGTATTTTAAATGCCACAATCAAATAGACCATATTCTTAATATCCAATAATAAACTTAAAAAGGGAAATAAGTATGAAACATTTTGCTGTAGTAAAAAAATTAATAGGGCTGTTTTTTATTTGTTTATCCTTTTTATTGTTTTCCTGCAGTTCCTCCATTTCTAAGGAGGACTCAAAAAGTGACATGCCAGTTAAGAAGCGATTTGGTGGCTATCATCCCATCATCCCCACAGACATGGGCATTAACACCATTAGCAATGACCCAACGAACGCTAATTATTATAGATAATTAATGCATGATATCTTACTATTTAGTCCACAAAGACAAGTACATTTGTTATGGCTTTATTAATCTTCCTTTAACGGCATCAAGAACTTTTCCACTTCTTTATCAAGCATTATGACGTAACTCATTATTCGTCTATGACGATCTTATCCGAAAGACAACTATTAAAAGCTAAAGAGAGGATATTTGGTGATCCTTCTTGATTAAATCCTAGTAGCGTGTTTTGTGACAACTTAGTTCCTTTTACGATGAAATAGTTGCCATTATTAAAGTTTAAAATTATTTAATCATACAGATTGCCTATTTTTTAATATGACAATAAAAACCTCTAGGTATTTAAATGGTAATGGGATTGACTAATTAGTAAAATACTAGATTTTATGGGAATATTTTGATCTAAAATGTTGTCACAAAACACGCTGGACGTACACACTAGGCCTTCATGGCATCCAGTACCTCACTATAAAATGCAATTGTGTATTGATGAGTTAAGTAGAAGTTTCTATTCTAAAAACGCAGGACTTTGATATGAAAAATGTTAACCCCATATAATTGATTTGCCAGTACCAATTGAGACTCCAAGGCTTATATTGCGACCTCCTAAAGCAGGGATGGAGCAATGTTAAATTCCGCAGTTCTAGAGAGTTTCGATTTACTAAATAAGTTTATGTTATGGGCAAATGAAAAACCATCTTTGAATGATTCTGAAGAAATTGTAAGGAGAGAGGCTACAAATTGGTTGTTTAAGAAGAAAGAAGACCCTGAATTAATGTTATTAATTTTAGACAAAAAAACTAATGATTTTATTGGAGCAACTGGTTTTCATAATATAGATTGGGATGTTCCTTGTGTAGAAACTGGGTATTGGGTTCGTAAAAAATATATGGGCCAGGGATTAATAACAGAAGCAACAAATGTCATCACCCAATATGCTTTTAAAGTGTTAAATGTAAAATGGATAACTATTACCTGTGATATTGATAATGAGCAGAGTAAGAAAATTCCAGAGCGTTTAGGGTATCAACTTGAATCGATTATGAAATCAAATCGTGTAAAACCTGTTACCGGCGAAGTTACTGATACTTTAGTTTATGTAAGGTTTGACTTAAGTGATTTGCCTGCATTAGATGCCATATGGTGAGCTAAAAATTTACAGCATATTTAATTAAGTTTTCTTCTCAATAAATTGCGTACACCCTAGTGATTGATGGGACGGTCTCATAAAACGACCGTTTATTTTTCGCTTTTAATTGATATAAGATATAGGATATACTATATTGTATATAGTTGGAGGATATTATGAGTAAAGTTCTTATTTCAATGCCTGATAAAATTGCTTCTCGAATGCGAGCTTCTATACCACAAAAGCAACGCAGTAAAGTTATTGTTCAATTAATAGAAAGGGAAATTGAAAAGCGGGAAAAAGCACTTTATGAGTGTGCCGCCGCTGTTGAGCAAGATACCGAGTTGAATCAAGAGATGAAAGAGTGGGATGTAACTATCCAAGATGGATTATCTGATGAATCGTGGTGATATTTATTGGATAGATCTTAATCCGACTACTGGGTCAGAAATCAATAAACAACGTCCATGCGTGCTAGTAGGTGCAACGCCAATAAATCAGGCGCGTCATACTGTAGTTGTTGTGCCTCTTTCCACCTCAGCAAAAGCTAGGCCTCCAATAACTATATTAGTTTCTTGTCTTAATAAACAGGTAACTGCTGTTTGTGATCAAATTCGAACCGTTGATAAAAGTAGATTAAAGGGTTTTGTAGGTGCACTTTCTGATAAAGATTTAAATTCTCTTGATGATGGCTTGCGACAAGTATTAAGTTTATAGATATTGCATATATATTTGTGTTAATAAAAATTTGGGTTAAATTACAGAAACGGGGGTATGCCGTAGCAAGCTGTGGAAGAGATGGTGGTAGTGTGTCTTGTGGCCATTGAACCACAAAACATTCATTGTGTTGCATTACATTGGGGTCTTATTCCTTCTTGGGCAAATAATAGAAAAAAAATAGGAAGCCTGATTAATGCCCGTGCAGAAACTGTTTTTGAACTACCTGCTTTTCGTTCTGCGATGAAATCAAAACGGTGCTTGATGTTGATGAGTGGTTTTTTGAATGGCATAAAGGGGTTCCTGCCTAGAACCCCATTACTTGGGACATAAAAACATTCAGAATACGGTACGATATACAGAAATGGCTGCAACTCGTTTCAAAGGCTTCTGGAATGACTAAAAATTGTCCGTAAATTCCTGAGGTTCAGCCAGACCCCATACTCCTGTACGGAGGTTTGTTCTATAATTAATCTATCTTTAGATCAATTTCAATAATATGCCCAAACCATCCGTATCTACGCTACAAAAAATAGCTGAGCCTGCTCATATCCCAGGCGTAAGTTATTCTTATGTTGAACCCAAAGAAGGAAGTGAACATGAATTTGTAAGCACTTCACTTGCTATTGGCAAAAAGGCCACCGATGCTGGCATGAATGGAGTAGATAATGATACCCAATTTCCAGCCTCTTCACTGAGTAAAATTGTATTTACTTATTTGGTGTTACAGCTGGTCAAAGATAATCAAATCGATTTGGATGAGCCATTACTTTCTATTCTGCAACAAGAAGGTCAGGAATATGAAAGATTCAAGGTAAATGGTGAATATCCTGAAAAAGCCACACAATTAACAGCGCGACAGGTATTGTCACACACCACAGGCTTGCCAAATTTTGGAGCAGGGTCTGATTTATCTTCTCCACTATCGTTTGCTGATGATTCAGAACTGGGCAAGGGATATTCCTATTCAGGTGAAGCTATTCTTTACTTACAAAAAGTCATCGAGACCAAAATGGGTAAAAATTTAGAGACTCTGGCTAAAGAATATGTTTTTGATCCTCTAAAAATGGATCGCTCTACGTTTCTGCCACAACCAGATAGCGACACCAATATTGTATCAGTTCATACTGAGCTAGGAAAACCAACATCAATCTACGAGAGTATCCCTAACCTTAGGTATGGTCTTGAATTGATGTCATCATTGTCAACTCTCAGCCAATCTGAAAACGGTAAAATTTATTTATCTGAAAATCCCCGTGAGTACTATGTAAAAGGAATGAGTGAACCAGCGTCCATTCCTCCAGAGATTGATTTAACAAACTTGGCAACTAAACTTAATAATCTTTCATTCAAAAGCGATATCTTGGCGATGACATCAAAAGCAGGTCATACCCCTCATCTTAATGCCGCCGGTACACTACTTACAAGTGCCGATGATTTTTCAAAATTCATGACCGCCTGGTTAAAGAATATGGACGATCCCACCTTCCAACAAGCATTTGAATTTGAAACGAGTTTAGCGCTTTCAGGTTTGACACCAGAAGAACTCCATCGTCTAAGAAACGATGATAACACCCAAAAATACCTCAAGAGTGCAACAGATAAGAATTATAAGCGTGTTCCTTTCAACCAAACAGAGTTTGATGACTTAAAACGTGCAATAGACGAATCTACACAAGCAGAAATCAAGGATTTAAGTGCGAAACTTGTGTTTGAGCCAACAAGGACTTACAGCATCACGAAAACATGTGGGTTAGGTTGGCATTTATATAAAAATGCAGATAAGGTAATCGCATATCAATATGGTGAAAACCTCAATACGCGATCTTTTATTGCAATCAATGTTACAGATAAAAAAGGGGCAGCATTTTTTACAAATTCTGAACATGGGATGAGTATTGCAACCCAAATATTGAGTTCTCCTGATTTAGCGCCTATTGGTGACATACAAGAGCTATTTAAACACATGCCTCATTATACTCAAAGTGATGAGCCTGGATGGAAAGAAACGATTGAGGGGATGCTCGCCGAAGATCAAGGCGATGTTGAAAGTGTTGAAAGGGCTAGAAGTTGCTTTGCAGAAGCGATTGTGTCATCGCCTAATGACAAATCCAAACAACTGCGTTTGGAATGGTTTAATTTAGCACATCAATCCACGCATGAAGAGAAAGAATTCACCCCATCATTGGAAACATTTGAGGGAGTATATAAGAACCCCTTCAGCGAAAAGCGAGAAATATACAGCAAAGATGGCGCTTTAATATGCAAAGAATTTGACCGTGAAATAAAACTTGTACGAATCTCAGATACTGACTTTTTACCTGAAAAGAATCAAGATTTCAAAATAAGCATTAAGGGAGATCAAGTGACCATTCATTTTATCCATAGCGATCCGAAATTCTTATTTGAACAGTCTTTACCAGAATCTCGTGAACACTCTTCATTTTTTGCTGCTATTTCAAAATTGTCAGGCCATCAGCCTGCTCATGAAGTGCAGGCACAAAATACTGATGGGGTTGATGTGCCTGTGCATGAAACACAAAAAGGGACTAAGTTAGAATCCGCTCAGGATTTAACTCAACGATTTCGAAAAGCTTTAGACAATGTTAGACATGAGGAGGTAGAACCTTCGGCTGCTGAAGAAGCGGTAGAAAAAAATAGTTCGCCATCTCCTTTTTCAAACTTAATAGTATGATTAGTACACTAAACTATTTATTATCCCATCCACAAGATTTTGATCCATTAATATCAAATGGATTTGGAACAATGGATCTATAATCATGTCCCTGCGTTTCTAATGACGACTGAGTTAAGACACTTTTATCTTGCAACTGAGGGGTTTCCCTTGGAATCATGGCTAAAAACTGCCCGGAAATTTCTGGGGTTCCGGCCTAGAACCCCATAAAGAAGAGTATGGGGAAACAGCCTTATTATGTTCAAAAAAACAATAATGAGCTTTTAGCCGTAGCTGCACTTTAGGATACTTAAGGGTGGTGATGAAGTTATCCATTCCTGCTGTTTAATAACGACTGATGCGAATCATTTCATGAAACCCGTGCATCATCGGATGCCTGTGATTTTAATGAAGAAAAGCAAGCGCTCTGGTTTGATAACACGCAATGTAATAAAGGCCAATTATTGGAATTAATGAAGCCCTACACTGGGACTGATTTAACGGGTTATCCAGTCAATCCTCTAAGGCCTGGTGTGTACGTCGGGCCATTCTCAATGGATTAGTATTCAACGATAGGATTAAGCGTGCCTCTTAATTTTCGTGGGAGCCACTTACTGAGCTTTAGCGATTTTTCAAAACCGGCTATGAGATAATTTAAAGCACTAAGTGACACCTCTATCACGCTAATGTTTACTTAACGATAAATAACAATAAATGTACTACTGCATTATATTTTGTTTATAATGAATATTAATTACTCTAAATTACCTTACCAGGAAGCAGCCATGAACGAGTCCACAAATAAAGAAACAACACCAAATGAAAAGGTTATATGGTTACATGCACAGGCTGTTGCACTCATCGACAAAGGAGAGCTTGTATTGCCACCTGATCTGAAGAAGGCTTTTTTGGAGTTTAACGAGCTATCGAGTACTAAGCAGCTTGAGCTGATAAACCAGCTCTCAATGCTTAAGGGCCTGCCCACAATAGTGCTTGATTTAATCAAGCTCAAACAACCTCGCTATTTCGATACATTACCTAACGACATCTTCAAAGAAACTGGCACTTATATAGAAAATGAGCAAGAAATGAAGGCTCTGGCACTTACAGACGAGAGAGCCTATTCCCTATTCCAACCGAACAGAATATTCGCTACATTCCTCCAACACGTGGTGTATGGAAAGCAGGATAAAGCAGAGCAAGTATTTACAGTAGTGAACTCGGAGGAAAAAAAACAAGATGTGTTACTTCGCACGGGTACAGTCACCGATTATTCGGGTAGAGCATTCGAAGCTATTTCTGCTTACGAATACGCCTATTGGGCAAAGGATACTCACATGTGTCGGATGCTGGAACAACATATGGACGCCGATACCAAAGCGGACATGCTCAAACGCTGCAAGGCAATAGAAAAGAATGGATTAACGTATACGCAGAATGGAGTTGAGGTTAAGGGTTCAAAGCATTTTGACTTTACACCACTCAAAAAGGCACTAAGAAATTATATCGATGGTTATGATAATTGGTACAGCACGAACAATTGGGCGGCTCTGGATGCGGCTTGGATGCAAGTGGGTATAGCGCAGCGCGATGTTCCAGTCCATGTGGCTAATGAATATTGTCGGAAAGACCGCTCTTTTAAACCAACACCTACGTTTAATGAAGATAATTTGCCGCGGGAGCTCACATTCTATAATCTTCAAACGCATAAAAATGAGCTGTGGTTTCCATTAGTTATTTCTGATTCTTCTGGCCTCGGAGTTGATTTTGCATTAATTCGATACGATGCGAATACTGGACTGGGTGCGGGCGGGCCAGGAGGGGCACTGGGGCCGGCAAATGCCAAGCTTAAAGCCTTGACTGAGTGGGAGGCTATAGACAGCCTTGATAAAGTAAGAACCGCCGATCTCACACTGTCACGTGAATACCTGGGGTCGACGGAGCCATGGCTTGATAATGCTTATAATGTTTTCTAATAGGCCTAGTATGAATTGTTTATGTTTCATTCGGTCATGGGAAGTAATTTATAAAAAATTTAGTATTAGATTAGCCCCTTACTCATGATTTGGCTGAGTTTTTAGTTATTTTCTTCTCCAAGTTCACATAAGTTGAGGGCGGAAATAACTCATTGGGTGTGACATCCAAACCTTTAAGAATTTTTAGAAGATTTATAATGGTCATATTGGCTTCGCCACGTTCCACAGTTCCGTAGTATCCTCGATTCATTTCAATGAAATTGGCAAAACCCTCTTGAGAAAAACCTTTTTCTTTTCTGATTTTGCGAATTTGCTTGCCTAGTAAAATTAAGTCGGTTTGTTTTTTCATTCAAAAAGCATATGTGCTATGCTTCATATATGGCCACACGGTATGTCTATCATTTTTTGGGCGGCGGTTAAGAAATGGTAAAAATAGAATCCTATTTTGTTGATTTTTAACTTTAAATAATCTCTATTTGGACTATATTGATACGATGAGAAGAAGAACATAATACCTGATTCAATGAAGAGTTACTGAGAATTAAGTAACATGGAGTTCTTTAGTTTAATTGATCGAACTCACGAGAAATTCATGTTTATAAATGAAATACTATTTTTTGCTTTAATCACTCAGGTTAACATAAACAAATTATAGTATTGAGAAATGATATGCTACTTAATTAAAAGGGATTTAAAAATCTGTTTTATGTTGGAGACCATAGATGAAGGGCATCGTTTTTACCTCATTAAATGACATGATTATAGAAAAATTTGGGATAGAACTATGGGATGAATTAGTCACCTCACTGGAACTTCCTAGTGGCGGTAGTTATACAGCAGGTGGTACTTACTCTGATACAGAGCTTCAGCAATTAATTCAGGCCATAGCGAAGAGGACAAATCAGCGAGCTTCAGTTCTTTTAGAATCCTTTGGTGAATACATGTTTCCTATCTTATCAAGTAAGTACTCAATTTTTTTAAAAAAGGACATGACATTAAAAGAATTTTTAAAAAGTATTGATGGAACAATTCATGTGGAAGTAGAAAAGCTATACCCGGATGAAAAATTACCTACCATTAGCTATGAAGAGCCTGCTGCAAACCAACTGATTATGTTGTATCGATCGCATAGAAGACTCTGTCATTTTGCAATGGGTCTCATCCAGGGAGCAGCTCAACATTTTAAAAAGAACATTACCATTAATCAGACTCACTGCATGTTAAAAAAAGATGATCATTGTCGTTTGGAGATTACCTTTGAGTGATGGTAAAAAAGCATTATTTGAGCGCTCTTATTATCGCGAAAGAAAAGCTCGCGAGGAAGCTGAATTATTGTTGGAAAATAAGACAAGGGAACTTTATTTACTCAACCAGGATTTGGAAAAAAAGAATTCCGAACTGGTAAAAACGCTAAAAGACCTAGAGAGAGTACAAAAAAAATTATCAAAATTAGCTCATTTTGATGTATTAAGCCGATTACCCAATCGATTGCAGTTTGAACTGGATTTAAAACGCGAGATTGCCAGGTCAAAAAGATATAGCCGTCATCTGGCTCTGTTAAGCATCGATTTGGATTTTTTTAAAAATGTGAATGATCGCTTCGGTCATGATGTCGGTGATGGTCTATTGCGTGAAGTAGCGAAGCGTCTCTGCTCTAGTATTCGTGAAGAAGATTGTGTGGCTCGATTGGGAGGAGATGAGTTTGCTGTTATTTTGACCGAAATTAATAATCCACAACAGGCAAAATTAGTTGCCAATAATATGATTCAAAAGATGGGTAAGCCATTCCTTATTAAAGGCCATACCGTGATGATTGGAATCAGTATAGGAATTGCTTGCTTTCCTGATGCTGGTGATGAGGCAATAACCCTCCGTAAGAATGCCGATATTGCTTTATACAACGCCAAAGAATGTGGCCGCAATAATTGTCAACTCTTCACACCGTCCCTTAGAAAACAATATTCAAAACGCTTGGGAATAGGAACTGAGTTGCATCTTGCCTTAGAGCGACAAGAATTTTTTCTCGTTTATCAGCCCCGGGTTGATTTAAAAACGAATTCTATGGTTGGGATGGAGGTCTTATTACGTTGGCAACATCCAAAGCGGGGTGTTGTTTTTCCTGATGAGTTCATCTCTGTTGCAGAGCATTTTAACTTGATTATTCCAATTGGTGAATGGGTCTTACAAACAGCGTGCAGGCAGTATGTGGATTGGAAAAAGAGATACGCTCCTTTCAATTGTACCTTGGCGATTAATATTTCGCTTCATCAATTTCAACACAAAGCGTTTATTTCCTCTGTTAAGCACATTTTACAGGAATATCAAATGCCATCTGATTGGTTAGAGCTTGAAATTACGGAAGCAACGGTGGTCAATTTTTTGGGAAAAATTGAAGAGACATTAAGTGCGCTTCGCAATATGGGGATAAAACTTGCTTTTGATAATTTTGGCTCAGGGTATTCTTTTTTATCGCACTTAAAAAATTCACCCGTCCAATCCATCAAACTGAAGCAAGCTTTAATTGAAGATGCGCATCTCAGAGAGAATGATAACTTAATTATCAAATCGACGATTGCTTTGTCGAAAGAGTTAGGATTGAATGTCGTTGTGGGTGGTGTCGAAACAGAAGAGCAACTCAATTTTTTACGGTCAAGTCACTGTTTGGAAGTGCAAGGCTATTACAGCAGTAAACCGTTAACAGTGGGACAAATGACACAATTTATCGAGGGAAGGAATTGCAAAGGACTGTAGTTTCGTGTCGTTTCATTCCTATCGAAAAGCAACACCAATTGGGTTACAAAAATAGTGAGTGATTGAGTCCAAAATAGATCAAGTGAGTTAATAAGTCTCGCTTTACTGTGATTGCAGTCAACCGTTGGTCTTATACTGCACGGAATTGATGGGTTAATCTTGTGCTATGCTGTATTATATCTTATTGATTATAGGGCGTAATGCTAGGGATGTTGGCCATGAAGGGACTTGAAAAACAATGCTGTCCTAAGGAAAGGAGCCTCACTCAGAGCCAAGACTTGCAAGAAGAGGTGGATTTTTCTTGTTGTGTTCCGACTGACGCGAACACTTCTGATAGCCTTTTTCCGTTTTTTACTCGATTGGTGCAAGCCAACTTGGCTAAATGGACAGCAGGAATAAGTCCTGCTGCCATTGGCTCTTCCTATTCCACCTGGTTTTGGCAATTAGCCCAATCCCCCGGGGTCTTATGGGAACTTGCTTTTTATCCGGTTTTTCATGCCAAGGATTGCATTAATAATATCGTTTGTGTTGAGCGGGCAGCGGATGGTAACGACGTGCGTTTTAAAAAAGACAGTTGGCAGCCCATGCCTTGGCGTTTATTCGCCGAAGGGTTTTTGCAAATGGAAGATTGGTGGCGACGTGCCACAACGGACGTGCCAGGATTGCCCAACCCGGTGGAACGTACTGTTTCGTTTTGGGCACGCCAATGTCTTGATGCCCTGTCACCTTCCAATTTTGTTTGGTCTAATCCTGATTTATTCCATGAAGCCATGCGCACTGGGGGATTTAATCTTATCCAAGGCAGTCAAATCGCATTCGAGGATTGGTTAGAAAAGTTAACGGGCACACCGCCTAAAGGCTCTGAACATTTTATCCCAGGCCAACACGTGGCCATTACCCCAGGACGAGTGGTGTTCCAAAATCATTTGATGGAATTGATTCAATACGAAGCCCAAACCAAGACGGTATATAAAGAGCCAATACTCATCCTACCTGCCTGGATTATGAAATATTATATTTTGGATTTATCACCGCATAACTCCTTAGTGAAATGGCTTGTAAGGCAGGGACACACTGTATTTATCATCTCTTGGCGCAATCCTGATAAAGAAGACTGTGATTTGGGAATGGACGATTATTATCGGCAAGGCGCAATGGCAGCCATTGATGCGGTATCAACGCTTTTGCCAGAAACAAAAATCAATCTGATGGGTTATTGTTTAGGTGGCACCTTAGCCATGATTACGGCGGCTGCCATGGGAAGAGACAAGGACGAACGTTTGAACAGCCTCACGCTCTTAGCGGCCCAAGGGGATTTTACCGAGGCGGGGGAATTAATGCTTTTTGTGACTGAAAGTCAAGTGGATTTTCTTAAAAGTATGATGAGGGAACAGGGATATCTGGATACTAAGCAAATGGCGGGTTCTTTTCAGATGTTACGCGCTTACGACTTAATATGGTCCAAAATGGTCCAAGATTACATGCATGGAATGCGGCGAGGGATGATTGATTTAACAGCTTGGAATGCGGATGCCACACGGATGCCTTATAAAATGCACAGTGAATACCTTGAAAAACTCTTCTTAAAGAATGATTTTGCCGAAGGGCGTTATACAGTGGAAGGAAAGCCGGTGGCTTGTGAGAACATCGAGTGGCCTGTTTTTGCAGTGAGCACTGAAAAAGACCATGTAGCCCCTTGGCAATCCGTCTATAAAATCCATTTGATGACAGAAGGAGATGTGACCTTTGTTTTGACTAATGGTGGACATAATGCGGGCATCATCAGTGAGCCGGGTCACCCAGGACGCTCTTATCGTGTTCATGAGCAGAAACAAGGCGAGGCGTACTTAAATCCTGAGAGTTGGCTTGCAATGGCAAAGAAGCGAGAGGGCTCCTGGTGGCAAGAATGGCATGAGTGGTTAGTACGGCAGAACACTAAAAAACGCATTCCGCCACCTGTCATGAATCTGTCACTGCTGGCAGCACCAGGAACTTATGTGCTTCAGAAATAAAACTCTGTTTCATCTGGACCAATCAATACTCGTGCGGCATCGGGATTAACCGATTTTGATAAGTTGGTGGATAAGGCCATTATCGAAGCCCCTTTACATCAACTGGTTACCATTGAGGACATCGGTAAGGTGGTTTCTTTCTTAGTATCCGATAAAGCCGCATCCATTACTAGGCAAATCCTCTAAGTGGATAGCGGCTATCTTATCAAGGCTTAAAATAAAAACGCTAATGGACTTTTGAGTGAGTTACATGTATTGCCCACCATTAACATCGAAATTAGCACCAGTAATAAAACCACTTTGCTCATCCGCAAGGAAAGCAACAACACGAGCAATTTCCTGAGGTTTACCTAATCGTCCTACAGGAATTTGAGCAACAATCGCTTCTAAAATATCGTCCCTCAGAGAGGCGAGCATCTCGGTATTAATATAGCCAGGGGAGACGGTATTCACCGTGATTCCTTTCTTTGCGACTTCTTGTGCCAGACTTTTGGTAAAACCGTATAATGCGGCTTTTGTGGCGGCGTAATTGCACTGACCGAATTGACCTTTGCGTCCATTAACAGAAGAAATGGTGATGATACGTCCGTAACTATTATCCAACATGTTGGATAACACGGTTTTTGTCATATTAAAAACACTATTTAAATTGGCATTGATGACATCCTGCCATTGTTCTTGTGTCATCTTTTTCAAAGTGGCATCGTTTGTAACACCGGCATTGTTCACTAGAATATCGATTGTACCGTATTTTTCGATGACCAATTCAGTCACTTTCTCACAATCATTGAAGGAAGAAATATCGGCGTAGATAATGTCGATATCAAAGCCTTGCATGGCTTGTTTTTTCTGCCACTCTTTCGCTAAGTCATGATTGCCCTGTTTGAAATAACAGGCAATGACTTGATAATCTAACTTTTGCATTTCTTGGCATATGGCGGTACCAATACCGCCAGTGCCCCCTGTGACTAAAGCAACTCGTTGATTCACTTCTCTCCTCCTTGATGGTTTCATGCAGTAAAAATAAGTGTTATTGTCATCAGAACGGGTCTTGCCTAGGCCTAATGGTTGCCATTTATTTGATAATTTCTACTTCCTCGGCCTCAAGTCCTTTCTGTCCTTTTCTCATTTTAAAAAGAACGGTTGCCCCATCGGGAAGTATTTTGAAGCCGTCACTTTGAATCGAACTAAAGTGGACAAAGTAGTCTTTGCCACTGCTTTCAATAAAACCGAATCCCTTGTCTTTATTAAACCATTTAACTTTACCACGAATTTTATTGGTCATTTTTGTTTATTTCCTTATAACGGAATGTATAAGTGTCCTGCGATGTGGCTGTCTATGTCAATACTTGTTAACCAGAGCTATTAGTGGTTTAATGAGTTGAATCAGTAGTCACTTCGGTGTTTCCCTTTACTTTTTTCAATGAAACCACTTTATCACACTGAATCTCAATGATATTTATTTTAGCAGTAGATACCCCCCAACATCGTATTCTTTTTCCCTCTTTATCGATGAATAGTACGTGAATAACCAAATTGTTCCCATAAGTGTTGTCGATGGTGATGTCTTGAGCCTCATTCGTTTTGGTCAGGAGTCTTCCTAGTGAATTGCCACCACGGTGGAACTCTATTAATACTTCAGTATTGGATAAGGACACATTGTTTATTTTGGAATCCTTATGGTATTGGATGTGATAGGATTGCATGCCGGCATAGGCATTGAGCATCAGGCAGGAAAAAATTGCTGCAAAAATCATTTTAAGAAGGATTACTTTTTTTATTTTAAATGACTTGATATCGTTCATGTGATTCCTATCCTTATCTTTGCCCGTTTACTTTTACTATTTTGTCATAAAATTTTTACATGCCCAATCTTTCAATAGCATAATTCCTTTTTGTCATAATAGAGTTCAGCAAACAGAAAAACTTATTATGAGATTGGAGACTCATTTTAGTTTTTATTAACGCCTCTTAACAAGGATTAATTTGATATGCGCTTATGTCTTGTAGTAGTTCAAATTTGATCTAACAGTTGCCGGTTTTTCAGAAGTGTTTGTCAGGTCAATTTTGATCATTATTGCTAGCACCAGTCGGTGACAAAATGTCACCGACTGGTGGTTAGTGCAAACAATTTATGCGCAGAGTTTTAATTGAAGTGGTTTGGGTTTTTTACCTTTAGCCTTTACAAACTCTCTGCTTTTTCTAAAGTTTGAATAAAAATTCTTTTGATCAGCTTTGGTCTTGGTTTGAGTTTGTTCGATAATATAGAGTCGTAATACTTGTTCGGTGTTTTCATTCATATTAGTTATTTCATCTTCACATTTTTCCCATTTGCTGACAGCTGTGTGCGATTCATGAACCACGGTTTCACCAAATTCACGTAGAGGCATGGAAAAATAGGAGCGAATGAATTTAACTTGATTGCCCGTTAATCTTTCTTCTTGGATAGCTAATTTTTTTATAATTTCATCAGCAACGTAGCGGACATCAATTTTGGGATGCCATTCGTCATTGATGTTAATCATTGTTACATTTTCTAATTCAATAGGAAAACCAAGTCCTTCGTAAAGGAATGTGGGTTCAATTTTAGTTTTCATGGTGTTTCCTCCTCGCTTAAATTGATCACTGTAATAATGGGCATTAGATCATCAGTAAATGTAAGAATAATTCTTGTTTTTTTCCCATCTATATCTTTACCTTCAATACAGTATTTCCAATCCTGCGGTTTTTCATGTATGTAGTTGGATTCATAAGAATCCTTGCTCTTGTTTCTTTTTCTATCATAGCCTGGTTTACCCTCTAAAATATTGAGCACATCAAGATCTGAAATATTTCTTTGTTGTTGCCTCTCTTTTGCATGCTTTACAAAGATATAATTTCTGTCTTTAATTTTCTGCTCAATCAAAGCAAAAAGCTCTTGGCCTGTTTTTTTAGAAGGTTTTGTAACCATTACTTCTATTCCATATTGTTATTATAGTTTTTGTAAACTTAGTTTACAAGATTTGATTTAAAATTTATCAAAGATTGTAGCTGATTGTATATAAATATCACATGTTCCATTATGGAACATGTGCATTTTTTGTAGTTCTATCTTCGAATAATGATTTAATATTGAACTCTTTCCAATTTGGAAACAGTTGCTTACTACTCAATTATGTTCATTAACCAAGGGTAGGGACAAATTATCTCCATCCTTGGGCATTGCTATTAATCTATGAATAGATGCTTATTAGAATGAATTCGCTGCGCTCATGGGTTCCTGGATTTCACGTTGTTTCATCCAGGCTACGTCTGAATTGTCGTGAGATAAGGATTGAATTTGTTGGCTCCACCTTTCCAATGCTTCTTTTCTTTGAGGCGGCATTTCATTCTTATTATAGGTGGCCATTATTTTAGGCATCTTATGCCCTAGACATTTCTCAATCACCACCGGATCAACATGCAAAGTCTCTCCAAGCTGAGTTGCAAAGGTTCGTCTTAAATCATGTGCTGTCCAGTGCGGGATGCCGACTCGTGATTGTATTCTGATTACGGCTCTTGGCATAGCTCGGTCGGATAAAATACTTTGGTCGTCTGCGCCTGATGACGTATTCCGAATTGCTGTGTGCTTTGAGTTCTCGCAATACCTTTTTAGTCAATTCTGTTAGGTGAATTCTCATGACTATGTTGGTTTTAGTATTTTCGGCTGGAATAGTCCATAAGGAGTTTTCAAAATCGAATTCTGACCATTTTGCTACTCGTATTTCTCCTGTTCTTACACCTGTTAGTAGGATAATTTTCAGGGCTGCTCGGATCTGGAAGGAGGTTCCGTGTTCTTCGCTGTCGAGGAATTGCCATAGTGTTTTTACTTCATCGAGAGTTAAATAGCGTTCTCTGGGTTTTTCTATGCCACCTATGTCTCTGGCACGTATGGTCATGGCAGGGTTAAGCAGCATTTCGCCTCGGCTTACTGCGTAGTTAAAGGCTTGTTTTAGTGTGCTTAGTACTTTGTTTGCATGAACAGGGGAGCCGCGACCTACAATCTTATCGAGGGCTTGAGTTATCTCACGAGTTTTTAAATGCTCGAGTTTTTTATTGCCCAATAGGGGAATGATGTCTACTTTTATATGCTGCCAGATTTGCAGAGGCTGAGCACGGTGTTTTTCAATGTAGTTGGCGTACCAGTGGAGTATCAGATTTTTCACTGTGCTTTGATCTTTCTGTTTTTGTTCTGCGATCTGTTCTTTGGGATTTACCTCGCCATGGCGTATGTCACTTAAATCGATAAAACGTTTCTTCGCTTCCGATAAACTCATAGCAGGGTAGTGACCTATGGTAATGAATGCCTTTGGCCGTTGATTTTATAACGGTATAGAAATGTCTTTAGCCCGTTGGGGGTGACTCGAATACCAAAACCGCCATCTCTGAATTCTTCATAGCGAGCAGATATTGGTTTTAGTGATCGAATATAAGCGTCTGTAAATTGTCTTTCCATCATTGCACCTTGCAAAAAATAGGTGTACTTCTAGGTGTACTTTCGTGAGTTCTCACATGAAGTCGTTTGATATTTTTTGAAGTATAACAGATAGTAAAAATTATTAAATAACAATAAGTTAATGATGTTTTTTGATATCAATTGAAACCATTTGAAAAGGGTCTTTTTAAGAATGGGGTGCTAGTGGTCGAAGGTTCAAATCCTTCCGTCCCGACCATCAACTTCTATTCAGTACAATCTGTTGTATATTCCAAAATATCTCCTGGTTGGCAAGATAAATAATTACAAATTGCATCCAGAGTTGATAAACGAATTGCCTTAGCCTTACCGGTTTTTAATATTGATAAATTTTGTTCCGTAATGCCAATTGCTTCTGAAAGTTCTTTTGAGCGAATTTTTCGTTTAGCTAACATGACATCTAAATTTACTATAATAGGCATGGGTGTTTCCTTATACAGTCAGCTGTTGTTCTTCGCGTAATTTACATCCTTCTACCATAATCCAGGAAATTAGAATTACAATCAGTGCTATTAATACCACTCCAATGTTTGTTTGATCTAAAGTTATCGCCGCAAAACGATGCCCTGACGGGTTATATCTTGTTAAGACAAAGCCCATCGCCCCTTGATAGATGGGATCAATGATTTGTGTTATTAATAAGGCATATCCGATATTCCGAATAGAGCGAACATTATTAATGGAGAAGATTTCGCCTTTTTCGTATAACTTAAATAAATTGATTAACGCAAATAAAATGTATAATTGAACAAACATTGGAATACTGCTAAGGCATAAACCCAAGAATTTCTCTGAGCCACTCAGTGTATGTAAAATACTATTAGCATAAGCAGCGGGAATATAATTGAGATTAATAGCCCCACCCATGATCACAAGAGTTCCTGACGATTTGACCCATGCTGTAATTAAAAATAGAGGTAAAGCAATAAATAACACTTGAAATAACACTCTGAAAAATAAACTTATTCGTTGAATTTTTTCCATCTTGATCTCCTCAGTTAACTAAAACTGGGCACATTATGTGCCCATTGCTTACCCAAACACGCCACCATAAGAACGACAGCTCATTTCATGCGCTGATAACGAAAACGCTAATGCGCCAGTAGCTTTTGTTTTATCTGTCGTCATTGAGCATTGCTTTGGTTGATTGAATTGATTCGCGGATAAGGGTAACTCATGGCCATTTACTGACAGAATAACTACTCCAGCTAAATCATAATTATTCATATCAATTGGGACAGTAGTGTTTTTATTGATCTCCATCAATTGAGGCTCACCAAGAACAGGCTGACTGTTATGATTTAGATGAGCAATGCGAAATATAATTTTCATTGGCTGATTTGCAGTAAATAGTACCTCATTAGCATGAACGCCCATGGTTATACCTATTAAACCACAAGCTAAAACACTTAATTTTCTTAATTTCATTTCGACCTCTTTAGTTTATAGAAATATAATTTATCATCGATGACGCGGAGAATATAAGTGATTAATTATCGAAAAACAATAAATTTTTATTAAATAAAATTAATATTCGAATTTTTTGGGTGTTCATTTCAATAATTCAGGAAGTATTATTGTCTAGAACTACCAGTAAGATGCTTAATTAACGATCAATTGTTGAAGTGACTGGCAGAGAACTTGAGGAAGTTATACTTCACCGGATGGCCTGCCGTAACTTAAAAACCTGCTACCCCCTGATTGCCGAGCGACGGCACGTGTCGCAGTAGAGCTTATACGCTTGAAACGGAAGTTGCGACGATCCCCGCCGCATGTCACTGGCCGGTATTCAGGACAAACAATTTATGCGCAGAGATTTAATTGAAGTGGTTTGGGTTTTTTACCTTTGGCATTTACAAAAGCGCTGCTTCTTTCCAATTTGCAAACAGTAGGCTGGGATGTTGCTGAGAGTACAATCAAGTTCATGAGGTACTCCTACATTTTTAACCCTTGGTCGTTCTTTTGCATAAATGATACCATGCTATTCAAAGTGCATATATGGATTTCTTTATGTTATAATTCTGCGCAAAATCAATTGAGACAGCCATGCCCCCAGACACTATTGATTACAGAGAAAAGCTCATCCAAAACGGCATTAAACGGAATTTAATCCCTCCCGCGCTGACTAATGATCAATGCCAGGTGCTGTTTAACAAATTAAAATTTTTCCGCATCTCCTGGATTGGGGAAACATGGCAATTATTGGCGATTCTTGGTGATGAAGCAACGTATAAAAATGTCGATCGAAAAGACAGTTATGATTTGAACATGGCGCATTACGCTGTTTTGTCTGGCGATCTCCAGCGATTGAATCAGGTTCTGGCGCAAAGGCCCACTCTTTTTTATCAATTTGATGCAGAGAAAAGAGGCGCCGCGCATTATGCCGCCCTGTCAGGCAACCTTGTGGTGTTGCAATGGATTAAAGACAATAAGCCTGCCTTATTGAACACAATTGACAAGGCGGGCTGGACTATCGCGCATTATGCCGCACATTCGGGCAACCCTAAGGTATTGCGATGGATTAAAAAAAATCACCTTGAGGCATTATTGATGGATAAGAATGCTCGGGATACTTTCTTAATCGCTGCCGCGCATTCCGGTAATGGAGAGCAACTCAATCTGGCCTTGGCCCTTTGCGGTAACCCCAGCGAAATCAATTTCAGCCGTTTAACCGCTGAAAATGCCACTGCTCTTTCTACTCTGCGCGAGGCGCTTCAAAGCAATTACACATTAACGAGTGTGGTATACCCCTATTTCAGTGAGCTAATGGATGAAATAGAGAAGTTACTTGAAAAGAATGAAGTGATCATTCTTCGACTGAACAAGCTGAGTGACGATTTTACTGTTTTATGTCAACAGGATAAAACAGGTGCGCGAACCTGCCCTTTATCAAAAGACGCGTTATTAGCCCTGTTCACAACGGCTGCCCAGGCCATTTCGCCCCGTATTCCAGAGAAAGACATCAAAGCGCAGTTTTATAAAATCTATAACAACAGCATTCCTTTAAAACATGATGCTGCTTTGGCCGCGAAAGGAAAAATCCTGGACTTTAAAATTAAATCGGAGACATTAACTGGATTTCGCGTCTGTTTTATCAACAAGAAAGTGGCTCAGCTTAAACGGCACGCCATGTCTGATCTTAAGGCATTAATCCTTAAGGCCGATACGTTTACTGAAAACGACTTACGGCAGTGGTATCTGGAGCACCAAGAGTCAGTTAACCGACAAACCAATACCTTGACTGGGTTTTTTTTCAAAACACGTGAAACGGCCTCCCGCGCATTGGTGAGAAACATCTGTAAGGATTTTGGCTTTGATGAGCAACGAATCACGGCTAATCCTGAGAATGATCATTCAGGTAAAGAGGCGATTGCAGTAGTCCGTTAAATTGGCAATTAGGTAAATTTTTCCATACTATCGCTCAACAGAGTCCATTGAGGGCTGCATTTTATTGGGTATAACAATGAAATTTTTTTTATTTCAAATAGTAACGATGGGTTTAATGTCTTTCAATGCCTGGGCGGGTGATTGCAGTCAGGTTTATACCATTGGCGCTTACGACGAAGCGTTTGAGAGCCATGCTGTGGTTTCAAAACTGGGAGCAATCCCCGCTTCGGAAGTACCGCCTGCAATACCACCCTCGTTTTTAGAAAATGATGGTTCCTATGGGGGTGGGGAAGTAACTTGTTCTATTGCAGAAGCCTGCCAATTACTCAAAACGCAACTGGCATCAGGTTTATTGGACAGTAAGGAAAATTGGCATATCTATCTTCTTGAGGCTGTCTGGGGTAAAGACACTTATTTATTACACCCGAATGATTATCGTCTTAAGCATCCTGTGAAGGTGGTGGCGCTCGTTAAGAACGACTGTTAGCTGCAAGATTCAGATTATTTATGTAGGTTAATCTGTACAACATTATTTTATAAAGCCGGCATTATTACTCTTTAACCCGTTTTTTGCGGCATTTAGTAGAACCTTTAATAATAATCATTCACCACAATGATTTCGAATCCATACTCCCATCTATTTTCCTACACACACTGGTCCCAACCCTCCTTTTGCTATAAGCTCGAACAATTGACGAACGGGGATTCCAATGAACACAAAAAAAGGGGTAAGCATTGTTTTATTAGTTGGTAGTATGATCCATTCGTCCTTTGCATTTACACCTATCCACCCCGTTAAAGTTAAAAGTAAAGCGTCAGGAGTTGCTGTTGGTCAATCCAAACAAACGACGTTCATCGATTTTTCAGGTACCTGGAAAGGCAAGTGCGCATTCAATGATTATGAAACGGAAGAAACCGTTATTATTAAAAATACAGCCGAATACATCAAATTTGGCAATAAACTATTTATCGTGGGGGATAGCTTATATTCGGAAAGTAATACACGCCCGCAAGTCACTTATTTCGATCATAAACAATTGCAATGGTCTCAAGATGGAAAATCATTAATCATACACGGTACAAAAGTAGTTGGTGCTCGATTAGACACACCCTTGTCTACTTATCTTTTCACTGACCGCATGTCGTTAGTGGATGATCAGATTGTGATAAGTATAAAGGTCAAAGGGTTTCAAAACATGAAACTTATCATGGAAGACAACGGCCATTGTCTGCTTGACAGAGTCTAAACCAATCAAGTGTTCTTCCTCTAGTCTGGGTTACAAGCCTTGGGATTGCCCTGTGTTTCTATCCTGGAAATAACCGCCCCATCCATCAAAAAACAAATAAAGCGAATGGAGTAGCGAATATGCCACAGGTTAGTCTTGAATTTTCGGGGATTTGTCAACAACTTCTTCAGGCAGAAGGCGAGCCAGAAATACCATTTGATTAAAACAACGGAGAGGCTTTCAGACAACGGGTTTTCTGTGGGAAGAGGGTAGGTTTCCATGAATGCCTGCAATTTCGTTGTATCCAGTGACACGCTGCGATTATCATAAACCGTGCACCAGGCGAGCAACGTATCGAGGTAATCAGCCGTTGGGTCAAACAGGCCCGCCGTTTCCCAGTCGACCACCCAAAAATGGCCGTTTTCCCAAAGCACGTTTTTAGGTTTTAAATCATTATGACAAAGGACGGTGCCTTTGAGCGCGCTCAGGGCATTCAGTAACCGATCTCTGTGGGTTACGAGGTAAGTCGAGAGGGCATTGATTTTGGGGAAAAAATAAGAGGGATGAGTACATGACGACAGTTTATCCCACAGCGAAAGGGTTATAATTTTTTCACCAATCTGCTTGTAGACGGTAAATTTTTCCTGCGCCAAGGCCTCATTAAACTGCAAGGACGTCTGATGCAGGTGAGCGAGAAACGCAGCCATCTGCTGCACATGGCTGCTCGACAGGTCCTGATTTTCGCGCACCACGGCATCAAGCTCTGGATAGAGTAAAATTAAATCATTGGCTGTCTGAACAAGGCAATCCTCTCCCGCGAAATAGGCCGACATCACATGCCCTGTCCCGGATAACTGCGAGGCAATCTGTTCGCTAAACCGAAGCGATTCCATCAGTTTTTCAAGTTCGACCGCGTAATCCTGAACGTACTTTGCTTTATTAATCGTCTTGACCACGTAACGTGTTGAACCGCAGGTTGCCTGATAAGCCGAATTGACATCGCCGCCGCCGAGTGGCTTGATGATTTTGAGTGGATGCGGCAAACCCAAAGCTTGGGTTATAAACGTCAGTTCCTCCGGTTTAAGCATAAAAGACGTGGTCCTTGCTGATTATTTAAAGTACTTATAGTAAGGATGGGTCGCATAATCAAGGATGGCCTTGTCCCCGCTGCTGTCGCCATATGCATAAACGGTTCGGGGCGCATGACCGATTAATTGAAGAACCTGTTGCAGTTTTTCTTCACCATTACAACTTTTTCCTTCCAGGGCCCCGGTGGCCTGCCCGTTTCCATCAAAGGCAATTTTTGTGGAAACCAGGGCATTAAACGCATGACTGAGTGACCAATGCGTCATGTACAAATCGTAGGCCGCCGTAGCCAGGATGCAATAATGGCCCTGGCTTTTATGCCAGTTTAAGCGTTGACAGGCGCTGTCCCTTATCAAGGAAGGCAGCACGGTGTCCGAGAACAGTTGACCCTGCTGAAAAAGATAATCGCGGGAGAGGTTGGTAAAAAAGGAGCGGGCGATGCGGTGGTTTAACTCATCAAGCGCCATGCGATTGAGGTGATATAACAGCAACGCGTGCAATTGACGCGCCGCTTTGGTAAAGACAGAGGGACCAAAGACAAAGCGCAGAAACGGCACGGTGGTGCTTTTTCGCGTGATGGTCCCGTCAAAATCAAAAATAGCCACCGGTTGCCTCTCACCTGGTTGCTCAATCATGTCTACTCTCTTGCTTTGCTAAGCCGTTGACTCTGCCGATACCTGCATTGATTATAGCGTATTCTGTGACCAGGCTTCATGCAGCCGAAGCGCATGGAATCAGCTTCTGTGACAAAAATGCTCTATAGTTAAACATTATGTCTTGTTTTGGTTTTAATGATGACCAATCAGTTAGAAACCTTGTTACTTGATCAAATCCTTCGCTATGCGCAAACCCAACCCGAAAAGATAGCCTTAAAATTTCTAAAAGAGGATTATAAAACCACCCAGACGCTGACTTACGCTCAACTTGCTGAACAGGTGGAGTCTTTAACCAACGCCATACTTCAAGCTCAGCAGCAAAGAAACCTGCCTTTAACCCAGCAATCGATAGTATTGATTTTTGATTCAGGCATTGAATACATCATTTCCTTTTTAGCGGTAATACACTCTGGAAATATTGCCATCACGGCCTATCCCCCTCGTCAGCTAAGGCATTTAAATCGGCTGTTAAAAATCATTGAAAATTCCCATACGTCGCTGGTCTTAACCACGGAGCAGATTAAACATTACTGTGAGCTCAATCAATTTGCCTTTCCTCAAAGCAGCACCGTGATTGCCATTGAAACCTTACAGGAAAAACGGGTTAATTTTGAGGGCGAAAAACCCGTTGTCAGTCCCGATTTGACTGCTTTTTTACAGTACACCTCCGGCTCCACCGGAACACCCAAAGGGGTTATCGTTACGCACAGAAATATCGTTGCCAATCTCGCCCTCATGACGGACTTGGTCGGTGAAGGAACATTGAAACGATGCGTCTCCTGGCTCCCCATTTTTCATGACATGGGGCTCATGGGGAACACCCTGCTGCCGTTGTATCTTGGCTCCACCAGTGTGTTTATGGCGCCGCTGACGTTTATAAAAAACCCGCTTTTCTGGTTGACGACCCTAAGCCAAGAGAAAGGCACGTATACCATGGCGCCCAATTTTGCCTACGATTTGGCTGCTGACGCGCTGGCAGCGACTGATGCATCCACTCTTCACCTGGATTTTTCCAGTGTGCGTTGCCTGGTAAACGGCGCTGAGCCGGTTAAACCCAAAACCGTGAAACGCTTTGAGCAATTACTGGCACCGTATGGATTAGCAAAAAACACGATGCGGACGGGTTATGGTATGGCTGAAACAACCCTCTGTATCTCGTTTGAATCCAGAAAAAAACGCTTTGTTAAAGTGGATAAACGCACATGGGAACAGGGGATTGTTACCGAGAGCGAGCCCGAGTCAGCACATACAGAACTGGTGTGCTGCGGGGTCATCCCGAATTCATACCAGTTAAGGATAGTCGACCCGTCTACACGGCAGGTCCTTTCCCCAAATCAGGTGGGAGAAATCTGGGTTCAGGGGGATTCTGTGGCGAGAGGCTATTATAACGATCCGGAGCAAACCCGCGAAACCTTCCACGCGATGACCAGCGACACCCGCGAAGGCCCGTTCTTAAGGACAGGCGATTTGGGGTTTGTCACCCAGGATCGCGTACTGGTTGTTTGCGGCCGCGTCAAAGATTTGCTGATCGTCAATGGGCGTAATATTTATCCTCAGGACATCGAAGCAGCCTGTTATGAATGCGATCCCGCATTATTAATGAACAGTGCGGCGGCTTTTTCCGTGGAGAATGAACAGTCTGAAGGCTGTGTCATTATTGCGGAAGTGACCCCTGATCTTGATGAAGCAGTCTATCAGCGCATTCTTCAGCAAATCAAAAAAGCGGTATTTGACAGTGTGGATGTTGTTCCCAACGACATTGTGCTTATCCCCCCACGAAAAATATTTAAAACAAGCAGCGGTAAAATTCAGCGCCGAGCCTGTAAAAAAGCGTATCTTCAAGACGAATTTGAGGTCATTGCCCGTTTGCATCCCGTGCAGGAAAGCCTTCAAAGCACCATTACCCTTAATCCGGTTCGGGGCGAGAATGAGGTGATTCACTGGTTGAAGCAATGGGTTTCTCTGCAGATGAAAATTCCCCTGGAACAAATTGACAGTCACAGGGCCTTTGCTGAATACGGCCTGAGTTCGGTGGCCTTGGTCACCATGGTGGGCGAGCTTGAAACCGTCCTGCAAAAGCCTCTGGATCCATGGCTGGTCTGGGAGTTTCCCACGATTAGCCAGCTAAGTGAGCAGCTTGTGGCCAAAGCCAGGCACGAGGTGCAGGAAGAGGAAACGGCCTCGTATGAGCCGATTGCACTCATCGGCATGCATTGTCTTTTCCCCGGACAGGACGCCAACAACCTCGATGGGGTGGCCGCGTTCTGGGAAAATCTCAAAGGCAACACGGATAACATCACCCCCATCCCACTGGATCGGTGGGATAATCGTCTGTACTTCGATGCCGATCGGGAGAAAAAAGGCCACATGTATTGTTCTGCCGGTGGTTTCTTAAGCCGTATTGACCAGTTCGATGCCAAATTTTTTGCTATTTCTCCCCGGGAAGCGGCTTACCTTGATCCGCAACAGCGATTATTGCTTCAAGTGACCTGGCATGCGTTGGAGGACGCGAAACTTGCTCCTGACAGTCTAAAGCATTCCAGGACAGGGATTTACATTGGCCTTAGTACGCACGATTACGATCAGTTAATTCACAAACAGGTTCCCCTTGATGAATTAAACCTTTATCAGGCGACGGGGACCAGTTTCTCAACCGCTGCCGGGCGTCTGGCTTATTTTTTAGGAACCCAAGGCCCCTGCATGGCCATCGATACCGCCTGTTCCTCGTCGCTGGTGAGCGTTCATCAGGCCTGCCGCAGCTTACAGGACGGCGATTGCCGTTTGGCCATCGCCGGGGGCGTTAATCTGATTTTAGCGCCGGAAGGCAACATTATTTTCTGTAAAAGCAACATGTTATCAGCAAAAAATCGTTGTTCTACGTTTGACATCAGCGCGGACGGTTATGTACGCGGTGAAGGGTGCGGCATTGTTATTTTAAAAAAACTTTCGGATGCGCTTCGTGATGGCAATACCATTTATGCCGTCATTCATGGCAGTGCCGTGGATCAGGATGGCGCAAGCAATGGTTTGACCGCGCCCAATTTGCAGGCACAAATGGAAGTGATCCAAACGGCGCTTCAGCGGGCCAACCTTAAAGCGGAGCAGATTACCCATGTGGAAGCACATGGCACAGGCACCGAACTGGGTGATCCCATTGAGTGGGAAGGCATTCGCCGCACCTATGGTCTCACGCGCAAAACGCCGCTTTATATCACGTCATTAAAGACCCGCATTGGCCACCTCGAAGCAGCGGCCGGAATAGCCGGACTGATAAAAACCGCCCTGGCGATTCAACAGGGGCAAATCCCGGCTCATCTTCACCTGCACCAATTTAATCCCAAATTGCATCAGCAGGACACCATGAAGGTGCCGGGGGAATTGACCGACTGGCATGTCGAAAGCCGTTATGCCGGCGTCAGTTCATTTGGATTTAGCGGGACCAATGCCCACGTGATTTTAGGGGAAGCGCCCAAAGCAGCGCCAAAGGTTGAAAAAGTGACTCGCTCCACGCATTTGTGGGTGGTGAGCGCTCAGGACAAAGACACATTACAGACCTACCTGAACCATTACCTTGCCTACGGGCAACAACAGGCAGACACCATCCATTTCGCCTCCTTCTGCCATCAACTCTTAACGGCACGGGCGCATTTGCCGCAGCGTGCGTTCATTGTGGCAGACAATACGGCGCAATGGCTGGCTAAATTAAAGGACAACGACTGGTACGATGGGGAGGTTACGGAGTCCCATGCCATGGCCTGGCTCTTTACCGGCCAGGGTTGCTTACGGCCTGACGTGGCCGCTCCGTTGTATGCCACAATCCCCCAGTTTGCAGCCATTATTGATCACTGCTGTCTGCTTTCCCAGAAATGGCTGCCTTATGATCTGAAAGAAATGCTGCTGAAGACCCCGGAGTCAGTCGATATCAATCACACCCAATACGCACAACCGGCGCTTTTTGTCTATGAATATGCCCTGGCCCAATGGCTATGGGCTTTGGGTTTGCGGCCGCATTGCCTGTTGGGCCATAGCTTGGGAGAGTATGTCGCTGCCTGCTTTGCCGAAATCATGTCGCTTGATGAGGCGCTGATGCTGGTCTGCCAACGGGCCATGCTGTTTGCTCAATTACCGGGTGATGGGGCCATGCTGGCTGTTTTTGCTGAGCAATCGCTTGTGGAGTCGTTAATTAAACCGATTGACGACCTGGTGATTGCTTTAAAAAATGGCCCGGAACAAATGGTTGTGTCCGGTACGCATGAAGCCATAGCCGCCTGTCAGCGGGCTTGTCAGCAACACAATCTACGCTGTAAGACACTGGCGACCTCGCATGCCTTCCATTCACCCCTGATGCAGCCTGTTGCTCAGGAATTTGCCAAAATGGCCGCCGCCATTCATTACAAGCCTGCCAAAATCCCGGTGATATCCAACGTCACCGGCGTTGAACTGCAAGAGGGTGAAATCAATGCGGATTATTGGTGTCGACACATGCTTCAACCCGTGGAATACCATCGGGGGCTCAAGACCCTTCGTGACAAAGGCATGCAACTCTTTTTGGAAATTGGTCCTAAAGCGGTGCTTGTTTCCCAACTCCAGGGCATGGATGATGTGCTTGGTTTAGCCGCCGTTTCCGACTGTTCAAGGCCCTGGCCAGGCTTGCTGACTACCCTGGGCCATTTATACCTGAAAGGCGTTCCCATTCATTGGCCGGTTCTGGATAAACACCAGACGTTGGTTGACGAGCCACTCCTTAAATACCCCTTCAAAGGAAAACATCACTGGCTGCCGGAAGGGACTCGCTACTCCGACAGGGAGACTGCAGAAAACACCTGGAAATCCTGCCTTTATGAGCCTGGCTGGCAAACGCTGGACTGGCAGCCAGAGCCACACCCTGCTTTGCAGAGCAGGGTCTTACTGATAGGGTGGAATGAAAACCAGCGCCTGGATGACTACTGTACCTTTTTAAAATCAGACGGTGACAATGCGCACATTCTGGTTTATCGCGGCGAGGTGCCGCCCAGAAGTGCGTTGTCCACCTGTCTGAAGCAGGCTGACTTCCTTGTTTATCTCTGCTTTAAAGAAGAAGGTAACGTTGAAGACGAAACGGCGTTCATGATGGCGTTGTCGCAGGAATTGGTAACGCACGACCCGAAAAAACCCCTGCTTTTATTAACTGCGGACAACTCGCTGATCGGTGCCGCCTTAGGCGCCTTACTTCAGTCCGTGAAACAGGAGTACCCCGCCTGGCCGGTGCGTTGTTTACAGGTAGCCGATGAAACCGCCTGTCCCGGGCTTGATTTCATCTTCGCCAGGCAGACACCGTCTGTGGCATTGCGCTATGGTGCAACCGGCTGCTACGAGCGGAAACTAATCAAGCCGCTGAATGCGGTGACGCCGACTGAGTTTAAACTCTCGGCAGAGGATGTGTGTTTGATTACCGGTGCTTCGGGCGATATTGGCCAAGCGCTCATCGAGGCGTTGTCAACGCTTGGTTTAACCCATGTGATTGCGGTGGGGCGGCGCGAAACGGAACCGCAATGGTCGGTGGTTATTCAGCAAAAAAGGGCTCAGGGGTTGCAGCTGCATTATTGTTGCTGTGATGTATCCAAGGCCGATGATGTGGAAAACCTGCTGAAAAATCTGCCGGTCTCTTGTCCTCCCCTGACCATGATCATTCATGCGGCCGGTACCACCATTGACCAGCCATGGCTTAAAACCACCGAAGAGGAAATAAGCATCATCCTCAGGGCAAAAGCCCTGGGGGCCTGGTTTCTCCATCAGGCCACCCTCCGTTATTCACTCAAAGCGTTCATTTGCATTTCTTCCCTAAGCGCGTTATTCGGTAACCAGGGCCAGGCACTTTATGCTGCTGCCAATGCGTATTTAAAAGCGTTGGTCACTTTACGACGCCATCAGCATCGTGCCGCACAGTCGTTGATTTTAGGTCCGGTAAAAAACACCGGTTTATTTAAAAAGAATGAAAAAGCGCTGACCGCTTATTTGGCCGAGCGAGGCATCGCGCCCATAACCTTAAGCGAGCTTCAATCCGTTGTTAAACAGCAGTTGGCTTGTCCGCAACTGATTGTCGGGCATTTTTTAAAACCCTTGGATGAGCTGGATTCCGTTACCGAGGCGGCTCAGGCCAGTGAGGTCGGCCGTGACGAAGCGGGCGATGGCAAGGTTGTCAGGGCAGAGGATATTCTTAAGTCGGCGCAAGGTATTCTTTGCGTGGCCGCCGGTGATTTATCGATCCATGACAACTGGTTTGAAGCGGGCATGGATTCGATTATGGCCGCGCAACTGGCGCATCAGCTTAATCGAAAATACCAAAAAAAATGCCTGACCGCCAAAGACATTTTTACTTACTCCTCCGCTGCGCAGTTGGCAGAAAAAATCCATCAGGCCTTGCAGGATGCTCAGGCCTCGCCGGCGCAGTCCATGGGCAGAGCCCGTTTAGCAAGGACAGTCCCTCTTTCCTTACAGCAACAGGAAGTATGGAATTTCATCAAAAAATCCCCTGAACCAGAGGCCTACCATCTGCCCATTGCCATACGCATTGAAACCACCGTATGCAGCGAAAGGTTGCAGAAAGCCCTGTCTCAGGTCCTGGCCCGTCACGATGTGTTGCGCTGCAGTTTTCATGAGGTGTCAGGACAGGTCCATCAACAGGTTCATGAAGACTGTCAGCTTCACCTTGAATTGTTGGATTCCGCCAATGAAGCGGACGCGGCCGCTTTTTTCCGCCTGCCTTTTGATTTGGCCAAAGCCCCATTAATCCGGACCCGACTCATTAAGCAGGGAGAGGGGCGGTATTTATGGTTGCTTAATTTTCATCATCTCATCGGAGATGGCTACACGGTGACATCATTTATCCATGAAACCTGTCGAGCCTATGAAGGGGAAATGCTTGATGGAAAACCGCCGCAATACGGCGAGTTCATTGCCTGGCAATGGGATACGGTCTATCCTGCCTTGAATGAGGGGTTGAAAACCCATTGGTATCAAACGCTGAAAGCGATCCCGGTAACCGTTCCGCTCGCCACGGAAACCAACGAACCCATGGAGGCCCGCATCCTCTCTGAATCCCTGCCGCTGGAAAAAATAAAACGCAGCGTAACGGTAATTGAAAAGCACAATCTGTCCATGAGTAATTTTTTATTGGCTAACCTGTTTGAGGTGTTGCTTGCCGCTTTTCAACAGGAACAGCTGGGTATTGTGGTCTTTTTTTCCGGTCGGGGGGACGGTGAATTCACCACGGTTTTTGGCGATACGTCCAACGATGTGGTCATCACATCCAGGCGCGAAACCAGTATTTTTACCCATAGCCAATTACTGCAGGAGCAGATTTTATCATTGGAAGACAAGCAGTATTTCCGTCTGGCGCTTTTAAAGGCGCTCGGATTGGAAAAACCCACAATTTCGTTTGATTTTCAGCGCGGCATTGAACTGAATCTTAAAACCAGCCTGCCCATGACCATTCTTAAAACCAGCAATGTGCAGAATTATTTATGGGGGGACGAGCCACGGTTGTTATCGTTTAAAGTGTCCCTGGCTGAAAATCACTTGAAATTCGCGTTGAAATACCGCGCGGATAAAATTAAGAAAGAAACAGCGCAGGCCTTGCTGGATAAGTGGCTGGCTTATTTGCAGAGCCATGAAAAAACAGGCTCCGTTAACCAGGATGCCGTGGAAAACAGGCGCAGTCATCCAGCGTCCGCCTTGCAAGTCAACCTGTGGCAATTACTAAAAAACCACCCGAATGGCTTACCCTATTCAATCCCCTTATTCAAAGTACTGGACGCTTCGGTGGACATTCCTCAATTGAATAAGGCGTTGCAAAAAACCATTCAAAACAACCCGGCCTTGCGTGTCTCTTTCCGCGAGGGGAATCACGGCCTGCAATGGCAAATTCACCCCGAGGCGGCCTTGTCTATCCAACGCATTGACACCACGAACCTTGATGAAACCTTGGGTGGCTTGTTAGCTGAACCGATTGATCCAGAAAAACCGCCACTGCTTAAGGCTTGTCTGCTAGTGCCGAAGGACCAGGAAAACAGGATTTTATTTTTCAAGCTGCATCACCTGGTCTGTGATGGCGTGGGGGCTGAACTCTTTCTTAAAGAGCTTGAACGATGGTATGACGCGCCTGATGAGGCAGTCGACCGCGCCGAAAAAGACGCGGATTATTTAAGCCAGTATCAGCAGGAACAATCGGCCTATCATCAAAATCTAAGTGACTATGCCCGTTACCTTGCCAAAACCAATGCGCTGCTTTCTGAAGGTGATTGGCTGCCGCAGGGGTGTCAGGAACCTCAGTTTATGAGTGGTGTTGTTTATCAGCAAATCCCCAAAGAACTCACGGCAAAAATACTGGCGTTCTGCCAGAAAAATCAGTTTTCAAGCTATGCCTTTTATCTTCACCTGTTCTGTAAGGCGCTGACTGCCCTTACCCGACGGGAAGCGGTTTACATCAGTCTCGTCAAATCAAACCGTCTTGTTAAGGCGCAGCAGACCCGAATAGGGTATTACGCCGATAATATTCCGGCTGTCCTGTCCATGCCTGATTCTCTCGATTTGGTGAATCAGATAAAGCAAACCCAGATGAGGGTGATTGAATTGATTGAGCAGTACCAGCAGGCGTTTTTGGAAGAGGACATGAAAACCATGGATTACCGGCAACCGCCGTTTATTTTCAATCAATACAAAGTGGATCAGGAAAGCCGGCTGTTTCAGTCAGCCGATTACCTGATTCCTTCTCTCCTTGAAAAAGGCGACAGGAAAGTCACCATTTGGAATTACCCTAACCCTGAAAAATTGAATCTGCTGGTGCGAAGCAGTCCATTGGGAGACCGAATGGGACTGGCCTTCAACCCACACTTTTTCAGTGAGGACGAGGCCTGTTTATTTTTACAAAATCTCTTGCAGGCCATCGAATCGAGTCTTGAGTGATAACTGTGTTTCCTTGCTTGGCAAAATCAACGGGTTTGCGCGCTAAACTCCTCGCGCAAACCCGGCTTCGCTGTTAATAATAGTCATAATCAATGGAGGTCGCGGAGATGTCCGTGTAAGTATCCATTGGTTCCTGTTCAATGTAGGTGACTGAATTGTAAACCGGCGTACTGCGTACAACAGTGGAGCCGCAGCAGGCGTTTGTCACGACCGGTGTAGTGACCACGGAGGTGCAGCATCGCTTGACAACGGGTCTGACGACGGTGGTGGGGCAACAGGCACTGGACACGTAGTTTGTGCCGCAACACGGCTTGGTGACGACATAATCATTAACGGAGGTATTGACGTAACCACAGGCCGTTAAGCCCATGATAATAGGTGCTAAAATGATCCCTTTCATGATGAATTCTCCCAGCCTTATTCACTAAGCATAAGTGTATAATATTTAGTCAATAGTTGCCAGTTGGTTGTGACTTATTTTTGTCTTTTATGAGTCATTTTTAATCTATAAGGGCTTGATAAAATCAATATTTTGTTCACTAATAAAACAATTTGACTGATTTAAATAAAAAAAGCAGTCATTATGTTCTATAATTAGACATGGTGGACAAATGGAGTTGGCCATGACTGAGAAACTGGAATTGGAAGAGTATCTTACGACCTTGCTGTCTGGTGAATATCGTACATCCAGACCCTTCGATAAAAAATCCGATATTACCGCAGTAATGGGACCGGAAGCGAAAGCACTGAAAATTCCTGACATTCCCATGGAACAGATAATCCCACCTCGAGAAATGATCGTAAAAGGTATCTATCTTTTGCTTGAACCAGTGTTGAATGAACTGGTAAAAAACAGTGCCTTTGATTGGCAATTATCATATGGCTCGTTGTCAGCAAAAGATGTCGCTAAAGGGTACCTCTTCAACGCGATCACCAGTTCCATGCTCAAAGACAGACCCTTCACTCCTCAGGAATTGGGTTTACAGATTTTTCTGCGTCACGTCAGCGATGCCTATGTTGACGGCATCAGCGCAGAAAAAGCCATCTCTACCTTTGCTGATAAACCCCATGTGCAAAGCCAATTCGGCTCCATGGTCATCTCCATGTCCCTTACCCGACCGACCAAACAGGATTTAATCAAGAGTTATTTGGCCGATAACCGGTTTGTTATGGCCTATCAAGCCAGTTTGTTTGATGAAAGCGAGTTTGAAAAAGGGGTTTGCGATGATTTAAAGCAGACCCTGCTCACGGTCATGGACATTGTTAAAAAACACTATAAACCGCATTTCTGGAATAAAAACAAAGAAGCATTCAGTTTAAGTCCTAAGACCATTAATGAGACGACGGGCATACCGGCCTTGCTGTACTATTTCTCCACTGTATTGAAGGAAATCCGCAAAACCAATTCGCGTACGTTTATGGATGAAACCTTAACTGAGATTAAAAAATCCTCCTTCTTCCTGCAACACAGTGTGGACTTAAGCGATGATAGTCGTCAGGAACTAAAAATGGCTATGGATAAACTCATTAAAGACATTGACCATGTGAATGAGAAATTAACCAGCAGCAAAATCAAGGAAGGCCTCACTTCCTGGACGCCTGCTTATCCGCAGCCAACAACCGGGTTCAGGGGGAGTATTTAACAATAAATGACCTTATTCACTCAAAGAATAGCGGCTACTCAGGGTATTTTTGCGGAATGTAACGCGTAATCCCCCTGTTCGCAAAATGCCAATTCCTCGACTATTCTTAAAGAGTGTTGTAAGTCGGAATTGAATATGGATACACGTTTTGGATTACCTGTTTCTACCACTTCAATGGAAATTGCGGCCGCGCTTGATCACTTTCACCACCAAATTATTGCTTCTGGCCCCCTGGCGAATGACATCCTGTCTACGGCAGAAAATAATCCTCAGGAGGTGCTGGTGCAGGTTTACAGTGCTGCTTTTTATCTTTATGGCCAGAACAGCGAAGCCACGGCGCTGGCCCGCACGCATCTGCTTAAGGCTGAAAAATATTTAAGCAGCGCTAATTTACGGGAACAATTGTTTTTTGAAGCGGTTAAAAGCTGGATGAATCTGGATTATGACGCGGCGATCATTGGCTTGACCGCTTTAATCCGTCTGTACCCGCGCGACACACTCGCCTTAAAATTTTCGGAATGGCTGTTTTACTGCACGGGTCAGGCTTATCAGGCGAAACGCTATTTAGCGCTCTGTGAAAGCATGGTCAATGAAAATAAGACCGACCCGCATTTTCTGGCCATGTATTCCTTTGCTCTGGAGTTAAGCGGCCACCTGACGCGGGCCTGTGCGGTGGCTCAGGAAGCGGTAGCGATTGAGCGTGTGTCCCCCTGGGCGCATCATACCCTTGCACATTATTATTTAAATACCAATCAGATTGAATCAGGGCGTAAACACCTGGAAGACTTTAAACCCACCTGGGACAGTATTCTGCCCCTGCTTAAAGGCCACAATACCTGGCATATCGCCTTGTTTTATTTAGCCATGCGGGATGAAGAGCAGGTCATGCTGTTGTTTCCGCAGATTTTTGGTTCGCTGCCTGAACTGTGTACCGAGCAGTTAGACGGCATTTCCCTGTTGTGGCGGCTCGAACTGGCCGGCCTGCCGCAGGCCTATGGCACGACCTACATTGCACAATACCTTGATAATTATCCTTACGAGCAGTACACCGGGTTTAATAACATTCATTACATCTACTGCCTGGCCCGCGCTGAGCAGGAAGCGCAGGCACAGCGTGCCATCGAGTCCGTCATGGAGTACGCCAGGAATTTACCGCAAGGGAAAAATCATTATCTCTGGCAGCACATCATCCTGCCTTTTTGCCAGGCGACTTATGCCTACACTCACGACGATTATCCCCGCGCGCATCAGTTGTTAGCGCCCATCATCATGAAATTTAATCAATTGGGGGGAAGCGATGCTCAGGGTGAGTTATTTACCCAGACTTATTTAACCTGTTTGTTAAAGTTGCATAAAAAAGACGAGGCTCGGAAATTCTTCCTGCAATACCTGCCTCATTATCGAGGCACAGCCCTGGAATCGTATTGGTTTCAGTAATCTGTCAAGCCTTGCGTTAAAAGGAAATGAGTATGGGAAATGATCGGATAACCAATGCAAAAGCCTATTTTCTGGATTTACAACGCAGAGTCTGCGCAGAGCTTAGCCGGTTTGAGCCCGAGCAGGAATTTAAAAAAGACGCCTGGACCAGCGGGGTGGGCGAAGGATTGACTTGTGTACTGGAGCACGGCTTAGTCATTGAGAAGGGGGGCGCGAACGTCTCTTATGTCCATTCAGCGACCCTGCCGCCTGCATCCCTGGTGCATCGAAAAGACCTGACCGGGTTACCCTTCTCCAGCACGGGCATTTCCATTGTCATTCACCCGCAAAATCCTTACGCACCCACTTCCCATGCTAATCTGCGGCTATTTTATATGGAAAGGGAAAACAAGGCGCCGCTTTGGTGGTTTGGCGGCGGCTTCGATTTAACCCCTTACTATGGTTTCGTTGAGGATTGCCAGTTATGGCATCAAAAAGCACTGGAGGCGTGTGAACCCTTTGGCAAGGATTGTTATTTGGAGTTTAAAGAGAGGGCCGATGAGTATTTTTACATTAAGCATCGTCGCGAGCCGAGAGGAATAGGGGGGCTTTTTTTTGATGATTTAAACCGTTGGGATTTCGACACGACGTTTGCGTTTGTTAAACGGGTAGGCGAAAAATACCTGGAGGCCTATCTCCCCATCGTGGCCAAAAGACACACCATGGAGTATGGGGAGCGGGAGCGTCAATTTCAATTGTACCGCCGCGGACGTTATGTGGAATTCAATCTGGTCTATGACCGGGGTACCTTGTTTGGACTGCAGTTTGGCGGCAGGACGGAGTCCATTCTGATGTCACTGCCGCCGTATGTGAGCTGGTCTTATGAATACTCAGTGCAGAAACAGAGTGCTGAGGCAGAATTAGTGGATTATTATTTAAAAACCAGGGATTGGATTAATCTTTAACCCTTCTATACTTACATTTTCTAGCGAATAACCCAGAGGGTTTATGATGACAAAGAACATTCGTTTGGCTACACGAGCATCGAAACTGGCCCTGATTCAGGCCGAGATTGTAAAAAGCAGGCTGGAGCAGTTTCTCGACAAGCGCACAACCGTCTCGATCGTGCCTTTAACCACCCAAGGCGACAGGGATTTAACCAAACCCCTGCATGAAATTGGCGGTAAGGGGATTTTTATTAAGGAAATAGAACAGGCATTGCTTGATGATCTGGCGGATATCGCGGTGCATAGCCTGAAGGACATTACCACCAATCTTGCCAAAGGGTTGCAGTTGTCGGGGTATTTAAAACCGGAAGGGCAGCGGGATGTTCTGGTGTTTAAAGAAAACGATGTGACATTCGATACCTTGCCGGAAGGGGCCCTCATTGCCACCGGCAGTTTAAGACGCAAAGCCCTGTTGAAGTATTTACGTCCGGATATCCAGACGCTTCCCATTCGTGGCAATGTATTGACCCGCCTGGATAAAATAAAAGAAATGCCCGTTCAGGGAATCCTGTTATCGGAAGCAGGGTTGATTCGCCTTGAATTAACCGATCTGATTCAGGAGGCACTCGATCCCACGCGTTTTATTCCGGCACCAGGGCAAGGGGTTATCGCGTTGCAAACCCGTCAAGGGGATGAGTTCGCCATCGACTGTTGTCAAGCCATCAATGACAGCCATCAGGAGCTGATCTCCACCTCCGATCTTCATTTTTTAAGTCATGTAGGCCTCGACTGCAAAGCGCCGCTGGGTTTATATACCACGGAAGAGGGAGATTCATTAAGGATGAAATTGTTTTTGTCCAATGAAAAACTCACTCATTTTTATCTCAATGAAGTGGATTTCCCCAAAAAAGACCGTTTACGAGCCATCGATGAATTGGCCAGGAACACCTTGGAGTGGCTTAAAGCGCATGGACACTAACCCGCTTCCCTTGGACAATCGGCGTATTATCCTGCTTCGCAGTGCGGAGAAAAGCCAGAAAATAGCCGACATGGTCAGAAAATGGGGCGGGACGCCCCTGTTTCATCCGGTGCTGGACTTAGTTCCCACATCATTTCTTGAAAAAATCACCAGCGAGTTCATCAAGGCGCATGACACCATCATCTTTGCAAGCGCCAATGCCGTCGATTTTTTTCTTACCCGGCTTCAACAAGAGACTGACAATCCTCAGGGACTTCTGGTCAATCACCGCATCATTCCGGTAGGCCAGGAAACAGCCAACCATTTGCTTTCCCTGCACATTAAGCCGTCTTTGGTACCTGATGAATACAGCCAGGAAGGCATTCTCGCGGCTTTACCGCATAATCTGGACGGATGGAGAATATTGCTGCCCAATAACCTCGATTCAAGAAAGCATCTGGAAGACGTGTTGCGCGAACGCCACGCCAAAGTGACGGCACTCCCTGTTTACCAGAGTGTGCCGGTCTCCCACGCGTCGCCTCTGACACTGAAGGACCATGATTTTATCGTGTTCAGCAGCAGCCTGATTGCCAGATTTTTTTTTGAATCCCAGGGGGAATTACCCCACATTATTCCAGTGGCTCTGGGGCAGTCAACGCTTCAAACCATTAACAACTATTATGATGGCAATGTCTTGTTGCCCAGAGAAAGTTCACTGGCAGGGACCATAGAAGCCATCCGGGTTTATTGTGAACAGAAGGCTGAACACCCGTAGCCAGAGGGGGAGGCACAGTTCGCTGCCATGGAGGAAGTGATGCCCATGTTCTATAGTTAATTAACTTGTTGAATTATCAAGCCGCTGCATAAGGAATTAATCATGACCTTATCTACTCAATACTTTGAACAGGCACAAGCCCTTTTCCCGGGCGGTGTGAACTCCCCGGTGAGAGCCTTTAAGTCAGTGGGTGGAACACCTGTTTTTTTTAAGGAAGGGCGAGGGGCTTATCTGATCGATGTCGATGGCCATGAATACATTGATTATGTCGGATCCTGGGGACCCATGATTTTAGGGCATTGCAATAAGGCGGTGATTGAAGCGGCCCGTGAAGCGCTGGGTCATTTTTTAAGTTTTGGCGCACCGAGCGTACAGGAAATACAATTAGGGGAACGAATCACCGAATTGATGCCTGCCCTTGAAAAAATCCGCATGATGAATTCGGGCACGGAGGCGGCAATGACCGCCATTCGGCTGGCGCGGGGCTACACCGGACGCAATAAAATCATTAAATTCAAAGGCTGTTACCATGGTCACAGCGATTGCCTGCTGGCAAAAGCCGGATCGGGTGTGTTGACCTTAGGCATCCCCTCAACCCCGGGTGTTCCGGCCAGCGTGACCGAACATACGCTCATTGCCAATTACAACCGGTTGGATGAGGTGGCCATGCTGTTTGACACTTACAGTGAGGATATCGCCGCCATCATTGTCGAGCCCATCTGCGGCAACATGGGATTTGTATTGCCTGAGGATGGGTTTTTGCAAGGGCTTAGGGCCTTATGCGACCAGCACAACGCCGTATTGATATTTGATGAAGTGATGACCGGATTTCGGGTGGCCTTAGGCGGTGCGCAATCCCTGTTTAACATCAGGCCGGACCTGACTACCCTCGGTAAAGTCATCGGCGGCGGGATGCCGGTGGGGGCGTTGGGCGGCCGTGCGGACATCATGGACTGCCTGGCCCCGGTAGGTGGCGTTTACCAGGCTGGAACCCTGTCGGGTAATCCCTTTGTCATGACCGTGGGGTTGGCTACGATTAATCAATTGACTGAGCCTGGCTTTTTTGACCGTCTCTCGCAAACCACGGAGTCATTAATCCAGGGCTTTAACGATCTGGGCGAGCGGCTGGGGGTTCCTCTGCATGGTGCTTCGAGAGGGGGGATGTTTGGTTACTTTTTTAACCCCGATAAACGGATTGCCAATTTTGATGATGTGGCAAAGGGCGATGAAACCTTATTTAACCTTTTTTTCCATGGCATGCTTAACAAAGGAGTCTACCTGGCTCCCTCCATGTTTGAGGCCGGATTTGTTTCCATCTGCCATGGCCGTCAGGAGATAGAAAAAACCTTGTCGGCGGCTGAAGATACTTTAAAAGAAACCCTGAAAAAATAAAGCCTGTGAGTTAAGCGCCGCCGGTATCGCGGAGGGCCCCGTCCATCAGCTTAATGTCTTTATCGGCAGTCCTGGCGTAATCCAGGTTGTGAGTGACCACCAGCACGGCTTTTTGTTCCTCATGCGCAAGCGTCGTCAACAGATTGATGACGATTTCGGCATTCGTGGAGTCTAGGTTTCCTGTCGGTTCATCCGCGATAATAATGGCGGGATTATTCGCCAATGCTCTGGCTATGGCCACGCGTTGCCGTTCTCCTCCTGAAAGTTCATTGGGTCGGCGGTTGATTTTTTTCTCAAGCCCAAAATGAGCCAACAGGCTTTTGGCCCGATCATAAGCTGCGCTTTCTCCGTAGCGATTGAGTTTTCGCATCGGCAACAAGACATTTTCAATGGCCGTAAATTCCTGGATCAGAAAATGAAATTGAAACACAAAGCCTATTTTTTCAAGCCGCAACTGCGCCAATTGTTCCGCATTCATTTGATTGGTGACCTGGTTGTCAATGATCAAGGTGCCGGAGGTGGGTTTGTCCAGCAGCCCCAATAGAAAAAGCAGGGAGGATTTACCCGATCCGGATGGCCCGGTGATGGTGACAAATTCCCCGGGGTAGATGGCCAGATCCACCCCTCTTACCAACTGAACGGGTTGCGGTCTCAGGTCCAGGACTTTATTTAATGCTACCGCTTGCAGTACGGGTTGTTGCTGGCTCATCAGGTGTCCCCCCGAATAATATCGACTGGCAATAACGCCGAGGCCTTTCGAGCGGGCAGGATGGCCGCCAAGATGGAGATGCTGAAAGCAAAAAAAGCGGAGATGAGGTAATTGGAGTAACTTTTGTTCAGAACAAACCCTTGTGTTCGGGTAAACCCAGAGTTCTCAAAGCGAATGGCGGATAAGCCTTCCACCAGGGTAAAACCGATTAACCAACCCAGCAGACAGCCGGTCACGCCGATGGTGATGCCCTGAAGTAAAAAAATGGTTCGAATGTCGGTTACCTGAAAACCCATGGATTTTAGTATGGCGATGTCTTTCTTTTTTTCATTGACGATGGTGGAAATAATGTTGTACATACTGAACAGAGCGATGGCCAACAAGGCCGCGGTACAGGTGTACAGCACACCATTCTGAATGGTGAAGACTCTAAAAATGTTTTGATTAAGCTCTTGCCAGCTTTGGGTTTTATACAAATACGTGTTTTCAATCTCCTTGGCAATGGTGTTGGCTTGTTGGACATCGCCAGTCACCCGCATTTTAATCTGGTTTAACGTGTTTTTTTTCTTAACCAACACCTGAACCTTATTCAGCAGCATGTAACAGTGCTGATCGTCCTGAGAGGCTATGCCACTGCGGAATAAGCCGATGACTTTGGTGTTCAGTTTATTTCCCTGATTGGATGTCGCAAACAGGCTGTCCCCTTGTTTAACGCCAAGCTTTCTGGCCAGTCCCTCGCCGAGAATAATGCCATTGGGCGTGGTATAGAAATCCGATAATTTGGCGCCGTTGAGGAGTTGTTCATTGAGGTGGGTGATCTTTTCTTCTTTTTTAGGAATGATGCCATACAACAACGCAGTCACCGTCCGGCTGCCCACCTGTAAAAAGATTTCCTCACTCAATACCGGGGATATTTCAATGTCTGCCCGCTGCGTCAAGCCGCTGATGATCTTTTGAGAGCCGCGGATGCCGCGGTTATCGTTTTTGGGTTTTAAACCCATCATCTGGACATTATCCGGATTGGTAAAATAGAGTTCGGACGGTTGTTTGGACACGGTACGGAACTCGTCTTTCAGGACAATATGCGGCGAGTTATTAATCACCTGCTCGGTAAAATACTGTTGCAGTCCCTGCAGCAGGGCCGCGAGTGCGATGTAGAATCCCACCCCAATCGCTACCCCAAGCACCGCCACGATGGTTGCCCGGCGATGATAATTTAAATACTTGTTTGCAATCGACAACAGGAAGAACATAATCAGTGCCTCAACGATTGGGCGGGATTTAATACCAAACGGTCTGTGGCTTTAACATTGTCGCTGATGAGTTGGACTTTTTGCAGGGTGGTAATGCCGGTCTTTACGGCAATCGGTTCATAACCCTGTGCGGTTTTACGAAAGACTTTCCCTTCATAGACGGCGCTTAAGGGAACCATCAGCGCATCATCCACCACCTCGGTCACGATGTTGATTTCCACTGTCATGCCTATCAATAGCGGGGTGTTGTTGGGCAGACTGATCCGCACCCGGAATTGGCGGGTTTCAGGATCCCCCTTGGGTGTCATTTTCTTTATTTTCCCAGTCATGACCTGATTGGGGTAGGCATCTGATTTAATGAGGACCAATTGGCCAATGTGCACTAAGGGAATGTCTTCCTCATCCACGAGGGCGGTGATTTGCAGTGGTTTGGGCTTGCCCACCCAAAAAATGGTGGTGCCGCTTTTTGCCAGCTCACCGAGTTCAATGTCTTTTCGTAACAGGATGCCGTCAATGGGTGACACCAGTGTTATCCGGTCAAGCAATTTCTTCTGGCCCTCATAATTGGCCAGAGCCTGTTCATAATTGCTAAGCGCTTCCTCTGCGGCAGTGACGCTGACTAAATTTTTTTTGAGCAGCGTCTGATACCGTTCATTTTCCTTTTTTAAGTAATCCAGTCGTGAGAGAAAACTTGTCAGTGCGGCTTTTTCAACCCGGTTATTCTGGTAGGCCAACACCTGGCCTGCTTTAATTTCCTGGCCTTCGACCACATTGATTTGTTCGACCGTTGCGGTTTTGCTGGCCGCAATCTTGGCCCACTTGACCGGCTCGACTTCGCCCGTGGCATAGACAATTTTTTCGGCTTTTTCTACCCGGGGTTGGATGGTTTCTATTTCTTTCGTACGCAGAAAAAAGTAAAGGGAGAAACCAACCAGTAGAAATAAAGCCATGAAGACTATTTTTTTCATGTCACATGTCTCTTGTAATGGCAGGGTGCTTTTAAAAAGGCCGGACTTCCACCATAATGACGATTAATATCAACAGGATCGTTGGAAATTCATTAAACGCCCGAAAAAAAAGGGTGGATCGGGTATTTTTATCCTCAGCAAACAAACGCCGATAATGCCCGGACAGCAGGTGATAAGCCCACAATATCACCACGGCTGTGAGCTTGACATGCATCCAGGCTTGGGACAGGTAATAAGGCCAATTGGCGTACAACAGGATTAAACCCAAGACAGTAGCTGTAATGCCGGCAGGGTAAATAATGCCGTAATATAAACGCCGCTCCATGATCTTAAAACGCTCAATGCTGATTTGATCAGTGCTTTGCGTATGGTAAACGAATAACCGGGGTAAATAGAGCAAGCCGCCAAACCAGGTGACAATGGCCACGATGTGAAATGATTTAACCCATAAAAACCACATACCTGTTCCTTTTTTTATACCGATGGTTTTTTATTGTTAGTAATGGAACTTGAGGCCGAAGCCTGAGCATTCTTATAAATGATATACCATCTTCACAGGATGAATTCAAATCAAGTCATGTTCATCTTGCTGGCTGACAGTTGGATCAGCATGCGCCTTAACGACTCGTATCTCATCTGTTCAGGGTGAAATTCCTCGTCTGGCGAATACCTCAGGATAATGGATTTATTGACCATGATTTCAGCAATGTATCCCATAGACCAGAAGGGAAAATCCCTTTCGATGATGTCTTGACAGCCAACCAGTAAGACATCATGATGCCTTTTATCCTGGGTGATAAGATTATACAAATTCGAAAGGGCGGCGCAATCACCCTCCAGTATCTGCACAAATTTAAACTTATTAAACAGTAAGACACCGGTGATGCCGCAATTTTTATTATTCGCTGATGATTGCTCCCAGATGTCTTCAATGTCCTGTGTATTTACCTGAGGCAAGGCTTTGCTGGTGTAAATCAACTGTTTTAAATGCATGTCATTCCCTTTGCTGGTCACTTGTCTTCAGCGGTCATCGACTTTTTGGGTCAACAAGTAGCTGTTGTTGTGTTTTTCAATCAAGGTCCGTAAGTCATTGATGGTTTTCATGTCATTGTCTTTACAACAACGCCGTAACAGTATAGTACACAAATGCAGCATGGTGCCGGATAATTCTTTGGTTAGTTTTTTGACATGTTTTTCAGGATTCACCTTGAAATCGGCATCGTTAATGGTCTTAGCCACCACATTGTCTAGGTATTGTCTGAGAATTTCCCGTTGCGGTTCAATGATTTTACTCATGTAGGATTTGTCGAGTATCTGCTGCAATGAAAGGACTTCTTTATTAATAAGCCCGTCGAGGTATTGGTCAAGATTGCCATATTTGCTTTTATTCTCTTTTTCAGAGAGAGAGGCTAAGTCATCGACATCAAAGTACCTTACATTGGTGTAACGTCGGATTGACGTGTCGAAACTGCGAGGCAAAGACGCATCCGCGATATAAATTTGCCTTTTCGGATTAAAATGACCATAGTCACTGTCTTTTAAAATGGGTTCGGTGGTATTCGTTGCGGAAAAAATAACATCGGTATTGAAAAGATACGGTGCAATGTCGTTGATGTGAATCACCGTGGCTACTCGCCGTAACTCGTCGCAAACTCTTTCCGGATTATGGGATGCGACAACAATTTGGCTCGGTTCATAAGGAATAAGGTTCGTCAACACTTCTTTGACCAGTTTACCGGTGCCTATAAAAAGGAAATTTTTGTTATACCGGTCGCTGTATTGCGCATCAAGCTCATGAAAAAAACATTGCGTAATGGATGACATGGGTAACGCAATGTGATTTTGAATGGCTTTTGACACCTGAAAGCTGTAGGCGTAGATGGTTTCCAGGGTATGGCCTATGAGGTTATTCTTTTTTGCTTCCAGAAATGCCTGTTTGACCTGGCCATTGATGTTTTTTTCACCGTAGATTTTAGCTTCCAGCCCAGCAACAACACGCATGATGTGCTTTAAGGCATCAATGCCGGACAGATCAACAAAATAGTTCAATAACTCATTAAGATTGGTCTTCGTTCTTAATGAAAGCCATGAAAAGACAATGCCGGGATCGGAGACGATGCAGACAATCTCAAACCGGTTACAGGTATTAAGAATGCACGCCTCATTGACTGTCTCAAGCTCGCATAACTCATTCAACGCGATTGAACACTGTTCTGGAGACATGCTAAATCGACTACGCACTTGAATATCATAATTTTTATGAGATAAGCTGATACAATGCAATCTCTTCATACATACCGCCACCTTAAAAGTTAAAAAGTACTCGGCAATTAGGGATAAGATTTAAGGGACATACACAGGTTATAGACAATTATTGTACACATAGCAAGAAAATTTATCAGTTATTGTCTATAATTATTCCACATGTTTTCTCGTGGAGAGTTTATGTCTTTTTTCCCCGCTACCCGCCTGAGAAGACTGCGCTACAACCCCGGTATAAGAGACCTGGTACGAGAAAACCACATCCAGTTAGACCACCTGATTTACCCCCTTTTTGTGACTCACGGTAAAAAAATAAAAAAAGAAATATCGGCCATGCCGGGTTGTTTTCAATTCTCGAAAGACATGCTGCTACTGGAACTGAAGGAGGTCGTTGCCTTGGGTGTCAACGCGGTTCTATTATTCGGCCTGCCGGAGCATAAAGACGATCTGGGCTCCGGTGCCTGGAATAAAGAAGAAGTCATCCCTCAGGCGGTTGCCGCCATCAAAAAGGAATTTCCTGAATTAGTGGTGATGACCGATCTGTGTTTTTGCGAATACACCACCCACGGCCATTGCGGTGTGGTTGACAATCTGCTGGGTCATCCGGACGTTAACAACGATGCCACCCTGCCGCTGTTGGCAAAACAAGCCGTTGTCCATGCTGAAGCGGGCGTGGATGTCGTGGCGCCGAGCGGAATGATGGATGGCATGATTGATTCCATTCGCAAAGGATTAGATGCGGCCGGTTTTTCACATCTTCCCATTATGAGTTATTCCGCCAAATATGCCTCGTCCCTCTACAGTCCTTTTCGAACGGCGGTGGATTCGATGCCTTCGCAGGGCAATCGAAAATCCTATCAGATGGATCCGGCCAATAGTGCTCAAGCTTTCAGTGAAACCGCATTGGACATTGCCGAAGGCGCGGACATCGTGATGGTGAAGCCGGCGCTGTTCTATCTGGATATCATTGCCAAAATGAAAATGTCGTTTCCCCATGTCCCCTTGGCCGCTTATTGCGTGGGGGGGGAATACGCCATGATAAAAGCGGCAGCCAAAGCCGGGTGGATTAATGAGCGTGACGTGGTACTGGAACAGACGCTGGCAGTCAAAAGAGCCGGTGCGGATTTAATCATTACCTATTCAGCCAGGCAGATTGCGGCCTGGCTTAAATCGATCTGAGCATTGACACTACTGAGGAGCGGTATGGATACGAATTATCGATTCATTCGGGCATTAAAACGAGAGCCGGTGGATAAAACCCCCATCTGGATTATGAGGCAGGCCGGGCGGTATTTACCGGAATACTTAAAGACCCGCGACAAGGCCGGTGATTTTATGACGCTTTGCAAAACGCCCGAGTTGGCCTGCGAAGTGACCCTGCAGCCCATTACCCGGTATGAGTTGGATGCGGCCATTTTGTTTTCTGATATTTTAACCATTCCCGATGCCATGGGCATGGGCGTGAGTATCATCGAACAGCGGGGACCGGTCTTTGCGAAAACCATTCAATCGGCGGCTGACGTTGAGGAATTGCCGTCCATCGATCCGGGCAGTGAGCTGAAGTATGTCATGGACGCAGTCCAGTTGATTAAATCCTCCCTGGCAGGCCGCCTGCCGCTCATCGGTTTCTCCGGCAGCCCGTTTACCCTGGCAACGTACATGGTGGAAGGGCAGGCGACTCATGCCTTTTATGCCATTAAAAAAATGCTTTACAGCGCTCCGGAGGTCCTGCACCGGCTGCTTACCAAATTAACAGTCTCCATTCAGTCTTACCTGCACGCACAAATCAGCCACGGTGTGGATGCGGTCATGGTTTTTGATACCTGGGGCGGGGTGCTTTCAACGCGGGATTACCAACAGTTTTCGTTGGTTTATATGCAGAACATCGTCCATTATCTTAAACACCATGCCCCGGATATTCCCATCATTCTTTTTACCAAAGGCGGGGGGGGATGGTTGGAGACTATCGCGGAAACGGGTTGCCAGTGTGTGGGGCTGGATTGGACCACGGACATTAATGACGCGAAACGCCGCGTAGGAAAGCAGGTTTCCTTGCAGGGTAATCTCGATCCCGTGACCTTATTGGCACCTCCCTCTGTAATAATCGAAAAAACCAAACAATTACTGGACGATTACGGTGAGGGATCTGGCCATGTTTTTAATCTCGGCCACGGCATCCTTCCTCACATTCCGCCTGAACACGTCACGGCACTGGTTGAAACAGTCAATGACTACAGCCGAAAGTTTCATAACAATCGAATGTGAACACCGGCCTTGTGTAAGCGCGTGCCATTCCGTAGCTGAAAGGCACGCTAAAAAACTTAAGCCGTGATGCCCAGGGGCAGGATAATATTAATGGAGTTGCCGGATTGCCATTGCACCGCACCGCCTTTGCCATTGGTCAGGTAATAGGAGACGGTAAAGCGGGGTTCCGTCGGCAGATTGCTGACGTAACCGCAGGTGACACGGCCTGTGGTACTGTTGTAATTAACCATCTCATTGAAATAATTAGTCAACTGTGCCGGTAAGTCGGTGGGCACGGAATCGGATTTAAAATAAATCAGATTATTCTGTGACAATAAATTTTCATAACCGTAACCGGCAATGTAATCACCGAAATTGGTTAACGCGTTGCTTCCCATCGCCATAGGGCAGAAAATATCCACGGTCACGCCAATAGGGCTGGCATGGACAAAGGAAGTTAACGCCAAACCAGAAATTAACGACACCAACGCTTTCTTTTTCATTATCGGTCCTTCTGTTGTTAATACCGCTTCCGTAAAGTGAAAATAAATAATGGGGGAGGGCGAAAGCGTTGTCAATCCGCCTAAAAAAATATTTATTTTCAGGGAGATGAGTGTCCGGGATGAAGGCTTGGCGGTTATTTACTGTAAGGTGTGGGTGCCAGAATGGCCCACGTAGTGATCATCGGTGTAGTGCTCGACAATGTAATTGACCATCGCAATGAAGGGCAAATCGGTGAGGTAAAGGGGGTTGCTTTTCAAAGTAAAAACGATGTCGCGGATGATTTGACTGTCTTCTTCGTCCTGTGCATCGCCTCTGGCCATGGAAAGCACCACCTCTTTTAGGCGTTCAATCGAATCTTCGCTTGCTTTAAAAAACCCGCTGTGGTGATTTTCCGGCGGGAGATAGTCTTTCAACAGGGAAAAAACAGCCGTCAACGGTTTAAGGCAGTCCGAGGCAATAAAGTGGGCTTTAAGGTAGAAGGCTATCGCAGGTTGTTTGGTGGCTGTGGCAATGGCCATGGCTTCCAAAAGAATGTCTTTCGCAATGGCGTTATCCGTAGTCAACTTGCAAAGTTGCAACACAACCGCACGTTGTCCGGCACGGACGGCCATTTTTAAAAACTGACCTGCAGCCTGTCTGCCAGGTTCCTGCAGGGCGATTATTGTCTGAAAAGCATCCCATTGTGCGTTTTTCGCCGCATGATGAAGCATGAAATCGACACCGACTTGCTGCGGTCTTAATCCCGCAGCATAGAGACTGTCAATGGCTTGCCATTGCAAGGCTTTGGCGAGCTCTGTAAAAACCAGAGTACGCCCGTCTTCGCTGACTCCCATGCGGCATAAGTCGATCATCAGTTCCCATTTGTGTGAGGAATGCAATGTGATCGTTTGCTGCAAGCCAGCGTGGATGGCGTCAATGCTGGGCAAAGGAGGGGGCTTAAGATGCAAAAGACTTTTGACTATCCCGGTACGTTGCGCCGCAACCGCCGCAAGCAGAACCTTGTCGAGGCATTCCTCGCTGACATGATGGTCGTTGCATCGGACATGGCATAACCGGTCAACAATTTGCCAGCACTGCTCAGCTTTTAGGGGATGTGTGTCCTTAAAATGAACCGTTCCCTGCAGGGCGCTCAAAACGGCTTGGTCCAATACATCCTGTGGAATGTGAATCGACTTAAGGGGATCGCAAAGGGATTGAACGGTGTTGATTAAGCCATTTCCTGATGCGCGAATCAACCGTTCAGGGTTAATTTTTACTGCCATGCGTTACAACAATCCGATCAGGGGCTATTTTTATTTTAGACTATTGGCATGCTTTTTTTTAGTCTTGGGTTGCAGCACTACACCCTGGCTATGGCATCTGAAAATCACGGCCGTTCATGTCGACCCCTTAATGTGGCTTCAAGAAAATGCTATGCTATCGCCCCTGTAATCGTGATCTTGGATGCTATGCTGGTATCGAAACAAACCGCTGTTCTGATTGAAAACTGCATCAAACAGACTCACATCGATGTCACCTGCTCCTATCCTGTGCACGCTGTTTTGAATATATCCGGCGGGGCGGCCTGTTTTTCTGGAACAGACTCGTTTCTGACGCAGGTGATTGGTTGGGGGTTTGCCACTGAAAGAGACCAGTTTGGTGATGACATTGCAGACATAGAACACTTTTATCGCCAACAGGGTCATCCCCAGGTGGACATCGAGCTTTGCCCCTTAGTGCCTCATTGGTTGCCTTTGCAACTCGGGAAACGGGGTTACCGGTTAACGGAAATGAATACCATTTCGATTATTGACTTAAGGCAGCAGGGGGTGCAATGGCATTCAAACAATACCTCCTGCCTTATCCGCCCGGTGGAAAAAAGGGAAATGAGTGCCTGGGCGCGCGTGGTTGCGCATGGCTTCAACTGCCTGGAAGCAGAGGAGCACTTCTATCGTTATGCCAGTGCAGCGAATGTCACGGCATTTGCAGCCCTGGTTGATAACAACCTGGTGGCGGGAGGAACGATCGCCATTCACGATGGCATTGGTGATTTGGGCGTGACCAGTACCCTGCCTCTTTACCGGGGGAAAGGCCTGCAAAAAGCCCTGCTTTTTAGCCGGCTGCAATTTGCAAAAGAGCAGGGCGTTCAGCTTGCAGCGGTGACGACCGCACCCGGATCGGTGTCTGAATTAAATTGCCAAAAAGCAGGGTTTCAGTGTGTCTATACGCGGGTGAAACTGACCTTAAGCCTTGAATAATAACTTCTTTCTTAATTTTTAATTGCCCTGCTGTGATTTATTTTGATATTATTTGTTAAATTTTTAACCTTTTGGGGCGGCGATGAACTATTTAGCCAGGGCATTGGCTGTGGTGCTTAGTCTGTTCACGATCAGCGAAACGGCGGCAGCAGACAGCCGTTTGCGGGACAAGATTGGACAAATGCTTATCGTGGGTTTTGAGGGAAAAACCATGGGGGCGCACTCCCCCATCCTTCAGGCCATTGCAGAAGAAAACATTGGTGGGGTGATTTTATTTGACTACAGCGACCAAACCGAGACCTTTAATAAAAACATTGAAAGTCCCAAACAGGTTCAACGCTTAAACCAAACACTGCAGCGTGCCGCAGACAAGGCCAACCGCCTCCACCATCGCCTACCCTTGCCTTTGTTGATTTCAGTCGATTACGAGGGCGGCGAAGTGAACCGCCTGGATGCGAAATACGGCTTTCCAGCTATCCCTTCAGCGGAGGCTTTCGCGAAACTAGACGAGGCCAAGGCGCATCAACTCGCCGAAACCATGGCGATGACCTTAACCCGCAACGGCTTTAATCTGGATTTTGCCCCGTTGATTGACGTCAATGTAAACCCGGATAACCCTGTAATTGGTCAATTGCACCGCAGTTTTTCCTCTGATCCCACGGTGGTGGCTCATTATGCCGGTGTCGTGGCCAGCCATTTACGGGCGCATGGTCTGCAATGCGCCTACAAGCATTTTCCCGGTCATGGCAGTTCGACCGCTGACTCGCATGTCGGATTTGTCGATGTGTCTCACACCTGGAAAACCATGGAATTACGCCCTTATCAACAATTACTGCATCAACCGTTTTCCTGCGGTATGATCATGACTGCTCATATCGTTAACCGTCAACTCGACGAGTCGGGTTTACCCGCGACCTTGTCCCATAAAGTACTAACCGGACTTTTACGTGACAAGTTAAAATTCGATGGCGTGATTGTCACCGATGATATGCAAATGAAAGCCATCAGCGATCATTATGGTCTTGAGAAGGCAGTGACGCTGGCGATTAATGCCGGCGCTGACATGATTATGTTTGGTAATCAGTTAAGCGATAAGCCTCAGGAAACCAAAGCCCTGGTTGATCTCATTGAGGCGAAAGTCAAGTCAGGTGAAATCAGCGAAAAACGCATTGACGAGGCGTATCGGCACATCGTTGCTTTGAAGCGTTCACTTAAAAAGGATTAATTACAATTGCAGAAAACACTGGCGCGTTGCATGGCCCTGGATGTGTTTCGCGGATTGACAGTGGCTTTGATGGTCATTGTCAACAGTCCTGGAAACCAAACGGCTTATCCCTGGCTTGAGCATTCCCTCTGGCATGGTTGTACCCTGGCGGATCTGGTTTTTCCGTTTTTTATTCTGGTGGCGGGGACGTCCGCTGTGTTCAGCTTGTCATATGCCCAGTCACGCGGTCTTACTGTCAGGCAATTGCTGCCAAAAATCATGCAACGTGCGGCCATGCTGTTTTTAATTGGTCTGCTGCTTAATGCCTTTCCCCGTTTTGATTGGTCGCATCTGCGCGTTTATGGTGTATTGCAGCGTATTGCCCTGTGCTATTTTGCGGCGTCCCTGCTGTATTTAACCTGCACAGTAAGAGCTCAAGCTTTTATCGCTGCTGCTTTATTGCTGGGGTATTGGCTTCTTCTTTGTTTTATTCCTGTGCCTGACCAGGGTTTCATTAGCTTAAGCCTTAAGGGAAACTGGGTAGGGTATGTTGATCGTGTGTTACTTGCCCCGGCTCATTTATATAGCGGGCTTTTTGATCCGGAAGGTTTACTGAGTACCCTTCCTGCAATCGCCACGGCCCTGATAGGAAACTTATTAGGCGTAGGGCTGCTGGGCGAATCGCGCCCTGCTCAAAAAACCTTCCTCATCCTGCTGAGCGGGTTGGGTTTAATGCTTGTCGGGGGGGGCTGGGGCCTGCTTTTTCCCATTAACAAGGCGTTATGGACAAGCTCCTACGTGCTGTGGACGGGTGGTGTGGCCTTACTCCTTTTCAGCGGTTGTTACTGGCTTATGGATGTCAAAGGCTTAAAATCCTGGGGGCAACCGCTCAGGGTGTTGGGTACCCAGGCGCTGGCGGTTTATGTTCTCCATGTCCTGTTTTTAAAACTCCAGGCAATGGTAAAATGGACACTGGCTGACGGAACGGTGGTGAGTGCAAAACTGATGATCACCCGGACGTTGTTTGGCTGGGCGAAAGCAGAAAATGCCTCGTTGCTCTATGCCTTGTTTTACTGCGCCTTATGGTGGGCTGTGGCCTTTATGAGACAGAAAAACAGGGCCTCCGGCGGGGTCGTGCGTATGACTCCAGGCGCGCCATGATTACTTTTTATTAATGACCAGCGTTAACCCCTGTCGATAGGCCTGGCAGGCACCTGCTGCATCATTTAATTCCTGCAGCAATTTACCCAACTCGTTATAAGCCTGGGGTGTCGGTTCCAGCTCCAGACTCTTTTCAAAATAGGTGCGCGCTTTTCCCCATAAATGATTGTGCGTACTTAATCGGCCGAGACAAAGCAACAACTCCGGGGAGTCGGGGTGTTTTTTTAACAGGGATTCCGCGAAGGTCAGTTGGGATTCGCTGACCTTCAACTGCCCATACAGGGTAACTAAAAGCGGACTGTATTGTTTTCGCAGGGTCTGTCTTAAAATGGATTCTGCCTGTGTTTCCTGACCCTGTTTGGCTAAGTAGCGGCTATATTCAGCCATCAGTTCAGGATCATGAGTCAAGGCCCTGGGCAGGCTGTTTACCAACTGGGTCAAGGCTTCGCTTTGACCGGCTTTTGCCAGATCGCACAGGGCCTGCAGGTAAGTCTGATGCCGTAAATTGTCATAGTCGGCACCGGTTAGCACATGGTATTTTTTCAATTCCGGCAAAAGCGCAATCAATTGCGGCCAATCCCGCACTTCCCGGTAAAGATGAATTAACAGTTTTAAAACGTAAGGGTGTTTAGGTGCTAAATCCTGCAGGTGCCTTAACGTGGCCAGGGCCTGTTCCCATTGCTTGTTGGCCAACTGCAATTGAGCCTGGGTTAATTCAACGGCAATTTTGGCTTCAGGCATGGATTGCTGAGCCTCGCGCAAATAATCATCGCGCAGTTGATTGTCGCCCATTTCCTGCGCCGCACGCGCAGCAGTCAGGTAATTCAGTAAAGGGGTTTCCGCATTGGGAAGGGCCTTTATCAGGTTACTGCGGGCCTCCGACCAATAGCCTTCACTGAATTCAATCAAGCCGCGCCGGGTCTGTTCCTGTGCATGCTGGGTACGCCGTTTATGCCGCCAGGCCTTGTAGGCGCGGGGAGTGCGGCTTAAGCGGGCGCCCAAAAGAAGCAGGTAATGAAGCAGAAAAAAACCAAGCAACGCCAGGATTATCGCGACCCACAGGGTGGTTTCCACAGTCCAGTGGTTAATAGCAATCAGCAGATAGCCCGGGTCGTGGCTTAACTGAATGCCCAGCCAGACGGAGGCTAAGAGGACAATGAAAATGAAAAAGAGCCGTATCATCATCAATTATCCTCTTGGGTGGAAGCCGGTTGAGCGGCAGAAGGCGTGGCGGCCGTGTTACTTTCAATCAATTGATTCAAAAGCGGCAGGGATTGACCAATCACCGGGCGGGCGGGATTTAATGCCGTTTGTTTTAAGGCATGCAGTTCGTTGACCAACGATTGAGTGGCTGGCGCCTTTTTTTCAAAGGTGCGGTGGATGTCTTTCAATGCCTGGGCCAGCGATTGCTGATAAACCTGCTCATTATTCTGCAGCAATGCCCACTGGGCTTCCTGCAGATTCATGCGGATGCTTTCCCTGAGCAAGGCCTGATGAAGCGGTGAAAGAATGGGCCTGATGTCGTCCGTTTGATGGCGGACCACGACCAGTTTTTCAAGGAGGTTCAGGCTTTCCCTGAGCCTTTCTCGCCAGGCGGAGGGTGTCCCTTGTTGAGCAGCGGGCAGCGTATTAGCAGAAGGGCTGCTGATGCTTTGCTTAATCGGTAACTTGGATACGAGGCTTTGCGCGGCATCGAGCTGGCTCATTAATCCAGCAATATCCAGGGTGGGGGAGGATTTCACATCGGCAATTTCTTTGGCAATGGCCTGACGGATCTCATAGATGCGCTGATCAGATAGGGTTTTCAGCAACTCATCGGCCTGTTGCAAAAGAGCGGCGGTGGTTGCCTGATTGTCTGTCCAATGCGCATTGATTTGCGCCAGTTCAAGATAATAACGCGCCTTAAGCAAGACCCAATCCTGCTTCTGGTAGAGACGCTGTGCCATGGCGGTGTTCACGTGGGTGTTTAACTCAGTCAGGCGCTCCTGCAACCGGGTTTGCGCGCTTTTAAGCTGTTGTTGTAACTGATTAAGCTGCTGCACGTGGCTTTGCTGCTCCTGGCTGAGGGTTTCAAAAGCCGTCTGGAGACGCTGCTTCTCTTCGTTGAACTGACGGGACTCTGAAAGGGCATACCAGGCTAAAATCAGTGACAGGGCTGCGACACCCAGGGCGGCAAAAGAAAGCGGCGACCAGTGTAAACGACGAGACTCGCTTTTTGCTTCAGGACGCTCAGGCCTTGCTTCGGATGGCAAAGAGGGATGAGCGTCATCACGGTGTTTAGTCATGGGCAAGTCCTTGTTGAATTTGATTGAATATCCATTATCGCGTGAAGTGACGGACGATAATTGTTCCTATAAGAAACAGGAAGTTATAACCTGTCTTTAGTATAATATCCAAGGGGTCATTGCGCCACGCCGTTTATGCAAATTTTTACGTAAGATGAAGGGCGCCTGTTGTCACGGCTTAGGCTTGACATTGACCGGGCGGTAGTCAATTCTTGCTGTTACAGTCAGTCTGAAGGGATGCGGATGGGCAATTTCAAAAAGGCGGTGACCTACCTTGATCATTCAATGCAGCGCAGCCTGTCGCATGCCGCACACCAGCTCGTTGCCGTAGGAATACTTGCTTTTGCAGGATTCCCTTTATTCTACTGGATTTGGACAGACTGGTTCCCGCAACCCTATGAAAATTTAAGTTTAAGGCTTGTTGCAAGCCTGCTGGGATTGGGTCTGGCCTTAACGCCTTACTGGCCGTTGCGATTAAAGCCGTACCTGCCCTGGTATTGGTTTATAACCATTCTTTATGCGTTGCCGTTCTTTTACGCCTATTTCTTTTTAATGAGCCATGCCAGCGTGATATCGGCGATGTCACTTTTATGCAGTGTGTTTCTTCTGGTACTGCTCGTTGATGTGCCGACGATGATTATTCTGCTGGTGCTGGGTTGGGGATTGGCGCTGCTTTGCCATTACCTGTCAGCGCCCATGGTCTATTTTGGCGAAGAGCACGTCGAAATGCTCTTAGTGGTGAGCTTTGTCATTATTGTTGGTTCAACGGTAAACTACAAAACGGCCATGCTGCAACAGCAGCGTTTGGACGGGATGGCAGCGGCTGCCGGGATGATTGCGCATGAATTGCGAACGCCGCTGCTCGGCATTAAAAGCGGGGCTGTAGCCATGGCGCGGTATTCGCCGCAACTCGTTCAAGCCTATCATTTAGCCAGTGAAAAGGGGTTGCTCAACAACGCCATTAGGCCCAACCGATTGCAACAATTAGCCGGCATCCATGAGCGCATCGTCAGTGAAATTGATTATGCCAATACCATCATTGACATGCTGCTGGTTAAAGCCGGCCGTGAAAACTCGCTGCAAAACTGTAAACTGGAGGCCTGCTCCATTGCGGATTGCCTTGAGCAGGCTCTGGAACGTTATCCGTTCAAAAGCGCGGAAGAGCGTCAGCTCATCAGCTGGCATGGCGATTTTAATTTTTACGGGTCAAGGCTGTTAATGCAGCATGTGTTGTTTAATCTCATTAAAAATGCGTTGTATGCCATCGCCACGGTGCAAAAAGGGGATGTGGTGATCTGGGCTGAGCAAGGGGAAAAGTGCAATTTCCTTTATTTCAGGGATTCCGCAAAAGGCATGTCTGAACAACAATTGGCGCGTTTGTTTAATCATTTTTATACCACCACGTTTATGGGAACGGGTCTAGGATTGTCTTTTTGCAAACTGGTCATGCAGCGTTTTGGGGGAGATATTCAGTGTGAATCGCAGGAAGGGGCCTACACTCAATTCTTGTTGACATTTCCCAAGTACGACTGATTTTTATTTGGCAAAAAGATTAGCCTATGTTATTTTTTATAGACACGTTGTAAGGCCTGATCAGTCAGGTGACACGGACATCACCTGTTCCGCAGTAAATACCATTTTGTCAGCGCTTATAACTGGTATTGTTATTGGAACGCTTGCTCAGGAGGAGCTATGCAACATTATTCAATTCCCACCTGTTATTTTCCAAGTACTGCCTTGTTTATAGACGACAGCCGCGATTTTTTGCTGAATTTCGTGTTGCAACTGGATGAAGGATTGGCTTATCGCATGTTCGATTCCCCGTTTGATGCACTGGATTGCATTCACAGGAAACGGGGTGAATCCGAGATGCTGAGCCAGCGCTGCTTAAGCGAATACACGGAAGCCAAGCATTGCCCACTGACCAATCAAACCATCAATTTGAATCTGGCGGCCATTCACGCTGAAATTTACAACCCTCAGCGGTTCTCGGAAATTTCCGTGGTGGTTGTGGATTATGCCATGCCCGGCATGGATGGCATTGAATTTTGCCGCCGCATTGCCGACACCAACATTAAAAAAATACTGCTGACTGGTAAGGCGGATGAAAAAGTAGCAATTGAAGCCTTCAATGAAGGGTTGATCCATCGCTACATTCAGAAAAGTGATCCGCTGGCAGCCGAATTGATCACGAAGAGCATTTATGAACTGCAATGGCAGTATTTTCAGGCGATGTCGGAAATGATCGTGCACATGCTGTCAGTGACGTCGCCAAGTTGCCTTCATGATAAACATTTTGCCGAATTTTTTAAGCAATTGCGCGAAGAAAAGGGCATTGTCGAATATTACCTTGCGGACAATTCCGGCAGTTTCCTGTTACTGGATGATGATGCCCGTGTGAGCTTCCTGATTGTAAAAAACCAGTCGGATTTACGGTTGCACTATGATCTGGCGCGTGACAACGGGTTGAATGGGCCGGTCCTGGAGCAACTATTAAGCGGGGAAAAAATCCCCTGCCTCTGGCAGGTCAACAGTTTAAATTCAAACTGGGAGAATAATCTCGTGCCTGCCCATCCACTCAAGGGCGAGGACACCTATTATTATGCCTATGTCCAAGGCAAGGCATTGTTTGATGTCCAGGAAGACAGAATACTCTCTTACCATCGTCACCTTGAAGAGGTGGATGCTGAGGAATTGCTGTTGCTTTAATGCCAACTCAGGGGTGACTTGACTGGAAATGTGTCCAGCTTGCCGGTATCATTTTGATTAATTTATTTTATGAGGAATACGCCATGCGCTTTGGCATTCTTATTTTGCTCATAGCCTTATCATCAGGCGTCCATGCGGTGGATGATTTTGACAAGCAGCAAATCATTAATCGCATCAAACCGGTAGGCAGCGTGCGCGTCCAGAAAGATGGGGAGGCGCAAACCCCATCCACGCAGCCCGTGCAGACCGCCGCCGTAGAAAAAAAGGAGCCGGGGCAGGCGGTTTATGATCAGTATTGCAGTGTCTGCCATCGTGACGGTGTGGCCGGGGCGCCTAAATTTCGTGTCGAAGCCGAATGGAAGGCACGCATTGCCGCTCGAAAAGACATCAATGGTCTGACAGCCTCCGCAATCAAGGGCATCAATGCCATGCCGGCGAAAGGAACCTGTGTGGATTGCAGCGACGAGGACATTAAAAACGCGATTTTATACATGTTGCCCCAATCATGAATTCTACGTTTTACCGTTACTGGCAATTGTTATTGGTGTTTGTCACCCTGTTTGTGCTTGCGGCCTCCTTCTATTTTCAACTGGTCAAGGACTTGACGCCCTGCCCCCTTTGCCTGATGCAGCGTTTCAGTGTCATGGCCTTATTGGCTTTCACCATGATGTCCTGGTTTTGGGGAATGAGCCGTGGCGGAAAATACATTGCGGGATTGATCATTGCTTTTGCGGCGGCGGGGTTTTATTTTGCAGCGCGCCAGATTTGGCTGCAATCCCTGCCGCCGGAACAAACCCCGGCTTGCCTGCCGGGGCTGGATGTCTTAATCCGCTATTTTCCCTGGCAGGATGTGGTGCATGCCTTGCTCTTAGGCGCTGGGGACTGTGCCGAGATTACCTGGTCCTGGTTGGGATTGTCCATGCCGGCCTGGTCTGCACTTTATTTTTTTGCCATGATCCTGGCCGGAGTCATTAACTGGCTAGTGTTGAGCAAACGCTAGAGCTTCTGGTCAAATGGCGCGCACTTGGCTATCATGGCTTATTTACAACAGGCATTAACCCATCATGAGTTCATTTCACTGCGAAGTCCTGCACGCCTATCCCCACAATAAAGCCCGGGTGACTCGCGTTAAAACAGCCCATGGCGAATTCATCACGCCAGTCTTCATGCCGGTAGGAACCCGTGCCGGCGTCAATAATATGATGCCTGAAGAGTTAATTCAGGCAGGCAGTCAAATCATACTGGGCGGCAACACCTACCACATGCTTTGCGCACCCGGAATGACAGTCATTGAAAAAGCAGGCGGCATGCACCCGTTTATGAATTGGCATGGGCCGATGTTGACCGATAGCGGCGGTTTCCAGGTATTCAGCCTCTCACGAAACAAGGAGATTTGTACCATTGATGAAGAGGGGGCGCATTTTAAATTGCCTGATGGCGATCGGGTTATTCACATGACCCCGGAAATGTCGCTTGAAACCCAGAAAATCATTGGTGCGGATATCATCATGGCTTTTGATCAATGCACACCCGATGCGTTAAGCAGGGAGGAAGCACGGCAGGTCATGACGCGCACCCACCGCTGGTTGGAACAATCCATTGCCTACCATCAGGCACATCCCCATTCACGCTACGGGTATTCCCAGGCCTTGTTTGGCATTATCCAGGGCGGCATTTACGAGGAGTTACGCCGGGAGAGTGCCGCGTTTGTGAGCTCAGTCACTACCGACGGCGTGGCAATTGGCGGGGAAACCGTTGGCTTTGATATGGAAAAAACGGTCGAAATCATCCGTTGGGTCCATGAGTTTCTTTCCGAAAACAAACCGCGTTATACCATGGGGGTTGGCATGTCGCCCCAGGATTTACTCGATGTCGTCAAAGAAGGCATTGACATGTTTGATTGTGTGGCGCCTACCCGCAATGCCCGCCATGGCGCCTTGTATTGCGGCGAAGTGATTAAAGAAGGGCATTGGCTTAAGTTTGACAGCCCTTATGAAAATCAACGGATCCAGATAAAAAAGTCGCATTATGCCAAGGACGATAACCCAGTCATGCCGGGATGCCAATGCTACACCTGCCGACATTATTCACGGGCGTTCCTGCACCATCTGTTCAAACAGAAAGCCACGTTATTTACCGCCCTGGCGAGTATTCATAATATTCATGTCATGCACGATGTTTGTGCTAAAATGCGTGATTTGATTTTATCGTCGTCCAATGACGAGCGTCATGTTTAACTGAAGAGGAGTAACAATGGTCATTATTTCAACGTCAATGGGCGATATCCATGTCGAACTGGATAAGGAAAATACCCCGGTCACCGCCGATAATTTTCTGGAGTACGTTCGCAGCGGGTTTTATAACGATACCCTGTTTCATCGCGTGATTGATAAATTCATGATCCAGGGCGGTGGGTTGACCGCGGACATGGAGCAGAAAAAAGGCAATGCGCCGATCCAGAACGAAGCAAAGAATGCCAAGCCGAACAAGCGCGGGACGATTGCCATGGCAAGAACCATGGATCCGCATTCCGCCACCTCCCAATTCTTCATCAATGTGGTTGATAATGCGTTCCTGAATTTTACCGGGGAGCATCCGCAGGGCTATGGTTACTGCGTATTTGGCGAAGTGGTTGAGGGCATGGATGTGGTCGATGCAATCGTCAAAGTCAAAACAGGCCAACGCATGGGGCATGGCGATGTGCCGCTTGAAGACGTGGTCATTCGCGAGGTCCGCGAAGCCTGATGAAGGAATGGCAATAAACAACCTGTTTATTGCCTGCGCCGTTTGCTTAAACTGGCAGAGTAATCAAATTTTGGCATTTCAATATGAAAGAAAATGGCCAATAATCGCGTGACAAAAATGGCCGCCATGGTGATTAAAATGGTCAAATGGTTGCTGACTTGAAAATGTTCAAGGGTAATGTACAGTACGGCGCCAGCCAGTGCGATGACGGCGTAAAGTTCTTTGCGAAGCACTAAGGGAATGTCGTTGCACAGAATGTCGCGTAACATCCCGCCGCTGATGCCGGTTAACATGCCGCTGATGACGGCAATACTCGGCGTTAACCCATTGGCCAGCGCCTTTTGTGTACCAATGATCACAAACGTAGAGAGGCCTAAGGCATCAAGAATTAAAAAGACTTTCATGATACGGGCTAATGAGCTGGCAATAAAAATGGTTAGGAAGGCAAAAAGGCAGGTGTACAACAGGTATTCGGGATGAGCGACCCAGGTTATTGGATGGGTATTAAACAACATGTCTCGAACGGTTCCACCACCCAGTGCAGTGATGCAGGCAATCACCATCACACCAAAAAAGTCCATTTTTTTGCGCCCGGCCGCAATGGCGCCGGTCATGGCCTCAACACAAATCCCGATAATGAATAACAAATGCAGTAACATGATGAGCACTGTTCGTAAAAAAGACAATGATAGCATTTATTGCCAGACTGACAAACCAGGCTGCATACGCTAATCTAAATACATAAACTGCGTGATGATGGAGATAGAGAATGAGTGATAATCCAGCTGTTCAAATTCAGAATGTGGATAAAGAGACCCACGATAATATCATGCGTCTTAATCAAAAATTAAAAGGCCTTCAGGTTGAAATTGAAGCTAAAATGGACGCGTTGGCGATGGAGCCTGCCACGCCACAAACAGACGAACGACGCCAACGCCTGCAAACCCTCGCGGAGGAAGTGCAAAAGGCCATTGAGGCGATCAAAACCCTGGTCAGCATGACCACTGGTCCTGATCAATACGGTTTTAGCGGTGATGATCTCCACTCCTTCAGTACCATGCTCAAAGAAAGCGTTGATCAACTGGCCAGGATTAGGGAAAACTTCTAGTTGGCCGAACCGGCTAAAACAGGCTGTGCGGGTTTTCATCAATCGCCTGCATTTCCATTATGGTTTCCAAACCCAGTTCAATGGCAGCAGTCACGGCGCGGCTTGTTGCCTCCTTGTTATCGGAAAAGGACACCCTGTCATCGCCAATGATGGCAAGAATGGCGCCTGCCAGAATGTTCTGAGCTTGGCTTTGCGGGTGCAATTGCTGCTGACGTGCAGACAATAACGACGACAAGGTAAAAAGCTGGGCGCATTCCATTTCGGTGGCCAACACCCCAGCCTGACGTATCCCCTCCATGTAATGGCGGTTTTCTTCTGTCAGGCTTAAATTAAATTCCCGTGCAAACAGCGAACTTTTAGAATGCACCAGGCCAAAATGGGCGTTAATGGGAAGCGTCTTTTTTTTAATCGCCCGGCCTGAGGCGACTAGAAATTCCAGAGAAGCCACGGCCGGGTATTCACGATAAATGTAGTCCCAGGAGGATTTGTCGTCACGAACGGCGCCGGTAGCGATGACCAGATCCCCGACATTGACCCGCTCAGATTGAAGGGAGGCGGCGGTGCCGATACGTAATAAACGACGGGCGCCCAATGCAGCCAGTTCATTAATAATGATGTCGGCGCTCGGTCCCCCCATTCCGGTGGAAATGGCGCCGACGTCGATAATGCCGTTTTGGCCCGGTAGGGTGCCTAAATAAAAATTATGCTGGCGAGGGTGGCGTTTGACGACAGGGTCAGTAAATCGATCGCTGATCTGCTGTGCTCTCTCATCCGAACCTGTCAGGAACAGGTAGCGTCCCTTGTCACCGTTGCCAAGAAGGTCATCCATCGTGGCATTCATGTGCTGGGGTTTAAAGTCGCTCATGCGTGATCCTCGTTCATAGACGTCATCCTCAAAGGCAGGCAAGTTTTATACCATTTGGTTACCTGGATGTTATATAATGAACATTTCGATAATATTCTTCACAAATAAAGCCGGGCAGGTAAGCAATGGGACTCTCCAAAAATGAAACACACTCCCTTCATTTTCAAACCTTACAGGAGAAAGCAGTACAATGGATGGATGGAAAAACAGAACTTACTCCCAGTGAATTGGAAAAATACCGGAAAAAAATAGGTGATTTTTTTAATTTGCCGTCGAATGAACAGTTGGAATTAGTCAGTGATTTATCGGCGATTAACAATTTACCCAAAGCAATAAAAGATCTGACCTGCTATCCCTATTTTCAGGCTCTGCCAAAGGATGCCCTGAATGTCATTGGCTCTTATCTTACAGAGAAGGATATCAGTGCCTTTATTACAACCCACAAACAACCCCATACCTTCCTGCAGCCAGCGAGACTTGTTGACCGGTTACTACAGCATGTTGTCATGGGAAACCAGAAAAAGGCAGAGGCCATCGTGGCCATGCATCCTGAATTACTGCTAGACCCGGGTAAAGTCACTGACTATTCTTTGCGAACCTTCAAACAGATAACTGCCTATGAGTACGCCTACTGGGCAAAGGATACCCACATGCGCCGCATGCTTGAGAAGTACATGGATGCCAATACGAGCGCCGAGATGCTTAAGCGCTGTGAGGACATAGATAAGAATGGGGTGAGTTACACGCAACACGGAGTGAAAGTGAAAGGCTCGACTGGTTTTAATTTCACCCCGCTTAAAGCCGCAATGAAAGAGTACATGGACATCAGACGCCTCAAGGAGGACACGGAGGAACAACATCAAGCCTGGTTAAAAGTTGGTAAGGTTCAATACGACGTACCTGTCCATGTAGCCAATGAATATTGCCGGGACGATCTGCCGTTTCAATCGTCCACCTTTGTTCACCAGGTACTGCCTAGAAAACTCTCCCTTTACAAATATGGGACGGGCAAAAATAATCCTTGTTTTTATTCCAGCGACCTGGGGACTAAGGTTGCCTACCTGCGCGCGATAAGCCATCAGGTTGAGGCGCTGCCGCACCCTCATTGCGATTGGGTCGCCATTGATCTTGCGGCGATTGGTCGTCTGGAGAAGGTGAGAACCGCGGAGCTCGCCGAGTCGCTGGAAACCCTGCGCACCTTATCGCAAAAAAAACCAACCAACTCAGGCTGACATGGAGTGCTCTGTTAAGTTATGCCATACTCGTACGGGAGCTTGGCGTCTTTAGCGACCATCATGTCGCTTGTACTATAAGGATAGGGTATGAAAAATAAAATTCTTGGTTTAGCCTTATTGACTGTCGCAGCAGGGTATGTGATCCCCACAATGGCTAATCATGACAGTGAACAATTGTCGAAACAGGGGTTGCAGAAAGTCATTGACAATTATTTGGCCCACAAAGGGAAAACCGAAGATGTCACAGGGATTGCCGCTGCTGTTTTTTTGCCTGAGCAAAAAGGGGCTGACAAGGGCTCTGTTTATGGCTTTTATGCAGGCGTCAGCGGGCGCTCACCCTACAATAAGCCGGTCAATTCAAGCAGCCTGTTTGAGATTGGCAGCATAACCAAGTCGTTTGTGGCCGCGATTATTTTACAACTGGAAGGCGAGGGGCGATTATCCATTAAGGATCCGGTGGGTAAATGGTTGCCGCAATACCCCCACTGGAAGGACGTCACCATTGAACAATTACTGAACATGACCAGCGGCATCCCTAATTACACCGCAAGTGACGAATTTGGAAAGAAAGAAGACGAGTCTGATTTTAAAATGCAATGGACTGACACGGAGCTTTTAAATTATGCTTCTCCTAACAAACCGTTGCCGCCTCCGCCAAAGAATCGTTTTGATTATTCCAATTCCAATTATATTCTCGCGGCCCTCATCATTGAAACGGTGACTGGCAATCCACTTGCACAGGAATTGCAGGAGCGGATTATCAAGCCGCATCACCTGCAAAACACCTTTTACCCCGCGGGTGCGGAAGGCGAGAAAGTGCATGAGCAAGTCATGCCGCGTATGGCGCATGGCTATGTTTACGACACCGATAAAAAAGCGCTGGTGGACATCACTGAAAATAATTTATCCTGGGCAGGCGGCGCTGGGGCTATCATTGCCGACATGCCGGATGTGATTCACTGGGTGCAACTCCTCTACCATGGCAAATTGTTTCGTCCTGAACACCGTGAAAAAGCCTTGCAGGAATTAAAATCGGTCGTCTCTATGGAAACGGGCAACCCCATCGACACGGTCACTGCCGATGATCCGCGCGGGTTTGGACTCGGCGTGGGTTACTATTACGATAAATCAATGAAAACCCGTTTCTGGGTTTACGAGGGGAGTACCTTGGGTTACCGCGTGATGTACGTCTGGAGTGAATGCAATAACATCACGGTGGCTGTGGCGCTTAACAGCAAGGCCGGAGAAGGCAATCCCGACTCGAAACAAGGGGATGGCATTCCCGATTTAACCCTCGAACTCTATCAAAATGTCATCGCAACCCACCCCTCCTATGCCTGTACGAATTGATCGCGTCAAGTCAACCGCCGTAAGGCGGTTGGCTTTGCATTGGTCGTGTTAAAACCCCAATGGTTCTACCAGCGGTTGCAATAACTGCGCACAGTAAAAACCCATTTTCCAGAGATCCCGACTGATGTCACCTGTCTCAGTGTCCTTGCGGCTGGCATAAGAAAAAACCAGCGGCCGATGGTTAAAGGCAACGGCCAATGAGTGCCCCCGCCGGTAATGGGTTTTTACCTGTTTGTAGTAGAACAATTCGTGGTAGCAGGCCGGATGATAAAGACTCTGCCACCCGGCAAAGCCCTGTTTGGCCATCCAGGCAAGCGAATAACTTTGATCGAAGCGCCACAGGGGCTGACTGAAGAGATTAAATTCGAGAGCCGGTGTGGAAGACAGGATAAGCAGTTCCTGCTGTGGGCTGATGAAGCTTATGGCAAGGTGATCCACGTCGTGCAGGCCCAGCACATCGTTAAACACACGCGCGCTGCGTTGCCTGCAGGCAAACAACATCTCCAGAAGTTGGGGGTGGGGTGTTATTGGGTTGCAGCCGGTATTCATGAGTTCCTGTGACGTCCATGCTAATGGTTAAAGTAAGTCACGGAAGAGAGGGCGAGATCAATGATCTTTTTTGATTGCTCCTCAGAGGCGCTGATCAAACTGACATCATTGACCAGATTGGTTAGAAAGGCCGCAGTATCTTCCGTTTCAGCGGCATTATATAAAGCCCCGGCCTGTAAAAAAATATAGTGAAGTAGTTTCTTGTCAATTGTCAGTTTTTGCGCATTTTGTGAAGGGTAGGACTCACCAAAAAGCAACCACCCCGGTGAAGTATTTAATTTTTCGGCCATTTCAACCAGCTTGACCGGTTCAGGAATGGCTTCCCCCCGCAGGTAGCGCCGGCAAATCTGTAAGGAGTAACGGGTAATTTCGGCCAGTTGATGAATACAGACGCCGGAAGTCGAACGGGTGGAGGTTAGGCCGGCACTTATCATGGCCTCCTTCAGACGACAGGCAAATTGTTTGGCTAAACCGGTTTTGTCCATGCTTCAACTTCAAGGGTAAATGAATGGAGTGTAGCAAAGCTTGAGTTTGGCTGTAAATCATAACAAAACGAAACCGGTGGTTTCGATTGGAAATCAACGGTTGACAAATCGGTGGCGTTTGCTACCATTGCCGCGAAACCCAGTGTTTCAGTCCAGCAGGAGGGTGATGCAGGGAATGCCTCACCTTCCAGAACGAAGTGGTTTAACCATAGCGGTTAACCTCGCCAAGCCGGGCCCTGGGGCCTGGCTTGTTTTTCAAGGGATAAGGCGGATGGCGGGATGAAAATAATGTTTGCTTTGTCGAGATAGCTTTTATATAATCTCGCCATTCGCAAATAGTGACGAATTCTAGGCACGTAGCTCAGTGGTAGAGCACCACCTTGACATGGTGGTGGTCGGTGGTTCGATCCCACTCGTGCCTACCATCTTAACCCTGCTTTGCAGGGTTTTTTTTTGGTCTGGCGTTTGACAAAAAAATGGATGGGAGAGGTCCAATGACCGTTTGTAAAACCCGATTGCTATCGATCCCTAAATTCAGTATAAATGAGAGCCTGGTAGGGGAAGGAGAACAACATGCCAAACATTAAACTGCCTGACGGTCAAATAAAGCATTTTGAACAGGCTGTTTCTGTCTTTGATGTGGCTAACAGCATCAGCCCGGGCCTGGCTAAAGCCACGCTCGCCGGCAAGGTCAACAATCAATTAGTGGATACCAGTTTTATCATTGAAAATGACAGTGATTTGCTGTTAATTACCGACAAACAGGAAGAAAGTCTTGAGGTTATCCGCCATTCGACTGCCCACCTGCTCGCCCAGGCAGTGAAAAGTTTATTCCCCAGTGCTCAGGTCACCATCGGTCCTGTGATTGAAGACGGTTTTTATTACGATTTCGCCTTTGGCCGTCCATTTACTCCGGACGATCTCGAACGTATCGAAGCGAAAATGGCCGAGTTGGCCAAAGCCGATTACCCCGTCACGCGGCGGGAAATGCCGCGTGATGAAGCCATTCGCTATTTTCGTGGTTTAGGCGAAGAGTATAAAGCAAAAATCATTGCCGACATTCCTGCCGGTGAAGTGATTTCCCTTTACAAACAAGGCGACTTTGAAGATTTATGCCGTGGCCCGCATGTGCCCTCTACCGGCCGTTTAAAAGCGTTTAAACTCACCAAGGTGGCCGGTGCCTACTGGCGCGGTGATTCCAATAATGAAATGCTGCAGCGCATTTACGGTACGGCCTGGGGTGATAAAAAAGCGCTGGAAAGTTACCTGCATCGCATTGAGGAAGCTGAAAAGCGCGACCATCGCAAACTGGGCAAGGCCCTGGATTTGTTTCATTTTCAGGAAATTGCTCCGGGAATGGTATTCTGGCACCCGAAGGGTTGGACAATTTATCAAATGCTTGAGCAGTACATGCGGGAGCGCCTGCGTCATTTTGGCTATCAGGAAATCAGAACACCCCAATTGGTGGATAGAACCTTGTGGGAGAAATCAGGTCACTGGGATAATTTCCGTGAAGAAATGTTCGTCACGGAGACGGAAAACCGTCATTACGCAGTCAAACCCATGAACTGTCCCTGCCATGTTCAGGTCTACAATAATGGTTTAAAGAGTTATCGGGATTTGCCTTTGCGCTTTTCCGAATTTGGCAACTGTCACCGCTGTGAACCTTCCGGCTCACTGCATGGTTTGATGCGGGTACGCAACATGGTGCAGGATGATGCACACATTTTTTGTACGGAAGAACAAATTCAGTCAGAAGTGACGATGATGCTTGAGCTTGTGCAATCGGTTTATGCTGATTTCGGTTTTAATGAAATCAAGTACCGTCTTGCGTTGCGCCCTGAAAAACGAGTGGGCAGTAACGCCGTATGGGATAAAGCGGAAGGTGCTTTGCAGGACGCGATGCGCAGCCGCGGCATTACCTGGATTGACGCGCCGGGCGAAGGCGCTTTTTATGGCCCTAAAATTGAATGCTCTCTGGCTGATTCATTAGGCCGTATCTGGCAGTGTGGTACAATTCAGGTTGATTTCTCCATGCCGGATCGTTTGGAGGCCAGTTATGTCGCGGAAGACGGCAGTAAAAAAACACCGGTCATGCTGCACCGAGCCATTTTAGGTTCGTTTGAACGCTTCATGGGCATTCTCATCGAACATTACGCTGGGAAGTTCCCTTTGTGGCTGGCGCCGGTTCAGGCAATGGTGCTGACCATCAGTGAAAAGCAGGATGCTTTTGCGACGAAAGTAACCGAAATTTTGCAAAAACAAGGCATTCGCGCAAATTTTGACTTGAGAAATGAGAAAATAGGCTTTAAAATTCGCGAGCATACTCTGCAAAAGGTTCCCTATTTGCTGGTAATAGGCGACAAAGAAGTCGAAAGCGGCTCGGTTGCTGTCCGGACTCGTGAAGGAGCTGATTTGGGAGTAATGACTATTGATAAAATTGGCGAAACTCTGCAGCAGGAAATCGCTGCGAAGAGCCGCATGTAAACCCAAGTTTGGAGGATAAGACCATTAGTGTAACAAACAAGCGTGATAGTGATCGCGCACGAGTTAATGAACAGATCAATGTACCCGAAGTACGTTTAATTGATGCTGATGGCAACCAAGCAGGTATTATTTCAACGCGTGAAGCGTTGCGCGCAGCGGAGGAAAGCGGTTTAGATTTGGTGGAAATTTCACCTACAGCCAAACCTCCTGTTTGCCGCATCATGGATTATGGTAAATTTCTCTTTGAGTTGAGTAAAAAACAGGCTGAAGCACGTAAAAAGCAGAAGCAGATTCAAGTTAAAGAGCTGAAATTCCGTCCTACGACGGAAGATGGGGATTATCAGGTCAAGCTACGCAACCTGATACGTTTCCTAAATCATGGGGACAAAGTCAAAGTCACGCTGCGGTTCCGTGGTCGTGAAATGGCTCACCAGGATATTGGTATGAAGATCATGGAACGTTTGCAACAAGACACCGCCGAATACGGCGTGGTTGAACAGCAGGCGAAACGTGAAGGACGCCAGTTATTGATGGTGTTGTCGCCTAAGAAAAAGTAGAGTGGTTTTCTGACGTCCGGGATGTAATCACCCCAGTTGTCCAGCAGTCACTTCATTGTGTATGTAGCGAAATAAAAATGCGGAGTATATTTTTATGCCTAAGTTAAAGTCACATCGTGGAGCGAGTAAACGCTTCCGTAAGACAGCGAGTGGTTCTATCAAGCGTCGCGGCGCCTACAGGAACCACATCCTCACTAAAAAATCCACCAAGCAAAAGCGCCATTTGCGTGTTGCGTCCAGTCGGTTGAAAGATTGTGATGCCAAGTTGGCCGCTCGTATGTTGCATGGTAGTTAAGGGGAGGATAGAAAATGCCAAGAGTTAAACGTGGTGTGACTGCGAAAGCCCGTCACAAGAAAATATTAGATCAAGCCAAAGGGTATTACGGTGCCCGGAGCCGGACCTATCGTGTAGCCAAGCAGGCCGTTATCAAAGCAGGCCAGTATGCTTACCGCGACAGACGCCAGAAAAAACGTCAGTTCCGTGCTTTATGGATTACCCGTATCAATGCGCAGGCACGTGAGTGCGGTATTTCTTACAGCCAACTGATCAATGGTTTGAAAAAGGCCACAATCGAGCTGGATCGCAAAATCCTCGCCGACATGGCTGTCTATGATAAACCTGCATTTGCAGCTCTTGCTGAGCAAGCGAAAGCCGCCCTTGCAAAATGAACTGAGTGTTTGTTGAATAACGAGGAGGCTTTGGCCTCCTTTTTTACATGTAGGCAAAATCATGCAAGATATTATCGAGTTGCAGCAACATGCGTCGGAAGCCATCCGCCAGGCCCAGGATATCAATGCGCTGGAAGGAATACGTGTTGACTATTTGGGTAAGAAAGGCCGGCTTACGGAAATTCTGAAAGGATTAGCCTCCTTGACGCCCGAGGAAAAGCCGCGCGTAGGTCAATTGGTTAATCAGGCTAAACAAGCCATCAGCGCGCTGATTGAAGAAAAGATGCTGGCATTAAAAGAAGATCTGCTCCAGAAAAAACTCGAATCAGAACGCATTGATATCACCTTAAAAGGCCGGCAGCCCAAGTATGGCTCTCAGCACCCAGTCACCCAGGTCAAGCAATTCATCAATGATTATTTCAGCCGATTAGGCTTCGATATCGTCAGTGGCCCGGAAATTGAAACTGAATTTTACAATTTCGAAGCATTGAATATTCCCGGACATCACCCCGCGCGCGCGATGCATGATACCTTTTATTTTGGTGATGGCCATTTACTGCGTACGCACACGTCCCCGGTGCAAATCCGCACTATGGAAAACCGTCAACCGCCCCTGCGTCTCATTGCGCCGGGACGCGTTTACCGCTGTGATTCCGACTTAACGCACACCCCCATGTTTCATCAGGTTGAAGGATTGCTGGTGGATAAGGAAGCGACCTTAACTGGACTCCGTGGTTTACTGCACGATTTCTTCGCTGCTTTTTTTGGCCGCGAGCTGGCATTACGATTCAGGCCGTCTTATTTCCCTTTTACAGAACCTTCAGCGGAAGTCGATATCGAATGCACCCAGTGTTCTGGAACAGGTTGCCGTTCCTGCAAATTCACCGGTTGGCTCGAAGTCTTAGGCTGCGGCATGGTGCATCCTAACGTGTTGGCAGCGGTGAATATTTCACCCGAAGACTATCAGGGCTGGGCGTTTGGTATGGGTATGGACCGATTGGCCATGCTGTATTTTGGCATTGACGATCTGCGCATGATGTTTGAAAACGATTTAACCTTTTTAAAGCAATTCTAGTCGTTGCCAAGCTCGGCAACGGATGGAAAGTCTCCAAACAGTGGACAGGTATTGACGATGAAAGTTAGTGAATTATGGTTACGTGAATGGGTAAATCCTGCAAAAAACGCAGAAGAACTGGCTGCACTTTTAACAATGGCAGGTTTGGAAGTCGACGCAGTCAATCCGGTGGCCGGGGCTTTTGATAAAGTCATTGTGGCGCAGGTGAAGCAGACGACGCCCCATCCGCAGGCCGATAAGCTGACTTTGTGTGAGGTGGATACAGGCAGCAAGCGACTTAAAGTGGTTTGCGGTGCCTCCAATGTCCGCACGGGCTTAAAGGTGGCTTTGGCCCAGGTGGGCGCCACACTCCCGGGAGGATTGACTATCAAGGAATCGACCCTGCGCGGTGAACTGTCACAGGGCATGCTGTGCTCTGCGTCTGAACTGGGGTTGGCGGATGCGTCAGAGGGCATCATCGAGTTGGATGAAGACGCTCCCATAGGACAGGATCTTAGAGACTACCTGATGCTTAATGATCAGGTACTGGACATTGATTTGACTCCCAACCGTGCGGATTGCCTGAGTGTGTTGGGGATAGCCCGCGAGGTAGCGGCCATCAGCCGGTTACCGTTAAAAAAACCGGCCGCGGCTCATTGCCCGCCCGCCATTGATGAAGAAATCAGCATCGAATTGCTCGACAGGGAAGGTTGCCCGCAATATTACGGCCGCATTATCCGCGGCATTAACCCGCAGGCGAAAACGCCTTTGTGGATGCGTGAAAAACTTCGCCGTTCAGGGATTCGCACCATTCATCCGGTCGTTGATATCACCAACTACGTGATGCTGGAACTTGGGCAACCTATGCACGCTTTTGATTTAAGACTGGTCGACAGTGGCATCCGGGTGCGAAAGAGTCAGAACGGCGAGGTGATCGAGTTGCTCGATGGTCAGCAGGCCGAACTGACCGGCAATGAACTGGTCATTGCCAATGCCAGCCAGCCAGTGGCTATTGCCGGAGTTATGGGCGGCGCCCACAGCGGTGTGACAGAAGACACAGTCGATCTCTTTCTGGAAAGTGCATTCTTCAATCCGGTTACCATTGCTGGCGTTGCACGTCGCTACGGTTTGAGTACTGATTCCTCACAGCGTTTTGAACGGGGTGTGGATCCTGCTTTACAAGGCTTAGCCATTGAAAGGGCTACCGAATTGCTGCTGAATATCACAGGCGGAAAGGCCGGTCCGGTATCGCGGGTCAGCCAGGCGGAATACTTACCGCAAAGCAAAGTCATTGAATTGAAACCCGGCAAGGTTAAACAATTGACTGGCCTTGAGGTGGGACCCCAGGAGATGCTGCACATGCTGCAGGGGCTGGGCATGACGGTTGATAATCAGGGCGCCGTCTGGAAAGTGACCCCACCGACTCACCGTTTTGACATGCGCCTGGATGTTGATCTGATTGAAGAAATCGTGCGTTTATACGGTTATGATCGGATTCCTGGCGATAAAATGATTACCACCGTGCAGGCCGGCATAATTAATCCGCTGGAAACCCTGGGCAAGCAATTATCACAGTTTTTTATGGCGCGCGGTTATCATGAAACCATCAGCTACAGCTTTGTTGACCCTGAATTGCAGGCTGCCCTTTACCCGGCTCAGGAGTTCATGACCCTGCTTAATCCCATCTCTTCGGAACTGTCGCAGATGCGGGCGGGCATGTGGCCTGGCCTCATTGCATCGATGGTGTATAACATCCATCGCCAGCAGCCAACGATCAAATTTTTTGAAAACGGCGTTATTTTTGACGTGAAGGACGGCAAGCTGACCGAGCAAGCGTGTTTTGCCGGACTGTTAACCGGCCAGAGCGGGGCGTTAAATTGGCTTGAGCAGACGCGTGCTTTTGACTTTTATGACGCCAAAGGGGATTTGGAAGCGCTGTTTGCTTCGTTGCATCTTAAAGACATTGCCTTCCAAAAAGCAGAACATGACGCGCTTCACCCCGGTAAATCTGCCCGCTTAATGCGGGATGGGCAACCCATCGGCTGGTGCGGTGTGCTTCACCCTCGATTGGCACAGGCGCTGGATGTTAGCGACGAAGTCATCCTGTTTGAGGTGACATTGGCATCGCTGGTTCAGGTAGAGCCGGTCAGGTATCAGCCGATTTCGAAATTCCCGCAAATCCGCCGCGATTTATCCCTCCTTGTCGATGAGCATGTCTCTGTGGCCGACATTGAAGCCCTGATTCAGGGTACAGTTGCCAACGGCTGGCTTAAATCATTTGATGTATTTGACGTCTACACCGGCGGTTCAATCCCGGCTGGCAAGAAAAGCATTGCCATCGCTCTGACCCTGCAGGACGATAAGCGCACCCTGATTGATCATGAGATCAATGAGATAATCAGTGCTATAATCAAAAAACTGGATGAGAAATTTGCTATAACATTGAGGGAGTAATCGTGAACGCTCTAAGTAAAGCAATGATCGCAGAAACATTATGCAATGAATTGGGGCTGCCCAAGCCGGAAGCCAAAATCATGGTTGAACAGTTTTTTGAAACCATTCGCCATGCCTTAGAAAACGGCAGGCATGTGAAACTCTCTGGTTTTGGTAATTTTACCCTGCGCGACAAACCGCAGCGTCCAGGCAGAAACCCCAAGACCGGGGAAGAAATTCCAGTCGTTGCCCGAAGGGTGGTGACCTTCAAACCCGGGTTGAAGTTAAAAACAAAAATTGAAGAACGAGGCAAGTAACCGTTGAATCATTACACCCGACATGTTTTTCTGTGCACCAATCAGAAGCCGGCAGGTAAAACCTGCTGCGCCAATCACGGTGGCGAGCCTTATTTTGCCTATCTGAAAGAGAGATTGCTGGAACTTGACGTTCACGGTCCCGGCAAGATCCGTGTCAGCAAATCCGGTTGTCTCGGCCGTTGCAGCCAGGGGCCTTGCGTTGTAATTTACCCCGAGGGCGTGTGGTATACCTATTCATCCTTTGAAGACATCGATGAAATTATTGATACTCACTTGCTGAAGAATGGCACGGTGGAGCGCCTGTTGATTCAGGGGTAAGGGAATTGAAAGGCGGTTTAGACGCCTCTGAACTGGAAAAAGAAAACAGGACTTGAAAAATGATTCATAGTTCAGTATTCTTCGAGGGTTTATAAGTATTGTTTTCTTCCAAATTGTATTCAAATCCAGCTGCTCCAGCGGGGCATCTGCGACGAGGTTGTATCGGAGTTAAACAAGAACTTTAATTATTGATGACCATTAATTACAAGTTTTATTTGTAATTGACTTGTAGGTTATTGCAGTTTTGGTTAAAATCGCCCGTCCAAGATTGAAAGATTACCAATGTAGGCGGTACGGAGTTAATTAATGAAGACATTTAGCGCCAAGTCTCACGAAGTCAAACGTGACTGGTACGTAGTCGATGCGAGTGATAAAACATTAGGTCGCCTGGCTACTGAAATTGCACGTCGTTTGAGAGGCAAGCATAAGCCTGAATATACCCCGCATGTTGATACAGGCGATTATATCGTTGTAACAAATGCTGAAAAGGTGACAGTAACAGGCCGAAAATTCAAAAACAAGATGTATTATCATCACACCGGCTTCCCGGGTGGTATCAAGTCAGAATCCTTCGAAAAAATGCAGGCCCGCAAGCCCGAGCGCATTATCGAACTGGCTGTAAAGGGCATGCTGCCTAAAAATCCTTTAGGTAGAGAAATGTATCGAAAATTAAAGGTTTACGCAGGCAATGAGCATCCCCATGCTGCACAACAACCTAAGCAACTAGAGATTGAGGAATAAGTATTATGGCTGAAATGCAGCAATACTATGGCACTGGTCGTAGAAAAAGTTCAACGGCTCGTGTGTTTTTACGCCAGGGCAAAGGTGAAATCACCATTAATAATCGCAAGCTGGAAGAATATTTCGGCCGTGAAACGTCTTGCATGATCGTTCGTCAGCCCCTTGAGACTGTTGACCAATTAGACAATTTTGATCTTTACATTACAGTAACCGGCGGCGGTATCTCTGGTCAGGCTGGTGCTATTCGCCTGGGTATAGCCCGTGCATTGGTCGCTTATGATGAAGAAGGTCTGGCGGAAGACGCAGAAGCCAATCCCACTTCTTACCGTAGAAAATTACGCGCTCGCGGATTGCTGACCCGTGATTCACGTCGTGTTGAACGTAAAAAAGTGGGTTTGCACAAAGCACGTCGTGCGACCCAATACTCAAAACGTTAATCGCGATTCCAACCCCGCTTCGGCGGGGTTTTTTTTAGCTCTCTTTTTCCATTCATCAAAGGACTTAACCCACAGCCCATGAAATCTTCGGTTGGCAGCGTGAACCGCAGCGAGACAGCGACGCTCTGATTTCTGTTACTTAGGCCCGGGATGTCTGGCCGGGCATTTCCAAATGTCTAATTCTTTGATATAACAGAAGATACATTACCTGCTCCTCACTGCAGGCAGCATTTCAGGGAATTTGAACAGGACGATAGCCGTGACAGACACCAGCATACCCGGTCACACTGAACCCCCTAATGAAGTCAATGAAGAAATCATTGACGAGCAGCGACGAAAATTTCTTTTGACCAGTACGGGCATCCTTGGCGGAGTAGGCGTGGCCTGTGCGTTAACCCCTTTTGTTTCCTCCTGGCTTCCCAGTGCCAAGGCTCAGGCCGCTGGAGCGCCGGTTGAGGTCGATTTGAGCCATCTTGAACCGGGTCAGCAAGCCACAGTGGAATGGCGGGGAAGACCGGTGTGGATCATCAGACGGACGCCGGAAATGCTTAAGCAGCTGGATGCTCATAATGATCAATTACGCGATCCGGACTCGTTGGTCGACCAGCAGCCTGAGTATGCGAAGAACAAATACCGCGCCATCAACCCGGAATACCTGGTGCTGATTGGTGTGTGCACGCACCTCGGTTGTTCACCCAAATACACGCCCAATGAAAATACCCTGGGTCCTGATTGGCCGGGCGGCTTTTACTGCCCCTGCCATGGTTCCACGTTTGACCTGTCCGGACGGGTATTTAAGGGGGTTCCTGCTCCCATTAATCTGGAAGTGCCGCCATACCGCTTTGTCAGCGAGCGTGTCGTTATTATTGGTGAAGATGAAAAACAAGGATAATCAAGCATGGGCGCTTTTTTAAACTGGATAGACGCACGTTTTCCGCTCATCAGCACGTGGAAACATCACGTCAGTGAGTATTATGCTCCAAAGAACTTTAATTTTTTCTATTTTTTCGGCTCGCTGGCTTTACTGGTTTTGGTGAATCAACTTGTCACCGGCCTGTGGTTGACCATGTTTTATACGCCCAGTTCCGAGCAGGCCTTTAATTCCGTGGAATTCATCATGCGCGAGGTCAATTACGGTTGGCTTTTGCGTTACATGCATTCGACCGGCGCGTCGGCTTTTTTCATTGTGATTTACTTGCACATGTTTCGTGCCCTGCTGTATGGGTCTTATCAAAAACCCAGGGAATTGCTCTGGTTAATTGGCATGGTGATTTTTATTCTGCTGATGGCAGAAGCTTTTTTTGGTTATCTTTTGCCCTGGGGACAAATGTCTTATTGGGGGGCACAGGTTATTACCTCGCTGTTTGGGGCGATTCCTTTTATTGGGGAAACGTTGGCCACCTGGCTTCGTGGCGATTTTAACGTCGCTAATGCAACCCTGCAGCGTTTTTTTGCCCTGCACGTGATTGGTGTTCCTCTGCTGCTGGTGATTCTGGTTTTCCTGCACATGGTGGCTTTGCACAAAGTCGGCTCCAATAATCCCGAAGGAATTGACATCAAGAAACACGTGGATGAGGAAGGCAGGCCCCTGGATGGTATTCCTTTTCATCCTTACTACACCGTCAAGGATTTGGTGGGCGTGGTTGTCTTTTTAATTGCTTTCGCAGCTGTCGTCTTCTTTATCCCGGAAATGGGCGGCTATTTTCTGGAGCATGCCAACTTTGCGCCGGCCAATCCGATGGTGACGCCTGAGCATATTGCGCCTGTCTGGTACATGACGCCATTTTATACCATTTTGCGGGCCATACCGAATAAATTATTAGGTGTTACTGCCATGGGGGCTTCCATTGTCATTCTGTTTTTCCTGCCCTGGCTTGACAGAAGTCCTGTCCGTTCCATGCGCTACAAAGGCAACCTGTCGCGCCTGGCCCTGGCGGCATTCATTGTCAGTTTCATTGTCCTGGGTTACCTTGGTACGGTGATTGTGACTCCGCTTAAGCAGACAATCGCTTTTCTCTGCACGGTCATTTATTTTGGGTACTTTTTATTGATGCCCCTGTATACCCGTTTTGAAACACACCGCACTGTCCCTGACAGGATAGAGAGATAATCATGAAAGGACTATTGACCGTATTGTTTGGGTTGTTCATTTCGGTAAGCCATGCCTCGGTTGGCCATGAAGTGGCATTAAAAACCTTCGACCTCAACGTGCAGGATGAAACGCGTCTGCAGCGTGGTGCAAAAATGTACATGAATTATTGCTCCGGTTGCCATTCCCTGCGGTTTATGCGTTATAACCGCATGGCGCATGATCTGGGGTTGACCACCTTTGACGGTGAATTGGACACGGACTTACTATTCAGTAATTTAATTTTCACCCAGGCCAAAGTATTTGACCCCATCCAAATCAGCATGCCGCCTGAAGATGCCATGCAATGGTTTGGTATTGTTCCGCCTGATTTGTCGTTGAGTGCAAGAGAAAAGGGACCGTTTTGGATTTATACCTATTTGACCAGTTTTTATGCTGATAAAACCCGGCCTTTCGGTTCTAACAATTTATTAAAACCCGACGTGGCCATGCCCAATGTACTGGAACCCTTGGCAGGAAAAATCATTGCTGTGGATGATAACAATAACCCGAACCTGACAGCCATCTCGCATCTTCTGCAGGTGGAAAAAGGGGAAATGAATTTAGCAGAATTTGAAAGTGCTGTTCAGGATTTGGTGACTTTCTTAGCCTATGTGTCAGAACCCGCCCAGCTGGTGCGTTATGATATAGGCAAAGGCGTTTTGATTTACCTCGGTGTTTTTCTGGTATTGGTCTACCTGCTCAAGAAAGTCTATTGGCGCCGGTTGCATAAGTGATTCTTTTGAATAAAATTTGCCCAAAAGAATAAAATTATGTAGTAATCGGCAATCATCCGACAAATTGTGATAAAATGCTTGCCTTTGAGCGCAATTAGGCGTGAACTAACGATTGACGAGGAGTTGCTGATGGCTATTGTAGCGAAGCGTACAATTATGTCTTTGTATTCAGATAATGATGATGTATACAGTCATCAAGTTCGAATCGTTTTAGCCGAAAAAGGGGTCAATGCTGAAATTTTACTGGCAAAACGTGACGAGCCAACTTCCGATTTATTAGCGGTTAATCCCTACGGTACTGTTCCTACGTTGCTGGATAGAGAACTGGTATTGTACGAAGCCCGAATCATTATGGAATACCTGGACGAACGTTTCCCTCATCCTCCGCTGTTACCCGTTTACCCTGTCGCGCGTGCTGAAGCCCGTAAAATGATGCATCGCATTGAGCAGGATTGGTATCGACTCATGCAGGATATCAGAGCCGAAATCAATGCCGATGAAGCAAGAGCGCTCCTTTTGGAAAGCTTAATCAGCTTGGAGCCGATTTTTAATGACAAACCCTATTTCCTCAGCGACGAATTTTCTTTGCTTGATTGCGCCCTTGCACCGCTGCTTTGGCGTCTTCCACAATTGGGGATTGATGTACCTGCCAAATCAAAAGCCTTGAATGCCTACATGCAACGCATCTTCAAACGCGAGTCGTTTCAGTTAAGTTTAACGGATACCGAGAGGCAGCTAAGGGCAGCATAATCATGAGCTTGAATATGACTCCGAACAAGCCGTATTTAATTCGAGCTATCTATGACTGGATAGTGGATAACAATTTAACCCCCTATATTCTGGTTAATGCGGATTATCCAGGCGTTCAGGTCCCTGTCGCTCATGTGAACAATGGGCGTATCGTTCTCAACATTTCGCCGCAGGCATGCCGTGGTTTGCACCTCGAAAATGATCGGATTGTGTTTACCGCACGGTTTTCAGGGCAGACTGTGCAGATTTTTGTGGTTCCTGCCGCAGTGATTGCTATTTATGCCAAAGAGAATGGCCGCGGTATGGAGTTTGGTGTTGAAACCAGTGAACCGCCTCCCCCCCCGCCTGTGGGCAAAATAGAGCATCGGGGAAAAACCAAACCTGCATTAACGTTGGTCAAAAAAGACTGATTCTTAAAAGGAGTCTGCCATGACCAGCCCTGCCCATTCACTGTACACCACCCGACAAATCCGCCTGTGTGAAAGCGAAGCGATTCATCGCCTCGCCATTTCGGCCGATGAGTTAATGGAACGAGCCGGGCAGGCTGCTTTTCGGTGCTTAAAAAACAGATTTCCTGCGGCACGAGTCCTGACGGTTTTTTGCGGTGGCGGCAACAATGCCGGCGATGGCTATGTTCTGGCCCGATTGGCACAGGCAGAGGGCTATCGCGTGATTATTCATCAATACCGTGCCATTGAACAACTCCCTGACACAGCGCGTCACGCGGCCTTGCGGACGGTGGCGACCGGCATTCTCTGCCAGGATTTGGACGAGCCCATTGATGAAGAAACGGATGTGATTATTGATGCCTTGCTGGGGATCGGGTTACAGGGTGAGGTGCAAGGTCCCTTGGCTTTGGCCATTACCCAAATCAACAGCAGCGGTTGTCCCGTTCTGGCGATGGATATTCCTTCTGGTTTAAACAGCGATACCGGTGAAGCAATGGGGGTTTGCGTGAAAGCGGCGGCCACCGTCACGTTCATTGGTAAAAAAATAGGGCTGATGACCCTGGATGGCCCTGACCATTGCGGTACTATTCTGGTGGATACGCTGCAATTGGAAACCTGCCTTTCCTCGCTGGTTCCAGAGGTTGAAGTGCTTCATGGCCAACAATTAAAGTCGTTATTAACTCCTCGGCCACGCAATTCACACAAAGGCCTGTTTGGTCATGTGTTAATTATTGGCGGCGGGCCGGGCATGCCCGGGGCTGTTTGTCTGGCCGCTTCAGCTGCCTTGCGTGCGGGGGCAGGCCTGGTGACCGTGGCGACACGTCCGGAACATGCGGTGATGATTCCTGCTGCATTCCCCGAGGTGATGGCGGTCGGCATTGATGATGTGCAGGCGCTTTTGCCGCTGCTTGCCAAAGCGACGGTTTGTCTGATTGGCCCAGGCCTTGGCATGGATGAATGGGCGGTTCATTTGTTTAATCTGGTCATTGCGTCGCAATTACCGATGGTCATTGATGCGTCAGCCCTCCATCTTCTCGCTCAAAACCCGCAACATGATGACAATTGGATATTGACACCTCACCCCGGAGAAGCTGCTGCCCTGTTGGGATTAAGTACAGCGGACATCCAATGTGATCGTTGCGGGGCTGTGTCGGAGATTCAACAACGCTATGGCGGTAATGTTGTTCTTAAAGGCGTAGGTTCGTTAATTAAAACCGATAAAATAGAAACCTACCTCTGTGCAGCCGGCAATCCCGGCATGTCGAGCCCGGGA